>DBQA01000007.1 GCA_002305675.1 Patescibacteria group bacterium UBA1406
CCCTCTTTGGCTTCAATGGCCTGATGGATACCCTCCGAAAACCGCCTTCCCTCTAAAAGCCGGCCGGTGAATTCGTCCACGATCACCACTTCGCCGTTCCTGACAATATAGTCTTTATTGAGCTTAAATAGTGTCCTGGCCTTGAGGGCCGCCTCGGTATGAAAAAGGCTGTCATAGTCGCTTTCATAAACATTCTTTACCCCCAGAAGCTTTTCCAGCTTCTCGATGCCTCTTTCTGTCAGGTTGGCAGTGCGCATCTTCTCGTCTATGACATAGTCCGTTTCGGGCATCAATCTCTCCACTATCTTGGCATAGCGATAATAACGGCTGACATCGTCACCGTAGGGGGCGGAGATGATATGGGGCGTGCGAGCCTCATCAATAAGTACGGAGTCCACCTCATCTACAATGGCATAATAGAAGTCCCGCTGCACCGTTTCCCGGGATGAGAAGGCCATATTGTCCCTCAGGTAATCGAAACCGTACTCGCTGTTGATACCATAGGTGATGTCCGCCTGATAGGCTTCCCGGCGGCTGATAGGCTTCAGGTGCTGCAGCCGCCAATCAGAGGCCGTCGCATCCATGAATTCGCTGTCAAAAATGAACGATTTTTCCGAGATGATGGCCGAGGTCTTCAGACCCAAAAAATCGTAGACCATCCCCATCCAGCCGGCATCGCGCCGGGCCAGGTAGTCATTGACTGTCACCAAATGCACACCCCGTCCCATCAGCGCGTTCAGGTACAGAGGGGCGGTCGCGGAAAGAGTCTTCCCCTCTCCTGTTTTCTGTTCGGCTATCCTGCCCTCATGGAGCGCAATGGCAGCGATCAGCTGAACATCATAATGGCGCTCCGCCAGGACCCTGAAGGCCGCCTCCCTGACCAGCGCATATGCCCAGGGCAGTGCCTTCTCCAGATTGTCCTTTTGGCCGCCTATCTGCTTCTTCAATTTGGCGGTCTCTTTGGGGAAATCGGCGTTCTTGAGCTTCTTTGCCATGGGCTCTAGCTGGTTGATCTCTTCCACTATTAGCTGAAGCCGTTTGAGTTCCTTCGTATTGGAGTCAAAAAGCGATGTTAAAAAATTAAGCATGATTACCTATCATACCAAATCCGGTGAAGGGTTGCAGTACTTTGGGCACTTTTATACTGCCGTTCTTCATCTGGAAATTCTCCAGGATGGCGATGAGTATCCTCGGTGAAGGCACGGCGGTATCGTTAAGAGTATACACGTGCTTCACCTCTCCGGCTTTGGTGCGGTACCTCATTTTCAGACGTCTGGCCTGAAAATCGGTCATGATGGAGTTGGAGGCTATCTCCCCATAGCCGTTCCTCGAAGGCATCCAGACCTCCGTATCGTACTTTTTGGCCTGGGGTTCGCCCATGTCCCCGGTACACATCAGGAGCACCCGATAGGGCAACTCCAGGTCGCGAAGCACCTCCTCGGTATTCGCCTGCAGCTCTTCGTGGTATTCCCTGGCTTTTTTGTCATCCGCTTCGGCAACCACCACCTGTTCCACCTTCCAAAATTCGTGCAGCCGGTAAAGGCCTTTGGTGTCTTTGCCATAGCTCCCCGCCTCCCTTCTGAAGCAGGGGGAAAAGGCCACGAACTTTTTGGGCAGGTCTTTTTCGTTCAGTATCTCGTCCGCAAAATAGGCGGTCACCGGCACTTCAGCCGTCCCGGCCAAAAAGACATCGTCCTTCTCCACCATATAGACCTCCTCCCTGCCCCAGGGGAACTGGCCGTTGCCGAACAGGGTGAATTCCTTGACTATCGCCGGAGCGATGATGGGCGTGTAGCCTTTCTTGACCAGCTTACCAAACACATAGAAAAGCACCGCGAAATGGAGTACGGCCATCTCATTTTTCAGAAAATAGCCCCGGAAACCGGAGATCTTTGTACCCCTCTCCATATCGGCCAGATCGTGCTTATTTATCAATTCGAGGTGCGATAACGGTTCGAAATCGAATTTAGGGAGATCTCCCACTTTTCTTACCTCCACGTTCTGGGTCTCGTCTTTCCCGGCGGGTACCTCCGCATACGGAACGTTCGGGACCGTCAGGAGAAGACCGTTAAGTTCTGCCTCTGTTTTTTTGGCCGTTTCCTCAAGTTTTTTCAGCTCCTCCTTCACTTCTTTACCCCTTTTCATCGCCTCCTCCTTGCCGCCGAGCCTGGCGAGCTTGTTACGTTCTTCCCGGAGTTTGTTTACTGAAGCCAGAAGCTCCCGGCGCCTGTCATCCAGTTTTAACAATGAGTCGAAATCAACCTTCCTGTTTTTTTGATTAGCCGCATTTTTCACGACCTCAAGGTTTTGGCGGATAAAATCAATGCTAAGCATAGAGCTAGTATACAACGTTTCCGTTTTTTTTTCTTATTGATTTCTTATGGTAAAGTGCGATAATAGTCACACTTTTTTTTATGAAAAATGAATGAAATTGCCGAAGTTCCTATAACCAGAGAACAGGTTGACGACATAGCTAAGAGCGTGAGAAAAAAGCCGCGCTCTCCTGTCGTGGTACCCGTCTCTTATGCCAGAGTGACAGTGCCAAAAGAGTTGCCCGCTTGCATTATGGGCGTTCTCCGCGACCCTGGTTCCTACATGCTGGACGATACCAATGTGGCGGTCGGAAGATCTCTTTATTCAACGGACGAATACGGCCGGATCTATGACGGGATCTTTAAGGGCATCACCGTTGATTCCCTCCTCCAGAGCATACCTGAAAGCGTTACTGCCCTCTGGGCCTTGCATCTTAACCTGGCCGATCCTTCCATGCCACACAAGCTGAACGAGTTCCACAAAACCAGACAGGAAATCGGGCTAGTGGCGGTTGTCATTCCGAACCTGGCCAGTACATACCTGAAGGCTTTTTCCGAGTTCAATCCCCTCCTCCATCAGCCGGTCCGCGGCTCGTAATCCCTCAAGAATTTTTTGACCCGGCCGATATACGGACCGCTGGCCTGGAATATTCCCTCATCGGACTCGTCCCGATCTATCAAAGGTCTGAGGATGGTTTTGGCCTCCTTTTTGGTCATTTTTTTTCCTTGCCGCCCGAACCAGTTTATCAAGGCTTCCCGCAGGGCATTCTTCAATTTCTTGTCGGACTGCAGGAAAATCTCTTTTAGCATGAAATGGTAAAAATCACTTTTATCCTCCCTGTTCAGGGTGACTATGACCCCCGGATAGCGGGGAGCGGGATAGAACCTGTCTTTGGTCAGAATATCCCCGAACCCCACCCGGAAAAAGGCCTCGCTCATTAAAGCCGGCAGACCATCGCCTGCCTGATGGTCGTCCATGTACTTCTTGCTGACTATGAACGCCCCCTTTTTGAAAGAGGGGCGGCCGATCAATTTTTTCAACAGGGGTTCAAATATGGCGTAGGAGAGGGAACCGCAAACGATGTCATAATCGAAATGTCCCCACTCCAGGATGTTGGCAAATACCGGCTCAAAGTTCGGATACTTCTTGGCAAGGCTCCCGAGCACAGGCCGCATCCGCTCATCGATCTCGACCGCGGTCACCCGCTTGGCCCGTTTGGCAAGCTCCTCGGTGATAAAACCTAAACCAGGCCCGATCTCCAGCACCAGATCCTCCGACCCGGCATCTGTGGCGGCGATGAATTTGCTGATGGCCGCTTTGTCGGTCAGGAAATGCTGGCCGAAATTTCGGGTATTGGGCTCGATACCGTAACCGGCGATCAGTCTGGCCGCCTTTTCCTTAAGATCTCTTTGCATAGTGTTCCTTGATTTTCCCGACCAGCCTTTTCAGGGCTTTGAGCCGGTGGTTTATTATTTCGTGCTCGGCCTCGGTCAACTCATCGTAATATTTACCGAACTTGTCCACCACCAGCAGGGCCCGATATGGAAAGCCTTTTATTCTTTTGGTAGTAGGTTTGTCCGCGATGTGTCCGCTTATGCTGGCCGACTCCGACATATACCTATCGCTGCGGGGATCATAAAAACTGATGTGGGTCTCAAGATATGCCCTGCGTTCCGCTTTGGGAAGAGATCTGACCCTTTGCAGCGTGTAATCAATAAGCTCGTCATCGGTCGCCTCCCTGCCCAGCCAGCGTTTGGACTTGACCCCGGGTTCCCCGTTCAGGGCTTCGATGACAAATCCGCCATCGTCCGCGACGGTGGGCAGACCGGACAAACGGCCATAGTATCCTGCCTTCAGGCGGGAGTTCTCGGAAAAGGTCTTGCCCGTCTCCTCCACGTCTTCGGAGATCCCGTAGTCCGCCAGGGTCACCAGCTCAAATCCTGCTTTCATCAACGGCCGCAAACCTTTTTTCAGTTCGGCCAGTTTCCCGGGGTTAGTGGTGGCTAACAGTAACTGTTTCATAGACCAAGCTCATCACTGATATCGTGCATTGACCTCAGAACTATGGCCACAAAATCGGGCAGCTCAATCCCGAGCTTCTCCCGGCACAACCCTATCTGACTGCGGTCCACTCCAGCGGCAAAGGCCTTGGCGGGAAATTTTTTCAGGACCGCTTCCACCGTGACCGAAGAAAGCTTCCTGTCCGGCCGGACCAGCGCCACCGCTACTATCAACCCTGTCAGCTCATCGCAGGTATATAAAGACCACTCCATCCGGTTTTCCGGCGACCGGAAACCGTTATTCTTGTAGTTATGGGAGAGAAGGGCCGCTATCATTTCCTCATCCTCGCCCGCCTCCCTTAGCCATCTCTCTGTCAGCCGGGTGTGTTTATCCGGCTCGGCGGCGGTCTTCTCCCAGTCCGCGTCGTGGATGAGGCCCAGAAGCCCCCATCTGTTCTCATCCTCATGGAAATGCCTGGCCAAGGTTTTCATAGCCGCCTCCACAGCCAGACAATGCTTGAAAAGGTTTTTATTCTTGAGGTTGGCGTTGAGAATATTCAGATAGTCTTGCCTGTTCAGCATATAGACGCTATTGTACCAACAATCTAGGTCCCTGTTAAGAGATAGCCCCTCCTGATCCCGGCCTGTATCGCTTCATCACTCATCCGGCCGATGGCATTCTCATCCGGGTTCACCTCAAACAGGAAACTATTATCCTCAAGGAATAAAAGGGGAAACACGCCTTCCCGACTGGCCGGATCGAACGCCAAACCTTCGCGCTGCAAAAGATGCCAGAATGTCCTGAGGTCCGATCCGAGAGAGGCCGGGATCTTTCTCAACATAAAGGGACGGTCCATCAATCCAAAGATCTCAGCAAAGGCTATGCCTGGCCTGGCGCCCACTTCGCGACCCCCGTTATGTTCAAGGACATACAACGATTGTTGCTCTCCATCATCAACTGCGGCCATATCCAGTCCTCCATAACCGGACAGTGTCTGTCCTGTCTCCCGTTCGTAACCCCAGACAAACCGTCTGAAGTTCTCTGCAGCCTGGCCGTATATCTCGGGCGGCACGTGGTTACTGTTGAAGATATTGCCTGCCCATTTATTCTTATGCTCAATTTGCTTGGTCAAACCATTCGGGGCAATATTCATTGTTCCAGCATATTGGACAGAGTACAGTCCTCTAATGGATAGGCCTTCCTGTAGTTCCACAGGAACCGGTGCATCGAACAAGGTCAAAACACCCTTTTCGGCCAGTCTCCGGTAGTGCGTCTCCACCTCCTCTATACTTGAGACAGGGGCCAGGGTAAATCCGCCGGAGGAAAATATCGGTTTGAAAAATGCCTCTGCACTCCCCGTCTCTTCGGTCAATCTCTGATAGGCCTCCATGGTCTCGGATAATGTGGTTCCGATCCATGATTTTGGATAACTGATACCCCACCGCTCAGGGAATGAAGGCTCGTCCGGGCGATCAACCCATCTTCCCCAGCCCCCCCGGTGCTGGGGATGCCGGAGACTCTCCGAATACACACGGGGTGCCATATGGACATCTATCCTATATCCTTGATAACGCAGGTCGTTCACCCAGTCCCTCAGGGCATCGGTATTCGCATACGGGAACACTTTATGAAGCTCACCCAGCCGGAGCCGGGCCTTAAGAATATCCAGATGTTCCCGGATTGTCACGTCAAGGAGATAGTGGTCATTCGGAAAAAAGACCGCTTCGGGTGCGGCCACGTTCATTTCCTCTAGGATCTCCTCCATCTGTCCGGCAAAGAGACGCAGGCCTTCGGTTTCGGGAAGGGCCACCAAGCCGCGCTCCCGCCGACCAGCCGCCAGCATGAAACCCCGGCCCGGGATATACTCGTAATCCCGGTCGCCATCGTTCTCGTATTCACGGATAGAGCTTAAAGCATATATTTCCGACATCGGTACATGGAACTGAAATGTCAATTATATGGGTTAACTTGACCATAGCCTATTTTTCCGTTAAAATATACAGCTATATATCAATTTGTTATATATGTAACATGTTGGCCATAAGCACCGCCGTAGAGAGAAAGGTTTTGGAAAATCCCTTTCTTTTCGAGGTCCTTTCCCAAAAGCTTGCCAATCTCTCCAAGATCAGCGAAGCAATCCACAAAGACATAGAGAACAGAACCCAAAAGACCGTCAATCGGGGTAGCATCGTTGTTGCCCTTGCCCGGCTCTCCAAAAAACTGCAGCGGAAACAAAGCTGGTCCAGAATTGTCAAGTCAAACCTCAAGGACTTGAACGTCAAAGCTCCTATCTGGCAGTTCGTCGTCGACAAGGACATGGCCGCCCTGAAAAGCATTTCCGCCATTCAAGAGAGGCTGGTTTCGGAATTTTTAAGTTTCACGGTTGGAGAGAAGGAGATTAACGTGGTCTGCTCTCCATCCTACGTCAAAGAGATCAGGGAGCGCCTGCCTTACAAGCAGGAGATCCCGAACCTGGCCCTTCTCACTATCCATTTCAACGAGAAACTGGTCCAGACACCGGGACTTATCTATTACATCAGTTCGCTGATGTTCTTGAACAACATAAATCTGACAGAGATCATCTCGACATATACGGAACTGAACCTGGTCATTAAGCCCGATATGTTGGAAAAAGCGGTGAACGTGCTGATACACCAGTTCGGGATCGGGATGGGACGGTAAATCAATCCTTACGGTGTCGTTTGGTGAACCGGATCACATCGTTACCATAGATCTTCCCGGTCAATTTGTCCACTTCAAAGGACAGCTGGGGAAAAAGCACCCCCTCACGGGCGGAGATATCCTCAAAGAACCAGAAAACCCTTTCGGACTGCCCGTAGCCTGACACAGGCGGCATACCGTACTCAAGCATCTCGACGTAGTCTATATCCAGCATCTGCGCCTCCTCGTCGCCGGCTTCGCGGAGGCTCTGCTGTTCCAGGAACCTCTCCAGCTGGTCCTGGGGGTCGTTGATCTCAGAATAGCCGTTGCCAAGCTCGCTGCCGGCTAGGATGACGTGGAACCGTTCGGTCAATAGTTCATTGTCGGTCCTTGACTTTGCCAGGGGCGACATGAATTTCGGCTCGTTGACCACAAAGGCAGGGCCGGCTATTTTTTTGCGGATGACCTTCCAAAGATTGTCCACCAGCCGGTTCCGGTTTATCACACCCGAGAGGGAGACGCCCTCCTTCTTGAGAACCTTCAACATCTCTTCATCGGCCGATTTGAAAACGTCTATGCCCAGTTTCTGCTTGATGATGTCCGTATAATCGATAATCTCCCACTCGTCCGCAAGGTCGAAGACAAATCCCCGGGACTCAAATCTGGTCCGACCATAGACGACCTGGGCCAGGTGCCGAAAGAGCTCCTTTACCAGGTTCATGTTGTCCTCGTAGTTTGCATAAGCCCAATACCATTCAACCTGGGTGTATTCCTGCAGGTGCTCCTCGCTTACGCCTTCGTTGCGGAAGTTGGGGCCTAGGGTAAACACCTTTTCAAATCCCGCCCCGATCAGTCTCTTCTGGGAGAGCTCTGTGGAAATCCGCAGATAGAAATCAGTGTCCAATTCGTTATGACGCGTGACAAAAGGCCGGGCATCGGCTCCCCCGGTCACATGCTCAAGGACCGGGGTCTCGACCTCGATGAAGCCCCGCTCCGTCAGGTACCTCCGGACAGCCTCCCAAAATCTGGCTTTCCTGACAAACAACTCACGCTTGTCCTTGTTTATCAATAAGTCCAGATAGCGTCTCCGTAGAAGCTCTTCCCTGTCGGTGATGACCCGCGGGATGGGCCTCAGGCTTTTGGCCAGAAGTCTGGTACCGGCCACCAGGAGGGATATTTCCCCTCTGGCTGTCTTGGTCACCGTGCCTGTCACCTCGACAATGTCACCCGCATCCAAAAGCTTGAGGTCTTCCCAGGCAAGCATTCCTTTTCCGGCAGTTTTTCCGGCCAGGGAGTCGGCCTTGAGCCAGATCTGGATCTGTCCCGTCTGGTCCAGAAGGTCGGCAAATATCACCTTGCCGTGCTCCCTCCAGGACATGAGCCTTCCCGAGAGCGTCACCGTCCTATTCTCCAGCTTCTCAAAGTTGTCGATGACATACTGGTTTGGATGGTCTTTACGGGCTTTGGCCGGATAGGGATCGATCCCTTTCTTTTTGAACTCCTGAAGCTTCAGTAGGCGCCTCTGGCGCTGCCCGATCAGGTCGTCTGCTGTGATCTGCATGGATTTAGCTGGTTATGAAATGTCTAGCACCTTGTATTCGGTCCGGCCGTCCGGCGTTTCGAGCCTGACTGTCTCCTGCTTTCTTCTGCCCATCAGGGCTTTCCCCAACGGCGACTCCGCCGATATCTTCTTTTCTTTGGGGTCAGCCTCGGCCCGGCCAACTATAATATATTGTACCTCATTTCCGTTGATTGCAAGAGTGACCTTGCTGCCAAGCTGGATTTCATCCTTCGAGGTCTTTTCAACAACAGTCGCCGTCCTTAACGTAAAGGCGATCCGGGTGATGCGGCGGTCCAGGTTCCTCATCCTTTCCCGGGCGGCCTGGTAGGCGCTGTTCTCTCGCAAGTCTCCCATTGCCCGGGCTTGCTGGAGTTCCTGGAGAGCCTCCGGCCGTTCCTTCCTTAACGCCTCAAGCTCCTTCTCCAGCTTCTGCCTGCCTTGGGGGGTCAAAAGATTCCTGTTGTCGTTTCGCATCTGGTATAATTTACCACACACCGCCCTCATAGTCTAGAGGCCTAGGACAGCGCCCTCTCACGGCGCAGACACGGGTTCGAATCCCGTTGAGGGCACAAGAGAACTATGAAGAACGACACGGGCACCGCCAACATACTCGCTGCGTTACGTATCCTGATGGGTTTCATCTTCCTCTGGGCGTTCCTGGAACAGCTGCTTCCTTGGACAGAAGGCAATTCGCCTACGCTGGGTTTCCTGAAGTTTGGAACAAGAGGGCCTTTGGCCGGTGTTTTCCAAGGTATGGCCGGCCACCCGCTCGTGGACATGCTTTATATGCTTGGCCTTTTGGGGGTTGGTTTGGCCTTCATTTTAGGCATAGGGATGAAGATCGCCGCCGCCAGCGGCAGCCTGATGATGCTTCTCATCTATGCCGCGAGTTTCCCGCCCGAGCACAACCCTTTTGTCGACGAACACATTATTTATATGTTAGTCCTCATACTCCTGGCCCGGACAAGCTCCGGAAACCGTTACGGTCTGGGCCGCCACTGGAAAGAGTTGTCCCTCATCAAAAAGCACCCGATCCTCAAATAGCGCCCTCCCCAGAAGGGCTTTCCTTTGCTATAATTAGATATCCCTGAGGATATGGAGAGGTGGCAGAGCGGACGATTGCGCACGCCTCGAAAGCGTGTGTCCCCGAAAGGGGACCGTGGGTTCGAATCCCACCCTCTCCGCAGAATCATGCCCAATCTGAATGTGATCTACCTCCGGATCGCCGGAAGCAATCTAAAAATCAAATTTACCCCACCGTACAAAAAAACGGACGACTACTATTTCTATAACAAGTTAAGATTCACGATCGCCGACAGTTTCAGGGGCTTTATAGTTGACGGTAAACCGAAGAAGATCGATTATGAGATCGAACTTATAAAAAGGAATATCGTCACCTTCCCCACCCGACTGGAGGACAAGACCATTCATTCCCTCAACCTGTATGTCCAGGAGGGGAACAAGATAACTTCTTACCAGCATATCAGTTTCAGCCATATAGTCATGCTCCTGAAACAGATCATCACGGAACTGTCCATCACTAAACGGTTTTTCTTATTGCATGCCTCGGCCAGTCGTCTCCAGGATCAGGCTTTGGTCTTTACCGGGCGGTCCAATGCCGGCAAATCCACCACCATGTCCCTGCTCAGAAAAACCCATCCCCCGCTCGCCGACGACAGCGTCATCATCAAGAAGGAGAAGGGGAAGTATTACCTGTATCAAACCCCCTTTGTGGAAAAAAACGAGGAAATCGAGAGGACCAATAAAAGGTATGGGATCAAAAAGCTGTTTTTTCTGAGAAAGGCCAAAGACTTCCGGATAGAAAAGATCGAAAACAAGGATTTTCTTTTCTCAAGGCTGACAAATCTGATGCTCACCAACAAAAAAAGCTTCAAAGAAAACTGGAGTACCCTAAATGAATTCGTCCAGGAGTTCGATGAGTTCTACTATCTGTTTTTTGCCAAGGAACCTGAAGGCTTATCCCGACTGATGCTATCCGTCAGCAGCTAGGCCACTCCCGACAGGCTGGAGAGGAACAGTTGCAGATATTGTCCATCCCGTCACAGGGACCGCCGACACATTGATATGCAAAGAGCGCATTTCTGGCCGTGGAGCCGATATTGAACAACTGGAAACTGATCTTTTTCGAATAGACCCTGGGCTTGTTGTACCTGAGCTTCGCCGAACCAACACGGGACCCTGCCATATAAATAAGATTATTACTTCTTGGCAAACAAATCAAGTTTATTTCTTACACCCTTGCCAGAAGAGGAATGCTATTATCTATCCAAGGGCTTTTTTTAGACATTTTTTTTCACTGGTTATGGGGGAATTATTAGCGCCTCCGGTTGGTCCGGATATAACAAAGGCAACGGTCGGTCCGCCCCCCCGCCGATGGGGAGAGGAGTTGTTTGCACTGAGGGCCCCGGATATTCGCACAGACCTCATCCCAAGATGGAACCGGACCAATTACCTTGAACTATTAGACTGGCAAAGGGCTGAAGATGAAGGCTGCTTTTTCTTCGGGCTCTACGGGTTAAGTGCAGCGCGCTATCCATACCGGCCGCTCCCTCCGGCCGACGAATATCTGGAATCTTTACGGCCCATGTATGGACAGGTGCTCGAAGACAGGCGGTTGATGGTCCGCCACAACATGCTGGAAGAGGCATTGGGCATCTATCCCGAGTGGGGAATAAATCTGATACGTTTCAGTTTCAACAACCAGGGGGAAAGGGTTTTCGGCCGTCATCTTAGCCCGGAGAGAACCCCCATCGTCCACGTCCCGAGCAGGGAGCCGCTCGAAACGGATGGATTGCCATACCCGTATAGTGTCCTGGTACACCAGGCAGGTGGCAACAATACCCATTTTATGACCTGCGACGGTACGGAGGAGGCTAAACTCATCGCTGGCGAGTATTTTCAACGCGGTTATAAAGTGACCGGTCTTCTGGAATTCATGAGATAGGGTTGGTTGGGAGGGGGTGAGGGCCCCCTCCCAACACATTTGATGGTCCGGTGTCAGATCACCGGAGGGGAAGGCGCTAAATCTTGCGGAACACCTGCCAGTCGCCCATCACGTGCTGTCCGTCAACGACGTTGAACATCGCGATGCAAGCCGGATCGCCCACACCATTGGTGAAGAGCGCATAAGCGGTTTTCCCGTTATGGGCAATGCTCTTCAGGCGGGACGCACCAGCGTCCCTGAGGGCGGTCACATTGCTGCCCTTGCTGCCGATGGCCCCTTCCGTGTAAAGGGTCATCTCATTCAGCTTCTCGTCCTCGCCGTTGAGAAGCGCGTGGGCGTACCTTTTGGCGGTACCGATCACCATCGATCGCTCGCGATTAAACTGCTGCGATCTCTGTTGCTGCGGGTTATTCTTCCTGCGGGCCATGTGTATACCTCCTATGGTGTGACAAATCTTTTGCTGGTCAACGAACACGGACATCAAACCTTTTCTGCTCACGGCAGACCGACTAAGTGTTCAGCTGTTTACCACCTCCTTTCAATGAACAGACCGGATTTTCTCGCTCCCCTGCAATGACGGGAACGCCCAGTCAGAGGTGATTCTTTTATCATCGGACCAACAAAAAAAAATGGCAAAACCGTAAGAATTACGTGAGCCTTGTACACTTACTGTGTGATATATGAACACCGTTGGTAAATGGCAGTTTTGTCAAAGATGTGTATAATATGAGCAGTTTTCGTTAACGTCTATGGACCCTTTAGAAGAGATCAAAAAAAGGCTGGATATAGTTGACTTCATCAACGCCCACGTTCCACTCACGAAGGCCGGTAGGAATTTCAAAGCCCCCTGCCCGTTCCATTCCGAAAAAACCCCCTCATTCATCGTTTCTCCCGAGCGACAGATCTGGCACTGTTTCGGAGCCTGCAATGAAGGCGGGGACATCTTCAAATTCCTCATGAAGTGGGACAACGTCAGCTTCGGCGAGGCGGCCAAGATTCTCGCCGACCAGGCCGGGGTCAGGCTCTCCGCTACCGCCTACAAAGACAAGGCGTTTGAAAAAAAACAGCTGCTTTTTGCCATCAATCAACTGGCGGCAGATTTTTACGGGTTCCTGCTCGAAAAGCATGGTTTGGGAGAAAAGGCCAGGGCGTACCTCAGGTCAAGGGGGGTCAGCACCAAGACGATCAAGCATTTCCAGATGGGCTATTCCCCTAATTCCTGGGACTCTCTTCTGAAATTTCTCAGAAAAAAAGGCTTCGGTGAGGAAGAGATACAGACAAGCGGCCTGGCCATTAGAAGTGAAAGGAACAGTTATTACGACCGTTTCCGCGGCCGGCTGATGTTCCCCCTGACCGATATCCGCGGGAATGTCCTTGGGTTTGGCGGCCGGATCCTGGATCCGGACAAAAAAGAGGCGAAGTACATCAATACGCCCGAGACGCCCGTCTATCATAAAAGAGAGAACCTGTTCGGCCTCCACCAGGCCAGAAAAACCATTAAGGACCACAACGAGGTCATCCTGACCGAGGGGGAATTCGACACCATCCTGGCTCATCAGAACGGCTACACAAACACTGTCGCCATCAAAGGTTCGGCGGTCACCCCGGACCACCTGAGAACGATCAAGCGTCTGGCAAATAAGCTGGTGTTTGCTCTGGATATGGATGTAGCCGGTAATGAAGCTGTCCGGCGGGGCATACTGGAAGCGGAAAAATTCGACTTCCAAATGGAGGTACTGACCATAGAGGGTGGCAAGGACCCGGCTGATGTCTTTACCCAGAACCCGCTGGCCTTCAAGGAGTATTACAAAAACAAACTGACCATCTATGAGTTCATTATCAACTCCGCCCTATCCAAACAGGATATGACGACCATCTACGGCAAAAAGGCGGTCGTGGACGAAACGCTCCCCTACTTGCACAACATTTTCAATCCCATCCTCCGTGACCATTACTTAAAATACCTGGCCGACAAGACCGAGATCCCGCTGGAGACGATCAAACGATCGGCCTCCCAGTTCCAAAGAAAACAGCAGAAGAAGGCTGAACAAAATTTCCGGGAACTGAAAAAGGAGAAGCGAAAAAGAGAGGAGCTCGTCGAGGAATATCTGGTCGCTCTCATCCTGCAGACGGACAAGCCAAAGGCCCTTTTCGACCAGACATCCCAAACGCTGGCCAAAGAAGACTATTACCAGGCCAGCACCTACCACCTCGTGGAAAAGGCCAGGGAGGCTTACCAAAAGAGCGGAGACGAGTTCCAAAAGACCCTGCCCGGCGAGCTTCCGACCGAACTGGTCGAGACATACGACAAAGGCTATCTCCTTGAACTGCCGTTCAATGAGGAAATGAACTGGGACAAAGAGATAAAAAAAATCGTCCTTTCCATCAAAAAATATTCCTTGAAGAGGCAACTCTCGAATCTCGTAGAAAAGGACCAGAAAGAGCTCGTGAATCAGAGCCTGAAAGCCCTAAATGAAGTGGACAAAGCCCTCTCCGTATTATAAAATAGCTTATTATGGCAACATCTTTAAGCAAATTCCCAAAAGCGGTCCAGGACTTCATCAAGGAGGGTATTGACACCGGTTTCGTGGTCTTGGACGACGTCCTGACCCTTTACCCCCAGCCGGAAAAAAATATCGATGAGCTTGACCGGCTGTTCGGCTATCTCCTCGAAAAAAAGATCGATGTTTTCGAGAACGTCTCCACCCGGGAAGAACAGGAGGCGAGAAAGACCACCGAGGAGCTGGAACGGGAACTTGAGGGTATGATCAAGCTGGAGAAAGGCGAATCCCTCGACCCTATCAAGATTTATCTGAAAGAGATCGGTACTTATCCCCTCCTGACCTTTGAGCAGGAGATCCAGTTGGCCAAGCATTACGAGGAGGGCGACGAGGATGCACGCGACAAACTGATCGTTTCCAATCTGCGTCTGGTGGTATCAGTGGCCAAAAAGCACATCGGCCGGGGCCTGTCTTTCCTGGACCTGATCCAGGAAGGCAACCAGGGGCTGATGAAGGCGGTGGAAAAGTACGACTGGAGAAGAGGTTACAAGTTCTCCACCTATGCGACCTGGTGGATTCGCCAGGCCATTACCCGTGCCATCGCCGACCAATCACGCACCATTCGCATTCCGGTACATATGGTCGAGAACATCAACAAACTTTATAAAATCCAAAGGCGGCTGATGCAGAAATACAACCGCACCCCAACTGTCAAAGAGCTCTCCAAAGAGCTTGAGATGAGTGAGGAAGAGGTCAAGAACCTGTTCCGGATTTCGCAGCGCACTACCAGCCTTTCCACTGCCATCAACGACGAAGAGGACGCCACGCTCGAGGATTTCATCAAAGACCCCAACCAAAGCAGCATTTATGACAATGTCACCAACAAATTCATCAAGGAATACCTGTTCGAGGTTCTTGATACGCTCACTCCCCGCGAAAGAAAGGTGCTGGTTCTGCGCTACGGCCTGGAGGATGGCAAGCCGAGGACCCTGGAAGAAGTCGGGCGGCAGTTCAATGTCACCCGGGAAAGGATCAGGCAGATCGAAGCCAAGGCTGTCAGGAAATTAAAGCACCCCTCCCGCGCAAAAAAACTCAAAGGTCTGCTTTGAGCCCTGCTCTCCTATCCCGTCTCAAATGCCTCAAAAGGCCATACCCTATAAACAGTGATACTGGTACCAGCATGTTCAGGTACCGGATCATCACTTTCCGGGCATTGGTAACCTCTTTTATCGGGGCATAACGGATATTCCTGAAGGTAATGGACGACAGGAGCCCCTGGTTAGCATAGTAATCGAGGAGCTTCCCGATAAGCTGGATATTACCGGTGTCCACGCTGTTGAAGGCGTCTTCGGGAAATCGGCTGTTGCCTACTAGGAGGATGGTCCCCTGTCCTGCTTTCGCCGAGGCCGCCAGGGTGAAACCCCCATCCCGCCGGCCAGAGCCCAAGGGAATCTGGCCCGGGAAAAGGCTGAAGTCCCCCCTCTGTACCCAACTGTCGGGGGGTGAGGTGATCAGGCTTTCCGTCCTGCCGCCTGACAGGGAGACTGATGACGACCAGGGAAGGGTGACGGTCGTGCCGCTCATGCCGAATGACAGTCTCTTATTGACCGAGTTGCCTCCGAGCTTCAGCCAGAGAGGGTATTTGGCCACAAAATTGGTCTCGCCGGTATTGAACGAGGCGGTTTCAGCAGAGTTTGATAGGACAAGGTTCCTCTCCAAAGCAAGCCCGTACTTTTCCAGTAGTGGCCTCAAGTTATGGCGGGCCGGCACCACTTGAAGAACCCTGTCCACCCACACGCCATCCAGAAAAAGAAGCAAGGTCTGGCCGGTAACAGCCGCTTTCTCAAGTCGCCCGCGCTCCTCCTCGGTCAGGCCGGTCTGCCTGTCGTCCTTGTAGATGACGGCGTCCAGCACAAAACTATCCATATTCTCGAAGTTGACATCGCGGATCTCGAACTGCTTGCCCATAAACTCCCTGAAAAGGCCGAGAGTGTCTGCCGTTTCCTTGGTCAGAATGCCGATCTTCGGGGTCTCCTTCCGGCTGACCCGGTGAATGGCGGTGGTCAGTTCATATTCCAGTGTGGCAGGATCAAGCAGGGAGGGCAACACCTCCTGCCTGTCCCCGCTTGACACCACCGCCCCGAAATAGCCCACTTTGACGGAAAATTGATCATTCTCCACTTCGGAGAACTGCAGCCGGCTGATGCCTTTGCTCAGCGCATCGGCTTCCTCCCGCGTATTTTGTTCCAGATGAATAAGCTTCTCTGTCAATCTGTCCCTGCCATAAGCCTTGTATTCCTCCATCAGGTCAAAAACATCTTTTTTGAGAGGAGAGAGACGGGCGGGAAAGTTCCTTGAGATATACAGGGTGACCTTGACCTGGCTTTCCAATCCACTCAAAATATCCCGGCTGGATCGGGACAGAGAGTATGTCCTGCCCGCGGTCAGGTCCAGTTTCCAGGGCAGGAACGAGACGAACATGTTCACCAATACCACCGCTGCGGCGATGAAGACCAGGCTTTTGATCCGTTTGTTCATTCTCATAGTTACTCCCCTTCCTTTAACAGGACAAATGTTATCTGTAAAAACAGGAAAGTGAAGCTCAGGAAATAGACCAGTGACCTGAATGAGACCAAGCCCCTCAGAAAGGTTTCGAGGTGGTAGAGGGGAGAGAGGTAGACCATAACCTCGCCTATGGACTCGGGCAGGTAACGGATGAAGGTTTCCGTGCCCAACATGCCGAGGCCAACGAAGGCGGCAATGCTCATGAGCAACGACAGGATCTGGTTCTTGGTCAGAGATGAGATCAGTCCGCCCAAAGCCACCAGGAATGCGCCGAACAGGACCAGCCCGAGGTAACCACTGAGAACTTCCGTCAGGGAAAGCGGACCCAGGAATGCTACGGTCAATGGCACCGTCAGCGTCAATAACAGGGTGATAAGAATCATCAGTAAGCCGCCCAGGAACTTGCCTGCCACCACCTCCTCCTCCGCTACCGGTAACGTCAGCCACAGCTCGATCGTATTTAGTTTTTTTTCTTCCGCAAACATCCGCATAGTGAACGCCCCAATTAGGAACAGCATCAACCAGGGCATCAGGTCCAATAGTACTCTGACGCTCGACACCCCCACCAGAAAGAAGTCGTTCCAGAACAGGAAGTTCAATAGGATAACGAACCCACCGATCACTATATAGCCTATCGGGCTGTTCAGGTAAAAACCGAGTTCTTTGAGGGCAATCTGTTTTATCTTCTTCATGCGCTGATCTTTTTTTTGAAAATACTACTCAAAGCACCTTTCTTTTTGGGGACCGAACCGTCGTACACCACTCTACCCCGGCTGATGATGACCACTCTGGAACACATCTCCTCAACTTCGGACAAAACGTGGGTGGAGATAATGACCGTTTTTTTCCTTCGATATGACCTGATCATTCCCCTGATCTTCTCCTGTTCGACCGGGTCCAGACCGCTCGTCGGTTCGTCCAGGATAAGGATCTCCGGGTCGTTGATGATGGCGGCGGCCATCCCGACCCTCTGTTTGTAGCCGCGCGACAGCTGTTCAATAGGCATCGTCAACACTTCCGCCAGGCCGCAGCTTTTAACGGCCGCCGGTACGGCTTCACCCGGTGGGACATCCTTCATCCTGGCGACAAATTCCAGATACTCAAAGACCTTCATTTCCACCCAGAGGGGATTGTTTTCCGGCAGATAGCCTGCCTTCCGGCTGACCTCGAGCCGTTCGCTCTCCGGATCCGAACCGCCAATCCTAATCCTGCCGGCGGCCGGTCTCAAATAACCGAGCATAAGACGCATGGTAGTGGTCTTGCCGGCACCGTTCGGGCCCAGGAAGCCAACGATCTCGCCTTTGAGGATATTGATATCAAGGCTCCAGATGACTGTTTTGTCACCAAACTTTTTGCTGACCCCCGAGAACGTTATCATAAACAAAGTTTATAGCAAAACATCTATTTAAGTTCAATCGTGCTCACCGGAAAATCTATCAGGGAAAGTATCTCCAGGTGAGCAGTGGTAATAAAGGTCTGAAAATCCCTCGCCACCCTCATTATTTTCCGGCTGTTTTCCAGGTCCAGTTCGGAAAAAATATCGTCCATCAGGAGCATGGGCTTTCGGCCGAAGACCTGGTGATAATATTGGAGCTCGTTGACCTTCAGCCAGAGGACACCCAAACGCTGTTCGCTCCTGGACCCATAGACGGACAGTTCCTTCCGTCTTTTGCCTTCCATCTTATAGACGGCCAACTCGTCCAGCTGAGGACCGATCAAAGTTTTACGGTACTTCAGTTCCTGGTCTAGTATCTCCCGTGCCCTGTCTTTGGTGAAGGAGCTACCCAGATACTCCACGGCAAATTCCGCTCCGTTGAGATGGGGATGATCGTTCATAAAGGCGGAGAGCCTACCTCTTTCCTGGGTAAGATAGCTGGCCGCTTTTTCCAGAAAATTGTCCCAGAAATCCAGGACCTCCCTAAGACTGCCGGCCGGGTATTTTTCTCGGTGCTCCAGGATCTTGTTTCTCTTGTAAAGGCCTTTTTCATAATTGGTCTTCGCCTGGAAATATTGGAAGTCGGTGTCAGAGAGGATCCTGTCTACGAAGCTGCGCCGTACGGCCGGCGGACCGACTATGAGGTCAAGGTCCGTCGGTTGAAAAAGCACGGTGGGCACCGCCCTCTTCTTGTAATCCTTGAGATCCTTTTTCAGTTGGTTGTGAAAAAAATTCTTGACGACCGGGCCTTTCTTTTCCAGCCTGATACTGTGGCTGGTGCTGGCGGTGCCGTTCACAAAGCGGCCTTCTATAAGGGCGGTATCCCCGTCCTCCTTGATGAGCTCCTCCCCCTTGCTTTCCCGGAAACCCTTGCCCTTGTTCAGATAATATATCGCCTCCAGAAGGTTGGTCTTACCGACCGAGTTCTTCCCGAAGATCAGGTTATAGTGGGGGTTGAATTCGAAAGACCGCTTGTGGCCAAAACTCCTGAATCCCGAAAGGGATAGCGAAGACAGATACATGGAACTATTTTATCAATATTGTCCTCATTGAGCTTAGTTCTTCTTCAGGAGATAGACGGTTTCGACAACAGAAGGGAGGCGGAAGAACTTGCGGGCCACGGAAACGTTGGGAATGCTCATGAACAGCCTGTCCCAGAAACCCTGTGAAAAGACGGAGAGATGGGAGGGGTCTTCACCATGAAAAAGTTCCAGAACCCTGTTCTCCCTCGTAAATATCTTGTGGAGGATTTGTTTTCTCGCCACCCGGACCGACTCCTTGGTCGCCTGCTTCAGTTTTGACCTCTCCAAGTGCTCCAGAACGTCGAACGAAACCACCATATCGAAGGCGTTTTCCTTGAAGGGGATCTTGGTGACATCACCATAGACGAGGAACGGCTTCACTTCTTCTTTGGCCAAGTCGAGCGCGTCCTGGGAAATTTCCACACCCTTGGCATCGACACCGAGTTTTCGGAGTGCCCTCACGAGCTCGCCTGTCCCGCATCCCACGTCGAGGAGGGTTTTGGGGTTGAAGTGCAGTTTGATATACATTGCCCTATACCAGGCGGCCACCTGCTGCAGGGCGTTCCGGGTAAGGTTCAAGCCCTTTATGTATTTGTACTCGCCCTTTTCCCCCAGATAGTAGCGACGGTCGTAATAAGCGGCCGAGATATCATACGGTCTGATGACCGTTCCCTTGAAGCTCTCCCCGTCCAGGATGCGCTGAAGGTTCCTGAAGTCGTCACCTTTGGTGATAATGGTGGTCAGATTCAGCCTTTTGGCTAGCTGGGCGGCCACCGGGTCGAACGGCGCCGACAGCCCCGGGACCCACTTGTCGCCCACCAGGGTCTCATAAAAATCCCAGGTGGTCTTTTCTATCTTGGTGGCATTCTTATATTTGCGCGGGTCCTTGTCATAGACCCAGTAGATATTGGAAAGATTGATGATGAGGTTAGCACCGTAGTCCTGTGCCAGAACGACCGCATCATAGTCCGTGGACCAGCCCGGTTTCCAACCTCCACCGATAACCACCGGTTCTTTGAGGTCTGTTATCTTGCGGTCGTAGTTCTCCACTATTCTCGGGTGGGAGATGTCCCGGAATATCGTTCTCAAGAGGTGCGCGTTCAGATGGGTGGCATGTATCCCCAACCAGTCTAAGTCCTCGGGAGTGATCTTTTTGATGACTTCCCGGCCGGCATCGATATAATGCCTGGCAGTAGTGCCCCCTCCCGCCACCAGGAAAAACCGGCGGTTGCTGGAGACATTTTTACGGATAAATTTGTTAAGTTTATTCAGGAAATCGGTGTTCAATCCCCCATTTGGGACTATGAGCGACCCGCCCACCGATATGACTATTGATTCTTTCATCGACCGCCTTTCAATTTTCTCCGTCCGTTAAAAAACCCCGCTTTTGGCGGGGTTTCTGTTTTTGTTCTCTAAAAAAAGAGGACAAACTTTTTAATTTGGTAATACTTACAAGTGATGGTAATGTGATGCATGTCTAACTATCAATTATAAGAAATATTTCCTATATGTGCAATTAATATATTCGGGTATTAATACTATATACCCATGAGAGGGAAACTGTAAAGAGGTTCGTAGACCGACCCTTCGCTCGTGAGATGGGAGCGGAACAGGACCACTGTCTCCACCCGGACCGCCAGGGGCCGCTCCAGCACTTCCTCAAGGACCTTCTTGGACCTCACGCGGCTTTTCAGCCTGCCGATAGTGATATGCGGGATGACCTTGCTTCTCTCTTGTGCCCTGACGAATTCGTCCAGAAGTTCTGACAGGTCCCCGACCAGGGCTCGGAACTCCTCATAGTTATTGTTGAACATCCCCCAGACCATCCGGGCTTTTTTGGCAGGATACAGGCTAATTTTTCCTAAATTCATGGTGAAGGGTTCCCTTTTCTCCAGCATGGATTCCAGTTTGTAGATGATCTTGTGGTTCTTTTTCTCACTAATCTCGCCCAGAAAAAAGAGGGTGACATGCAGGCTTTCCTGGGGAATCCACTTAATCGGCTGACGACCGTGTTTCGTCTGATACTCAAGGATGCGACGGCCTACTTCCGGAGATAGGGGGATGGCGATGAACAGTCTGTTTTTACTGCCCGTCCTTCTCAACTATTTTCCAGGTGATGAATTATTAATGAGGGTTTCTCTTCCCGGAAACTGTCAACCACCAGTCGGTAAACGGCCGTCACGGGTGAATTCAGATCCACCCGGCCGGCGAGCTTGTCGCTGTTGAACATGACCCCTCTCACCAAAACGCCTGTCTGGGGGTCCCTGAACATGAATTGGTGGTGGTTCTGCAGTTTGCCTATTTTCCGGCTATTGGCTATCTCTATACGGCGGGTCATGAACAGTGGCTGGCTGTTGCCCTCACCGAAAGGTTCAAGTCCCTCCAGCGCGTAGGCGAGCTTCAGAGTCATATTGCCTAGACCGGTCTCAAGGTCTATATCCATCTCTATGGGAGCTAGTTTAATGCCTTTGGCCGCAACTTGCAACAGCCTTTTTCTCACCTCATCGATCTTGCCGGTCTCGAACAGGAAGCCGGCCGCCTTTTCATGTCCGCCGTAAGAGCTCATCAGGTCGGCACTCTCGGATAGAAGTTCGGTCACGTTAATGCCGTCTGCTGCCCTAACCGACCCTTTGACGGACCCGTTCCGGATGGAACCGACAAAGGCCGGTCGGCGGTATTTTTCCGAGAGCCTGGCGGCCAATAACCCTACCACCCCTTCATCAAATGATTCAGAAAAAACCATCAGGAGAGGGTCCTTCTGCTGCAGGATAATCTGCCTTTCCGCCATGGCAAGTTGTTTGCGGACCATTGTCTGCCTCAAGGAATTGACCTGCTCCAGGAGCGCAGTCAGTCGCTTGGCCTGGCTGCGGCTTCTGGTACAGAGCAATCTGAGAGCGTCCATGGCGTTCCCCAACCTCCCCGCCGCATTCAGCCTGGGGCCAATGATGAATCCAATGTCATAGGTGCCGTACCTGTTTCTGCTACCTATCCCGGCCGAATCCAGAAGCTCCCGGAAACCAACCTGTCTGACCCTGGGCATTGAACGGAGGGCGTGGTAGGCCAAAGACCGGGCTATACCCTTCAGGGAGACCACGTCGGCTATCGTTCCTATCCCGGCATAGACCAGGTGGTGCTCGTCCAAAGCCTGATCCAATTCTTTTGCAAAATAATAGGCAATGCCGGCGCCGCTCACCTTCCGACTGAACAGGATGGAAAGAGCGCTCTTTGGCAAGCCGTCCTTGGCCAGATGGTGATCAAGGACGATGACGTCGACCCCTTTCTTTTTCAGTTCCCGGATATGGGATTCGGCGGACAGGCCGTGATCCACCGCTATGACCAGGGAGGGTTTCAGCTTCTCGGTCATATTTTTTATCCCAGTTTCCGAAAAACCGTAACCTTCCGCATGCCTGTTGCCTATATACGGCATAACGGAAAAGCCGAGTCTGTGAAGCGTTTCCCAGACGATCGCATTTCCGGTGATCCCGTCCACGTCGTAGTCCGAATAGATGACAACGCTCTCCTTGTTCGCCTTGGCCTTTTTCAGCCTGTCCCGGGCTTTCTGGAAATCCATCTTTTTTATACCAAGGTCATAGAGAGAATACTCCGCCGGATGTTTCGGATTGAGGAATGTCTGGAATTCATGATCCCCGAGGCCCCGTTTCCTGAGGATTATTGCTATAATATCTTCAACGGACAGCGTTCGGGGACTTTTTTCAAACACCTTAAAAAGCATATTTTATATTAGCACAGATCATGGATATAAAACTACCGCCCAAGGCCACCAAGTTCCTCGTTTTCATGCGCCAGAAAGGGTTTGAGATTTATGTGGTGGGCGGTTTCGTCAGGGATTCGCTCTTAGACAGGAAGGCGGACACCAAGGGCATTGATTTCACGACCAGTGCCACTCCCCCAGAGATGCTGAAAATTCTACCGCAGGGCAGATATGAGAACAGGTTCGGGACCGTCCTTTTTCCGCTGAAGGACATCGCAGGGGCGGTAGGTTTAAAGACGGGCGAATACGACGAGCAGGACGTATTCGAGGTCACCACTTTCCGGACCGAGAGCCGCTATACGGATTTCCGCCATCCCGACAAGGTTGTCTGGGGAAAAAGCCTGTCGGAGGACCTGGAAAGGCGAGATTTCACTGTCAATGCAATGGCTTTTGACGGCACTGTTCTCATAGACAAGTTCGGAGGTATAAAAGATCTCAAGAATAAAATGATCCGGACGGTGGGTAACCCCGACAAAAGGTACACCGAGGACGCCCTCAGAATGATGAGAGCGATCCGGTTTGCCTCGGAACTAGGTTTCGACATCGAAGAGAAAACGCTCATGGCCATCGGTCGGAATGCCAGATTATTAAAAAACATCAGTTTCGAACGGATAAGGGATGAGTTCCTGAAGATCATCAAAAGCGACCGTCCGTCCGAAGGGGTGATGTTGTTGAAGAACACCGGTCTATTGGAGATATTCATGCCGGAGCTGATCGGGACGTTCGGTGTGGGTCAGGCCAGTCCGAAAAGGCACCACATCTACGATGTTGGAACGCACCTTTTGAATACGCTGGCAGAATGCGCCAACCCGGATCCCATCGTCCGACTGGCAGCGCTTATCCATGACATCGGCAAACCACAGACCAGGAAAGTGACCCCAGAAGGGGTGGTCACTTTTTACAATCATGAGATTGTCGGCACAGAGATCGCTTATGAGATCGGCCAAAGGCTCAGACTTTCCAAAAAAGACATCTTAAGACTGACCAAGCTCGTCCGCTACCACCAGTTCTCGGTTAACGAAAACCAGACCGAAAAGGCCCTCCGGCGCCTTATCAGGCAGGTGGGCAAAGAGAATCTAGACGACATCCTGGACCTGAGGGTGGCGGACAGGATAGGCTCCGGCTCCAGACCAACCTCCTGGAGACTGGAGCTTTTCAAGAAAAAGCTCGCGGCGGCCAAAAAGAAACCGTTCACCGTTCATGACCTGAAGATAAACGGAACCGACGTCATGAAAGTGTTTGGCATCAAGCCCGGCCCCCGGGTGGGCGACATCCTGGACCAGGTTTTCCAAGAGGTGTCAGATGGCAATTTGAGGAACGATCGGGAATCGCTTCTCGGTTACCTGCAGAAGATCAAAGCTTAACTATTCCCTTCTTCAGCTCTCCGGCCAAGTCCAGCGGCAGATTGATCCCTTTTTTAGTGGGGATCTCCTCACCTTGCGGACCGGTGACATAGATCCGGATGTCCAGATATTCTTTGCCCTTGAACACTGTTTTCCGTATCTTTACCTTTTCCCGCTCGTTCTTTTCGAACGAGTACAGTGTTTCTTCATCGGCCTGTGCCACAGGGTCATGATTTTCGGCCATGCTGTTATCTTTAACTGATAATGTGTATTATGTTACCAGACCGCCCGGTGTTTGTCTGCAGACAAGAATCAACATTTTGCGCATATCTCCATAATTTCCCGGGCCGTTTTTTGCCAGGAATAACGTTTTAGCCTCTCCGCCCCTTTCTTCCTTAGGGCGCTACCGAGCTTGTCTATCTCGGCCATCCTGGCCGCCAGTTCATTCACGTCAGCAGGATTGAAGTAAAGGGCCGCCTGATCGGCAATTTCCGGAATGGCCCCGCTTTGGGAGGCAATAACCGGCGTACCGGCGGCAAAGGCCTCAAGAACAGGCAGACCGAACCCTTCATAATAGCCCGGCACCACGAGTGCCTCTGCGCGCTTCAGGAGATATTGTTTTTCCCCCTCATTCAGATAATCGGTAAAAAAAACCTTATCCTCAAGCTTCCTGGTCTTGACGAGATCGAAGATCTCGTCATATAACCAGCCTTTCTTGCCGACGATATACAGGAAGTGGCGGTTTTTGTGCTTGGTTGTGAACTTTTCAAAGGCCAGGATGAGGTTGACCAGGTTCTTTCTGGGCTGGAGCGTGCCGATGTATAAAAAAAACGGCTTACTCACCCCGAACTGCGGCCGGACCTCCGGGATCCGGACGGGTTCGTAACCGTTATAGACAATCTCGATCCCTTCCCGGGGTATCCCATAGAGTTTGGAGAGGTCGTCGGCTGTCGTTCTGGAAACGGCGACGACCCGTTTTGCCCGGCGGACCGAATATCCCGTCCATTTCTTGAGTTTAAGAAGGTCTTTCCTCAGAAAATTATCCGGATAATAAAAGAAGGAGAGGTCATGGACAACCACCACCGTGGGAACAGGCGACAATCTCGGGGCATAGTGGGCCGGAGACAGGAACACATCCAGGTCGCGCTCCCGGAAAAAAAGCCTCATCGGCAACCATATCTGGCTCCAAAGGAAAGACCCGCCGACCACAACGTACCGAAAGTGGCTGGATGGGGAGGGCAGATCTGAGCGGGGAGATTCTCTAAGAAAAATCCTTACCTCGAGCGTTTCGCCCGACCGCTTTTTCAACTCACGGAGCAGGTAATATACGTACCAGGAAACTCCCACCCGCTGGGCCACATTGGCTTCGTTCCCATCAATCCCGAGGATCATTTCGCTGTCAGGATACTGATAATCCGATCATACGCCTTGTGCCAGCTAAACTCTTTGGCCCGCTCTTTCCCTTTTCTGGACAGTCCCCTACGAAGACTGTCGCTGCCGGCCATCTTCTGTATCGCGTTTTTAATGCTGTCCGTATTCGCCGGGTCAAAAAATAGTACCGCTCCCCGGCCTATCTCTTTCAGGGAGGAGTTCTCAGATACCGCCGCCGGCGTTCCGAGCTTCATGGCCTCGACCAGGGGGTAGCCGAACCCTTCCCAAAGCGAGGGAAAAATAAAAAAGAGGCTGCTTTTGTAGAGCGAAAAAAGCTCCCTGTCGCTGACATATCCGAGGAACTTGACATTCTTTGCCTGGGTCTTGAGATCGTCCCAGCCGCTCGGACCGACAATGGCAAGTTCTAGGTCGCTATTTCCCAGGTCCAGGAATGCCTGGATGAGGCGCCTGATATTTTTGCGGGGTTCGAGCTTTCCGACCGTGAGAATAAAAGGGCCGTCCAGTCCGAACTTCTGCCTGGCGTTCTTGATATCGGCCGCTGTCGGTTCATCCACTTCCACGCCTGGGTAGACCACTTTCACCCGACGGCTTTCCACATTCAGGTATTCTGTGAGGTCCCGGGCAGTGCTCTCTGAGTCGGCAATAATAATGGAAGATTCTTCGGTCACACGGACAAGCCGGTTCTGCATGTTCTTCAGTATCCCCCACTCGACCGTCTCCGGATAGCGCAGATAGACAAGGTCGTGCACCACGGTGGCTTTCCGGGCGGTTTTTGCCGGCGGCTCTGTCCAGTCCGAAGTAATAAAATAATCGAGCTTTCCGACAAATGTTTCCAGATTAACGAGGTGTAACCTGTTCCACAAAAAAGCCAGAAGGGTCGGCGGCAGCTGGAACTTTTTTAATTCGAAACCCTTTTCCAATATACCCTTCTCAATACCAGAATCAAGCCTCCGGCGCAGTGAAGAGAAGAAAAAGGTCCAGTGATGCTCTTTTTCATGGGCCAGAATCGCTTTAGTCAGTCCGTCCACATACCTGCCTACCCCAGTGCCCTTGTAGACTATCTGTGAAATATCAATTCCCAGTTTCATATTAGTCACTTCAGGGAGTCGTAGGCCTGCTCCAATTTGCCGGCAATATTTTTCCAACTGTATTTGTCCCTGACTATTCCGTAGGAGTTTTTCTGGACCTTTCGGAAAAGCTTCTCGTTGGACAGGATGCCGGTGATCCTCTCCTTGAATTCTCCGGGGCGGTTCGCAATCAGTACATCTTTCCCGTCTTTGAGGGCCAACCCCTCCACCCCGACCTGCGTAGAAACTATCGGAAGGCCGGCCGCCATGGCAGCCAGGATCTTCAGCCTGGTCCCGCCCGGGCCATATATCGGGGCTATGAACAGGGTTGCCTCCCGGTAAAGCCTTTTTACCGATTCCGTGTCATCGGGCCGGATATCAACGATCTTCAAACGACGGGAAACGGTTCTCCCGAGCTTATTGTTGGCGTATTGGCCGGCGATCACCACTTCCAGATTGGGGATCTCCTGTTTCAGGGATGGGTAGATCTCTTTAATCAAAATGTTGGCCGCCTCCACGTTCTGCAGCCAGGAAAAGTTGCCGATGAAGAACAGTTTGGGTTGGGAGAGCGATTTTCCTTTCAGCGGTATTTCAAGCATTTCATCGCCTGCCCCGTTAGGGATGATAATGGGCTTGACCTTCGGCTCAAGCCGGCTGATCTTCTGCCGGTCTGATTCCGAGACCGCCGCCACCAGACTGGCTTTTCGCCAATAGTACCTTTCCCAGCGGATCAGTTTCAGGATGTCCAGCCGGAAGACAGGCCTGAGGAAAAAAGGCAAGGAATCAACGAAGTGCTGGTATACCTGATACTCGATGGTCTGCTCCACCAGAACCACCGGCACCTTGGTCTCGGGCAGGTGGGGCATGATATAAAAGGTCTCGGCATGGATGACATCGAACTGCTCCCTCTTTAAGAGGTTCTCAGCGGTCTCTTTGGCCTCCGAGGAAAAATTCCTCACGACCAGAAAAGGCTTGTCCAGAAATATCGCCCTCAGGACGTTCTTCGGCTGCCAGGGCTTTTCGGCCCTTTTGCATAAATAGATACGCTCGCAGAACCGCTGCAGGTGCTTGAGGTATTTCCGTTCATACTCGTACTTGTAAAGGGAGATGAGGGTGATCTTGTTCTTGCGGCTAAGGTATTTAAGCAGATTGTAGGTGCGGACCTGCCCGCCGCTCGAAGGCGGATACGGGAGGTAGGGGGTCAGCATCAAGATCTTCATAAAGCGAAAATCAGAACTTGGTCGTTCTCAAAGACCAGTCGGTACCGGCCCTGGAAGCGCTCCTTGTAAGACAGATCCGAGGTGACAAAATATTTTGCGCCCTGTTTTTTCAGTTCCTCGGTATCTTTATAGGGAGCTGGGTAGCCACGCCTGTCGGAAAGATAAAGAAGGGTGGTATCACCGGTGGTGTCGGTCACGATTATGTCGTCCGACCTGGTGAGGGAACGGATTATGTCTGCCGTCAGGAGCTGGTGCGGGCTCTCGTTATAGTTGTTCTCCGTCTGGTAAAAGGAGTAGAAAAAAGAGGCGACAAAGATAGCGATGACCACGATCGCCCGCACAAACATATAACCGGCCTTCTTCTGTCTCAGATAGGCGCCCGCTCCCACTCCGACCAGCATGGACAAGGCCGGGGTAATGAGGGTCTGGTAATATTCGTGCTGCACGTTCCCTCCCTGGAACGTAAACAGGTAAAGCACCATACCGGCCGCCATGACATAATGCAGGACCGATTTATGGCCAGGATGGGGGATCAGGAGCCCTAGGAGGACAAAAAAGCTCATGAATCCACCCAGTATCAAATTATTTATCCGCTCAAAGAAGATCCATCTGAAAAAAGCCGGGCGGAGGAAAATATTCTGCAGTCCGGCTGGAGTATTGGCCGAGGTCAAGAGCCACTGGCTGGCCGGTATCCCTTCGGGAAAGCCCTTAATATAGTTGCGCCACCACATCAGAGGCAGGGCCGAAAGGGCCAGGAACAAGCCTGACAGGATTATTTTCTTTGTCCGGGTTTGCCTGCCGGTCAGGATCAGGTAGAGGGGGATGATGGCAAAAAAAATCGCAGTGGGCTTCACTAACAGCGACAGGGCAAAAAACACCGTCCCGGCCGGAAAAGCCCATCCTCGATGATGCTTTGCGAAAAGGTAGAAAAAGAAAACGGCCATCATTGCCAAAGACACCGCCGGCATATCCGGCAGGATGGCCCGGGAATAAAAAACTATGAACGGCGAGATGGCAAAGAACAGCCCCCCGAAGAAAGCCTCCCACCGGCCGTATTCCTGATCCAGAAGGTAATAGACGACTGCCAGGGTGGTCAGGGACAGGACGATAGTGACGAGCCTTGCCCAGACCTCAAAGCTGAAAAGACCGATGGCCTGGTACAAAAAAGCGAAAGCCGCGCTGTACAGCGGAAACTCCACGAACCGCCAGCCCTGAGGGTTGTCCATCCCCGACTGGATGTTGGACAGGTCGTAATACTGCGGCCGCAGGAGATTAAAGCCGTTCTTGAGGAAAAATTTCCCGACAGCGGCAGTATCCGTCTGTCTCCAGGAAAACCATTCTGTCAGGGAATTGTCCACCTTGTACAGCCTGAACAAAAGCCCGATCAGGACCAGGGCCAGGAGAAGCCAATACGTGGCTTTTACTTTCTGTTTCATGTTATTTGCCCCCGAATTGTTTGTCAATTTTCTTGGCCGGCAGATAGGTGGTCTTTATCATCAGGCCGGCCAGGAACCACAGCACAAAAGCCACTTTGGACGCTTCGAAAACATCAATGTAGAGGGCGTTCACGAGAAGCGCCCAAATCCCGAACAGAACCGCCCAGTAGATGTATCTGGCCTTACCGGAAAGTTCTTTGGCTTTGAGAAATAACAGGAAAATAATCTTTCCGATGATATAAAAGAAAGCGGCGAACCCTAACAAACCGACCTCCCCGAGCGCCCTCAGGTAATCGTTGTCCGTGGCTTCGGTGATCGAGGAGGGTCCTGTGCCCAGGAGCGGGTTCTTCAGGAAAGCACCGATAGCCCTCGGCCATTCTACCTGTAGCCTGGTGGCAAAGGAGATGTCCGGCAGAACCGAACTGACCGGCGTGAACTTACTGAACGCCTCGTTGACCATTCTCTCCAGTTCCTCATCCGTGAGCTTCTGTCCTTTCTTATTGGCATCCTCGACCAGCTGCTTCCTTAGCTCCTTTTTTACCAGGTCCACTTGTTTACGGTTTCCCTCGGTATTAACTTCTCCGCCCTTGTCCTGAATGACAAAATCCCCCGGCGGCAGATCGTCAGCCGTGATCTCCCGCGGGACGATGGCACTCCCCTCTTCATTCACCCAGACCAGTTCCTGCCTGAACGTGCGGTTTATCCTTTTGGTCAGGTTCTCGGACAGGGGTAACAATATAAGCGTCAGCACCACCACCACCATAATCAACTTGAACTTCCGGAAAAAAAGCAGGAAAGCCGGGATAGAGACCAGATAAGCCACGAAACTGACCCGTGAAGCGGTCAGGATGAGTGAGACCAGGGCGACAACAAAGATCAGGAAATACCTTGTCCGCTCCGTGGCCAGATACATACCCACGGCAAGGGGCATCAACAGCACTAAGTAGGCGGCAAAATCATAGTGCCCACCGAATGTCGATGAGATGCGGGCGTTCGCATCCAGGGTCAGGAGATATCCTTTGGCATAGTGCGGATTCATGGTCTGGATAGCCGGCCATCCCAAGAATTTCTGGCCGATGCCGTACGTGCTGACTAGGAAAAGGACCACCAGCATGCTCTTCAGGAAAAAATCGGCCTGCCTGGTATTCTTGATGGCGGCAAAGGCGATGAAGAAGATGATCATATACTCCACCCGGCGGGCGCTGTTGAGGACCGCAAGATCAAGATTGATGACGGTGTCGAGGACAAAAAGACCCACCATGGCCGAAACGAAAACAATCACCCAAAATAAGGGGATGGCAAATAGTAGCGGATTTCCTTTCAGCGTCACCTTCCGTCGTAAAAGCTCGAACAGGAAGACGAGCACTGTCAAAGCGATGAACACGTCCTCATATCTGATGGCCACATAGGTATATTCGATACGCATCAGAGGCAGCTTCGGCCAGATAGGGATCAAGAAGACATAGGCCAAGAGCACTACGTGCAGGAGGCCGAACTCCATGTCCTTAAACCATTTTAAGAGCTTCTGCATATGTTTCTTTTAAATACCGGTTATCGGATAGTATTCCTAAAGTATAACCGACCGCGGCCTTGCATTTCAACATCAGCCTCAGTACCCTGTTCTGCAAACGGCCAAAGTGTTTCGAATAGAGATAGATGAAGCCTCTATAGACATTTAATATGGGCTGTTTTCTACTCTCGGATGAGGCACTACCAACATGGATGAAGACGCTATCCGGATAAAAGGCGACTTTCAAGCCCACTTTTTTGGCCCTTAAAAACAGGTCTATCTCTTCCATATACATGAATATGTTTTCGTCAAAGCCACCCGCTTTTTGGAAATGGTCCTTCCGGGTTATAAAGCAGGCTCCCGAGACCCAGTCCACTTCCCTGACCTTGGCCGGGGAATAGCGCGTCAGCCCCCAGTAGTCCCCCTTCAGGAAAAGGGCGGCAAATACAACTGGCAGGGAATAGAAAGGCCCGCTTGATGGCTGGGGCGTCTGGTCCTGATTAAGAAGTTTGGCACCCACGAAGGCGAAACGTCCCTCTTTCTGCCGGTAGAACCGGTAGAGTTTTTCCACCGCGTTGTCCAAGACGAGAGTGTCCGAATTCAGGAACAGTAGGTAATCGCTCTTGGCGTGCCTGACCAAGTAGTTATTGCCCTTGCCGAAACCCATGTTCTTTGAGGAAGCCATAAGCCTGATCCGGCTGCCGAACTTCTGCTTCAGGTATTTGACCGACCCGTCCTGGGAATTGTTGTCCAGGACCAGCACCTCATACTTGAGCTTGGTCCTCTCCATACAATGGAAAAGGCTGTCCAGCATCTTTCCGGTCAGTTCTCTGGTGTTGTAAGAGAGGATGATCAGGGAAAGGTCCATATGTGATACATTCTATCACAATGCCTCGACTATCTTCAGGAAATGGCCCGGATCAAGAGATCGTTTCCCGATCAGAAGGCCGTCAAAGCCGGCGGCGGTAAACTCGAGGGCGTTGTCTTTGTCAACGCTCCCTCCATAAAGATAGTTTTCGGCTGGCATGACCTTTTTCAGGGTTTCCATATGCTCATAACTTTCGACCGGCGAAGCGGGACGCCCGGTGCCTATGGCCGAGAGAGGTTCGTATGCCAGACAGTGGATGTCGCCCCGGTACTCCTCCGATTTTTCCGTACAGAGGATTACCTTCAGGTCATGGGCATTCGCCTGGTAGATCTTCTTTTGGATGAGGGGTTCTGCTTCACCGGCATTCATGCGCCGCTCGGAGTGGCCGATGATGACAAAGTCTGCCAGGCCCGAAAGCATGGCGGCAGTCACTTCTCCCGTATATGGACCGGTATCATGGCCGGAAACGTCCTGGGCACCTAGATAGACAGGCAGGGAGTCGTCCAGACGGCTCTTGAACTGTTCGAGGTAAATATAGGGGGGACAAAGAACGATCGTCTTTCCTGCCAAATTGACCCGACGCACCTCCTCTCGGAAGGCTTCGATCCAAGTCCGGGCGCCTTTACCGTCGAGCTCGGCTTTGAAGTTGGCTATGACGGTAAAGCTTCTCATATGTTAAGATTATACACGATATGGATTTTCCTTACCTTTCGCATCTCAACGAAGAACAGCTGAGAGCCGTGGAACACTCCAAAGGCCCGTGCATCATCCTGGCCGGGGCCGGGAGCGGCAAAACCAGGGTACTGACTTACAAAGCAATGTACCTTCTGGATGCCAAAAAGGTCAGTCCCCACCAAATCCTGATGCTGACCTTCACCAACAAGGCGGCAGATGAGATGAAGAGAAGGATTAAGAGGTATATCGCACGCGAGCACAACCCCGAACTCATCACTGCCACCACCTTCCACTCCTTCTGTGCCAGGCTCTTAAGACGGTTCGGGGTCGGTAAAGAGGCCGACCGGGACTTTGCCATCTTCGACGACAACGATCAGAAGGACCTGATGAAGGACATCGTCAAGGAAAGCAACCTTAAGCTTAAAATGTCCCCCGCTTCCCTGCTGTATAAGATCTCCGAGGGCAAGAATCAGCTTCTGACCCCGGCAGACTTGGCAGGGAGGGCCGGCAACATATACGAGGAGATAACCGCCACCATCTATGCCGAGTATCAGAAGCGGCTGAAGGAATCAAATGCCCTGGATTTCGACGACCTCTTGATGGAGACCGTCAAACTGTTCAACGAGAGGCCGCACCTTCTCAGGGAGCTTCAGGAACAGTACCGATATATTCTGATAGACGAATACCAGGATACCAACCACGCCCAATATGTCCTGGCGCGGAAACTGGCCGATAGGTACAAGAACATCTCCATTGTGGGCGACTTCTCCCAAAGCATCTATTCGTGGCGTGGAGCGGACTTCAGGAACCTGCAAAAATTCCAGGATGATTTTCCCGAAGCCAAGGTCTTCAGCCTGGAAAGGAACTACCGCAGCACCCAGCCCATCCTGGATTTTGCCTTCGGCATCATATCCCAGAACACCACCCACCCCATCCTGAAGCTCTGGACAGATAATAACGGCGGGGAGGAGATCGAAGTGGTTCCAACGGAGGATGGAGAGTCCGAGGCTCTTTTTGTCATCAACAAAGCCCGCGAACTTAATCTGAACGGTGAGTGCTCACTGAAGGATATGGCCGTTCTTTACCGCACCAATGCCCAATCTCGCGCCTTCGAAGAGGTATGCCTGAACATCGGCCTCCCCTACCGGATATACGGAGGTGTCCGCTTCTACGAACGCAAGGAGGTGCGTGATATAGTGGCCATCCTGCGGTACCTCTTGAACCCGCGGGACAAGGTTTCCCTGCAAAGGATTGAGAAGCTCGGCAAAAGGAGGTCCGGCCAGATACTGGAAGTGGCATTGAAACAGGACAGAAAAGAGAATCCGCAGAAGATCATCCAGAGCATCCTCAAGGACTCCGTTTACCTCGAGCTTTACGACGACCTGGACCCGGAGGACAGCTCCAGACTGGAGAATATCCGAGAGCTTGTCAATGTGGCCTACAATTTCAAAACGCTGACGGAGTTTTTGGACACGGTGGCCCTCATCGAGGCAGGTTACGAGTTCGGGCAGGAGGAAGTGGACAGATTGAACCTGATGACCATGCACTCGGCCAAAGGTTTGGAGTTTTCGGCCGTTTTCATTGTCGGGGTGGAGGAAGGCATCCTTCCCCACAGCCGCTCCATCGATTCGCTGGAGGAGCTCGAGGAGGAAAGACGGCTGTTCTATGTGGGCATCACCCGCGCCAGGAAGAAACTGTTCATCACCTATTCGGAAAAACGCCGTGTCTATGGCCGTCTGCAATATAATATCCCCTCACAATTCCTGTCCGAAAACCACTTGGCGGAATTCTAAATTCTCAGTCTTTCAAAATGGCCTCAGGTGCCTTGGATTTGGGATTGAATGGTTTGGCCAGACCACGTGCAGCTTTGATCCCATCTGCAGGTACACCTTTGATAACCAAATAGTCAGCTGCGTTCTCCGGAGACTGCTCCACTCTGCCTTCAATCTCATAGAGCTCGCCATTTATGGTTATATCGTCGAGATATACCGTCGTACCGTCCTCTGCTACTGGACTTAAAATACCCTTCCCAAGAGTTATGTTCAGTAATTTAAATAGACCATACCGGGAGCGGATATTCTCCCAATAACCGATGTTCAGAGGATAGTCGTCTCCCCTGATAGTCACACTGAAATATCCCGGATTAGTTCCCGAGGAGATACTGGTTTCGGTGACGTTGACCCAATCGTTCACTTCCAGTGCTATAGGTGTGGTAGCGGTCGGATCGTTCAAGAATGGTATGGCAGTTATTGCGTAATCCCATTCCCCATCATCATTCCCGTCAAGAAAAAAAGTGATATTCGTAATATAGTCACCTCTGCCCACCCAGGTCCAATAACTCCAGCTAGGCAAATCATTTAGAGTAGTGGTGCCCATAATATCTATATTGACTCCCGCATCGGAAAGTGGACATATCATTTCACTGGAGTTTGGGTCCGGATAATAACATTCAGGTTGCTGTTCCCAATGTAGTTGCAGAGACATCGTTCCTACCTTGGCCTTCTCTGCGGTTAATATGGCAGTGCTTCCGCCTTCACTGAACTGCGTGAAGCCGGTATCTCCCAGCACCAATCCTTGAACTGTCAAAACAAGTGTGGAAACTATGGTTATACTGACCAAAACGGAGAATAATTTATTGAAACCCGAAAAGGAAAAACGTTTTCCTGCTCTTGTTTTCTTTTGGCTTCGCTTTTTGGCCATAGTTATTAACAAACTGATAAAACTGTCTTCTATAATCAGAGTAGCAGGAGGGGAAAAAATTGTCAAACTTCCCTGAGGGTAAGGGTGGAAAATATCTGCTCGGCCAAAGACTCATAGCCCTGTCCGGAAGGGTCATAGACGCTCCTGATGATGAGGAAAAAACGGTTGTTGCTGTGGGGAAGGTAAATATAGTCGCGCTCCCCCAGACTCGTGACCCGGTAAGAGAAGCCTATATACCCCGACACGGTTGCCGGTATGATCTCCGTCACCGACTCGACCACCGGATTGTCGTTCTGTTCGGCATGCCTGTCCCGGACGTATTCCCTGAGGGACTGGTTGCCGAGGTTCCCCGAGTCAAAATTCAAGAGGATGCCGTCATAGAACTCGGTATTCTCTGTTTGTGTAGGGCCGACCAGTATCAGCCTTAACCCGTCCGCCGGCCGATCCTCCACTTCGGCTTCAAGAGGGTAGCGCAACGAAAAACCGTGGATTTCAGACTCGAGCGTTTGCCAGTCCTCCGGAACGGGGACTGTGGGTGTCGGGGTCAGGGCTTCCGTCGGCGGAACAGGCGTCGGTGTCGGGTCACTGGTGACCGGGAGGGGAAACCTGCCCGTTCGGAAGAGGACCAGGAAGGCCACCAATATTACCCCCAATGCCACATAGATGATAACCCCCAAGCTTTTCCGACTCATTAATACCAGCCTAGCACGGACCGGAAATGTTCGCAGTGAGATTTGGGTAATAAAATGGCAAGATTCAGCTTAGAACATATCTGGCCCCCTTGGTCTTGCCGATCTTGCGGATGAGGTCCTTATCGATAAGGTCCTTCAGGTCCCTGAGAATGGTATCCTCGGAGTAATCGGGGAAAAGGGAGACAAAAGACTGGTTCTGCATGAAACCGACCTCCTGGATATACTCGATGATCTTTGTCTGCCGCTCGTTCAGGAAAACCTGTTTGCCTCCAAGCTTTTGTTTGAGATGAATGTCGGAGGACAGTTTCTGGATCTTCTCTTTGATCTTTTCGAGCTCGACCGCCAAACCCCGGCAGAAATAATCCAGCCAGGGTGTCAGGTCGCCCGCCCCAGCCTTTTGCAGGTGCTGGTAATAACTTAGGGGGTCCTTGTCATAGTATTCTTCCAGGGAGAAGAACCTTCTGATATCGTAGCCCTCGGAGTATAGTAACAAAGTGGCCACGGCCCTCGCCACCCTGCCGTTCCCGTCGATGAAGGGATGGATCCGCACCAGCTCATAATGGGCGATGCCGGCCTTCAGGACCGGATGCATGACATTTTTGTCCGTCTTATTGAGCCAGTGCAGGAACTCTGCCAACAGATACTGGAGCTGTTCCGGCTCCGGCGGCCGGAAAGTCACTTCTCCGGTCTGACTGTCCTTGATGACCACGTTTTTTGTCCGGTATAGTCCGGATATGTTGGGAGGCAGGATACGCTCCACTACCAGCTTGTGCAACTCCTTGATCATCCGTTCGGAGATCTGACTCTCTTTCTGCCATGTTTGCTCAATATAGTCCATGACCGACCGGTAGTTGATCACCTCCTGCACGTCCCTGGTCCGGACGGAATGCAAGTTCTGGCTGAAAATGACCTCCTTCGCCTCCTGGAAATCCAACTGGTTCCCCTCCAGGTGGGTGCCGTGGTGGATGGTCCTGACCAATGCATCCTCCCTGAACCTCTTTTCCCAAAGGGGTAAAAGGGGCGCGTTCATGATTATCTCCCTGGCCGCCTCTATTTTGCCGATATTGATGAGTAGGGAGTTGTTTAAACCGAATTGAGGTTGGTACACTTTATGGACAATTGGTGCAATTTTTTTAACGCCTTTACGCTATAATTATAGCCATGGAAGATAAAATATTAAAGTCAGTTTTCATACTGGCGGGCTCCCTGGTTCTCAGTAAAATACTGCCCAGACTCATCACCGTCCCCCGGGAAAAGCAAACCAGCAAAGCCCGGACGGTCATCGGTTTTTTGAGACAGGTGGTGGTGGTCGTCATCTATTTCCTGGCAGCTTTGGCCGTTCTGGGCAACTTCGAGGTCGACATTACCCCGTTCCTGCTCTCATCGACAGTAATCGGCTTTACCATCGGGTTCGGAGCCCAGAACATAATCAAAGATCTGATCTCGGGGATCTATCTCATATTGGAGCCGGACTTCAAGATAGGCCGCCAACTGGAGATCGGTACATACTCCGGCATCCTGAAAAAGGTCACCCTGAAAAACACCTATCTGGAGGACGAAAGGAAAGGCCTGTTCATCATACCGAACGGGGAGATCAAAACCTTCCTCATCAAGAAAGAAGCTCCAAAATCTTGACCCTCACTGGCCAGGCGACAGAGAAAACGCCGTATTCAACAGGGCGGTCAACGATATCGATGGTCGGCAGGTAGGTCCTATGCAGTCCCCCATAACCCTCCTTGAACCGGTGGAACCCGGCCCATGGATCGTCGGGCTTATAATCTTTGGGCAGTGCTCCCCACATGTCGAAAGAGTGGCATTTCTGCCGCTTGGCCAGCCTGATAGCCTCCCACATGAGGAGGTTCGAGGCCATCACCTCCTTGTGCTTCATACTGGAACCGCCGTACAGATAATAAGCCCGGTTCTTGAAAAAGAAAAGTTGGTAGGCCGCCACGGGCTCGTTTTGGTAATAGGCGACGAGAATTCTGGCCATCCCCTGCTCTTTGAAAATATCCCAAACATACCGGTGGTATGCCTCATTGTGCCCCAGGTATTTCTGGCGCCGGATGGTCTCCCGGTACAGCCGGAAGAAGGTGCCGAACCCCTCATTGTTCCCGGTCTCGTCCCTGACCTCCACCCCTTTCTTGGCGCTGAGACGGATGTTGTAGCGGGTCTTGGATTTCATCCGGGCTAGAAGCTCGCCTTCCGAAAAATCCAGGTCCAAAATAAAGGTGTGCCCGGCAAAGAGGCGGCTGCCCGAAAGTACGAAGGGGATATCATCGGCCCCCTTCCATCGCTTCTTCAGGAGAGGGACCTTCAGTATGCCTGCTTCCTCTTTGAATACGTCGGGTTCGAGCTTCAGGAAAACGGCTTTTTCCTCGGCCATGACCCTCTTCAGAAACCCGAAGGCCTCATCGGAAGGCCAGTATCCCCGGGCATAGTTCATGGCAGTGAGGCCGAAAGGCAAGGGATGGACGGTGAAAAGGTAGCCCCTGACCAGTCTCTTCTGTCCATCAAACTCCCCGAGGTGGATTACCCTGTTGCCGAACTTCTCCTTGACCTCCCCCCACTCCCAGGTTTGGAGGGGATGATTCACCGCCCTGTTCCACTCGTCCCGGTATTTACGGTCGGTTATCTTCGATATCATAGTGTTTGATGAACGTGATAGACTCTATACTATGAGAAATTTTATTCTGGCTGCCCTTTTGGCCGTTTTCCTCTTAATAATTCTATCACCGGGGGGCAAAAAAAACAGCCCCTCCTCCTCTCCCCGGCTGGCCATTACGGACAAGGTGGAGATCCGGGTGGAGATAGCCGATTCCGATACCGAAAGACAGCAGGGTTACTCAAACCACCCCCCGATCGGTTATGATGAGGGGATGCTCTTTGTTTTTGAGCGGCCGGCCAAGTACCCGTTCTGGATGAAAGAGATGCTTTTCGATCTGGACTTCATCTATATTGGGAACGGCCGGGTAGTACACATTGAAAAGAACGTCCCCGCCCCAAAGGATAATGACGAGCAAGTGGCCGTTGTCCATTCGCCGGTGATTTTTGATATGCTACTTGAAGTGAAAAGCGGGTTTGCGGATAAGTACGATCTTAAGGTCGGCGATAATATCGAGCTTGCGGGTTACTGAACTTTGGTCCCCACTCTTTCGCTGACTATCTTCTCCCGGATATTTTTGGGCACTTCCTCATAGTGGGACGGTTCCATGTAGAAGAACCCCCTTCCCTGCGTCAGCGACCTGATCTTGGTGGCATAACCGGACATCTCAGCCAAAGGTGCATAGGCGGAGATGATGACGGAGTCTCCCCTGGTCTTGGTGCCGAGTATCTTGGCCCTTTTGCTCGAGAGGTCGCCAATGACCGTGCCCATATTCACCTCGGGTGTGGTCACCTCGAGCTTCATGACCGGCTCTATCAGCGTCAGGCCGGCTTTTTTGGCCGCGCTCGACAAAGCCATGGAACCGGCTATTTTAAAGGCAATATCGGACGAATCGACATCATGATAAGAACCGTCGTAAAGCTCGACGGAGAAATCGGTCAGAGGGTAACCTGCCAAAACCCCCTTGTCCATCGCTTCCCTGATCCCCTTCTCCACCGAACCAATGAACTCCTGGGGAATGGCGCCTCCCCTGATGGCGTTGATGAATTTGAAGCCCTCGCCTCTTGACAGGGGCTTCATCCGGATAAGACAGTGACCGTACTGGCCGCGTCCGCCGGACTGCCTGATGTATTTACCTTCGGCTTCGGATTCATTATTGACGGTCTCCTTATAGGCCACCTGCGGCTTACCAACATTAGCGTTCATCCTGTACTCACGCTGCATTCTGTCGACCAGTATCTCAAGGTGCAGTTCGCCCATGCCCGAGATGATGGTCTGCCCGGTCTCCTGGTCATACTTGACTTTGAAGGTCGGGTCCTCGTCCAGGAATTTTTGAAGGATGGTACCGAGCTTTTCCTGGTCTGCCTTAGTCTTGGGCTCGATGGCCAACGAGATGACAGGCTCGGGGAACTTGATGGATTCCAAAACGACGGGCGCATTCTCGTCGGAAAGAGTGTCGCCGGTCTTGGTGTTCTTGGGACCGACCAGCGCCACGATCTCCCCGGCAAAAGCATTGTCGATCTCTTCCCTCTGATTGGCATGCATCAGGAGGATGCGGCCTATCCTTTCCTTTTCATGCGTCCTCGGATTGTAAACATATGAGCCCGATTTCAGGACGCCCGAATAGATCCTGGCATAGGTCAACTTGCCCACATGGGTATCAAGCTGCAGTTTGAAGGCCAGCACGCAAAGTTTTTCTTCCGGTACCAGCTTCCTCTTGATGATCCCTTCAGTGGCCGGGTCCACGCCTTCGATCTCGCCGAGGTCCATGGGCGAGGGCAGAAAATCCACCACTCCGTCCAATAAGGGCTGAACGCCCTTATTCCTCAAGCTGCTGCCGGCATAGATGGGTACGATCTTGTAGGCAATGGTCGCCCTTCTGATGCCTGCCTTCAGCTCCGCGAGGGAGATCTCTTTCTCTTCGAGGAACTTTTCCATGATGGCGTCGTCGTGCTCGGCCACCTTCTCCACCAGTTCCGCCCTCTTCGCCCTGGCCGTTTCCTCATATTCCGCCGGGATGTCAACAGTGCTGTATTTTGTCCCCTGGGCATCCTGGTCCCAGATAAAGGCTTTCATTGTCAACAGGTCGACAACCCCCCTGAATTCATTCTCTTTGCCGATGGGAATAGTGATGGAGACGGGGGTCACTCCAAGCTGTTCCCTGATCTGGTTCAGGGTGCCCTCATAGTTTGCGCCGAGTTTGTCCATCTTATTTATGAAGCAAAGCCGGGGGACCTTATACTTGTCTGCCTGTCTCCAGACGGTCTCGGACTGTGACTGGACACCCTCTTCAGCGTCGAATACGACCACGGCCCCGTCCAGGACCCTGAGCGACCGCTCCACTTCGGCCGTGAAGTCCACGTGCCCCGGAGTGTCGATGATGTTCACCCTGATCTCCCGCCAGAAAGTGGTGGTAGCGGCGGACATGATGGTGATGCCGCGCTTCCTTTCCTGCTCCATCCAGTCCATTTGGGTGGTACCCTCATCGATGTCGCCGATCTTATAGCTCCGACCGGTATAAAACAGGATCCGTTCCGTGGTGGTGGTTTTACCCGCATCGATATGGGCTATGATGCCGATATTGCGGATCTTGTCCAAATCCACTTTTCTATTGGTGGTGATTATGTTTTGCGCCATATTCTGTTATTTATTTCAGTAAAAAAATATTATATCCAAAAAATTGATACATTACAGGTAGTCGTTTACCAGGAAAAATGAGCAAAGACCTTATTGGCTTCGGCCAATTTTTCGGTCTGGAGCTTTTTCTCAACGGCAGAACCCTTGCCTTCGTAAGCATCCATGATTTCGGCAAACAGCTTGTCCTCGAAACTATGATATTCCTTGTTGCTTCTCTCCCGGGCGGCATCAACAAGCCAGGTCAGACCCAGAAAGAGCCGGTGCTTAGGAACAATTTCCTTGGGTACCATATATGAAGCGCCTCCAATCCTTCTCGGCCTGACTATCATCCTCGGACCGATGTTCCCAAAGACCTTTTCGATGACCTCGACCGGATCCAGGTTCTTGGCCTTAATCCTGTCCATCACGGCGTAAATGATACTTTCCGCCTTTCTTTTCTTTCCGTCCTTCATCACCACATTGATGAGCTTGGCTATTTCAACACTGTCATAAATGAGGTCTTTGGCGAGCGTCCTTTTTTTATATTTTCTTCTGGGCATGTTGCTTCGTTAAATTTAGGCGGCGGCCTGCTGTTTCTTGCCAGCTTTGACGCCGTATTTTGATTTCGAGGTTTTGCGGCTTTCCACTCCGCCGGTATCATAGACTCCCCGGACAATGTGGTATTTGACACCGGGAAGGTCAGGCACTCTGCCGCCTCTAACGAGGACCACCGAGTGCTCGGCCAGATTGTGTCCGATGCCCGGGATATAGGCGGTCACCTCCATCTTGTTGGACAGCCTGACCCTGGCAATTTTTCTTAAGGCCGAGTTTGGTTTTTTCGGGGTCATGGTCCTGACCACAGTACAAACGCCCTTTTTTAAAGGGCTGTCCTGATAGGTATATTTTCCGTCGAGGTGGTTGAACCATTTCTTCAGCGCCAGGGCCTTCTTGGACCTGGTCTTTCTGGCTCTGCCCCTCTTGACTAACTGGTTTATGGTCGGCATTTTCTATTATCCGTAATACTTCTTAATCAACTCTTCCGTGACCGGAATGAGCCTTCCAATTATAACATTTTCCTTCAGGCCGTACAAATTGTCACCCTGCCCCTTGATGGAGGCACGGGTCAACACATTGGTCGTATTTTGGAAGGATGCCGCCGACAGCCAGGACTCCGTATAGATGGCCGAGTTCGTGATGCCCATGATCTGGGTCTTGCCGGTGGCCGGTTTACCACCCTTGGCCACTATCTTCTTGTTCTCGTCCACAAAGACATCCTTGCTGACCGCTTCACCGGTCAGGAACTGAGTGTCGCCCTCGTCCTCAATGATGATCTTGTCGCTCATTTTCCTGATGATCACCTCGAAGTGCTTGTCATGGATGCCGATCCCCTGGGATTCATAGACGTTCTGGATCTCGTTCAGGAGATACATCTGGGTCGAGCGGAGCCCCCTGACCTCCAGAACCTCCTTGACGTCCAGATATCCTTCGGACAGCTGGGTCCCCTTGGTCACAAGCTGACCGTTCTTGATGTGCAGCCTCTGGTTCATCGGAATCTGATAGGTCTTCTTCTCATCACCGGCGGCGGTGGTGATCTCGATGTGGTAGATCTCGGCCTCATCGTCCTCCTTGACCTTTGCCTTGCCGCTGATCTCCGCTATCGGTGAGATGATCTTCGGGGTTCTCGTTTCCAAAAGCTCCTCTACTCTCGGCAGACCCTGGGTCACGTCGGAGATGACGATACCGCCGAAGTGCCTAACCCGCATGGTCAGCTGGGTCCCCGGCTCGCCGATGGACTGGGCGGCGATAACACCAACGGGTACGCCTACCTCCACCGCCTGGTTGGTCGTAAAGTCAGAGCCGTAGCAAAGTTTGCAAAGACCCCTCTTGGTCTTGCATGTCAGTGGCGAACGGACCTCCACCTTGTCTATGCCTTCCTTATCCATCACCTTGACCATATCTTCGGTCACGAGTTCGTTCCTTTTGTAAAGCACCTTATTGCCTTTCTTGACGTCCTGGGCGAGATATCTGTGCACTACCCGCTCCGCGAACTTGTCGCCCCTGACCCCGGCCCTCATGATGCTCAAACCCGTCTCATCGCCACAATCCTCTTCCTTGATGATCATATCGTGGGCGACGTCGACGAGCCGTCTGGTCAGGTAACCGGCATCGGCCGTCTTCAGAGCCGAGTCCGCCAAACCTTTTCTGGCGCCTCTCGTGGAGGTGAAGTATTCGAAAATGGTCAGGCCCTCCCGGTAGTTGGACTTCGTAGGCATCTCGACGATCTTGCCCAACGGGTCATAGATCAGACCTTTGATGCCCGAAATCTGTTTCAATTGCTCCCGGGAAGCACGTGCGCCTCCGGATTTGATGATGATCTTCACCGGGTTCTCTTCTTCATAGGAGTCCCAGGTCAGGTCGGCCAGCTTCTCGGTTGTCTCTATCCAGACATTGTTGGAAAGCTCCCTCTTTTCATCCAGGGTGACAAGGCCCTGGCGGTAATTGGTGTCTATCTCGGCTGTTTCCTGTTCGGCTTCCTTGACGATCCTGTCCTTTTCCTCGTAAATGACCGAGTCAAGGACGGAGAATGAGGCGCCGCCGAAGTGGGTGGCGGCCCAGAATCCGAGGTCCTTCAGGACATCGATGAACTTTGCCACCTCTTCCTGCGTATACAACCGGAGGGCTTTGTTGACAAGCTCCTTTACATCGGCTGCCTTCAGGGGGTGGTTGATGAAGCGCAGCTTCTCGGGGACCAGCTTATTGAGGATAATCCTGCCAACCGTGGTCTCGATGACCTGGCCGTCGTGCTTCACCAGTATAGGCTGCCGGAGGCCGATCTTACCCAGACGGTAGGAGAGCTCCACCTCCGTGGTGGAACTGTAAGCCTTAAGCTCTTCCCTTGGCTTCTTCTTGCCCTCGTCAATGCTGGTCAGGAAATACAAGCCCAAAACCATTTCCTTGTTCGGAACCACTATTAGCGAACCGTCCGCCGGCTTGAGGATGTTCTTGCTCGGCAGCATGTACTTGCCTGCCTCCTCTTTGGCTTCTTCTGACAGGGGTACGAACACGCCCATAGCGTCGCCGTCAAAGTCGGCGTTATAACCCTGGCAGACGCACGGATGCAGCCTGATGGCTATACCGTCAGTCAGCACCGGATGGAAAGCCAGGATGCTCAATTTATGCAATGTCGGGGCCCGGTTCAGGAATACGGGATAATTCTTGACCACCTTCTCCAAAATGTCGTAGATGATGGGGTCACGGCTTTCAAAGAAGTTCTTGGCGCTCTTGATATTCGTGGCATAACCTTGGAAGATGATCTCTTTCAGGATAAAGGGCTTGAAGAGTTCCAAAGCCATTTCTTTGGGCAGACCGAACTCGTCCAGCTTCAGTTCCGGCCCGACCACGATGACCGAGCGGCCCGAATAATCGACCCTCTTGCCCAACAGGTTCTGTCTGAAGCGGCCCTGCTTTCCCTTCAGGATGTCCGAGAGGGATTTTTTCTTCTTGATACCCGCCCCGCCTGCCCGGGCAGCCCGGCCGGAGCTCTTGCTAAGGTCCACCAGGGAGTCGACCGCCTCCTGAAGCATTCTCTTCTCGTTCCTCAAAATGATATTCGGGGCGCCAAGTTCGATAAGATGCCTCAAGCGATTGTTCCGGTTGATGACCCGACGGTAAAAATCGTTCAGGTCCGAGGTGGCGAACTTGCCTCCCGTCAGTTGGACCATCGGCCTCAGATCCGGTGGGATAACAGGGAGAACTGTCAGCACCATCCATTTCGGTTCGATCTTGGCCTTCAGGAATGATTCTATCGTCCTGACCCTTTTGAGGAGCTTGGTCCGGGTGTCACCCTTGCTGGCCGAGAGTCTCTTGTTCAGGTCGCTCAACAGTTCGTTCAGATCGAGCACCGACAGCACTTCCACAAGCACTTCCGCGCCCATCCCGACATCCACGAGGTCGGCAATTCCAAGCTCACGAAAAGCAATATAGTCCTCTTCCTCCAGAACTTCCATCGGCCGGATGGTCCGCACCAGCTTCACCAGCCGGTTATAATGCTCCTCCTGAATGGATTTCTTGTCGTTGTATTCGTTGGCGAGAGCCAGTCTTTTCTGCTTGAATTTGTGTTCGGCCTCAGCCACGGCAATGCTGAGTTGGTCCTTGTTACCCACCCTCTTCTTGATGTTGCCTATCTCCTTGGCCTCGTTGTCCTTCATGTCTTTCTGAAGGCCTGCGTACCAATCCTCCAGGCTCTTTTTGGATTCCTTCTCCCTCTCCCGGATGGCCTTTTCCGCCTCTTTCCGTTTGTCGTCGTTGACGCTCTTTGTCAAATAGAGGGCAAAATATATGATCCTTTCTAGGGCATTTGCAGGCAGCCCCAAAACCAGTGACAGCGGGGAGCTTGTGGTCTTGAAGTACCAGATATGGGCAACGGGAGCAGCCAGAGTTATATGTCCCATCCGCTCGCGCCTGACAGAGCTCGAGGTCACCTCCACGCCGCAGCGATCGCAGACGATCCCTTTATAGCGAATTCGCCTGTATTTGCCGCAGTAACACTCATAGTCTTTGGTCGGCCCGAAAATCCTTTCGTCGAAAAGACCATCCTTTTCCGGTTTGAAGGTCCGGTAGTTGATGGTTTCCGCTTTGGTCACTTCACCGTGCGACTTGGACAAAACCTGTTCTGGCGAGGCCAGGGAGATCTTCAGAGCCCTGAATACGGCCTCCTCGTTCTCGGTCCTCTTCAGGAGTTTGTCCACGTCCAGCAAACTGACATTGGTGATTTCCTGACTGATCTCGACCGGCTGCTCCCTCACTTCCTGCTCTTCCATTATTTCAGGGTTTCAACTTCTAAACCTAAGGCGTTCAATTCCTTAATAAGCACCTTGAACGATTCCGGAACACCGGGGTTGGGGATTTCGAGGCCTTTAATTATGGCTTCGAAAGCCCGGTTGCGGCCCTTGATATCGTCACTCTTGATGGTGAGCATCTCCTGCAGGGCATAAGCCGCGCGGTGCGCTTCCAGAGCCCAGACTTCCATCTCACCGAACCTTTGCCCTCCCATCTGCGCCTTACCGCCCAGGGGTTGCTGGCTGACCAGGGAGTAAGGACCGGTGGAGCGGGCATGGATCTTGTCNNATATACTCGTAACCGACCACGATCTTGTTGGCGAAGGGCTGGCCGGTTTTACCGTTGAAAAGGGTGAACTTGCCGTTCGCCGGCAGGCCGGCCTCTTTCATTTTCTCGATTAAAACGTCCTCCGAGATCCGGTCAAAGACCGGGGTGGCTACGTTATAGCCAAGCTTATGGGCGGCCATGCCGATATAAGTTTCAAAAAGTTGTCCGAGGTTCATTCTGGAGATGACCGACAGCGGGGAGATGATGACGTCCACCGGAGTACCGTCTTCAAGGTAAGGCATATCTTCCGCCGGAACTATCTTTGAGATGACACCCTTGTTGCCGTGGCGTCCGGCCAGCTTGTCCCCGACCATGATCTTCCTGAGCTCGGCCAGTCTAACCACCACCCTCTTCAGCACGCCCGGTTCCAGTTCGGCGCCGTCCTTTTCGGTCAGTACCCGGACGTCGATAACTATTCCGCTCTTGCCGTAAGGGACGGTCAGGGAAGTGTCCTGGACGTCCTTGGCCTTCTCGCCGAAGATGGCCTTTAAAAGCCTTTCTTCTGCCGTCAGTTCTTTCTCGCCTTTGGGGGCGACCTTACCGACCAGGATATCCCCGCCGGAAACGCGGGATCCGATGATGGCAATGCCCTGCTTGTCAAGGCTGGCGAGCACCTCCTCGCGGACATTGGGAATGTCCCGGGTGATCTCCTCAGGACCGAGCTTGGTGTTGACCACATCCACCCGATACTCTTCAATGACCACCGAGGTCAGAAGGTCTTCCTTCAGAAGTCTTTCCGAAATGACAATGGCATCTTCATAACCCAAACCTTCGTAGGCCATATAGGCGACCAGAAGGTTCTCGCCGATGGCGATCTCGCCGTTCTTGGCGGTCGGCCCGTCCACGATCACCGTTCCCTTTTTCACCTTCTGCCCATTGGATATTCTCGGTGTCTGGGAAAAACTGGTGTCCTTGTTGGTCCTTTGGAATTTACTCAGACTATATTTATATTCCTTGCCGCTCTTTCCTTTGATGGACAAGCGCTCCGAATCCACATATTTGACCTCCCCGTCCTCTTCGGCCAGGATGGACCTTCTCGCCCCTTGGGCGATCATTCTTTCCATGCCCGTGCCAACCAGGGGAGCTTCTCCTTTGACCAAGGGCACCGCCTGGGCCTGCATGTGCGTGCCCATCAATGCGCGACTCGCATCGTCGTTCTGCAGGAACGGGATCAGCGAGGCCGACAGACCGACCACTTGCCTCGGGGAAATATCAATGTACTGGATCTGTTCGATGGGTGCCTCGATGAACTCTCCCTGGTAACGGGCCGGCACCCTCTGTTCCAAGAGATTACCGTCCTCATCCTTGGCGATCCCGGAGTGGGTAATATAATAGCTTTCCTCGTCGTCCGGCTGCAGGTAAACGATCTCATCGGTCTGCCTCATCCTGACCTTGCCGTTCTTCTCGATCTTCTCGACCTTGAAGTAGGGAGTCTCTATGAAGCCGTATTCGTTCACTTTCGCATAAAGGGCAAGATAGGTCACCACCCCGATGTTAGGACCTTCAGGGCTTCGGATAGGGCAGATCCTGCCGTACTGGGAGGGCGAGATGTCACGGATGGAGAAGGAGGCGCGGTTCTTCTGGATGCCGCCCGGGCCGCCGACGGTCAGACGCCTGAGGTTGTCAAGCTCCGACAGGATATTGGTCTGGTCCACTATGGTCGACAGCTGGCTCGTCTTAATGAAGGTATTGATGGCAGCGATGAGCGGTTTGGGATTGAGCATTTGGGTCGGGGTGGCCTCGTTGACGGGTGACAGAAGGCTCATCCTTTCCTTGGTGTCCCGCTCCACTCTCATCATGCCCACCCTGACGCCGTACATTCCCAAGAGCTCCCCCACCCGCCTGACGCGGCGGTTGCCCAAGTGGTCAATATTGTCAAAGCCTTCTTTTGTCCTGGTGATGTTGATGAGGTATTTGACAATGGCCACGAGGTCCTCCTTGTTCAGGAGATAATGGTCCTTGTCGATAGGTGTATTCAGACCCAGTTTCTTGTTTATTTTATAGCGGCCGACATTCGCAAGCGAATAACGCCGGGGATTGAAAAAGAGGTTATAGATGGTTTCCTTGGCGTTCTCCAAGACTAGGGCCTCGCCGGGCTTGATCTTTTTGTATAGCTCGAGGATGGCCTCCTCTTCGCTTTCCGTCCTGTCTCTCTCCAGCGTGCCGAGAACATAATCCTTATACAGTGTTTCGTCAAGGTCGGAAAAGCTCCTGAGAATCTCATCCTTACTCAGGCCGAAGACCTTCAGGATAAGGCTGACAGGGAACTTCCTCCGCTTGTTTATCTTGGCCTCCACATGTTTGCCTTTACCGATGAAGAAGTCCAGCCACGCGCCGATATAAGGCCTGATCTCCGCGTTGAAGACGGTGACACCGGTTGAGCGGTCCTGTTCGGCGGTGTAGTAAAGGCCGGGGGCCCTGACTATCTGGCCGATGACGCAGCGTTCGATACCGTTGATGATGAAGGTGCCCCGTTCAGTCATCATCGGCAGATCGCAAAGATAGAGCCGCTGCGACCTGGTCTTGCCTGACTGGAGGTTCTGGAGTTCAAGGTTTAGATAGACGGAGAATTGGTAGGTGAGCTGTTTCTCAAAGGCTTCGAATTCGGAGATCTTCGGCTTCTCGAACTCGACCTTTTCAAGATGTAGGATCCAGTTCTTTTTGGTATAGTCCTCGATGGGGAAAAACTCCCGCAGGATCTCCTCAAATTCGCCCGTCAGAAAATGGCGGTACGACTCTTTTTGGAACTCCAGAAAATCAACATTCTCTAGATCGGTGATTTTGGTGTTTTTATTCAGCCGTTTGCGGATGTTGGATTTGTCTTCGTTCTGTTGAGTAGATTTTTTGCTCATTAGTTGGACCCCCGTTTAACAGCAACCTAGTTAACAAAATAAAAGCGTACACACCAGTACGCCTGCTTTTTAATTACAGTTGAGTTGTAAGTATACAAAACTAATTTTTAGCTGTCAACACTTTTTGTCGCGGCCTTAAGCTCGGATTTCAGTTTGCCGATGATGCCGGTCAATTTCTCTCCCGCTTCTTTTTTAACTTCCTTGACCGCGGGGGACTCGGCTATCTCCGTCAGGTACTCTTCGCCGCGCTCGCCCACTTCCTCCGCCGCTTTCAGTAGTTCCTTGGCCACTCTCCGGCCCGATTTGGTCATAGTGAGGTAGAAACCGACCGAGGCCACGATCCCTCCCAGCAGAAAACCGGTCATGAAACTCTGGCTGTGGTGTTCGCCCTGGTTATTTTTTTCCATGCTTGCCTTTCTCGCCGATAAGCTTGGTGACCAGACCGATGACGAACTTCGCTCCCCCGGCCAGATTGGTCATTTCGGCCAGCGACCTTTCCAGAACGCTGGTCATGTGCATCAGGCCGGTAGTAATGACATTCGTCCGGTTGACCACCCGGTGTACATCACGGATGAGGAAAATTATCTGGATCCCGATGATGGTGATCAGGACCGTAGAAATGGAGAGCGCTGCAATAATAACGATCTGAATGGTTTCCAAGTTCATATATTTAATGATGCAATAAATTTATAACAAAGTCAAACCTCTCGTGGACCGTTATTTCACCTCCACTTGGTATGTCTTTTCCACCTCTTTGCCGTTCGTGCCCAAGACCTTGAGAGTGACCGTCCGCAGTCCTTTCTTGAGAAATATCTCTTCCCTGAATTTTCCGTCGATGTCCTGATATATCTTTTCTTCGTTGAGATAGATGAGTGCTCCCGGTTCCGCCTCACCCTGCAAAACTAACGGCTTGCCTACCCCAACAGTCTTGGGAACATCCGATAACTTGATGACCGGTTTCTGCCAGAAGACCAGGAACTGGACCAAAAAAAAAGATATGAACAAAAAGAGAAAAATGTACAAGTACAAGTTAGGGGAAAGTGACCTCCCCTTCTCTTCGTACTTCGTGGTCCGGATGAACTTTATCTCTTTCTCCTCGAGCTCCCTCCTCAAGAGGGCCATGACCTTCCTGACGTCCATACCGAGCTGGTGAGCATATTTGGTCATGATACCGTGGAGATACGCGAGAGACGAGAAGTTTTGCCAGCGGCCTTTTTCTACGTGCTCAAGCTGCTCAAGGGGGATCTTGGTTTTCTGGGAGATATCGGGGAGGGTCAGTTTCAGCTCAACTCTCCGCTCGCGCAGCAATTCGGCCACCTTTTTCATGACTGGGTATTCCCAAGGATCTCCTCAGGACTGCTGATGAGAACTTCTCTGGCTTTTGAGGCGTCGCTCGGGCCGATGATGCCTTCCGCCTCCAGTTCGTCCAAGATACGGGCCGCCCGGGAGTAACCGATGGAACATCTTCTTTGCAAAAGCGAAGCCGAGGCCTTCTTGGCCTCGCAAACTATCCGTATGGCCTGCTCGAACAGCGGGTCGTGGTCGGACGACTTGACGGTCACGTTGCCGCTCGTATCCACCACCGCCTTCACCGCCTGACTGGTCACCTCCTCAGTATAGTGGACCACCTGGCCGCTATTTTTGAGGAAATCCACCAGGTTCTTGATCTCGCTGTCGGCAATGTAGGGACCCTGGATACGGGCCGGCTTTGAACTGTTCGGAGAGAGGAATAGCATGTCCCCCCGACCGAGAAGCTTCTCCGCGCCGGGCATATCCAGGATCACCCTGGAGTCGATCATGCTGGAGACGTTGAAGGCGATACGGGCCGGGATATTGGCCTTCATCAGACCGGTGATGACATCCACCGAGGGCCTCTGGGTGGCGATTACCAGGTAGATACCCACTGCCCGGGCTTTCTGGGCAATGCGGGTAATGTGATCCTCGACATCTTTGGAGGCGTATGACATCAGGTCAGCCAACTCGTCAATGATAATGACTACAAAAGGCATCTTTTTACCGTCCTCATTCGCTATTTCGTTGTAGGAAAAAATGTCCCTGGTCTTTGACTCTGCGAGTGTCTGATAACGTTCTTCCATTTCTTTGACGGCCCACTTCAATGCCGAAATGGTGTCCTTCGGATCAGTGATCACATTCGTCATCAGGTGCGGGATCCCGTCAAAAGGCATGAAGGTCACCCTCTTGGGGTCGATGAGGATAAGTCTGAGCTCTTCGGGGGTGGTCCTGAACAGGAGAGTGGCCACCCAGCTTGACAGAAGCACTGACTTGCCCGAACCAGTGGTTCCGGCGATGAGAATATGGGGCATGGCGCTGATCTCAATGAACTGGGGATTATTGGAAACGTCCGGACCCAGAGGAACGGACAGAAGCTTGGACCGGTCCTGGAAAGTCGGCAGAGATAACATTCTTCTTAACGGAACAATTTCGGGCTTGATGTTGGGGACCTCAATTCCCACAAGCGCCTTCCCGGGAATGGGAGCTTCGATCCTTATCAAACCGTGGGGAGCGGCCAGAGATAAAGCCAGGTTGTTGGAAAGGGAGGTAATTTTGTTCAGCTTCACTCCCTTGGCTATCTGCAGGGCATATTGGGTCACGGCCGGGCCGTAATTGATATCGGCTACCCGGGCCTTGATACCGAAACTGTCTAACGCTTCTTCAATGGCGGCAGCGTTTTCTTTCACATCACCCCGTTGTGCCTCTGCCTGCTTCGTTGCGTTCAGAAGGGTCAGGGGTGGGAATTTCCAGGTGCCGCTCAGGATCTTGGCCGCCGTCGGCTTGAGGGACATCAGGTCGTGCCCTTCGGCCGGAGATTTGGCCAGGGCTGCACTCGGCTTGCTCATCAGCAGGTTCTCTTTCTTGACGGGCTCGCCGACAAAAACTTCCTTGTCGGTCCCCTTGGCCTTCTCCACCGCCTTTTGCGAAGAGGCTATTGATTTCTTTATCTGGTCTGCGAGGTAGGCATACCCTGCCGCCACCTTCTTAACAAAGTCAGGGAGCGAGATCTCGAAGATGATGAGGATCCCGACCAGGAATATGAAGGCAAAGGTAATCAGAGTTCCCGGTACGGACAAGAGGTTCGAGAGCTCGGAAAACAGCACCGTTCCCAAGGCCCCGGTGTTCAGTACCACGAGAAGGGAAACAAAAACCAAGAGATATCCGAGGAACCAGTTCGGTTTGATGACTTTGAAGCGCTTGCTCTGGACCATCACGCCGGCGGCGAACAGGAACACCACGGGCAAAAGTATGGCCACCCGGCCGAAGTAACTGACCATCCAGTCGTTCAGGAAGTTCAATAACGTCGCTTCCTGGTTGAAGGAAAGCACGGACAGTCCAAACAAAAGCAAAAATAGGAGCGAAAATATCCCATAAATGGTGTTGGACTTCAGCTTGACCTTGAAAAAGGGAATCCTGATCGCTTTCTTTCTGCCCATATGCAGACAATTATATACATTTTTTTCAGCTTTTAACAAGCTGAGGGGGGAGTTGGTGTCTACTTGAGGATCACTTTCAGCTCAGGATCGATCTTCTGGCATTCCTCGGCCACAAGCCGCCGGTGGCAGTGGTCCGGGGTCTTTTCCCAACAAAGGATGGTGATATCCCGCTTCTTCGCGATCTCCGCCAAGAACTCGATGTAACCGCGCCGTCCTTCAATAACCTCCTTATTGAATCTCTTCACATATCCGTCCCAGTCGATGACCTTGGCATGTGCGTCATCCAAGAGCTTATGCGAAGGGGACAGGACAGGCATCCAGATGTCATAGACAGCCCAAGAATCGGGCCTTCTCATGATACAGACCCTGATACCGTCCTTGGGACTTGGCTTAGCCTGGATGGATTTGGTAAATAGGGCCATGTTTTTTAGTTTAACTATTAAATAAGAGTTGTCAAATCCTTCCTCATCACCATATGCTGGCCGGGTTTACCGTTACTGAAAACTCCGTTCTTATCATGCGTCACTTCTATTTCCCGATAACCCTGCTTGCCGAACCAGGAAGGGGAGTCCCCGGTGGCATGGACCTCCATTTCGTCATAGCCGCATTGCCTGGCGATCTGTTCGGAGGCCTGCATCAGGATGGAGCCGACCCCCAGATGAGCGTAGTCAAGATGGGTATGCAGCCTTCTGCCGTTCGCTATTGGGATGGCATTGTGCCTGACCACCCGGTATCCCACTATCTCCCGGCCATCCCTGACGACGATGGTACACAGATTGTTGGGATTGCCGCAAAGGTCCGCTATTCCTTCTGGAGTGTTGGCTTCTATATATTTCTGCCTGGTCTCATCGTCCAGTCCCTGGTAGTTAGGGGCTTCCCTGAAATTCCGGGTTGCCAAAGCGCTGATCTCTGGGTAGTCGGCCGGGGTTATTCCTTCAAGGGTGGCTATCCGCCCATCCTTGAGGCTGACCGCCTCCTTCCATATTCCAGTCAGTCCTCCATATACGGAGCCGCCCTCCCTGTAACCATCCCGGAACTCCTCGTTCCCCAATAGAGCGACCATCTCTTCCAGTTCGTACGGCGTACCCAGGATGGAGCGGTACAATACAAGCAACGCCTCTTCGAAACCCTCCTCACCCCTTTTTATCCCGTCCACTTCGCTGATATGCCTTTCAAACATGGGGTGGGGCCAGCGCAGGCCGGCCGGAGTCCGCCGCATCCCCTCCAGTCCCAACTCGGTATAGTAAAGTTCAACCTCGTCCTCGGAGAAAGCGTCAACGGCAAAGCGATGCTCCCTGGTCATGGCAAGACCAAGACCAGGCGCCTCCTTATCTTTCAGACTTTTTCCCAGGGCGGCCATATTGATGCGGTAGGTGAAATCGGCCGGGCCGCGGCACAGGAGATGTTTCAGCATGGACAGCGCTTCCTGGTCGTCCTGGACATCAAGTGCCCGGGTCAAAAGCCGGCCGTCATTGATAAGCTCGACATCCGTAGCTACTCCAACCGCGTATCCCTCCCTGATCCCTATCCCCTCCACAAAGGTCCTCATGTCCTGCAACCCATCCATCGTTTTCAGGGCCGCCTTCATAGCCGGCATGATGTAAGCCCCCTTTTCGGCATCCTCGTCCCATTCCGGGGTGACGGGCATTACCGGCATATGCCAATCCTTGAAGGCTTCCTGGAAATAAAGCCCTTTTCTGGTGCCCGTGCGGGGAATTAGAACGGAGATGTTGTCCGGAGCTTTTCGCTTTGATGGAACCCGGCCGTAAAAGGCCTCCGGAGTCTTAAGCATTTGTTCGTAGGCACCGGTTGCCTTATACAGCTCGTTGATCGCCATCAATAAAAAAGCCGCGCTTGAAAGCGCGGTCTGGTCGCGAACTTGTTATTAAAAAAAGAGCTTTTTATAGGCTCCATGATTAATTATGGCATCCAAGTGGAAAAAAATCAAGTCTTTTTTTCCGGGAAAAACTGTATAATTTCCGAATGTCATCTTGGGGCGAATTACCAAATCCGGCAGGCTACGATATGCGGGAATGGCCAACCGACCTGATGGGACCGCTCAACGCCCACGCTTTCGGCGCCCTGGCCCTCGTGCCCATGGCCGCCTGGGAATGGGGACCGTACCTATCCCAACCAGTTGATTTCCATCAGGGTGATGAGCCTTTCCCTCCGTCAACATCGCCTGGTGACAGCCGGTAATTAACAGATATGTTGAACAAAAGATCCGTTGCTGCTGTAGACGGTTCCACTTTTGGCCGCAAGTTTGTCAAGCCTCTTTACGGTTCCTATTGTTTTTCGCGTATCCCCGACACTATCCGGCTCCTCTTGACCGGGCAAGCAGACCATCCTCTCCCTGCCGATACCATACCCCCGGACCTCCGTTCCAAAAAAGTACTTTTTCTTTTTATAGACAGTTTCGGATGGAAGTTTTGGAATGAACACCACCAAAAATATCCTTTCCTGAAAAGGTTCCTGGATAAAGGGATCGTCTCTAAGCTGACCAGTCAGTTCCCGTCAACCACCTCTGCCCATGTCACCACGATACATACGGGGCTTCCAGTTGGAGAAAGCGGACTTTTCGAGTGGTACTACTACGAACCAAGGCTTGATACCGTCATCGCTCCCCTGCTGTTTTCCTTCGCCGGTGATAAGGAAAGGGAGAATCTAAGGTCGACCGGCATCGACCCGAAAGAGATATATCCGAAACAGACTTTTTACAACACTTTGAAGAAAGCAGGGGTAAGCTCATACGTGTTCCAGTATGCTGGCTATACCCCCTCCCCATTTTCCGATACCGTTTTCGACGGGGCCACCGGAGTCATGCCCTACCGAAGCTTGGCCCACAGCCTGACCTTATTGACCCAGACCATCAAAGAAACAAAAGGTCCGAGCTATTATTTTTATTACTACGATTACATAGATGGCGCAGGGCATAATGAAGGCCCGGGTTCACCAACTCATCTCGCGGAGATCCACAACCTGTTCACGGAACTGGAAGAACTTCTATATAACGGGATCAAAAAAGAGAAGGGTCTTACTATATTGCTCAGCGCCGACCACGGCATGGCCGACACCGACCCCGTGACCACCTATTATCTGAACAGTAAACTCCCCCGCATCACTTCATGCATGAGGCAAAACTCCCAAGGCCAACTGCTGGCCCCTGCCGGATCTGCCCGGGACATGTTCCTGTATATCAAGGAGAAGGATGTTCCCGGGACGGTTTCACACCTCAGGCAGGAGTTGAACGGAAAGGCAGAGGTCCATGAGGTTGAAAAACTAATGTCAGCAGGTTTTTTCGGCCCCCAGATCTCGACGGATTTCAAAAATAGGGTCGGGAATGTGGTCATCCTGCCTTACAATCATGAAACCGTCTGGTGGTATGAGGAGGACAAATTCGCCATGAGGTATTATGGCCATCATGGCGGACTGACAAGAGAAGAGATGGAGATCCCATTCTTGAGTATTTCTTTGTGAGCCGTTATTTATGGCTCTTGCCGTTGCCGTTATATCCCAGGGAAGCCAGGTGGTCTATCAGTCCCATCAGCCGGTAGGCCGGGTCGATCAGGTCGTGGACAGTGCAACCGTTCTTTGGCCGGTCATGGCGGTGTATCTCCAAAATGTGGGAGAAGGAGTCTAGCAATCCGCCGCCTGTCACTTCAGGGTAATCCCTGTCCAGGTTCGCCAGAACATATTGGGCATCGGCTTGGGTGGCATCCCGGTAAACGGTATCCATGAGAGGTGCCCGGACCGCTGAGAGCATGGAATTCTTATACTTCCTCAGAAGATATTCCGGCGGCATGGTATTAATGTTCAGAGCAAGTTCTGCCGAGGTTCTTTCTATCATCCACCTCGCCATATCAAGCCCTCTTGGGTACAGATCATCCGAAGGATCAATATTGATGAATTGCTTCTCGCCAACCAGGGGAACCGAAGCTTGCAGAAGCCGAGTCGCCAATCGATCCGGTTCCCGACGGAAGTAGTTCGGATACGAATGATAATACAAGAGGTGGAGAGGCAGAAAATGGTCGCCCGTTTCCCTGCCTGACTGCCTCTTCATCGTGGACTGCATCTCCCGCATGCCGATAAAACGGATCTCCTCTTCCCTGGCCACTTCGGTGAAAGCCAGGGGTACTATTCCAGTATCCTCCATAAAAATATGGTTGAAGCTGTGCAGTTCCCTCAGGAAGGAAAAATAAGCATTGGGGTCTTTTAGCCGCTCGCTGACCACCATCAGGTCGAAATCGCTCCCCACCCTCAAGGTTTTGCCGTTCACATTGTCGCTGGCGGATGAGCCGGCGACCAGCACACTCGCTTCAGGGTCGTAATAAGGGGCAGAGGGTTCAAGGAACCTTTGCGAGACCGGGCCGGCTACAGCAATGAGATAGGCCCTGATCTTGTTGAACCTTTCCGTCTGGAGGTGTCTTTCCTGTGCATGCTTGCTTTCAGTTGTCGCCATTTTAGACCATGAAAAAACCCCGCTTTTGGCGGGGTGTTAAATCAAGAGTTTTTTGACCCTTGGTTTATTAACAATTAAGTCCTTGCAAGAACCCATTAGTTTTTAAGCCCTTAATACTTAAAAAAATACTCCAGTTGCTTGGAGTATTGTGCGAGAAATCACAATCCTTATTAGTTTACCAAAAATCCGTCGCTTGTCAAAGGAAATTTAGATCTTCTCGATCAATCTTAGCTTCATCCTGCCGCGATCATCTATCTCGTCTATCTCCACTTTGGCCCTGTCGCCCACGGAAAAGACCGTGCTCACGTCCTTGACAAAACCCATGCCCATCCTGGTCACGTGCAGAAGCCCTTCCTTGCCCGGCGCGATCTCCACGATGGCGCCGAAAGCGAGCACCTTGATAACCTCCCCCTCATAGGCTTCCCCCTGTTTGTAGACTTTGCTAATGCTCTGGATCCGACTTACAGCCTTTTCCACGGCCACCGGGTCGATACCTGACACGGACACCTTGCCGTCCTCGCCGACATTGATCTCGCAACCGGTTTCCGCCACCAGCTTCTTGATGTTCTTGCCTCCCGGTCCGATTATTTCACCGATCTTCTCTTCCGGCGGGGTGAGCATCACCACTCTCGGGGCGTACTTGGACAGCTCTTTCCTGGGTTGGGAGATGGCCTTGTTCATGACATCCAGGATCTTTTCTCTGGCCACCTTGGCTCTTTTAAGCGCTTCTGTAACCATCTCGTCGTTCAGTCCTTCATACTTGACGTCCAGCTGGATGGCAGTAACACCATGCCTGGTGCCCGTTACCTTGAAGTCCATCTCGCCGAAAAAGTCCTCTATCCCGAGAATGTCCGTCAGGAGCTCATATTTCTGGTCCGACTCTCTCACTATGCCGATGGCGATACCAGCCACCTGCTCCTTGATGGGAACGCCCGCATCCATCAGCGCCAAGCTTGAGCCGCAAGTAGAGGCCATACTGGTGGAGCCGTTCGAGGACAGAACTTCGGACACCACTCTCACCGTATAAGGGAATTTGTCCTCGCTCGGCAGCACAGGTTCGATGGCCTTTTCCGCTAACGCTCCGTGCCCGATCTCCCGCCTGGACGGGAAACCCACCCGGCCGGTCTCACCGACAGAATAAGGAGGCATGAAGTAATGATGGATATATCTTTTCAGGAACTCGCCTTCCGGCACCTCTATCCACTGTTGCAGGGACAGGGGCCCCAAGGTGGCTATGGACAGCACCTGGGTGGCACCCCTCGTAAAGATGGCCGATCCGTGGGTGCGGGGCAATACTCCGACCTCGGCGCTCAACGACCTGACCTCATCAAAGGCCCTGCCATCTACACGCTCTTTTTTCTCCAAGACCTTGTGCCTCATCAGCTTCTTGAAGATCAGGGCAAATACCTTCTGCACCTCCTTGTCGTCGACGTTGAACTCCTCTTTGATAAGATCCTTCAGATCATCCTTGTCGGAACTTGAGCTTTCCTTGTCCGACATCTCTTCCAGTGTGCCCAGGAACTGCTTCTGGTATTTTTTCAGGATATCGTTGACGAGCTTTTTCCGGTCCGTATTCTCAACCGCCGCTTCGGGTTTGACCTTCAACTCTTTCCTTAGCTCCTCAAAGACGGTGATGACTTTGGCTGCTTCCTCCCTGGCCCGCCTGATGGCTTCGGTGACCTTGGCTTCCTCGACTTCTTCACCCTTGGCTTCCAGCATGACTACCTTGTCCTTGGTGCTCGAGACTGTCAGTTCGAAATCCGAAAGATCCTCCTCTTCGGTGGTCGGGTTGAGAACAAAGTGGCTCTCGCCGTCACCGTTCTCCTTCAAAAGCCCGAGCCTGACCGTGGCGATGGGTCCGTTCCACGGGATAGGACATAAAGCCAAAGCGCAGCCGGTAGACAGGGCGGCAGTTGTCTCCGGGGAGTTGACGCCGTCGACCGACAATATAGTATTGATAATCTGCACCTCCCGGCGATAGTCCTCGGAAAAAAGAGGTCTGACCGACCGGTCGATCAGCCTGGCCGTCAGTATGGCGGCGTCAGTAGGCTTGCCTTCGCGTTTGACCCATCTTGAACCCTTGATCCGGCCGCCGGCGTACAGTTTTTCGGCATATTCAACGGATAGAGGGAAATAGTCCAGTTCGGTGTTTTCCCGGCCGACGACCACGGTCGTCAGGATGGTGGTCTCGCCGTACTGGGTGATGACGGATGATGTTGCCTGCCTGGCGACCTCGTTGATACGGAAGGTCAGCTTCCTGCCGGCAAGCTCAATAGTTTTCGTAGTCGAATCCATGATGTTTAATTTAGGCTGTTTGGTATTGCTGGATCTTCTTCTCAAGGGTGCTGTACCTGGGTTCATTCTTGTCCTTTAGGTATTTCATGATCCTTCGCCTCTTGGAAACGATCTTCAAGAGTCCCCTTCGGGAATGGTTATCCTTTATATTCTCTTCCAGGTGCTTCTGCAATTTGAGTATCTTCCAGGTCAGGATGGCCACCTGTACCTCGGGAGAGCCGGTGTCGCCGGCGTGGGTGGCGAACTCATTGATAATCTTCTGCTTCTCTTCGGCTTCAGGGGCTTCTACCTTCTTTGGGGCAGCCTTAGGCTCTGCTTTTGCCTCCTTTTTGGCCTCTGTCTTTTTGGGGGCCTTCTTAGTTTCTTTCTTAACAGCGGTTTTTTTGGTTTTCTTTTCTTCTTTCATAGAGGGTTATTATAACAGAAAAATTTTATTTGTTAAGAGAATTTTGGATGGTTTCGATTGGGAGAAGGGCGCATTTCAGGCGGGTGGGGGTCAGTTCCAGTTTCAAAATGTCCAAAATATCCTTGGCCGTGAGAGACAGGATCTCGGACTTTTTTTTCCCGGCCAAACGGTCCGACAGGATGCTGGCGGCGGCGATGGAGATGGCACACCCCGTCCCCTGGAAATTGATCTTCTCTACCCGTCCATCCCTGACGGTCAGATATGCGGTCAGATTATCCCCGCAAGCCGGATTATATGACCCGGAAGTGTGTGTGAATTTCGCCGGTACAGAAAAATTACGCGGTTTCTCGAAGTGGCTGAGTATCTCTTCTCGGTATATGTTATTCATTTTGTGTTTTGTCCCTTAACTATCCGGTCCTGCAATTCGCTTTGCAGACCGTCTATAACCTTCAAGTCTACACCCAGGCCAACCAGCTTGTCAAAAGCGCCGGTTAAAAAGCCCAAGGATAGCATCTCTTCGATCTTCTTCCGGTCCAATCCCCGGCTTTCCAGGTAAAAAACCTGCTCCTCATCCAGATATCCGGTAGTGGCACCGTGAGTACAGAAGACCTCGTTGGCCAGGATCTCTAGATTCGGCTCGGACTCGACCATCGAGCCTTGTCCCAGCAGGAGATTCTCATCCCGCTGGTAGGCATGGGACTTTTGCCCTGAAGGATCTATCTTGATCGTCCCCCGGTAGGCAAACCGGGCATCGTCCGCGACCACCGACTTGCACAGAAGGTCGGAAAATCCTTCCTCTTCCCGGTGGAGCTGATACGTATTAAGTACAAGGTTGCTCTTCCCCTTTAAGAAGCAGACCGCAATGAAATGCAGCCGGCTTTTCTTGGCTATCTCAAGCGTTATGTCCAGTTTCCTGTCCCCTGTTTCGAATAAGATGGGAACGAGCAAAACTTTTTCTTGGCCCGGTTCTGTACGATATGTAAACTTGTCCGTGTTATTGATTACTTTTATTTCTATAGTGGGTTTTTTCATCCCACGCTCCCTTCCATCTCCATGGTAATCAGTCTGTTCATCTCCACCGCATATTCGAGGGGCAACTCCTTGATCACCGACTCCAGGAACCCGTTAACGATCAGGGCCTCTGCCCTTTCCTTCTTGATACCCCGTGAGGTGAGGTAGAAAATCTGCTCCTCCCCTATTTTGGAGACCGTCGCCTCATGTTCCACCCTGACCTTCTTTTCGTCGATGCGCATGGTGGGATAGGTATCTGACCTTGATGCGGGATCAAGTATCAAAGCATCGCAGACCACTTTTGTCTTTGAACCGGCAGCTCCTTTCCGGATATAGTTCAGCCCCCGATAGGAGGTCCTGCCCCCTCCCTTGGCAATGGATTTGGAGATGATTCGGGAGCTTGTGTTGGGGGCGAGATGGATCATCTTGGCCCCGGCGTCCTGGTGCTGGCCGTTTCCGGCATAGGCGATGGACAGGACCTCACCCTTGGCGCCCTCTCCCATCAGGTGACAGCTTGGATACTTCATGGTCACCCGGGAACCCAGGTTGCCGTCTATCCACTGCATAGCCCCGTTCGCCTCCACCCTGGCGCGCTTGGTCACCAGGTTATAGACGTTCGGGCTCCAGTTTTGGATGGTGGTGTAGCGCACCTTAGCACCCTTCTTGACATATATCTCCACCACCGCGGCATGCAGTGAGGAAGTGGAATATATTGGGGCGCTGCATCCCTCCACATAATGCACGGAACTGCCTTCTTCGGCCACTATCAGTGTCCGCTCGAACTGGCCCATGTTCTGGGCGTTGATCCGGAAATAAGCCTGCAAGGGCATGGCCACCTTGACGTTCTTGGGCACATAGACAAAACTGCCTCCGGACCAAACGGCGGTGTTGAGGGCGGCGAACTTATTGTCTCCGGCCGGGATCAGCTTGCCGAAGTATTCCCGGAAGATCTCAGGATATTTTTGCAGGGCAGAGTCCGTATCCAAAAAGATCACTCCCCGCTGGGTCAGATTCTCCTGAATGGACTTGTAAAGGACCTCGGATTCGTACTGGGCGGACACGCCGGCCAGGAACTTTTTCTCCGCCTCCGGGATGCCCAGGTAGTCGTATGTTCTCTTGATGTCCTCGGGCAGGTCCTCCCACTTACTGGCCTGGTCGGCTTCCGGCTTTAAATAATAGTAAATATTGTTGAAATCTATTCCCGATAAATCCGCCCCCCAGCGAGGCATTTTTTTTTGCGTGTATATCTCCAAGGCTTTGAGCCTATATTCCCTCATCCAGGCGGGTTCGTTCTTTCGGGTTGATATTTCTCTGACTAATTTTTCTGTGAGTCCTTTTTGCGGAACATAGGCGTACTTGCTTTTGGTGCTGAATTTCCACTGCTTTGTGTGAGTGTCCTCAATTTGCATTTTGTATATTTTACTACACAAAATGCCCGTAACCCTTGTTTTCGATCTCTTTAACCAAACTCTTACCACCCTCTTTCACTATCTTTCCCCCGTTCATGACGAGCACCTTGTCCACGTCCAAAAACTCCACCAGCCGGTGGTAATGGGTGATAATGAGAACGCCTTTTCTGTCGGCCTTTAGTTCGTTGATGAGATCAGCTATCTTTTTGAGAGCGTCCACATCCAGGCCGGTATCGATCTCGTCAAAGACGACATATTTTTTGGCCAGAAAATAGGCCTGCACCATCTCTATCTTTTTCTTTTCCCCGCCTGAGAAGCCGTCGTTCAGACCGCGGATCAGAAGACTTTCGGCAAAGTTCAGCTCTTTGGCGAACTGCCTGAGCTTCCGGATGAATTCACCCGGCTGCTTCTCTGCCTCCGGGCTTATCTCCCTCAAGAGCTTGGTCAGACTGACACCAGGCACACTGACCGGATTCTGGAAGGCCAGAAACAGCCCCTTTTCGGCACGCTCGTTAGGCGCCAGGCCGGTGACATCTTCATTGTCAATTTCAATGGTACCGGCAGTTATCTCGTATTGGGGGTTGCCGGCCAGGGCGCTCGCCAGGGTGGATTTGCCGGAGCCGTTCGGTCCCATCAGGATGACCGTTTCCCCCCTCCTCACCTTCAGGGACACTCCTTTGACAATGGTCTCGTTTTGGTAACTGATGCGAAGGCTGTTAAGTTCGAGCATAGTGTATGTTCTCGGCAACGAGTGCTTTCAGCCTGTCCTTGAAGCTTTCCACGCTGAACCTCTTGGCCATATTGAAGGCATTCCGGGAAAGAGCGGCATAATCCGATTTCTCCAGTTTCCGGACCGCCTGGGCAAACCCCTGCGGGTCCAGTCTGTCGACCAGGTATCCGTTCACGCCTTCGCTGACCGTTTCCTTCAGTCCGCCGCTCTTATAGGCGATGACCGGGATACCATACATCATGGCCTCTACCGGCGCTATCCCAAACTCCTCATCCTGTGAGGCGAACAGGAATCCCTTGGCACCCAGATACAGCCTGGACAGCTCTATGTCCGATATCTCCCCCGTAAAGACCACGTTCTTCTTGCCTAATTTTTTCAGGTCGGCATATTCCTTACCGCCGCCGACAATATAGAGACTTATACCGAGTTTGTTCGCCGCTTCCACCAGGATCTCGACGTGCTTGGGCTTAGACAGTCGATTGACGTTGATATAGTAACCCTTGGTCACCTTCTGCTTTTCTACAAGCTTGACCTTCGGGTCCCTGACGGGAGGATAGATGACCGTCGCCTCGCGTCGGTAATACTTCTGGATCCTCCTTCTGGTTTCCTCGGAGTTCGCGACCAGGATATCCGGCCGTTGCGAGCCCAAAAAATCCCACATTCTAAGGGGCGTCCCCACCGCATATCCGTAGAGCCGCTTCAGGACGTTCGACTGCCAATCCGCCGGCGTCTCGTAATAAGTAAGAAATTTGTTCTGGTGGTGGATATAAGAAATATGCAGCGTTTCCGGTCGGGTGATGACCCCCTTGCACATGAACCAACCCGAAGAGGACAGCACCAGATCGTAGTCGGACAGGTCAAAGCTCTCCCAGATATAGGGCGTCAAAAACCTGAAGGGTGAAGGGTAATCTTTTACCACCGGGATCTGGCCGAACCAGGACAGATGGAACCGCCAGTCCTTGAGCCGGTACCAGTGTATCTTCATCCGTTTCTTGTTCACGAGGGCGGTATAGACGTGGGAAGCGGGAAAAAGGTCATGGATGGCCTCGGCCACCCTCTCCGCCCCACCGTACTCCTGGAAGAAGTCATGCACCAGCGCTACCTTAAGTTTTGACAGGTCTTTGTTTTTCATATAGTTTAATGTATATCGCCCAGAACCTGATGGCCGAAAAAAGGGAAAAGACAAAACCGGCGAAACCGTCCCGGAAACCCTTGTGCCTGAAATAGGTTGACAGGAACCATAGTTTGGGCCTGATAACAAAATAGTCCAGGAAAAGCCAGCCCCCTGGCCGCTTTCCTTCCTGGGCAAGAAGGGCCGCCTCCAGGTCGCAATATCTGTCCCATTTATTGAGATATTCACTGAAGTCTGGATATGGATAGTGGTAAAGGTCCTCTCCCAGACGGGCTGTTTCACCCTCTATTTCCACCTGTTCGTGCACCGACCGGCAAGGGAATTTGGCCGCGCCGTTCCGGTAGAACCTGATAGTATAGTCCGGGTACTGCCCGCCTTTCCTCAGGGGTTTACCCAGGAAATAGTTCAGCCTGGGGATCCAGTATGCGGTAGCAGAAGGATTTTCAATGATATGGATGATTTCTGTTTTCAGCTTGGGTGAGACTTCCTCGTCGGCGTCAAGCTGCAGGACCCACTCGCCCTCGGCCTTCTCAATGGCCTTTTGCTTGTTGAGGTGGAACATGGGCGGATTTCCCACGCGGTAGACCCTGACCTTTTTTCCGTATGACCTCCCTATCTCGGCCGTCCGGTCAGTGGAGGACCCATCCACGATTACCACTTCATCGGCCCAGTCTATCACCGAATCCAAACAGCGACCGATATTCTGTTCCTCATTGTGGGTAGCTATGCAAACCGACAGCTTTTTGGCCCTTGGCATGTGTATATTATACCTGAATTATACCATTAAATAGGTGTGATATACTACATCTATCATGCTCCAAACCTACAAAGCCAAAGTTTCCAGTATCGATCAGGTAAGTCCTAAAGTGTACCGTTTTCGGTTCCAGCTGACCGAACCCCAGACCGTCAGCTTTACGGCCGGACAGTACCTACTACTGGATGTCAACGGGGCTTACCGGCAATACTCCATCTCTTCCTCCCCCTCCCAAAACACTTATGTGGAAACGGCGGTCGATATCACCCCCATGGGCCTTGGCTCAAAATACCTGATGGGGCTGAAAAAGGGAGAAGAGGTGAGTTTCAGGGCTCCCCTGGGCATGTTCACCCTGAAAAAGACCGGTGCTCCGGTGGTTTTTTTGGCGACCGGAACCGGGGTCGTTCCCCTCAAGTCCATGATCCACCAGCTGACGGAGGATAATTATCCTCAACCCTATAAGCTAATTTGGGGATTGAGGGAAAGGCGCTCCATCTACTTCGACAAGGAGTGGCAGGAAATACGGGTCCAAAATCCTAACTTTGATTATCTATACTGTCTGTCCCGGGAAGAAAATCCGGATGGCCCCCGCCAGATGAAAGGCCATGTCCAGGACGCGCTGGCGGCCTTATCCCCGGAAGAACTCGGGAGGTCGGAATTTTATATCTGCGGCCGGTTCCAAACCGTAGAAGACCTAAAGGGTTTTCTGATAGACAAGCTAAAAATTCATCCTGACCGGCTCAACTATGAGAAGTTCACCTGACAAAGCCCGTGCTATCGACATTCTCAGGGAAATAGTTGCTATTGAATCCGTTTCCACCGACCCCAAAAAGCAGCCGGACATCAGAAGAGCCGTCGATTACCTGAAACGGAACCTGACACCCTTAGGTTTTAGTGTTAATGTAGTCGGCAGCAAACTGCCTCTTGTCTTCGCCAAGCTTGACAGAAACAGCACTGAAACCCTGGCCTTTTACAGTCACTATGACGTTCAACCTCCGGATCCTCTCCAAGAATGGCATTCTTCACCTTTCAAGTTGACAGAAAAAGACGGTCGGCTGTATGGCCGCGGAGTGGCCGACGATAAGGGGCATATCGCCCAGGTTATCGCTGCCCTGGAAGAGGCGGTACGCGAAAAAGCAATTGGAAAGAACGTCGTCCTGCTTTACGAGGGGGAAGAGGAGGTCGGCAGTCTCGAGTTTGAAAACTTTATTGGTCGGCTCGCACCGGAACTCGGGAAGGTTGACGCATTTTATATCCTCGATTCGAGCGTCAGAGACAAGAATACCCCCATGCTGCTATACGGACTGAGAGGACTCCTCTACTACGAATTGACTGTTAAAGGACCTGTCCACGACCTTCATTCAGGCCTTTATGGCAATCTGTCCCCCAACCCCGCCAACATCATCAGCGCCTACCTTGCCAGCCTCAAGGACAAGAACCAAAAGGTCACTCTGCCTGATTTTTACCAGGACGTTGTCAAACCTGACGCCAAGGAAAAAATCCTATTGAAGAGGGCATCGGGCAATTCCGCCGAAGTATTGAGAGGGATGGGGGTGAAGGAATTCCTCCTGCCCCAGAACATGCCATACGAATTTGCGGCCAAAACCTATCCCTCGTTCGATGTGCATGGCATCAGGAGCGGCTTTACCGATGAGGGGGTCAAAACCGTCATTCCCTCCCAAGCAAGTGCCAAATTCTCCTTCCGACTTGTGCCCAACCAACAACCCGCCGCCATTGACCGGGAACTCAAGGCCTATACCAAGAAGTTCTTCGCCAAATATCCCGTTTCTTACGAACTGACAACCCAGAGCAGTTCTTTTCCTTACGTGACCGGCCTGGACAACGAATACATTCAGAAAACCGAATCAGTCTTCAAAAAGCATTTCCCAAAGCCTATTGTCTTTAATCGCTCAGGCGGCAGCATCCCGGCAGCCGAAGTATTGAGCCGGTTGTTCCAAAAGCCCGTCATCATCACCGGTTTCGTAGGCACAGGCAGCCGGATCCACTCGCCGAACGAAAACACTGATAAAGAGCTGTTCCTGAAGGGCGTGAAAGTTATCAAAGACCTACTAAAGTGAAAAGGCTCACCCTTTTCTTCATCCGCTTTTACCAGAAAACAGCCTGGTTCAGTCTGGGCGTCTGTCGCTTCACACCCAGCTGTTCGGATTACACCTATCGGGCGGTCAAGAAATACGGCAGCTGGAAAGGTTTGTATATGGGCATCAGGCGCATCCTCCGCTGCCACCCCTTCAGCCGCGGCGGCCACGACCCGGTGAAGTAGCGTATGCTATAATACCTATCTTATGAATCCGGAGATACAGGACTACCTTAAACCCGAGATAATTGTTCCGGCGCTTGCGGTCAGCGCCATTGCTGTCGTTGGGATAGCCCGCTTTTTGAGAAACAGGTTCCGCAAACCCCCGACCGAATATGAAAGCCGTGATTGGAACGATATGACAATCCAGGATGCTCACATTCTCAACAAAGTGGGCTCGATCTTTAACGTCGACGGAGACAAAAAAAAGGTCACTACGCGCTTCCGCAAAAAGAAATAATCCCCCGTTTGTAGTAAAATTGGCCAGAGCGTTCCATTTCAAATAACCAATGAAGGAGGTCAAAGATGGATTGGAACCGCGCTCGTCTTGTTGCGCTGATCCTCTTGTCGGGATTCGAGCTAATGGCGGTGGCGGCTTTTGTGAAAAGCACGCGACTCCTAAGGTTGCCCGAAGATCTCGGGCAGTTGGCAGGGAACCTCTTCCTGCTGGCTCTCGTCTCCCTGGCCATGTGCCTCATGGCCAGAGACATCTGGAATGCAATGAGAGGGAATAAGCCTCCCTCTGATTGACAGCGCAACATAAATTCGCCCGGGTGAAGAGCCCGGGCGTTTCCTTTTACAGGGCAAGGCTCTCTTCGACCTTGGCGACTATACCCGCCGCGGATATCCCTTCATAGTCCAGTAACTCTGAGGGAGTCCCGCTTTTCGGCAGTTTGCGAACGGCCAGGGAATGGACCTTGGCCCCCGCATTCACGAGTGCCGACCTGACCGCTTCCCCCAGGCCACCTTCCGGATAATGGTCTTCCACGGTAATAATGGTTTTCGTATCTTTGGCAGCTTGAAGAAGTGTCTTCTCGTCGAGGGGCTTGATCGAATATAGGTCGATGACACGGACATGAATATCTTTCTTTTTTAAGTCCTGATAAGCTTTCAGAGCCTCATGCAAAGTCACTCCGGCCGCCACTATGGTCAGCTTATCCAGCGGGCTTTTCTTGACTACTTTTGCGCCACCTATAGGAAACGTCTCGGCGTTGTCATAAATGACGGGCGTGGCCATCCTGGTGGTTCTGACGTAGACCATACCCCGGTGCTCGGCCGCCTTCTCGACCAGTTTCTCCGCGGCCACGGCATCAGACGGATACAGTACAACCATATCCGGAACGGAACGCATCAGGGAGAGATCCTCCAGGCCCATCTGCGATATCCCGTCCTCCCCGATGGACACGCCGGCATGCGAACCGACTATCTTGATGTTAGCATTGGAATACCGCCCCATTCTGATCTGGTCGTGCGCGCGGGTCAGGAAGGCCGCGAAGGTGGACACAAAGGGAATCTTGCCTCTCAAAGCAAGTCCGTTGGCTGCCCCGATCATGTTCTGTTCCGCAATGAACATCTCAAAGAACTTATCGGGATGTTTCTGCTCGAAGATCTCGGCAAAAGTGGAGTTCTCCGTACCCGCGTCCAGGACCACGAGTTCGGGCATCCCTTTCTCGAGCTTGGCCAGGGCCCTACCATATGCCTTTCTCGTCGCGACCTGTTCCCCCTTTTTATAATCCGGCCTGACGGCGCCTCCTGTGGGAACAGCCGCCCTCCCCTGCTTTGGCTCTGGGCCATTAATATACTTGCTTAGTTTGTCGCTGATGTTCTTCAGGTCCGCCGCCACTGCCTCGGGCTTGAGAATACCGCCCCTTATGTTCCGGTCGATCTCGCCCAGTTCCGCGAGAGCCCTGTCCAATTCCATGGGTGACAAAGCCTTGCCGTGCCAGCCGTCCTTGTTCTCGATGAATGAAACGCCCTTCCCTTTTCTGGTCTTGGCAATGATGGCCACGGGCCTGTCCTTGACACCGAGCCTTTTCTTAAATGCCTCCCCCACAGCCTCCAGGCTGTTGCCGTTCAGGACCTTGATCGTTCCCCAGCCAAAGGCGGCAAACTTCCTTTCAAAAACGTCCAGGTGCCAGCCTGAAACGGATTCCCCTGTTTGCTCCAGTCTGCTGACATCCACCAGAGCGGTCAGGTTGGACAGGTTATAATGACTGGCTATCTGGGCCGCCTCCCAGTTCGACCCCTCCATCATCTCCCCGTCGCCCAAAAGCACATAAGTGTGGTAAGGCAGTTTGTCCAGGTATTTGGCGTTCAGGGCAAACCCAACTCCGATGGAGAGTCCCTGGCCGAGGGAACCGGTAGCCGCCTCGGCGTATGGGAATGCCGGAGTCGGATGCCCTTCAAGGCGACTGCCGAACTTTCTGAGCGTCCACAATTCCTCCTCCTTGATCGCCCCCGCGGCCGCATACAGAGAATACAGGAGCGGCGCGGCGTGCCCTTTCGAGAAAATCACCCGGTCATTGTTGGGGTGGGTAGGATCCTCCAGATGGTATTTCAGGTGGCCGCCGAAATACAAAACCGTCAGAAGCTCTGCGGCAGACAGGGAGGAAGTGGGATGTCCTGACCCGGCAAGAGCGGTGGACCTCAGGATGAAGTATCTGACCAGCCGGACAAGTTCCCGGAGCTCTTTGGCCTGAGATTTTTCGCTCATGACAAGATCATAAAGTAGCTAATCTGGGAGCTTCTTCCGGAAGTGGAACCTGTATCTTCTCCACCTCGGGCTTCCTCCCGGCGACCTCTTTACCGCAGCGGGCGCAAATAGCCGTACTTCGGCCGGGGATGATGAGCGTCTCAAAATCGTATCCGCAGGAGGCGCAGTGCAGTTTTTTCTTGGCCGAGCCGTTCGTGCCTTCGTTCAGTTTGGCAGCCGTAGTGGCAAAGGTCAGCTTTTCCCCGTCGAAATCCACCAGGATAACATCACCTTCCTTAGCTTTTCCATCAATGATGATCTCGGAGATCGGATTTTCCACATGGCGCTGGATCGCCCTCCGAAGTGGTCTCGCCCCGAACACGGGGTCAAATCCCAACCGGGCGATCTCCTTCTCGGCGAACTCGGTCACTTCCAGGCTCAGATTCTGTTCCTCCAAAAGCTGCCGCAAACCCTTCAGTTGCAGCTTGACTATCTTCAGCATATGCGCATATTTCAGTGGCTCGAAGACTATCACTTCGTCGAACCGGTTGACAAGCTCAGGCCTCATGAACTTCAGAAGTTCATTCAGGATGGTCTCTTTTAGCTTGGCGTATTTTTTAGTGTCGGCGCTATCGGACATCTCGCGCACCTTCTGGATCTTCTCCTCAAGCGGGAAACCGCCCCCGAAATACTCCGGGATACGCTTAGCCTGCCAGCCGTCCGCCAACTTCACATAAACGTTCTCGCCGGTGATGATGGTCTCCTCGCCCTGACTGTTGAAGAAGTGGATATCCCAGTTGGCCGTCGGGAGGGGCTTGCCGTCTTTGGTCTTGGTGCCGGCAAAGTAGTCTGCCAGAGCCATCGTTTCCCAATCCTTTGTCCCGTGCGCCCTTCTCCAAAGCCTGTTCCGGAAGGTGACGATCTCGTCTTCCTGGGGGGTAAAGGCATGGGTGGACAGAGATGCCGTCGGCAGCTGGTCTTCCGGGGTGTCCGGCAGGGCGTTCACCACCACCTGGTCCTTGAAGAATTCCACCAGCTTCTGCTTTTGCCATTCCTTGGCCGTGGTCGCGGTCCTCACCGTGATGACATCCCCGGCGGAGATGTATTCCGAACCCTGCGGGGAGATGGCATGGGTGTCGAGGGCAAAAGGCTCGAACCCGGCAGCCTGACCTTTCCCTTCTGCATTCTTTTCCATGACCGTCTGACCGGCAAAATAATCCCGCAAGAGCTTTTCCTGCCATTTTCCGTCTGCGCTGTCCTTGGTGAACAGGGTGTTGCCGACCGTCAGGATGGCCCTTCCTCTCGGCGACACCGCGTATGTGTTCAGGGCTGGCGGTTCTTCGATATCCTGCTTGCCCTGTTTCATCAGTTCCTGCTGGATGAGGGTGGAGCCGATATTGGAAGTGCAGATCACAACCGTATTCTTGAACGAGATGGTATGGCCCTTGTTGTCCGTCAGCCGGCCGTCATCCAGGATCTGCAGTAAAATATTGAAGATGTCGGGATGGGCCTTCTCGACCTCGTCGAACAAAACCACCGAATATGGCTTTCTTTTGACGGCTTCCGTCAACTTGCCCCCCTCTTCATAGCCGACATATCCCGGGGGCGCTCCGAGGAGCTTGGCCACTTCATGCTTCTCCATGTACTCGGTCATGTCGAAGCGGATCATGGAGTCTTCCGATCCGAATAGGATCTCGGCCAGTGTTTTGACCAGTTCCGTTTTTCCGACACCCGTCGGACCAAGGAAAACAAAGCTGCCGATAGGCCGCTTCACGTTCTTCAGGCCGGCCCGCCCCCTTCTGATGGCCTGTGCCACCGACGCAATGGCTGTTTCCTGGCCAATAAGCCGCTCATGCATGATGTCCTCAAGATGGGCGATCTTTTCCTTTTCGGTATCGCCGATCTTGTTGACGGGAATACCGGTCCAGCGGGAGATAACGTCCTTGATCATATCCACCGTCACTACCCCGACGGACTGGGCTTTCCTTTGCTGGAACTCGTCCTGTTTGGCTTTCAGTTCGTCCTGAGAATCGATGATCTTTTTCTCAAGAACGTTCGCTTTCACCTTGTTGCCCGCCTTCAGGGCCTCATCCTTTTCCTGTGAGAGCTGTTTGATACGGTTTTCCACCGACTTGATCTCCTCGGGAAGCGAGATTATGGGCAGTCGGACGGCTGAAGCGGTCTCGTCTATCAGGTCTATGGCCTTGTCCGGCAGGAAGCGACCGCCCACATACCTCTTGGACAGCCGGACCGCCGCTTCGAGAGCTTCGTTCGGGATCTTGACCTTATGAAATGCCTCGAATTTATCCCTCAGGGCAAACATCATCTTTATGGCTTGCTCCTCGGTCGGCTCGGGAACGATGATGGGTTGGAACCTTCTTTCCAGGGCCGGGTCCTTTTCGATATACTTGCGGTACTCCATGGTCGTGGTCGCCCCGATGACCTGGATCTCCCCCCGCGCGAGGGCCGGTTTCAGGATGTTGCCCGCATCGCCCGCTCCTTCCGAACCCCCGCCAGCGGTAATATTGTGTACTTCGTCGATGAACATGATTATCTGCCCGGCACTACCCTTCAGTTCGTCCAGAAGGGCTTTGAACCTTTCCTCAAAGTCCCCGCGATGCGAGGTGCCGGCGATAAGCGCCATCAGATCGAGCTCCAGAACTCTTTTGTTCAGGAGGCTCTCCGGCACTTCCTTGGCGACGATCTTCTGGGCCAGACCTTCCACTATGGCGGTCTTACCGACCCCGGCTTCCCCGGTCAGGGCAGGATTGTTCTTGGAGCGCCTAGACAGAATGTGGATCACCCTCTCGATGATCGCGGCCCTCTCAACCACCGGGTCGAGCTTGCCTTCCATCGCCTTTTTGGTCAGGTCGGTGGTATATTTTTCTAGGGCGCTTTCTTTTTTCTTACCGCCCTCTTTGCCTTCGGCTTCCTCCTCGGCTTTTTTCTTGCCAAGTACCTTAATGCTCAGCTCTTCCTTGTTCAATCCCGTCTGCGACAGGACCCTCGCCCCCACGCCTTCCCCTTCGTTGAACAGGGCATAAAGCATGTGCTCGGGAGAAATGAACTCGTAACCGAGCTTTCTGGCCACGATCAGGGCATCTTCAAGGATCTTCTTCACCCGCGGAGAGATCTGCGGCTTGTCATTGGCGGTACCTGGTTTCATGGCCGCAATAAGCTGCTTGCTGACCTCCTGGGGAATGACCTTGAGACCGGACAGGAGGTTGAAGATCTCCTGGTCGGACAGGAGCCCGAACAAGAGGTGCTCACTGTCCACCATCGGGCTTTTCAGCTCCCCAGCTTTTTGGGCAGCAGAGGTCAGCACCCGGTTCGAACGCTGCGTCAGTCTGGTCATAATATCCATACCGGTCTTTTTATCCATGTGGCTATCCTCTTTTTTAACGCTTGATTCGGGTTCTGGACTTTGGGCGGGCGGTTTGCTCTCCGCCGGAGTAACGGCCGGGGGGTTGACAGCCGGAGGCGGCATAATGCCGTCCGTAGTCCGTCCGCCGCCCGGTGCCGGCCCTATGCCGTTATACATTTTGGGGGCGGGACCAGCGGACTGGGATGACTGCACGACAGGTTCTTCCGCAATCTGGGAGCCTTGGTTTGCCTGGGCGGGTGGCTGACTGTTTTGCGGATTGCCCTGTGGCTGCGATTTCAGGAAATTCAAAATCCCCATATAAAAATCATTATGGAGGAAACGAAAAGACTTGTCAAATAATATTCATCCAACTACAATTAAGGCATGCGGCTACTATCACAGTCCATAAATATTGATGGTCAGACCATCGAAGGTCCGTTGTCCGGCAATAACCCTATCACCGGCCAGAAACTGGAAACCGTCGGGGATATTGTCAACCTTGCGCTAGCCGTCATCTTTCCGCTTGCCTTAGTGGCCTTGTTCATCTATCTAGTGTGGGGCGGCGTGGACATGGCCAGGAACCTCGGCAACCCCGAGCTGATTAAAAAGGGTAAGGAGCGGATCACAAATGCAATTATCGGCATCATCGTCCTCTCGGTATCATACTGGGGGGCCCAGATTCTGAGGGATATCTTCTTCTGAGACCTACCTTAACGGAGGGCCTTGATGGCCCGGGAATAATCCTCATTGGTGCCGACGTCGAACCACATGCTGTCGAACACATAGCCCGAGACGAATTTCCTCTGGGAGAGCTCGGCCAGAACATCCTCGAAGTTGAATTTGGTCTTTTTCGGAAAATAGTTGAAAATCTCCTGGTTGCAAACATAAACGCCTGTATTGACAAGATTTTTTTCCCTCGCCTGCTTGTTCCGGTGGAACTCTGTCACTAAATGGCCTTTGAGGGAGATCTGCCCAAATGCCCTGGTGTCCTTCAGGGGTTTGAGGGCGATGGTGACTATATTGCCAAGGTCCTGGTGATAGGCGAGCAGTTCCTTGACATCGATATCGGTAACTATATCCCCATGGATTACCAGGAAAGGCGAGGACTTTATCTTGCCTTGCGCTTTTCTCAGCGCTCCGCCCGTGCCGAGCGGGTTTTTTTCTTCCGAGTATTCTAGCTGAATGCCGAAACGGCTGCCGTCCCCGAAGCTCTCCCGGATCTTGTTGCCGAGCCGGCCGGTCAGAAGAATGACATCCTTGATGCCGGAATTCTTCAAAAGATTGATGGAATACTCAAGTAACGGCTTGTCCTTCAGGGGTAGTAGGGATTTGGGCATCTCGTAGGTGTACGGCCTCATCCTGGCCCCCGCCCCACCCGCCAGGACCACCGCCTGGGTTTCGGCCGAATAAAACGATTTGTTCAGGTAGTACTCAATAGCGTGCGATCGGTTCCTTAGCTTGACCCCATCCACCGCGGTGTCTATCTTTTTGAGAATGGAGTCCTTGAGGGTAATCGTGAGGCGGGTTCTCATTTTGAGGCATATTATACCATCAAAGCCCGTCCGATTAAAATGGTATAATTAACGCCGATGGCTAAGAACAAGAAAAACATCAGGATAAATGTAACGACTTTGTTCTTTTTTTTGATCGTCGGATTCTTCATTGTCTCCTTCTTCATAAGCGGTCGAGACTATATGGAACAGGCCGTTCCTGAAAAGCCCATCTCAACGGTCTTGAGGGACATCAAGCAGAACCGGGTGGAGGAGTTGGAGGTGACCCAGGACGAGATAGTCGTCAGGTACAAGAACGACACTATGGCCCGCACTAGCAAAGAGCCCCAGTCATCGGTATTTGAGATTTTGGACCGGGCAGGCATCGATCCCCTGTCCGTCAATATTTCGACGGAGAACCCCTCGCAGTTCGGCTTCATCACCAACCTGGTCCTGAACGTCATCCCGACCATCCTCATGATCGCCTTTTTTGTTTTCCTGTTCCGGCAGGCCAGAGGGGCACAGGATTCGATCTTTTCCTTCGGCCAGTCAAGGGCCAAGAAATTCACCAAAAGCAAGTCCAGCGTGACCTTCAAGGATGTGGCCGGCATCAAGGAGGCCAAAGAGGAACTGTACGAAATGGTCGACTTCCTCAAGCACCCTGAGAAATACCGCCGCATCGGCGCCAGAACCCCCAAGGGTGTCATTTTGATCGGCCCGGCGGGCTGCGGAAAGACACTTCTCGCCAAGGCGGTGGCCGGAGAGGCGGGTGTGCCATTCTTTTCCATCGCCGGTTCTGAATTCATGGAAATGCTCGTCGGTATCGGGGCGGCCCGCGTCCGCGACCTCTTCAAGAACGCCAAGGCCAGTTCCCCGGCCATCATATTTATAGACGAGATCGATGCCGTCGGACGGATGCGCTCCGGCGGAGTGGTCGGCGGCCATGACGAACGGGAGCAGACCCTGAACCAGATCCTCGTGGAAATGGATGGCTTCGAACCGACCGAGAATGTGGTTGTCATCGCCGCCACCAACAGGGGTGACCTTCTGGACCCGGCGCTTCTGAGGCCGGGTAGGTTCGACCGCCGCATCAGCGTGAACTATCCTGATCTTGAGGAACGCGAATCCATTCTCCGCCTGCATGCCCAGGGTAAACCTTTCGAGAATAACGTGGACTGGAAAAAGGTGGCCAAAAGGACCGTTGGTTTTTCCGGGGCGGACCTTGAGAACATGTTGAACGAGGCAGCCATCCTGACTGCCCGCGAAGGGAAGAGAAAGATCACTCCTGATATCCTGGAGGAGTCCGCCACCAAGGTCAAGCTCGGCCCGGAAAAAAGGCGGATGCAAAGTGAAGAGGACAAGAAGCTGACCGCCTATCACGAGGCCGGGCACGCGGTCGTCAACTACAACCTGCCCCATATGGATCCGGTGCACCGCATTTCAATAGTTGCCCGGGGCATGTCTCTCGGACACACGCTCATCCCTCCCAAAAGGGACATCGTCCACGAAACCAAGACCCGCCTGATCGAAAAGATCACCTCCATGTTGGGCGGCCGGGCGGCGGAGGAGCTTGTTTTCAATGAGGTGACTACGGGCGCAGCCAACGACTTTACCCAGGCCACCACCCTGGCCAGGCAGATGGTGACCGAGTTCGGGATGAGCAAACTCGGCCACGTCAATTTCGGCGACTCTCTGGATGTCATCAACTGGAGCAGGTATGCCGACAAGGAGTCTGTTTCCCAGGAGACGCTGGCCAAAATTGATAATGAGGTCAGCCGCATCATCGAAGGGTGCTATGGCCTGGCCGTGGATATCCTGAGAAAGAACAGAAAAAGACTGGACGCGGTGGCCAAATCACTGGTGGAAAAGGAGAATCTTGACCAGGATGAATTCGAGTCGATCATGAAGGACGGGATAAGAAAGACCTACCGCAGCAAGCCCCTTCCCACGGCCTAAGCCAGGCTACCTGTTACATCCTCTCGACAGCTTTGATACCCAGAAGATACAGGCCGTTCTGGATGACCTGGGCTACCCCGGCGGTCAGTTCCAGTCGGAAACGGTTGCCGATAACCTGGTGCTTGCTGTAGAAATTGTTGAAAGCTTGAGCCAGTTCATTGAGATAGCCGGCAATATAATTTGGCGAATATTTAAGGATGGTGTCCTCCACCACTTCGGGGAACTGGTATAGTTTTTTGAGAAGGTCCGACTCCTCTTTCGCTAAGCTTGCTTCCTGACTGCCGGCCTCTTTGCCTTCCTCCGACTTTCTCAAAATGCTCTTTGCCCTGGCGTATGTATATTGGAGATAGGGTCCGGAGTCGCCGGAAAAGGAAACGCTGGCATCGATATCGAACGCCAGATATTTGAAGGGGCTCATCCTCAGGTAGGCGTACTTGATGGCCGCCACTGCGATGTCGCTGATCGCTTCCTCCGTCAGTTCGGTCCGGTTTTTCTCCACGATGTCCTCGATCCTTCCCTCTGCCTCGTCCAATATCGCTTCGGCCGGCACCACCTGACCTGTCCGAGAGGACATCTTCCCCTTCTTCAGTCCGACGAACTCGTAGGCATTGTGGTAATTCACCCCTTTGAAAAGATCCGGGTCCAACAGTTCCTCAACTTTATAGACAACCTTGAAAAAGCTTATCTGTTCCACTGCCACGTTGTTGACATGCTGGTCAAGCTTCCCGTATTCCTGATGCTTCAGGTACACGAGGCCTAGTTCCTTGCCCTCGTAGGTCAGATGTCCCTGTTTGTTCAGAAACACTCTTGTGTCCAGTCCGTACATGTCGCCGGGAAACACCACCGCCCCCTGGCTTTTGACCAGTATGCCTTTGTCCAGAGCTTCTTTCACTTTCCGCATCCCGAGCTCCAGGGTCTCGCTTTCCAGGTACTCCCGGTCAAAATGGGTATAGAGACGGTTATAGACCTCGCGGAATTTGTCCAGGCTCCACTCCCTGCCCAGGTTCCAATAGCGGATGACTTTCTTGTCCGACTGTTCATAGATCTGTCTGTTGACCGTCTGGATCTCCTCTTTTGCCTGTTCGTCCTCCTCATAGGCTTTGGCCCCCTCGGCATAGCACTTGCCCAATAGCCCCACTCTCTTGTCGGTTTCCCGGGGCAGTTTTTCTTCAGGGATCCGGGCCAGTGCCCAGACGCATTTGGCCACATGCATCCCTACATCCCCCTGATAATTGGCCCGGATGACCGTTGCCCCCTGGGCTTCGAAAAGCCTGACGAGCGATTCCCCAAGGATGATGTTCCTCAGATGGCCGATGTGCATGATCTTGAACGGATTGGGGTGGGCATATTCGATCATGACCTTCTGTCCTTGGTACAGAAGTCCCCGCCCGTATCTTTCCTGATCGGCCAGTATCCGGGCCAGGTTTTGCCGAAGAATGGTTTCCTTTAGGAAGAAGTTCAGGTATCCAGAATTTGCCACCTCCACTGCCGAAAGCATCTCGGGTTTCTGGCCTTCAATTCTGCCTTTCAGCTCCCCGGCTATCTCCCGGGGGCTTTTCTTCATTTCCCTGGCAAGCCTCATGGCGATATTAGTGGAATAGTCGCCGTGTTCCGACAGGTCGGGAGTGAAAACTTCAATCAGGGGGTGGTATTTTTTCTCCACCGCCGACCGCAGGTATTTTAGGATTTGGCCTTTGTGCATAATGAAAATTATATCAACTTTTGCACCATTTGCTCATGGAGCTCTTTTGCCCGGGCCATTGAGTGGCCATTGCCATAGCTGACCGCCGTCAGGTGCAGGGCATATCCGTAAGGAAGGACGTCCGGATTTGATAACAATCCAAACGCCCCGAGCCGCCGGCTTTCCACAGAGCCGGGATCAAGGATATCCGAAAGGCACGTGCTTGCCTCCTGAAAGCTCATCCGCTGTCTGCCCAGGCTCTCCAGTGGAACGTTCAGATGGTACCAGGAATGCCCATGCTCGCCGAGATTCTGCGCCTCCAGGACCCGGACGACAAAATGCTTGATAAAGTCAAGCGCCCCGGGACGGGTGTTGTCCTCGATGAAATAGACTTCCCCACCGGGAGCATACAGAAAGTCAAAACAATGGAAGCCTGTCGCCCCCGTCCGCTTCAGACCGGGTACGATCCGATCTTGAGCAACATCTATAGCTACCTTCATCGGGCCATTGGACTGGTCAAAAGGAAAATAACCGCCCACATAGCTACCCCGGTGGGCAATCTGGCCGAGGATCTCGGGTGGATAGACCACCTTCCCCGTTTGGTCAAGGAACAGGTGCAGGGAGGCCTCCGGAAGTTTGAGCTTCTCTTCGACCACATAAGGTGGATGTGACGGCGACAGATGGCTCTCCAAAAATCCGGCCAATTCCGTGGTGCCAAGGGACTGCCACGACTCCCGGCGCAAACTGACATTGCTGCCAAGCTCCTCACCGCCGGTGCCGGCGGATGCCTTCACTATCACATCCTTCCCCAGGCTCTGTGCAAACTCCCAGACCTCGGTGGCCGAATTGGCGATAAAACCTGCCGGCATGGGAACACCGTACTCCTCACCGAAACTGCGAAAGCCTGTTTTGGTACCTATGTTCTCGGCCGCGGAGAGATCGGCGATATAGGTCGGATTTCCTAGTTTCTGGGCCAGGGTGATCTCGTCAGGGGACAGATTGAAAAACTGGATTCTGGCCCCGCGCTTGCCAATATAGTATTTAAGGTAGTCCGTGACCGAAATGCCTGGTCCGTGGTCCACCATCGCGTTCAGGCTCAAGGTATCCGACCGGAAATTAGGGACGCTGACAATTTTGGGTAGGGAAAGTTTCAGGCTGTCCAGGTATTGCCAGTATCCCCGGTCTATCGGGTAATCGGTCAAGACTAGGTCACCCTCTTTGGCCATCAGATACATACGGTAAAACCGCTGCTCCGCTTCGATGCCCCGCAAAGGGGAGGTCGACTGGGAGTCTATGACCACCGTCGGTCCGGGAAATCCCCACGTCTTTTTTTCCGGTAGGCAGACGGTTTCGTTCTGAGGTCTGGTTTGTTCGTTCATTTTGTTTTATTTATTTTTAACCAATAAAAAACCCCGGCATGATGGCCGGGGAAAGTAACGGGCTTTATAAACTCACTTTTCAGGCATAAAACCCATTACCCTCCCAAGAGTTCCGCCTCGAAACGGGTCTGGTTAAAGATAACGGGTTTTCCATATAATCTGCTATTATAGCACAAATTCAGCGGGCTTTGTTGATGGTCGGGGTAACCCTGAAGGTGGAACAGTTCACTGCCTTGGCCGTGCCGATAACGAAGTATTCCGGCCGGCCGTAATAACAAACCTTCTTTTCCAGATTGCGGGGAATGTAGAGCTCTTCGTCCAGGTATTCTTTGCTGACAAGCTCCTCGATGATCTTTCGCCAAATCGGGGCGGCGCCTGTTATGCCCGAGGTCAGGGAGGGGTGCATCGGCTGGTTGTCGTTGTTGCCTACCCACACTCCGACCAGGACATCGGCATGCCGGTTTTTCAAGGTCGGCCGGGTGAAACCGATGGTCCAGTTGTCCTTTTTCTCATCGGTAGTGCCCGTTTTGACGGAGAGATGAGAATTCCCGAAGTTCAGGGGCGAATTCGGCCCAAAAGCCCAGCTTCTGGCCACATTATCTGCCAGTATGTCCGAAACGATAAACGGCTCCTCCTCGTTTATCACCCTCGTTCCCTTAGTTTTTCTTTCATAGATAACTTCGCCCCTGTCGTTCTCTATCCTTAGGATAGGGTTCAGGTCGACCCGTACCCCAAGGTTTCTGATGGAACCGAAAGCGGTGGCCATCTCAAGCATCGTCACTTCCCCCCCGCCCAAGGTCAAGGAGAGTCCGTACCTGTCCCTGTTCTCGGACCAATTTTCGACACCGAGCTTTTTGGCAAAGCTGATGAGGTTGTCGACCCCGATCTCCTGTAGAACCTTGACCGCCGGCACATTATAAGAGTTCGCCAGTGCATACCGCAGGGGAATGGGACCATGAAAACTGTTATCATAATTGACCGGACGATAGGGCTCGGCCCCTTCCGCGCCAAAGACTGTCGGAGTGTCCAAAATGATACTGGCCGCGCTCATTCCCTGCTTCAGGGCTAAAGTGTAGGTTAGGGGCTTGACCGAACTCCCCGGCTGCCTGGCGGCTGTGGTGACGTTGAATGCCCCCGACCGGCCATCGAAAAAGTCCCGCGAGCCGACCATCGCCAGTATTTCCCCTGTTGACGGTCGGGTCACGAGCACGGACCCGTTACCAACGTTCATGCTCTCGATTTTGGAAAGTTCCTCGTTCAGCACCTTTTCGGCCTCCTGCTGAATCTTGTAGTCCAGGGTGGTATAGACCTTCAGCCCTCCCCCCTGGACCATTTTCTGGCCATATTCTTCCTCCAGGAGGTTCTTGACGTAAAAAACGAAATGGGGGGCAAGTACCCGGGTACTGGGGCTTTTAAAATCGACATTCGTTCTAATCGCCCTGTCATATTCCTCTTTTTTAATATATCCCTCGTCATACATATTTCTCAGGACGGATCTTTGCCTGTTGAGAGCTGCCTTGGGATTGATATAAGGGGAATAGGCAGAAGGCGCCTGTGGCAAACCGGCCAGGAAGGCCGCCTCCGAGAGCGTCAGCCGACCGGCGCTCTTACCGAAATACATTTTGGAGGCTTCCTCTATCCCCCAAGCAGTTCCCCCATAAGGCACCTGGTTCAGGTACATCTCCAGGATCTCGTCCTTGCTGTATTTTTTTTCCACCAAGAGAGCCAGAATGATTTCCCTGACCTTTCGGGCAATAGTCCGCTCTGGCGTGAGGAGCGAACTTTTGACCAACTGCTGCGTGATAGTCGAGCCGCCCTGGAGTTTTTTCTGGAGGGCCGTCTCCTTGACCGCCCTCAATATGCCTCCGAACAGGGACACGCCATTATGCCGGTAAAAATCCTTGTCCTCGATGGCGATGGTTGCCCATCTCACATAGGACGGGAGAGTGGCCAGCTTGACGGGGGTGCGGTTCTCCTCCCGGAAGATCTCATACAGGAGCTTGTCGTCCCGGGAAAGGATATGTGTTGACAGCGAGGACCGGTAGTTCTCCACCATGGTCGGGTTGGGCAGGTTCTCGATAAAATCCAGGCTGGATTTCAATGACAGCATGAGGATAGCCACCAGAAAACCGAAGGCAAAATACTTGATCCGGTAAAAAAGGAGGTAATGGTTCAGGGAGAAGAATTTCTGTTTCCGCTTAGGCCTTTTCCTGAAAAGCGTCCAGGAGAGCCTGGACAGTGGGTGCAGGATGGCCCCGAAGATAACAGTCAACAGCTCCCGCAGTTTATACAGCAACCAGAAAACGAGCGCCATCACTTTGTCGATAAACATCAGGAATAGGTTCCCTGTTTTAATGCAAAGCTTAATAAAGACAATGATGGCCTTCTCCATTAAAAAAGCGGGCGCGCTGGTAACGCAGCAATTCTATCATTTTTTATAGGATAATTCAAAGCTTAATGAGCTTGGCCTTGACAACCAGCCGTTTCCAGTAGGTGCCGGGGGGGACGCAGGTGATGAGCGAAATAACTGACTCGTCGGCTTTTTCGTCTAAAACCCAGACCTCATCGGGATCCACCACGAACATATCATAAACCACATACTCATAAGAAAAATTATTGATATTGATTTTAATCTTATCGCCTCGCTCTATAGTAGGCAGGTAGGTGAAGATCGACTTGTAGTCGTCGTCCTTATAAAGCTGCGGAAGAGTAGAATGTCCAAGGATGGTGGCGTTACCAATCTCACCCGGCATTACCCGATCCCCGTACTGCACCAAAGTTTTTGCTAGATCCTCACCTCCTACGACCACTTTAGCCTCATTGATCCCAAGCCTGGGAATGGACACCCGGTATTCCGTGACCTTCCCTTTCCGGCTAAGGGTCTGCGGTTTTTTGGGGAACCAGTCCGCCACCTGCGTGAAGTCCTTGAGGTAGCTCGAGTAATAGGGAGCACTCTCTTCATTGTAAACCTTCAGGCCTTTCTGGAGCGAAGAAGCGAGTACAGATGGCGGCAGGGGGCTGACATCCTTGCGGAGGGCGAGCATATTGCCTATCTGGTAAATAGCTATGGGGTAGAAGGCCCACAACAAAGTGAGCGTGCCGATGACCAGGGAGATGGTGGAGAACATGACTATCTTCGGGTGGCGCTTTTTAGAGTTTTTTTTTACGTAAACGTACCTCATTCCTAGTCCACGAAACTGAAACTGATACCGGCCTTTCGCAAAGGCATGATAGGCAGCGGGATGGGTTTGGTTTTGATGACGAATTCCGTGATGTTCCTTTCCTCATCGAGAATGTTCCTGGCCCGGTTGACGAGCTTTCCGGTGACACCCGAAAGCAGCCTGTCCCGATCGATGAAATTCTGGACCTGGCCTTTGACGATGGCGGTATAGGTATATTCGCCGCCCTCGGCCTCTTGAAGTGACAGCTTTCCGATCTCAAAGGTGTCGGCGATGAACTCCTTATCCCTGAGCCTCTCTGTCTGGACCTTCTTTACCAGTGAGCTTTGGGGCACGTAAAGGGCGCTCGCCCGGCCGGAAAGCTCAAGGGTCACATTGTCCACCTCGTCCTCCATTTTGGCTGATAGTTTCTCCTTGGGGTTGGCTATCCGGGCGGTATCGATGAACAGTACGTTATCCACCCCCTTCTTGCCATTGAACTTCACCTGCAGTTCCCGCTTGACACTGCTCATGGCTTTTTCGCTGAGCTCTTCCTTGTCTTCTGCAGAAAACACCCTGACGGTCTTCTTGAATCCTCCGGAGAAATCCTGGGTGGCCACGGCGTAGAAATCGTCTTCAGGCAGGTCGGCAAATACAAGCTTTGTGCCTTCGTTGATATTAGCATCCGCCCCTATCTTGACGGCTTTAAGGCCGACGCTTTTCTTACCGAAGGACCGGGTGACAACCCCTTCATCCAGGTTGGCGGTGATGGTGGCCGCCGGAACCGTCACAGAGGAAAGCGTGACAAAAGCCACCCCTCCTTTCTGCGTTTTGATCTCCGTGCCCTCGGCAATATCCTTTTTCTCAAAGGAGCCGTTATAGATACTGACCTCACCGGACGCCTTCTCGCCGACCTCCTTCTCTCCGGATGTTTGCTTGGAAACCTTGATGGCCACATCTTCGGAGAGAACCTCTCCGAACTTTCTTTCGACGATGACAAAATCTATTTCCGTGGAAAAGTTCTCCTTCTTAGTGGTCAGCTGCACGTCTGCCTGGTGGAGAAAGAAAAGATAACCCGGGATCAGAAAGACCGCTAAAAATAGCAGCCATTTCTTTTGGAAAGCCAGGTTCAGTTTTGGCATCTTGAAGGAGGATAGCTTGTTCACGACCTCTGCTTTCAGGGGCGGTTTCTCATCCTCTTCAGCTGGTACAGCCCAGGTTTTTTCCGTGCCGTCCGTAAAGCCGGGTGCGGAAGGGAGACCCGACAAGGATGAATGCGGCAACCGGTCCGGCTCCTTCCGTTCTTCCGCCTCTCCTTGGGCCGGAACGTTCTTGGGTGGCTCACCGTTCTTGAAGTAGATCTTGGTGAAGATATCAATCAGCTCCGGTTCCTGGATCAGGATATCAATATGGAAGGTTTTTTTCTGTGGCGGCCTATAAAAGAACCCTATCCTTTCCGTCTTACCTTCCAGGATCTTCTCAAGTTCCTTCCAATTCTCGGCCTCCGATTGTGTCTTGGCCACTTTGGCGGTCTTGACGGTCTCCCCTTGCTTTACTTCATAAACCGTAAAGTCGTAAACGCTCTCTTCAATGATGTAAAAATGCTTTCGGCTCTCTGCATACGTGTGGGTGACCGCCTCGTACAAGTGGACGTAGCCGAGGTTTTCCAGATCCAGATTCTTCAGATTCTTTTTTATCTGCTTCAGAAAGTCTTCCCTAAGGGCTCCTGATTCCGTAGCATACAGGGAGTTTAGAAACAGGACGGTCTTTTTCAGATAAGCACCCCCCTTCAAGTCTTTTTCGCAATCAAGAATTATTTTTTCAATTTTGTCCGTGGCGTCTTTGAGAAAAGGGTCCGCATGCTCTGAATACAGGGCGGTCCGGTTGTCAAGGTTGGCTTCCTCAAAGGCATAGCCGTATATCTTCTCACCGGAAAAAAAGACTAGGAGAACAAAACCATCACTCTTTCCCTTAGGCTGTAAAAATGGAATCTTGAACATAGGATAACTATAGCAAAATTCACCGTCAAATTTCCAAGACGATAAAAATTATCACAATAGTTTCTTTAGGCTTACGGATAACCGGGCGGCGAATTTCTCCTGGCGGAACTCCTTGGCCCGCTCCCGTTGCCGTTGGCAGATCTTTTTCTTGTCCCCGTAGTAGAGCTCTTCCAGACCCCCGGCAATGCTGCTGACACTATATGGGTCGACATAGACAGAGGTGTCCCGGCTTATTTCCCGGAGGACGGGGATGTGGGACAGGACCACCGGGGTACCCAAAAGCGATGCCTCAAGCCAGGTCAGACCGAAACCTTCATCGATGGAAGGCAGAACCACGACGGTCGCCCGGCGGTACACCTTGACCAGCATACCGTCATCCAGATAACCCAGGCTTATGAACCGCTTGTCCCCCTCCGTTATTTTTTTGAATTCGGCAAAGTCTTTCAACCACGGATGTTTCAGCGGCTGCCTGCTCACCAAGGCCTTGCCCACCATGACCAGGGTCAAATTGACCCTTCTGACCGCCAGGGCCAGCCTTTTCAAGTTCTTGTTCCAGGTGATATCCCCGACATAGAGCATGAAGCGGGGAGGCAGCAGTCCGGTGACACTGTCAGGGAGTTCATCCCCGTCACCTGTTTCAAAGATGCGCTTGGCGGCCGGATAGACCACTTCTACCCTATTTTCCGAAACGCCCAAGAACCTGATAATATCCTCTTTCACAACCTGTGAATCGGTGATGAAACCGGCGTATTCGGAGAGTCTCCTCTTATTCCTGGCGAGCACCCACGAACCCTTGATCCCGGCCGGAAAATGCCGGGGGTATTTCAGGGGGATCAGGTCGTGGATGACAAGGATATTGGTCGCTTTCGAATTTATCCGCAGGGATCCGTAAGGGGTAAACCCGGGGTGGAGGACAACCTCCGGTTGGGCTTTATCCAGGAGTAGGTTGTGCCGCCGACCGTGTCTTTCCACAGCCTCGACCACCATTCTCCCATAGCTGCCGATACCCCTGACCAAGGACAGGTCCCGGGTTTCAAGGCCTTCTACCCATAAGCGCATAAGCTAATTATATACCAGCGGTTATTTGTATATAATTAGCGTTATGCTGGCCGTCTTTTTTTATTGGGCATTCATAATCGTGGTCTGGTATCTGTTCTCCTTCGTCTTCAGTCTGGCTGTGATGCCGCTTGGTGCTTTTATATTCAACCGGTTCAGGGACCGTGGTTACCCATTCTACCGGATCATCGGGCTTGGGGTGAGCGGCTATCTGGTGTTTACCGCCACGAGCTTCGGACTTCTCCCTTTCACCAGGACCACCATTTTTGGCACCCTTTTCCTCATTCTTCTCCTCAATATAGTCTTCCGGAATAAGACCAGACAGATGTGGCCCGGCCTGAAAACGGTGATCGCCTATGAAGTACTGTTCCTGGCTATGTTTTCGTTCTGGTCATTTGTGAAGGGGCATGAGCCCTCCATCAGGAGCCTGGAGAAATATATGGACTTCGGGTTCATCAACAGCCTCCTTAACAGCCGCTTTCTGCCTCCCCAGGACCCCTGGTTCGCCTCCACCGGCCAACAGTTCTTCTCCATCAACTATTATTACTTCGGTCACTTCCTGACCGCCCTTCTGATAAAGCTGACCGGAACAGTCCCGTCTGTCGGCTACAACCTGATGTTGGCCTTCATTTTCGCGCTGGCCACCACCGCGAGCTTCTCCCTAGGAGCCAACCTGTTTGTTTTCCTCACCGAAAAGAGCAAGTACCGGAGAAACGTCCTGATAATCCTGAGCGGGATACTGGCCCTGCTCCTGGTCAATTTCGCCGGCAACCTCCACACCATCTACCTGTTCACCAAAGGCTATACCCCGGAAAATCCCCAGCCCTTCTGGCAGATCCTCAGTTCCTTCAACCCCAGAGGTTACTGGTATCCCAATGCCACCCGCTTCATCCCCTTCACCATCCATGAGTTCCCTTCCTATTCCTATGTGGTATCCGACCTCCATGGTCATGTTCTGGACATCCCGTTCGTATTGTTGGCCATCGGACTTTTCATGTCCCTCCTGAAGAACAGGGATAGGCTTTCGGACTTAGCCATTCTCATTTTCATCACTCTCACCCTGGCCATCAACTATATGACGAACTCCACCGACTTGCTGGTCTACGGGACGCTTCTGTTTTTCATCCTGGTCATCAAATACGAACAGGCCAGGCGGGTTTTTCTTTCTTATGCCGCCATTATCCTGGCTGCCCTCATTTTGACCGCTCCCTTTTCCGTCTACTTCAAGCCTTTCGCGAGCTCCTTAGGCGTCAACTGTGCCCCTGATTTCCTGCTCAGACTTGGAAAACTCGGACCTTTTGTTTTTGAGGCGGACCGCTGCCAAACCAGCCCCTTCTGGATGCTGGCACTCTTATGGGGTTTTTTCTGGCTTAATTTCCTGGTTTTCCTGCGGTTCATCTTTTTTGCCAGGTTGGCCGATTCCGAACAAAAGGGCAGGAGCGGATATTTCGTTTTCTTTCTGTTCGTACATTCCATTTTGCTGACGCTTTTTGCCGAGTTCTTTTATTTTAAAGATATCTACCCGGCCCATTTCCGGGCCAATACCATGTTCAAGCTCGGCTACCAGGCGTATATTATGATGTCCGTCCTCTCCGCCGGGACCATCGTCTACATGATCCATGCTTTCCGGAAACAGGCGGCCAAATTGAAAGCGGTTTACTTCGCTATCCTTGTGCCGATGCTGGTCCTTGTACTGTCCTACCCGCTCCTGTCCATCCCGTCCTACTTTACCCGGGACAGTTTTCTGACGCTGGACGGGAGCCATTGGGTCAAGGAGGAATACCCGGAGATACATGAGATGATCAACGTCCTGAACAAAAAAAAGGTTGAGGACGGCCCGTTCACCATTCTGGAGGCGCACGGGGACTCATATACCGACTATAACGTCATTTCCGCCCACACCGGTCTACCCACAGTTGCCGGGTGGCCGGTCCACGAATGGCTGTGGCGGGGTTCTTATGAGGTGGTTCGGCCAAGAGCGGAGGAAGTGAGTACCGTTTACCAGTCTGACGACTTGGGCCGGGTGAAAAAGATCCTCGCCAAGTATAACGTACGTTATGTGATCGTTTCTGACCTTGAGAAACAGAAATACGAGTCGCTAAATTACCAAAAATTTTATAGAATAGGAAAGCCTATATACCGCAATAACAACAGTTACCTGTTCGAGGTCGCCCATGACTAAAAAGGTTTTTTTCATTGATCTCCCCAAAAGGATCGGCGAAGGCGTTGAGCTTTTCGGCTGGGTAGATACCAAGAGGGAGCACGGCAAGATCAACTTTCTGGACCTCAGGGACCATACGGCCACCGTGCAGGTGGTCGGTGGCGAGGAGCTTGCCGCAGCCGTACCCGAAGACGTGGTTAGAATAAGCGGCACGGTCAAACAAAGGCAGGAAAGATATGTCAATCAGAAGCTCCCGACGGGCGGGATCGAGATAGAGGCCAGGGAAATGTCAGTCATCTCCAAAGCCAAGACGCCCCTATTCCCCATCGGATCGGCCGGATACGACATTGACGAAGAGTTGAGACTGAAATACCGCTACCTTGACCTGAGAAGGCAAAGGATGCTCGGCAATCTCAAAGCCCGCTTTGAAACTCTCTCCTTCATACGTAACTACCTGAAGGAGCGGTTTTTCGTGGAGATCGAAACCCCGGTCCTCACCAAGACCACCCCGGAAGGCGCCCGGGATTTCCTGGTCCCCTCCAGGCTACAGAAAGGCGAGTTCTATGCCCTGCCCCAGTCCCCTCAACAATACAAGCAGCTTTTAATGGTCGCCGGCATCGAGCGGTATTTCCAAATTGCCCGCTGCTTCCGAGACGAAGACCCCCGCCGGGACCGGGCTTACGGCGAGTTCACCCAGCTAGATATCGAAATGTCGTTCGTCACCCAGAACGATATCCTGGAACTAATGGAAAAGATGTTCACGGAGCTCATTGAAAAGGTCTTCCCCCAGAAAAGGATCTCTGTCACGCCCTGGCCCCGGATACCTCATCACGAAGCCGTGGCCAAATACGGCTCGGACCGGCCCGACCTTCGCCGAGATAAAAAAGATAAGGATGAATTGGCTTTCGCCTGGATCATCGATTTCCCCCTGTTCACCAAACAGACCGCGGAGGATTTCTACCACGGGTCCGGCAAAGCTCAGTTCGCTCCTTCCCACCATATGTTTACCTCCCCCCACCCGGACGATACCGGACTATTGGACAAGGACCCGCTCAAGGTCAGAGGATTACAGCATGACCTGGTGCTGAACGGCTTCGAGGTCGGAGGTGGCAGCATCAGGATCCACGACCCGGCCGTCCAAGGTAAGGTTTTCGATCTGATCGGCTTTACAGAACAGCAGAAGCAGCAGTTCCACCATATGCTCGAAGCGTTCAAATATGGTGTGCCTCCTCACGGGGGGATCGCTCCAGGTATCGACCGGCTTCTCATGGCCATACTGGGAGAGCCTTCGGTCAGGGAAGTCATTGCCTTCCCGGCCTCGAGCGGCGGTAAGACAGCTGTCATGGACGCACCAAGCTCGGCCGAACCAGAACAGTTGGCGGAACTGGCTATCAAAGTGGACAAAAAATGAGGAACAGAATGCTGGCCAAGGTCGTGATGTACCTGGCCCTGTCCTTTCTATTCGTGTTCTATCCCGGCCGGAACGATTTTCTCCGGTACTACTCTCTTGATGCCTACGCCTTCCAGGAACTCGCCAGATTCTCTTATCGGCTTGAACCCAGGCCCCGCCTGTCTCCCATCCCTGATCCCTTGTCCTTGCCGCAGATAACGGCGGAAAGCTATCTGGTCATGGACCTCGACTCTTTCACCCCTATCATTGCCAAAGCCCCCCGCCGGAAGATGTTCCCCGCCTCCACGGTCAAGCTCGCCACCGCCCTCTTAGCCTATGACCATTACGATCTGGAGAAGGTGCTGAAAGTCAATAAGGTCATTACCCAGGAGGTGCGGATGGGCCTGAAGAAAAACGAGCGGATCAGTGTCCTGAATCTGTTGTACGGTACCCTTATTTATTCCGCCAACGACGCCGCCTATACCCTGGCGGAGAACTACCCGGGGGGAGTGGACGCCTTTGTGGAGGGAATGAACCGGCTGGCTAGGAGGCTGAACATGCGGGACACCAGTTTCCAGAATCCGATCGGTTTCGATCACCGCGAGCAATATACCACCGCTCAGGACCTGGCGCTCTTGGCGAGGGAGTTCATCAAAAATCATATCCTTCTGACCATCACTTCCACGAAGTCCATCACCGTCTCCGACGTCGACTACGAGAACTTCCACTATCTGCAGAGCAGCAACGAGCTCCTGGGCGAGGTCCCACATCTCGGCGGACTGAAGACCGGGACCACCGAGCAAGCCGGGCAAAACCTGATCTCCTTCTACAAATTCCGTAATAAACCCCTGGCCATCATCGTCCTGAAGAGTTCCGACCGGTTCGGAGACACAAGGCAGCTCATCAATCTCATCGAAACCGGCCTGGGATACGAGGAGGTATCACTCTAAAAGATATTCGGGCCGGATGGCCTCGATATACCCTACGTAATTCTGATCTCCCAGAAATATGAAAACAGGCTGGAAATACTTCTGGTAGCTCAGAGGGTCGTAATAGCCAAGGTATATTTCCTTGATCTTGATACTATCCTCTATCTGACTGGCCACGGAGATGGTTTTGACCTCGCCTTTTTTCAGCCGTTCCCAGGCTTCCTTGGCGCTCATCAACGGGTATACTCCCGGTTCGTCCAGCTTGTCAAAACTCATGAACTGGACCTCCACTTCCTGAGGGTAATACTCCAAAGGAGCCATGACGACATAGTTCTGGCTCTCGAAATATTTCGGGGGCACGACCGGTAGTTTCTCGTCCTTGCGGAAAAAATCTACCCTGACGGCCTGGGGAATGTCACCGGCCACGGCCGGGACGAATTTGTTCTGGGCCAGATCATATTTCAGGTAGACAAGGTTCGTCTTGCCCGCGGCCAGGTGAGCCGGGTAGACGTTCCGGCTCGAGAGCGTCTGTTTCGCTACTTCCAAAAAATGGTCCTCCAAAAGGGTGAACCTGGCGGATGGGGTGGCCTCTACAAGCTTCTGCAGCTCCGAGGAAGGCTTAAGAAGGTAATGGAAGTGGAAATTCTTTATATCTATCTGGAGCTTCCGGACAGCATCCTCATATTTTACCCAGTTCTCGTTGATACGCTCGGATTTCACGCCCGCGGTATCGAAGCCGAAACTCTGAGCCAGGGCTTCCACCCGGGTCAGGTATGCCAAAGTGGCCTTGTTCTCGGGTATGAAGTAGACGTTCGCCGAAGGTGTGGTCACGGGATAATCCCCATCAATGGTATCCAGGGCGAATTTCATTTTCCCGTAAGGCAGTGAGGCTTCAAACAAGGGTTTTTCTATTTTCCCGAAGGTCGTGTTCAGGGCTAAGGTTTTCTGCTCGGGCTTCTTCAGGGACTGTATCAGGACGAGGATCATGAGGACAAAAAGGACCGCCGCCCCAAAGAAGACGGCCAAGAGCTTGCCCAACACTCTGATCTGGTAAGCGAACTCCGACAGGGTCATAGAAACCAGTATACAAAAAAATACAGTATAATACTCTACATGGCCAGAACGCGCATTGCTCCCTCTCCCACCGGGCAAGACCTTCACATCGGCAACTTATACACCGCCTTGATCAACTACAGCTACGCCAGAAAGAATCGGGGTAGATTTATCGTCCGGATCGAAGATACGGACCGGACCAGATATGTTCCCGGCGCAGAGAACAGGATTCTCGATACCTTAAGGGATTACGGCCTGGAACCGGACGAGGACCCGCTGAAAGGGGGCCCCTTCGCTCCTTACCGCCAATCCGAACGGCTTGACCTGTATCAGAGATATGCTCAAACCCTGGTAGACAAGGGGGCGGCCTATTACTGTTTTTGTACTCCCGCACGTCTGCAGGAACTACGTGAACGGGCGGTCAAGGAAAAGAGGCAGCCCAAATACGACCGGCACTGCCTTAATCTCTCACCCGAGGAAGTGGCCAACAACCTGAAGGACAATAGGCCCCGGGTCATCCGGCTCAGGATACCGGACGGCGAAACCGGTTTCCGCGATGTTATTAGGGGCGACATCAATATCCGGAACGAGGTCCTCGACGACCAGATACTGATCAAGTCTGACGGTTATCCCACCTACCATATGGCGGTAGTGGTAGACGACAAACTGATGGAAATAACCCACATCATCAGGGCGGAAGAGTGGATATCCTCCACCCCAAAGCACGTCATCCTGTACCGGGCGCTCGACTGGGAACTTCCCCTCTTTGCCCATGTCCCGCTCCTTAGAAATCCCGACAAGACCAAGCTTTCCAAGCGGAAAAACCCGGTCTGGGCAAGTTGGTACCTGAAGGAAGGCTATCTCCCGGATGCGGTATTGAACTATCTTGCTCTGATGGGCTGGTCCCACCCGGAAGAGAAGGAGATCTTCGGTTTGAAAGAATATATAGATGTGATAAGGCTCGAAGATATCCAGCCGGTCGGGCCGATTTTCGATCTGAAGAAACTGGAATGGCTGAGCGGCGAACACATCAGATTGATGCCACCGGCCGGATTGAAGGAAAGGATAGTCAAATACCTGGGTAAGCACCAGGACATTCATCTTAAGATAAATGAAATTGAACAAACCATTCCACTCGTACAAACCAGGATGAAAAAGCTCTCCGAATACTGGCCGTTGGTTAGCTTCATTTTTAAGCAGCCTGATAGAATAGAATTTCCGCTCAACTTACTTAAACAATGTCAAAAAGACCTGTTTAACATATATGAACAAATTGAGTGGACGGCCGGTCAGGTCCATGAAAAAACAGAGCAACTGGCAGTCCAGGCAGACATCAAGCCGATCAAGCTCTTTATGGATATCAGGTACGCCCTCTCCAACCAGAAGGTCACGGCCCCGCTTTTCGAAAGTATGGAAATAATTGGTAAGGAAAAAACCCTGGAAAGATTGCGGAGTGCTTTAAAGGTTGTCTAGGAGGTGATAGTCCACTTCCACCCTGATATCCAGAAACACTTTCCGGTTCGCCGACAGTTCCAACTCTTTCCTGGCCGCCATCCCGATCTCTTTGACCATCCTGCCTTCACGGCCGATAAGCATTTTTTTGTAGCGCTTATCCAGAGTATAGATGGCCGCTTTGATATAAAGAGTGCCGTTGTCGCGTTCGCTGATCTCCTCTACTTTTACTGCCGTCTTGTAAGGCACCTCCTGCCTCGTGAAAAGATATATTTTTTCACGGATCAGTTCCTCCAGGTATTCCCGGCTGTGGACGTTGACCGCCGGATGGACCAGGTTCTCCGTCTCGATGATCGGGTATTTGCGCTTTGCCCTTTTGAACAGCGCCTCCATCAGGGGTTTGATATGCATCTTCTTGAGGGCGGAGATGACAAAGACCTCATCCACCTCATCCTCAAGATAGCGATATTCGGGCAGGTAGCTGTCTTCCCTGACGTCGATTTTGTTCACGGCCAAGATAACCGGCTTGTCTATTTCCCTGATGATGCCGACCACTTTCCCCTCTTCAAAATCCCGATGCCTGGTGTGGTCCACCATGTATAGCACCATATCGAAATCGTCCTTCAGGGCCTGCATGGTCTTGCGGTTGATGGTCTTCGATAGCCTATCCTCGGCTTTTTTGAATATGCCCGGGGTGTCGATGAACAGGAGCTGTCCGCGCTCATCCTCATAGACGGCCTTTATTGGGAAACGGGTGGTCTGGGATTTGGGCGAAGTAATACTGACTTTCCGTCCGATGACGTTGTTCAGGAAGGTCGATTTGCCCACGTTCGGGCGCCCGAGAAGAAGCACGACCCCGGCTTTTTTGGCCACTTTACTTTCCAACGGTAACTGCTAGGCGTTTTCTGCCTTTCTGCATCCTTCTTTTCAAAACCTGCACCCCGTTTTTGGTGCTTTTCCTTTTTCTGTAGCCGTGGGTCCGGGCCCGCTTAACTTTGGAGGTTTTGTTTCCAAAAAATGAAACCATGTTTACATCTCGCTAACTAATAATGAAGCGCCGCTCCCTTTAAATTCCTGATAGGCCGCCTCCGTAACGAAAGGGATGAACGGGTGCAGCAAGGAAAGGCTGTCCAAATAGACCTTTTTTAGCTTTCCCAACACCTCTATATTACCACTTCTGACCTCGTCTTTCAATTCCTCTATATAGAAATCGGCGAACCGGTGCCAAAGGAACTCATAGACATCTCCCAGGGCCTGGGAAAACCGGTACGATTTCATCAGCCGGTGGTATTTTTTGGTTAGGGTGGAAAATTCACTGGTAATTTCAGCAAGCCTTTGGCCGCCCTTCTGGCTGGTCAGTGAGCTATCGGCTTCGTCCTTTAAGTTCAGGCTGAGAAATCGGCCTATGTTCCAGATCTTGTTGGCAAAGTTGCGCATCCCGATGATCTTCTCTTCGGACAGAGACAGATCGCTGCCTTCTTTCACCCCGAACACGAGCGCCGCCCTCAGGGCGTCCGCCCCGTATTTCTCCACCATGGACAAGGGGTTGATGACATTCCCTTTGCTTTTGCTCATTTTCTGGCCCTTCTCGTCCCTGACCATGCCGTGGAGGAAGACGTTACGGAAAGGGATCTCTCCCGTTTTATAAACGCCGATCATGATCATCCTGGCCACCCACCAGGGCAGGATGTCGTAGCCTGTTTCCATCACCGAAGTGGGATAGAATTTGGCAAAATCCCCAGGCTTAGTCGTCTGCAAGGTGGCGAACGGCCACTGGGCCGAAGAGAACCAGGTGTCGAAGGTGTCTGTCTCAGCCACGAAATCGTCCTGGCCGCACAACTGACACTTATTTGGCTCTTCCGTGGATACGAACCATTCCTTCTTTGATTCGCAGTAATAGGCAGGGATCCTGATCCCCCAAACGATCTGGCGGGAAATATTCCAGTCATGAAAATTGTTCAGCCAGTCGATCAGGATTTTCCTGAACCTTTTCGGATAGACCTTTATCTTGTCTTTTTCAACAAGCTTGACCGCCTTGTCCGCCAAGGGCCTGACCTTGACGAACCACTGCTCCCGGGGTAGAGGCTCGATGACCCCGCCGCACTTGTAGCAGGTACCTATCCTATGCCGATAATCCTCCTTGATCTTGACCATCAGTCCCTTGGCTGACAGGTCGGCCACTATCCTCTCCCTTGCCTTCTTGATTGTCATCCCCTGGTAAAGGCCGGCCAGTTCGTTCAGGCGGCCATGAAAATCGATCACCTGTTTCATGGGAAGGTTATGCCTTTCTCCTATCTCAAAATCGGTGAAATCGTGGGCGGGAGTGACCTTGACCACGCCGGTACCGAATTTGGGATCAACAACCCTATCGGCCACCACCTTTAGTTTGAACTTGCCAGCCAGGCCTTCCACCTCAACCTCCTTACCTACCCATTGGCGGTATCTTTCATCATCCGGATGGACGGCAACAGCCGTATCACCGAACTTAGTTTCCGGCCGGGTGGTGGCCAGGACAAAAGGGCCGTACTTCAAATAGTACAGAGGGTCTGTCCTCTCCTTGTAAACCACTTCCAGATCGGAGAAGGACGTACCACAATGCGGACAGTAATTGACCAGTCGTTTCGCCCGGTAAACAAGTCCGTCGTCAAAAAGCTGCCTGAACGTCTCGTAGACTATTTTGATTATGTCCGGGTCAAGGGTGAACTTTCTCCTGGTCCAATCCAGGAAGAACCCGAGCTTCCTGAGCTGGTTCTCCATCTTGCCCCGGTTCTCATGTACAAAGTCCCAGATCATTTTATAGAGCTCTTCCCGGGTGTAGTCCAGACGACTCCGGCCTTTTTTGGCTAGATGCTGTTCATAGACGAACTGGGTCTCGAAGCCGGCATGGTCCGCCCCTGGGAGCCACAGAGTTTCCTGCCCGTTCATTTTGGCATAGCGGACCATTATATCCTCGTAAACGTACATTGCATGCCCCAGGTGTAGGTCGGCATTGGCGTTCGGGGGAGGCAGGATAATAGAGAACGGTTCGTGGCGGGATGAGACATCCGCGGTCATCAGGCCCGATCCTTCCCAAAAATCGTACAGCCTCTGCTCATGATCGGCGGGAACAAAGCGTTTCTCCATAAGCATTAATTATAGCAGACGGAGGGAAATGATAGGCGGGAATGCCCTATTTGTAATACTCTTTCACCTGGAAAAGGATATACAGGGACAATAGGCTGCCGATGACGAGGCCGGCTAGGCTCAGTGTTAGCAGGTTGCCGACAGCTCCGACAAGCGTTGCATAATACAGAAGGTACCATGCCTTCCGGCTCCTTTGGAAAAGTCCGGGGATGGCAATGAAGCCAAGGATAATGGACACGGCCGAGGTCAGGTAGTCAATAAAGAAGTTGAAACCGTACCTGATGCCTCCGAGATAGCTGAACGGCATCATAAATGCTCCCAGGCCGAAAATCGCCAATAGTGCCGGAAGTGACAGGATGGAAAACACCAGCACCAGCCAGGGCGCCACCTTCACCAGGGTTTCTTTCCATTCTTTGGGCAGGGGAGGAGCCTTGTCTACAAGGTACATCTTGAGGGTACTTTCCAGATTATGCAAGAGTGAACGGTAATCAGTAGTTTTGCTCACAATAACAAGATAGGAAAATCCGGGATTTTTGTCAAGCCCTATTTCCTTGTTATAATAGGAAACATGCGTATCGCCAGGCTGGGAAGGGACAATTCCCGGCAGATCATCAAGGAGGCAAGGACGGTCCTGAAAAGGGACGGCCTAGTGGTTTTTCCCTCTGATACGGTCTATGGGCTGGCCGCTAATGCCCGCTCGGCCCAGGCAGTGGAAAAACTGCTGTATTTCAAGGACAGGCCGAGAGGGCAGTCCGTTTCCATCGCCGTCAAAGACTATGCCGATATCGCCAGACATGTGGAGGCCACTCCCCAGCAAATGGAGGTGCTGAAAACCATCCTGCCGGGCCCTTTTACCATTGTCCTCCCCTCCAAAGGTCGCGTCTCCCCACGTCTCGAAGCCGAGGACGGGACCCTGGGAGTGCGGTTGCCGGATTTCGGATTCATCCGGAAACTGAGCCAGACCCTTGATTTCCCCTATACTGCCACGAGTGCGAATCTCCACGGTAAAGGGCCGCATTACTCCGTACCGTCCCTTTTGCATACGCTGTCCCGTAAAAAAACCGGCTTACTGGATCTTGTTATCGATGACGGCGAGCTTCCCAGACGCCTCCCCTCCACGGTTGTCAACCTGACGGGAACGACCGTGCAGACGCTTCGGCAGGGAGATGTGGACATTGAACTTGTGAAAAGGACAGACAGTCAAAGCGAAGAACAGACAAAAGACGTAGCCAAAGAACTCCTGCAAACGTATCTGAACGACCTCAAAACCCAACCCCTGGTTTTTGTACTGAAGGGTGATCTGGGCGCCGGCAAGACCATCTTTGCCAAGGGAATTGGCGAATATTTCGGTATAGATAATGTCATTTCACCCACCTTCGTCCTTTATTACGAGTATAACCTGGACAGGGAGCCGGCTGAAAAACTCCACCATTTTGATCTGTACCGCGTGGAAACGCCCGAGGATATGGAAGTATTGGGCATAGACGAACTTTTAAAAAGTGGCCAAGTCCTCGTCTTCGAATGGGGAGAAAAGATCGGTTCGACTTCCCCTCTCCTTTCCCAGAAGAAGATCACTCTTTTTTTCGTGAACATTAAGGAAAAGGGGGTTCACAGCCGTCATCTGGAAATTTACCGGTTGAGAAGATGAAGATATTGAGCATCGATACCAGCTGTGACGAGACCAGCGTGGCCATTACGGAAGGCAGGCGCGTCCTGTCGCATGTGGAGTGGTCCCAGGTCAAGGTCCACCAGGATTACGGGGGTGTCTTCCCATCCCTGGCCAAGCGTGAGCACCTGTCCAAGATGGGCCCGGCCACGAGCAAGGCCCTGAAAAGGTCAGGCTTTTCCCTGGTAGATATGGAGGCGATAGCGGTCACCTTTGGCCCCGGACTGCCGCCGGCCCTGGAGGTCGGTGTCAACTATGCCAAAGAGCTCGCCGGCAAATACGGCCGGAAACTGATCCCGATCGACCATATCGAGGGGCATATCTATTCCGCCTTCACCCAAAACAGCCGGGGCAACCCCTCCCGGGAATTCCGCTTCCCCATTCTCGTCTTCGTCATCTCCGGCGGACACACGGAACTCATACATATGAAGGGTCATGTGGATTATGAGATCATCGGTGAAACCCTGGATGATGCGGCTGGCGAAGCTCTGGACAAGGCGGCACGGATGCTTGGCTTGGGTTATCCCGGGGGGCCGATCATCGAGAAACTGGCCCAGTCGGGGAATGGGTACCGGTACAAACTGCCCCTTCCCATGGGTAAGCACAAGGACCTGAGGTTCTCCTACTCCGGCCTGAAGACGGCTTTCAAACGACTCCTGGAATCACTGCCGGCAAAGGAGAGGCTCGACAATCTGGCAGATCTGGCCGCCAGTTTCCAGCACACGGTCTTCACATCGCTTCTCGCCAAGCTGGAGCTTGCCTTAAAGGAATATAAGGTCAATGCGGTCGCCTTCGGCGGAGGGGTAAGCGCCAACCGGGAACTGAAAAAGAGGACCCGCCGGCTCCTGAAAAAACACGGCCTGCCTCTGTATTTCCCCCCCCTGCCGTACCTGTCGACCGACAACGCGGCCATGATCGGAGTGGCCGCTTATTATAAAGCTCAAAAAGGGATTTTTTTAATGGATCCCGAAGTCCTGGACAGGGTTCCGCGAGCCAACCTGGATAGATACATGGCCGCTAATCATGGTAAAATATGAGCATTGCCGAGGTAGCTCAGAGGCAGAGCAATCGTTTCATAAGCGATGGGTCGTGAGTTCGAATCTCACCCTCGGCACCTGGCCAGTACTTCTTTGGCGATCCGCTCCATTTCTTCTTTAGGAATATCTTTAATAGCACTGATGCGTATCCCGTCATCGTGTCCGTCGTTATCGAATCTGGGAACGATCCGGATATGGGCATGGGGAACCTCATAACCTAAAGTCAGAAAGTTGACTGAGTGCGACCCGACCACAGCCTGTGTTACCAAAGCGATCTTTTTGGCAGCCTCCCAATAATCGCCGAAGTTGGGCACATCATATACCCATCGATGGTGTTTCTTGGGGATCAGCAAGGAGTTGCCGGGATTCAGGGGCCTGATATCCAGAAAACCCAAAAAATCACCGTCCTCATACACTTTGTAACTTGGGAGCTCGCCTCTGGAAATCTTGCAGAAAATACAGTCTTCCATACCCAAATCATAGCATAATCCGGCTCAGCCGAGAAGGATGTCGCACTCCCGCCTTACCCTGTCCGCCACCTGGGGTTTGAGACGGAGGATATCCCGGAGGCCGTTCCCATCCGCAAGTTCGCTTGCGAGGAGAATACCGTTCTCCACGAGAATCTGCTTTTCCCTCTGGCTTAAAGAATTCAAGGTGGTCACTGGATAAAGCTTCTTACTTTCCACCATATCCTGAAGGTTCCCATTATCCGGATAGCTCCAACCTGTTAGCCTCATCTTGACGCACTCCGCATAGGTGATGGCATCGGAGGAGAATTTCGTGTTGCTGAATATCCAGGCACCGAACTCCACGCCGGGGTCTGTCCGGCTTAACTTGTGGGCCAAGTCATCGCTCCTAGCCTTGACATAAAGAGGGATCTTGATGTCGCACTTCAGGCCAATCTGGTTATGGTACTTACATTCCACGAAATAGACCCGCTTGTCCTTCCTCGCCAGGACATCCACCTCATGTGTCACACAGGCGCCCAAGAGTTCGGTGTTGGCCGCAACCGTATACCCGTGCTGTTTTAACAGCTCCGCCACGAACTTTTCAAACGGATAACCGGTGGGGCCTATCTCCATAATGGCCCGCTTCAGGGAGTACCTGTCCTTGCCCAAAGGATAGGCCTTGCCCAAAAAACCGCTGACCAGGCCGTATATTTCGGAGGTGGGAATATTCTGGTAGGCTCCTTTTTTGACATGGTTGACCACCTGCTCCTCATATTCCCGGGGTATTCCCGCCCTCTCCAGTGACGACCGGACCTTGTCCTCGTCGAACAGCTCTTTCTCACCGCTTTCCTTGATTACCCAGATGTTTTGGGACATAAATAAATCGTAACAAAATTCATTTCATAAGTGATTCAATAACATGGGGGTCCGGGCATCTTTCCCGTCGGAACCAGTTTGCCGCTTGCGTTCTGGCACCGGTTGGCCGGAACACCGCATTGTCCCGCACAGGTGGGATCGTCATAGAATATGCGGGGGCACTCGCTCATCTCGGGATTCTCAAATACCTCGCAGAAACCCGTTCTCCCGCCCCCGGGTGCGCAGACGTATTTCTTCGCACAGATGTCCAGCCCGATGTTGGGACTCGCCACCCCGTAGTTATAACTGCAACCCGGCCCGCAGCCGGATGTGCAGTGGAGCTCTTCTATCACCGGATCAGCCAAAATCTCAAGATTCGTATAAAGCCTGTACCAGCTGCTCGCCTTGCCTGAGCAGGCCTCGTAATAGTAGTTGGTATTGGTGACCGGGTCGCAGGGCACCGACCCTAAAAGGATCTCGTTCCCTCCCCGGAAAGGTAGATTGCAATTAGGCAGAGCCGCGGGATAAGTAGAATTGTCCTGGTAATAATCTTCAAGCGCCCGGCTGAGCGCCTGGAAGTCGCTCTTGCGTTTGGCGTCCCTGGTTCTTTGCATCTGTTTCGGAATGAAGATAAACGAGAGCGGCAGAACCAATCCCAGGAGTACGATAATGATGATGATTTCGACCAGCGTGAATCCTCTGTTGTGCAAATACCCCTCCTAAACAAATAACGCTATCTGCCGAGTGTTGATAGAAAAAAGGTCACCAGAGACAAGATAATGCTGAAAACCAGGGCCGACAGGAAGGAGCCGACGGAAAAACCGGGCACCAGGGCACTAGCGAGCATGATAACCAGGGTATTGACCACCAGAGTGAACAGTCCGAGGGTGACTATGGTCAGCGGCAAGGTCAACAGTATCAACAGCGGTTTGACAAAAGTGTTCAGGAGACCAAGGACCACGGCCACCAGAACGGCGGTCCAAAACGAATCGATGTCAACCCCTGGAACAACCGAAGCGGCTACCAGTACGGCCAGAGCATTCAAGACCAGACTGATAATTATTCTCATCAGTTTCATTGTAGCAAAAAGAGGTTCTGCCGCCAAGAGAAAGAGGAGTATAATATTATCAAGCGCCATGAACCGCAAGCTGTATTTCAATATCACGAATTCATGCAACCTGGCTTGCCGATATTGCTACTACAACACGGGGCTCGAAAAAAGGATCTTCCACAAACTGGAACCGGATAAAATAATCAGGACCATACCCAAACTTAGGAAATTATTCGATGAGATCATCTTTACCGGCGGAGAGCCCCTTTTGTATCCGCAGGTTTTCGATATCGCCGCCGCCTGCAAAAGGAACGGTTTTGCCATTTCACTCCTCACGAACGGAACGCTCTTGACGGAGAGGAACGTCGAAAAAATAATCAAGACCGGTTTTGATACCGTATCCGTTTCCATGGACTCGTTGTCCCCTGAGGTGAACAATTACCAGCGGGGCAGAAGCGAACAGCTATATGCCGGACTACAAAACCTCATCCGGCAAAGGCCGCGAAAAATGACCCTGGAGATCATGCAGACCGTCAGCCGGAAAAACATCGATGACATCTTGTCCATCCTGAAATACGCCCAGAAGCACCGGCTCGTTCATTGGGTGGATCCTGTAGAAATTAATCCCGACCGGCCGGAGCTGAAAGAGTTCGATCTCTATGCCGCCTCGGAAAAGGAGCTCGCCAAACTGGAGCAGAACATGCTCAAATGGGCCGACGGTAATGAACTGCTTCTGAACTACGCCTACAACACGATCCGGTTGATAAAAAAGGAGCAACCGATCGGTCTTTTTTGCCCAATGGGAACGTATCATTTCGTGGTCGATGTGGACGGCGAAGTTTACCCCTGCTTCCTTCTGAAACAGATCAAACTCGGCAATCTGTGGGACGGCGATCCAGAGAAGATCTTCAAAGGCAATACCCATTACGCGACCAAGATGAGGCCAGTTTTGCAAAAAGCCGGCTGCGTCAGCCTGGGCTGCATCTGCATGACCCTGACCGGCAACTACTGACGCCTCAACCGATATACCTGTCCACCATATCTTCCAGGGTATCAATATTGAAGGGTTTGGCCAGAAAGGCTTCCGCCTGGATGCGCTTGGAAACCTTTTCCACGTCCTTGCTCGCCGAGATGATTATCAGGGGAATACCTTTCGTTTCCGAGTCGTTCTTCAGGCTCTGGGCAATCTCCTCTCCCCCCATCTTCGGCATCCAGAGATCGAGAAGGATCAGATCGGGCTTGACCTCTTTTGCCTTCAGATAAAGTCCGGCCCCATCAGAGTCAAGAATCACCACATAGCCCTTATCCTCCAAGACTATGCGGGTCACATCCAATATGCCTTTGTCATCATCGCATATCATAACTGTTTTAGTCGTCGACATGGCACAATAGACATTGCTAATAATCAAGCACTCCTCACCTCAACCTACTGAAGACACACTCTTTACTTCATAGTAATAGCACCCTATGAGAATATTGTAAGATTTCATTTAGAAAACGATGAGGCTTTTCAGATAACCTTGAAGGTACCCCGGTACATCCCCATGCTGCAGGAAAAGTGGATGGTCCCTTCTTTCTCGGGCAGGAACTCCACCACGTTCTCCCCTCTTTGGATAACCTTCTGCACGTTCAGGGTGGGGACCACCAGGAAGTTTTGACAGCCGTAGACCACCTCGCCCTCTATTTCCCACCTGACGGGAATGCCCTTCTTAACGGTAAAGAAGTCCGGACTGTAACCGTACCTGTCCACCTTCATCTTCACCACCTGGAAGCCGTCCCTGACTTCCGGCAGGCCGGCGGCCAACTTTTGGCTGGCCGGGAGATAATCCTGAATGCTAATGCCCCTGGTCACCAAAAAGTTGTTGGAATAACTAAGGCCCATGATGATCAACAGGATGCCGACGAACTTCTGGAAAACGACATAATACTTGGAGCTAGCGAAAGACGAGGTGAAGCCAATAAGCATCAGGACAGGCATCGTCCCCAGGGCAAAGACGGTCAGGACAATAGCACTTCTGACCGGATCGGCCAACCCGAAGGCATAGAGCTGTACCGCCTGGGTAAAACCGCAGGGCAAAAAATAGGTAATGCCACCCAGGAGAAAGGCGGTGTTTTTTGGTTTTTTGATGAGCATCCCTTCCAACCGCTCGAAAAGTCCTTTAGTGAAGGTGGGAACGGGAAAAGAGATGAGCTTGGCCATATCGAGACCGATAAGGAGCATCATTATGGCCACAGCGAGACTGACGAACTGGCCGAGTTGCAGGTCATAGGTGACCGTCCTTCCGGCATAACCCAGCACCAGTCCGAATACACCATACGATAGTATCCTGCCGACGTTAAAGAACAGGGCCGGCATGACACTCCTGTCGTTCAATTTGCCGATGGTCGCCAGGAACAGGGAACCGGTGGTGGCCATACAGGTCGAGGTTGACGCTACCACCCCGAGGCCAAAGGCTGCCAAAAAAGACATTTCGCCACTGATATTCAGTTCCGGCACCAGGTTGAAGCTTTTCACCAAAAAGTAGACCAGGAAAATGACCAGTGCAAAAGCCATGGCTTCCAGGAAGCGGTTCATAAATGATTCACGGGTTACGTTACATGAAGAACAATACCCAGCCTTAACAAATAGCGCTGTTTTTTTGGTTTTTCCCATAAGTTAGGTGTTTTATATTTATATCCTAACTTAAGGGCAAATTCAATCTTCCCCGTCTTAAACTCCGCAACCCCCACCTTGCCTGGGGACTTCTTTTTCATACCCGTTCTGGGATAACCAGTTCTTGATGTTCTGCCAACCCGTCACCGAGGAATAATCCCTGCCCAAAATGACCTTGCCGTCAATATCGGCAAAGTCTTTCCCGTCTTTGGCTTTGAAGTATATGGCGAGATCATAATAGTTAGAAGGGAACCAGTAAGCGTTGATAAATTTCGCCGCCTCATACATCTCTTTTTCCGTTGCCCCGCTAGCAGCCATAAGCTCGAGAACCCCAAGAAGCGCCATGCCATGATTACAGTCAGGAAAAGAAGTTGGATTATTGCAGCAAGGACGATAGACATTGCCGCTCACCTCATCTACCAGTTGTTGCTGCTTTGGGGTCAGGGCAATCAGATCTCCGATAGCATAATAATCCATTACATCATCTCCCCTGGTCAGGCTCCACCCACCGGTGGAAGCGAAATTGCCGACCTGGTCCTGACCGTATTTGGTTATTTCACCCTCTGTCAGGATTTTGTTTTTATTCGCTAGACCAAATGCCCAGAAAAAATTTAAAAGGAAATATGAGTTTTCAGGGGTGATTTTTATCTTTTCTTGAGACCCCTCGGTCAGGATTTTAAGCTGTTCTTTACCCAACGGCTGTCCGGCGTTTTCATAAACATCCTGAAATTTCTCCAGATCAATAACCCCAAGTTCTACCATCTTCGGACCTAGATCCCCATAACTGACATTGAGATCATAACCTTCTCGGGGATTGATTTGCAAAAATACAGAGTCTGCATCTATGTTTCCTGAAACTCCGCCGGCTACCAACGCCTGCTTTTGTCTAAAATCTACTTTCCAGTTATTCGGAAGTTTTGGCAACATATAGACAACTAGCACAAAGACAGCGACCACACCCACTGGTCTTAACTGCTCCAAGACCCTTTTAGACTTGTCCTTACCCACCTTACAGGCCCCCGACAATGTCTTGGCATACTCATTGAGGGAATACAACAAAATCAGGGAAGACAGGAATTTTACTTCCAGCCCTCCTAAAGGCAGAGCAGTTAGTGACGCAGCTACCCCTAGGGTAGGCAACAGAATAGCGCCGCAAACAGTACACCCTGTGGCAGCGACGGAATATACCAGCGCTCCCAAGGTTTCCAAAATGGAACCATGTTTCTTTTTGTCTTTTTTCCTTTCTTCTAGAACGGCAATAAACATCGTTATCGCCACTCCGATAAATACCGCATTAACCAAGCTTAAAAAGATCTGACTGTAGTTATAAAAGGGAATATTTGATTCCCAAAACGTGGACCAAGTAGCTGTTTGTAAAAGTATAAAGTAATAAATGAGCATCACGCTCAGAGATACAGAAAAAGTTGTCACCCAAGCAGAGTAACTCCGGTAAACTTTTTTAAACACTTTGGTATAGGTATCCATGAGTTGTTTTATATAACTATTAATAATGTGCCCCCTAGTTTTCAATAAAATTGATGATCTTATCTCTATCAAATTGTTCTAGAACAAGAATGTCCTGATATTTGGTGAGGATGATTTTGCCATCGTAATCATTCGGAGCCAGATAGACATAATCATACTGTTTAACAAGCTCCTCTAACCTCGTAATCAAGTCTCTTTCACACCCAAAATCCTGACAGTTATATTGAATAACTACTCCAGGCCTGCCCATGCCGTCGGCATGCTCAAGCATATGTTTCTGGATGGGTTCAGACATCGGGTCATATAGGATATGGCTTCTGGGAGAAAGTTCTACATGGCCTTTAAGATCCGTAGGAGGAAGTCTGCGTCTCCCTGATCTATCGTTTAAGAACCACACCAGTCCTCCGAAAAAAATCAGCGTAGCTAGTAAATAAAAAGTTGTTTTCATCAAACTCTTTTATCAACTAAAACTTTCATCGTATTGTATTGTTTAACTCTGAAGCTGTCAACCTTGGTATTGTATTTTTTAATACAATTGCCCGTGACTCCCTCTGCCAGCCGCCATAGGGAGAAAATTATCAATAATATCCCGGCAAGTCCGAATTCCATGCCTGCTAAAGGGAGCCTGGCAGTCAGCCAAAGTGCAGTTCCGGCTGGAAGCAGACTGCCAAGTATAAAAGAACCGCAACTCAGGCAAGATAGGCCGATGAAACCGCTGAAAGTACCGACTAATCCATTGGCAGAGGCATTCCGTAGATAGACCACAAAACTCAGATAGATACCGAAAAAAAATGCCATGACTATCGCCAGTACTGCCTTTAAAAAAGTAAAATTAGTAGCGAAACCCTTCAGAAGCCCAACTATTAATCTAAGCTTCAAATCCCAGGCTATACCCTGACGGCTCAGAACCTGAACAATGAGAGAGACATTTGGCAACCAGATAATTAGAGCAAAGAAGGCAGCCGCGACTACCATTGTTAGAATAAAATAGGACTTTCTGCCGTATACCAGAAGCAGTGAACTGTAAAAAACGTGCCAATATTTCATTTCTCTTTTTGTAAACTAAGTTCTATCAAATCCCGGAAAACTTCATAGGGCTGAGCGCCTGATAAACTATACGGTTCCTGTCCCTCTGTTAAAAAGACAAAGTGCGGGGTGCCCTTCGCACCGGCCAGCATTCCGTCAACGTAATCCTGACTAATACGGCGGTTATACCGATCGCTATCCAGACATTCCTGGAAAGCGGGGACGAACAAACCCGTTTCTTCAGCAATTACCGCCAGGAGCGACAGATCCAGGCCGTCACTAGATTTTGTCAACTCGAATAGTCTGTCGGCATATTTCCAAAAAGCTTCATGTCCACCAATTTCGGCCGCACACTCCGAAGCCCTAGCTTCTTGTCTGGCATTCTTATGTCTGTCTATCGGGAAGTGCCGATATATCCAGGCGGCCTTGCCGCTCGGTCCATATTCTTCAATAATTTTCTTCATCGTCGGGTGGACCTTTTTGCAAAAGGGGCATTCAAAATCCGAGTATTCAATGATTTTTACCTTCGCATCTTTATTCCCCCGGATATGGTCATTGATATCCACCGGCCGGATATACTGGACCTCGTTTACAACCTGAGTTTTGGGTATACTGATACCGACTTCGGAAACATCGGCTTCATTGCTAGGAAGCGCTTGGGTAACAGGTTCTTTTTTGGCTGTTGGCACTTTGTCTAGCTCCTTAAGCAACAGACCGGCTCCAACAAAGATCAACACCAACAATAATTTCTTTATAAGACTCATATTATCCAATTATTAAATCAGCCCTCATGCCCCGGTTGCGATGGTCGAGCACTTTGCAAATAATTCTATATCTGCCTTTTTTCGGCTGGTTCAAATTGACCAAGGCAAATCCGCCCGGTTCTACCTGGCCTGTGTCTATGCCTAGGTCTTCGATTACCATACTGTGCGGTTCCCTCCCTCTGTTTGTGAACACCAGGAAGACATTTTTTCCCTCCTGAATACTAGTCTCCTTCGGCAGAAGATAATATTCTGTAGCTGTGATCTTGAACTGATTCGGCTGTTTTCGGTCCTGTTTTTTTTGTCCAGCGGTCTTTTTCTCAACAACCGGCACGTCTCTATCCGCAGACAAAAACCCACTGTCAGATATTAAAACCACTCCCAAAATTATGAAAAGAGCAAAAAACAGCCTTTTCAGCCATAAGCCTTTGTTCATGTATATACAAGATAATTACTTTCTTTTGCTTAATAACTCCAAACTCCATCCGAAAACATAACCAACAACCCAGGATACTATCGCAAACAGCACGCCGCCAAGCACTACGTTATAAAAACTCAAGCTCTGATGCCCAACGTTACCGAGCGCAAACAGTTCTGCTCCGGCCCGGTAAAGCCCAGGCAATAAAATGGCAATCATCGTGCAAGCAATCCACAGGATAGCTCCCGTCAAAGCAAAAGCGTTGGCCAGTAACTCTTTGGTAAGCTTCATTTTTTCTCACCTCCTTCCTCCGATAGAGCGATTGCTGATAGTCTTGTAACCTGTTTAACAAGATAGTGAATACCAAAAATATTACTTATGATGCCAATTACTATAAACCAAACCTGATATTCCGCCAAAATTACCAAAGCCCCGGAAATGCCGATTATGGGCAAGATATCCGCTAAATGATGGGCACAGCACATCACCATACTGGTCGCCGAAACACCCATATTCGCCGTAGTAATTTTTCCGGCAGAGCCCAATATCCGGCTCTGCCTATACAAGTAGCTCGCCAAACCCACCTGTATCCCAAAACCCAGATCAAGAACCAAAATCCAGAGCCAAATATTTTTGAACTGGGTAAAGGCATAATCCCAAGAGCCGCCGCCGAGGCGTAAAACCAAAAAATAGAAGGCCATCAATCCTGTAGCGCCCAGGAAAGCATCCAAAAACTCAACCGGGCTAACAACAACCTCCTTCTTTTTATTCATTTTCTGGATCGATTAATATCTGCCTCTTTTCGATCCCGGCAATATTTTCACCCACCAGATAAAACGGTTGGCCTGGATTTTGAAAAGTCATTTCCGCTGACAGATGGTGACCTTCTCCTTCTGTTTTTACCTCCCGAGCATAATATCTCCTGTCTCTCTGTTGTAGATATATATCCCTCCCAAAATCCACGCTCGACAGATTAGCATTATGGGTATCCAAATAGACTTTGAGGATAAGGGTTTTTGTTCTTAAGCTGGATACACTTTCTATCGCCATTGTCACTCCGCCCTCTCCAGTATCGCTCTTGGTAAAATACGGGACCCCGTCAGAAACAGTTTCCACCATCTCGACCACGTCATTTGCTACCGACCTTTTTTCCTGGCCGCTTTCAAGCACAAACCAGGCCAACGAGGTGACAACCAACATCAAAGCCAATATTCGGATATAGTTTGCCTTACTCGTATTTGGGTTATGTTTTTCCTTTGGGTCATGATCGTTTTTGAAGGTTTTCAGACAATGATCGGAGCAAAAATAATAGGTGCTACCATCCACCTCTTTTTTGTATCTGGCGGTAGCGATGTCAATTTTCATTTTACAGACAGGATCGACAGCAAGATGGGCTTTCTTTTTCCGTAAAAGCACAAAAGAGAGATATATAATCAGGGCAAAAAAAGAAATGTCCAAGAGGGGATTCTGGAAATATTTGGAAACGTTAAAGATAACCGTTCTTAAGGCAGTATCAAGCGAGGAGGTATCACCCATCATAACGATTTTACCCTGATAGTTCAAAACGGCAATGGTGAGTCCGCTCACCACAAAAATGAAAGCTCCTATTATCTTGAATATGTCGTATATTTTTTTCCTGGCCTGGCCGATGACTTTTTGGGATATCCTGTCATAGAACAAAGACATCAGGAACAAGGGAAAGACTATTCCCAAAACATAAGCGAAAGCGACGAATATCGCCTGGAACATGGACGGGGACAAAGAAGTTAGCGTTATTGCCGCGAACAAAACCGGGGCGCAACAAGAGGAAGTCAGACCGGATATAACCCCCAGCCCGTAGATGGACAAGGCATCCACCTTGCCACCCGCATTTCTGCTGAAGGTGAGAGAAAAGGGCATCTTGACTTCCAAAAGAGTCATAACTCCTATCAACACCAATACGAGCGCTCCCAGATAATAGAAAAAGCCGTGGTAAAGATCAAAGAAAGAAACAATGAATTTGAATCCCAGGGCCACAGGCACCAGGATTGTCGCCAACCCGAGCGAAAAGATCAGCGTGTATAAAAACACCTTCTCGGTTTTTTTGAAAATGGTCCCAAGGTATGCCGGCAATAAAAAAGTGATGCAGCAGGGAGCGAACAGTGCCAATACTCCTGCTAGAAAAGAACCTGTCAGTGATATACCGAACAAAAAATTATTGTCCATTATTCAACGAAGGCCGTTACCCCAAAGTACATCTCCGGATTTTCCGGATCGTTGGTCCTGATAACCACCGCCCGTTCTACCTGTCCCTGCACAGGCATAAGCGCTGGCTTATAGATAACATATAGCTTGGCCTTTTCCTTGGGATTAAGGGTCAGTATGTAGTTGGAGTTGGAATGCATGCTGAACCGACCTGACTTCTGACCTCTGTACTCAAGCTGGCCAAAAGTACAGCCGCAGGTGGAGGATATGCCAAAAATATTCAGGGGTTTTTCACCTTTGTTTTCTATCATAAAAGTCTCGGTTTTGGTATCCGAAACCTTCATTCTTCCCATATCTTTGCTGTTGCTATTAAAGGCAAGCCTGGGCCTTTCTTTGTCCGTCAGTTTGTAAAGGGTAGCTTTGGTCTCGGGCTTCTGTGTCTGTGACAGGTAATAAACACCATAGGTTACTCCCAAAAATAATATAATCAGACCCAGAACCCACCAGACTGTTTTGTTCATGTTTAAGATTTAACTTCTAAATTAACTTTTTTCAATGTCAAGGCGTTGATGACCACGATTACCGACGACAGACTCATCAAAATCGCCCCCCACTCCGGTTTCAAAAAGAAACCGAGTGGAGCAAAGGCTCCAGCGGCAGCAGGTATGGCCATCACGTTGTATCCGGTAGCCCAGATCAAATTCTCCACCATTTTCCGGTAAACGGCTCGACTGAGCTTGATTAGCCTGGCAATGTCCTCAGGATTGTTCCTGGTCAGGACTATGTCACCGGCCTCCACCGCCACTTCTGTGCCAGCCCCCACTGCCACACCGGCATCAGCCTGGGTTAGGGCCGGAGCATCGTTGATACCGTCGCCGACCATCATCACCTGATTGCCTTCGTCTTGGAGAGTTTTTATATGTTTGTATTTGTCCTCGGGTAATACTTCCGCAAAATAGGTGTCAATGTCAAGCTCGTCAGCTACGGTTTTGGCTACAGCTTCGTTATCGCCCGTCAACATCGCTACCTTAACTCCCAGGGAGTGCAATTTTCTCACAGCTGCATAAGACTCTTCTTTAACTACGTCGGAGAGAGCCAGAAGACCAATCGCCTCTTTTTGATCTGCGAGGAAGACTGTTGTTTTACCCTTGCCAGACAGCTCTTCATACTTAGTTTCAGCCGCCCGGCTTAATAATTTTCGCTCCTTCATCAACCCCCTGTTGCCTATAAGGTATTTTTGGGAGTCAATCATACCTTCAATTCCTTTACCGGCAATATTTTTAAACTTTGTTGTCTCCGTCATCTTGAGACCGTCTTTTTTTGCTTTTTCAACAATAGATTGGCCAATAACATGTGAAGAATGAGTCTCCAAACTGGCAGCTGTCCTCAGTATGTCGGCCGGTTTAGTCTTACCCAAAGGAACCACTTCGCTGACCCCAAACTTTCCTTTAGTCAAGGTGCCTGTCTTGTCAAAAACGACATAATCGACTTTTTTAACCACCTCAAGTTTGGCCATATCCTTTATGAAAACGCCGTTTCTGATCGCCAGAGTGGTCGAGATAGTAGAGACTGTTGGAATAGCAAGCCCTAGTGCATGCGGACAGGCTATTACCAAGACCGTGATTGCCAGAGTTATGGCAAAAACAAACGTCTGGCCTACTACCAATGTCCAGACAAGAACTGTTAATAGAGCAACGATCAAGGCCGTGAACGTTAAAACGTTAGCCGCTTTATCGGCAATCTTTTGGGCAGACGGCTTTGTCTTCTGCGCCTTCGCGATCAGGCTCTGGATCTGTCCGATAGTAGAGTTCTCACCTACCCTGATCAGCCTCACTTCCAGCGAGCCATCTAAACAGATTGAGCCGGCCACCACCTTGTCGTCTTTTTTCTTCTCAACAGGCTTTGACTCTCCGCTAATCAAAGATTCGTCCATATTAGCCTCCCCCTTGACTATCTCGCCGTCGGCCGGAACTTTCTCGCCTGGCTTGAGTAAAACAACATCGCCCTCGTTAAGTTCCGAAATGTCCACGTCCTGGATCCGCCCATTTTTTAATAGATGAGCTGTCCTCGGCAAAAGCTTAGCTACTTCCTGGAGCGCGTTGCCCGCAGCAGAGCTTGATTTAGCTTCCAGATAATGTCCAAAGAGAAGTACCCAAATCAGGGTTGATATTTCAAGATAGAACTCCATCTCAATCGCCGGGATAAAGGTTGAGGCCGCTGAAAACAGATAGCCTGCCCCCACCGCCAGCGAGACCAAGGTCATCATGCCATATTTTCTGGCCATCCACTCGTGTCGGGCATGATCAAAAAAGACCAGCGCATAATAGAAGATAGCTGTGGCCACTCCAAACTGAAGATATTTTCTCAGGAAAAAGTCGGGCAGCCCCACTAAATCAAGGACAGGTTTAATCAGAAAAATCAGTGGCAGCAAGAGGAAAGTTACCTTAATAAACCTTTGCATAAATTCCCGGGCCGCTTCCGGGGTTGCCATCATGCTGGAATGGTCATGTGTAGCTTCCCCGGACTCAAGGTCGGTTTTCTTGACCAGGTCCATCCCGCACTTAGTGCATCTGTCCGGCTTGTTTGAAGTTACTTCAGGATGCATCGGGCATACATATTCGGCTGCCATGCTTTGATAGTTTTGGTGATTATCCTTCTGTTCTTGATGTTCTTGACAACAACTCATGCATCTAAATGAACTAATAAACGACTTTGATGCTATTTTACTTTCTTGCCCTGAAGACTTTGATTACCTCCTCGACCTTTTCCTCAACCATGTTCCGGTTGACAAGCGCATCGTGCACACAGTGATGCAAATGGTGTTCCAGGATAAGTTGATCTGCCTGCTTAAGAGCATTACCCACAGCTGTCGACTGTTGTAGAACGTCAATACAGTAATCGTCCTTTTCCACCATGTTGATGACTTTGTCCAAGTGGCCTCGGATAATTTTTAGCCGGTGCAAGAGGTTTTTTTTATAGTGTTCCATATCCTATCCCCTACCATAGGATTGTACAACTAATTTTGGATCTGTCAAGTATTTTAAGACATGAAACCAACAAAGGATAACTAAGGCAACAAAGGTCCGCCTTTATAGCCCGGTATCCACCAGGGAATGAAAACATATATCAAAAAGACCATCCCAAATATTAAAGAGAAGATAATATAAGTGAAAACTTTTTTCAGCCTCATTCTGGGTTCGGCGTCACCATGGAATTCACAATGCTTGCTGTATTTGTGGTTCAGATAAAAAAACAGTCCGCCAATGAGAAGCAAGGGGATCAAAAAAATCTTTTTTCTTCCTTCTTCGCGGATTATCAACAGATAGCCTGAAGATACCAAATAAAACATCAATGCTCCGCAGCAAATAAGGTGAAAGCCCAAAAAAGGGACCAGAGTACCCAAGACTTTTTTCATTATCTTAAATAGAGTACAAAAAAACAGGCGGGGTTAAAAGTTTATTTCCACATTTTCCTCAATGACGACCTCTTCGGACAGGAGCCCGTCCAGTTCCTGCAGCTCGGATTCAAGTTCCTTCAGCTCCCTGTCCTTGATCTCTTGGACGGTCTTTTTGTTGGCCGGATCTTTCCGGGCGACCTCGGTCCGGCTCTTGACCCTGCTTCTGTCGGCCACCATCAGCACCCCGAGGATCACTATTATCGCCAGAAGTTGCGGCCAGATCTTTTTGAACATGGTTATCTCAGCTCCTTGATAATTTCCCTGTCAATGGCATAGGCTTTCTTCAGTTCCGACCTGGCTTCCTTCAGGAGCGCCAATCCCTCCTGGAAAAGGCCGTTCGCCTGGTCCTGGTCCTGGATGGAGTTGAAGACCGTCAGGGCCGCCTGGTATTTCTCCCGGGCGGCACTAAGGGCGGCATCCGACTCCGCAAGCCTCTGTTTCATTTCCTCGGACTCTACCCTGGTACCGAGCTTTTCGTTGAGCGAAGTGATCTTGATTATTACCCGGTCGATCTTCTCGGAGAGAATGAAGCCCGCATGCTGTTTGACACGGACGCGATTTTCCCTCCAGTAAACCCTGGCCTCGGTGCCGATATTTTTCAGGGCTTCGGGCGATCCGGCGCCTTCCACGTTTTGTTTCAGGCTGTTCAGATAATTGATATCGTTCTCTAGATTTTCCAGGATCTGGGTCTTAAGCTCCTCATTCTCCACCTCTAGGGATCCTATCCGGCTCTTGGTCTGTTCCAGATTGGCTATCATCGTGTCCAGACCGCTCAGGATATATGTTTTCGTCTGGGTGAAATTTTGGTCTTTTTCCTTTTCCACCTCCGTTTCGATCTCTCGCCTCAACTGATCCCTCAGTTCTTCGGTAACCTTCTTTCTTTCCTCCAGAAGTTTCAACCGGGCGTCCTTGTATTTTTCCAGGGCTTCCTGGTATTTTTCGTGCCACGAACCCGGACCGGAATTTTGGGCCAGGGCCGGGGCGGTGTTCATCAATAACAGTAACAGGGCGATAAGAGGGATAAGGGTCTTTTTCATGTCGGTTCGATAATTTAGAATTTATAACGTATAAATATAGTCTGTCCGGGTTACAGGTCGGAAAGTATGTCCTCCCCTTCCGTGGCAAAGCTGACGATCTCTGTTTCCAGTTCTTCATACCTGTCCAGTTCCCTCTGGACAATCTGGGCGTTCGGAGACTCCATCCTCTCGTAATAGAACACGCCCGCGATCAGCAGGATGACGGCGGCAAAAGCCATGGGATAGAACAGACGGAAACTAAAGGGTCTCTGCCGCACTCCGGCGGCCATATCAAGTATCTCCCGCCGTTTTTTTTCCGGCAGGCCACCCGGATCTTCGTTCTTTAGCGTGGTTCTGAAAAAATTTTCAAAATAGTTTTTCATATTCTTGGATGAACTTCTTCTCCAACCGTTCCAGGATCCGTTTTTTGCGGACCTTGACGTTCGTCTCCGTCATCCCCAGTTCCGCAGCTATCTCCCTGATGCTCATCCCCTTCAGATAATAGGCGTCGATGATCCGCCTGTCCCTCCCATCGAGCCACCGGAGAAGCAGCCTGACCAACTCTTCTTTTTTGTCGCTGTCGTCCGTTTCGACAAAGAACACCGCTTCCACCGTCGCCTCGTCCGCATCCTCCGCCAGTCTGACGGTCCGGCGGTGCCGACTGTAAAAAGCCTTTAGCTTGTTTTTGGCGATGGCGTAGACGAAATTTTTGAAAGAACTTCTGCCTTCAAACCTGCCCAGAGCTTTGATCAGGTCTTTAAAAGTCTCGTAGGCCAGGTCTTCGGCATCGTCCCGGTCATTGACGCCGTAATAGAAGAAACGGATGAGCGCCTTCTCATACCTGGCAAAGATCTTGCCGAAAGCCTCTCTGTTTCCAGACCGGCACAATTCAACCAGTTCTTCATCTGTCATCAGGTCTATATTATATAAATATAGTCGGTCGGGGTTACAGAGTTGAGAGATGTTGGGCCACCTTTTCCCAGAATTCCCTGACCCCGGTCGGGGAGACCTCGTTCCCATACCTGTCGCCCGGGAATGGCTTGAGGGTGGCCTGGGTCATTTTCTTGAAGAGGCCTTCGCGGTAGGCCCACCAGATATAGTCGGCCGAAGCCTGTGAGCTGTCCGGCAGGAGCATTCCCCTCCACCTGACCGACTCCTTCCGGAGCCTTTCCCCTTCCTGACTGCTCTCCAGGCTTAAGTTTCGGCGCGCGCGCTCCCACAGATATTTCTGTTCTGTCACCGATGGCAGGAGCCCGTGCCTGACCAGGAAATCCAGGTTCTCATACTCCTGCCTGCCGACAGGCTTGGCAAAAAGGAGAATGGACCCTCCGGTTTCCGACGGTCTGATCAGGGCTTTGAAAGCCTGCTCCGATGGCTTGGTGATCTCGAGGGCAACGGTGACGCTTTTGTAGACCTCGTCATACCGATTGACCACCTCCCTGTCCAGGGCAGCCAGGTGCAGCTTCACGTAGGGCCTGACCATCAGCTCATTCAGGAACGGGAGGGTATAGATGGCGGTTTTGGAAACGATATGGAAAGTGAACCGGGGGGACCGCTCGTACAGCTTGTCCACGAGCTTCAGGAAAAAGTCCATCCCGACAGCTGCCCCCGACACCGGAATGGCCACGTTGATGGCCGTTTTCAGGGTCTCATCGAACTGATTTTGCCTCTCCGCCAGCCTGGTCTCCGACAGGGGCCTTGCCAAATTGGGGCTGATGGGATACGGGGTGACCGCAAACTCCACCGGTTTCAACCTAGCCCTTTTGCCGTACCTTTCGAGCTCGGATTTGGTTCTTTCGCTCGGAACAAAGGTCAGATCCGCCCCCGGTACATACCACATGTACTGGGGGCTGTCGTCAGTGACCTGGACCACTAGGATCAGCTTAATCTTCTGCTCCTTCATCAACCTGTCCTTGATGGCCGATATCTGATGGGCCAGGCCGAAATGCGTCGCCACAATCAAAAGCGTTTCCGGCCGCAAAAGCTGCTCATCCAGGATAGTGACTATCTGCCGGTACAATAGCTTGGTACTCCTGTGCAGAAGTCCACGGTATAAATGGGTGACGAAATATTGCGGCAACCCCTGCTGTCCCCATTCGAAAAGGCTGCGCATGACGGGATGGATGCTCAGGACCCGGTGTATCCAAGTAATGAATTTGTCCTGCGATCCGAGTAGAAGCGGATTGGTACCCGCCGGCAACCCTTTATAGAGGGCGTTTGTCACTCTGAGATGTCCAAGTCCGGCCGGTGCATAGGCAAAAACCAGCACCAAGGACCTATCTTTGAGTTCCCTGGTTTTGTCTTCCATATACCCAGTGTAAATAAACGCGACCTTTCCTTCAATACTTACAGTTCTTTTACCAGCATCTGCTACAGTTGGAAAGTGTTCAAAAAGATCGCTTTCATCATCAATCCCGCCTCCGGGACAGAAGCGCCGATCCTCGGCCCCTTGAACAGAGCCATGGTCAATACGAAGATCCTATGGGAAGTCTTCGTCACCAAAAAAAGCGGAGATGCCAAAAGGTTCGCTCGCCAAGCCTTAAAGGACAAGACAGGAGCAATCGCTGTCTACGGAGGGGACGGAACGGTCAAGGAAGCGGCCCAGGCACTCTACCGCTCCCGCACCCCGCTCGCCATCCTGCCGGGCGGTTCCGCCAATGTGGTCGCTAAAGAGCTCGCCATTCCCCTCAATCTGTCCGAGGCCCTTCACCTGATAACCAGTGAGAAACCGACCATCAAAAAGATCGATATGGCGCTACTGAACAACCGGCCCATTCTGCTCGGGTTCAATATCGGTATCCTCGCCCGGGCTGTCCAGAGCAGCACCCCGGAACTGAAAAGCAATATCGGTCAACTCGCCTATGGCCTGAACGCCATTAAAAGACTGGGAAAATCCAGAAATGTCAGATACCGGCTGACCCTGGACGGGAAACCGATCCGGATGGAGGGAGTGGCCCTGTTCGTTGTCAATATCGGCAATGTCGGCTTTACCGGTTTTTCCCTGCTGCCCCAGGTCAGCGTCACGGACGGTCTTCTCGACGTCATACTCATAGAGGAGATAAACCTGGCCTCATTCATGACCTGGCTCAAGAGCTCTTTCACCCGGGAGATGCCCGACAGCAGTTTCCGGCACTGGCAGGCCAGAAAGATCATCATCGGGCTTCCCCGTGACCAGGCGATCATCTGCGACGATGAGTCCCTGGCCGGAACGAGTTTCCGAATCAAGGCCGTCAAAGGAGCACTGAGAGTAATTGTTCCCCAAGAAAGCCGATGATACTTACCAAATTAAGAAGTTTGGCTAGGCTCGCGATCATCAATATCGAGCGGGTGGTGGACCACGCTTATCGCCGGCTGACCGGTTTGCCTTCCTTCAGGCGGAGCCAGCTGACGCCTGACCTTTACCTGGGCGGGCAATACGGTCCCCGCGCCTTAAAGACATTCAGGGAGATCGGGATCACGGCGATGGTGAATATGCGGACAGCGCCCGCGCCTGCCGAGATGCAAAAGGAGTTCAAAACGCTCCACCTGCCCACCCCGGATCTGACCGCCCCTTCCCTCAGGCAGCTTGCGGCCGGTGTCGCCTTCATCAAAAAAGAGCTAGACCGGGGAGGAAAAGTTTATATCCATTGCCGCCTGGGCGAAGGGCGCGGCCCCACCATGGCCGTCGCCTACCTCATGTCCGCCGGGATGACGCTCGAGGATGCGATAGGCCTGGTCCGTAGCGTCCGCCAGTTCATCAAGCCGTCAGGCAGCCAGTTCGCCAGGCTCGAGGAATTCGAAACTATTACCCAAAACTCACCCGAATCTCACACGCGCAATATAAAGTGATTGTTTCATGAAAAAGAATCATGAGATCGCGGTTTTCGGGGGCGGCTGCTTCTGGTGTACGGAGGCGGTATTCTCCCGTTTGAAAGGCGTCAACTCCGTCACCTCCGGGTACGCCGGAGGCACCACCGAGAACCCCACCTACAGCCAGGTGGTGATGGGCAAAAGCGGCCATGCCGAAGTTGTCAGGATAGTCTTTGATCCAAACATTATTTCGTACAGCACTCTATTGGACGTTTTCTTCACCATCCATAATCCCACCCTGGTCAACCGCCAGGGGGCGGACATAGGTTCAGAATACCGATCCGTCATCCTCTACACCAGCCCTGTCCAGAAAAAATCCGCCCTGGAAAAAATATCCGTGCTCCAGGCCAGAAAAGTATTTGACAACCCTATCGTAACGGAACTGAAACCCCTGGATATTTTTTATGAGGCAGAAAGTTACCACCAGAGCTACTATGCCAAGAACCCCGGTCTTCCCTACTGCCAGGTGGTCATCAACCCCAAGCTGGAAACTATGAAAAGGAGTTACGCGGACCTGTTAAAAAAATAGCCGTTCATCCATCAAGAACATATGCCCGACAAGGAAAAATCACGATCGGAAACCAGGCTGCGGCTGGCAGCGCTCGGCTTGCTGGGGGTGGCTGTCCTCTCAGCCTGCAGCCTCCTCGAGGCACCGGCCACACCCACCCCGGCAGAAGCATATCTGTCAGTTACTAATACGCCATTGATTACCCCGCTCCCCCCCACCCTGACCCCGATACCTTCCCCCACGCCACTCCCTGAAACATTGCCGCCACCCTCCGGCCAGCCATGGGAGATCCGTTCTGTATCCTCCATGAAATACACTAAGGATGTGATCTGCGCCCCGGACCGTCCGGACCATGATTGGGTGGGCAGATGGATGGACGCCATGACCGGCCTGAATCTCAATTATGTGTCCATCGAGCAGCCTTATGACAGTCCTGATTGCGGGGATGCCCTCGGCTACACCCGAATGTGGGTTGACGAGGCAAGGGCGAGAGGCTTCAACGTCTGGCACCGGCATATGCCCCTCCAGTTTGAAGGGATATATGATACGGTCAAAGATCCCCAGGCCAACTACCTGTCCCTGATCGCAGACTATATCATCTCAAACCCCTCTTTTTTCCGGGCCGGGGATATTTTCACCCCTGTTCCCGAGCCACAGAACGGAGGGATTCGGGGCGTCACCTATTGCCCTCAGGATATCTGCATCTTCGATGACGCGGCCGAGTTTAACCGCTTTCTCCGGGAAGCCATCCTCGTTTCCAAAGAGGCCTTCCAGGAGATCGGTCTGGACGGCAGTATCAAGATAGGCTATTACGGCTTTGACGGTTTTATCACCGGCGGGTTGCATAACCCGGACTGGCAGGGAAAAAGTTTCCTGGAACCGGAAACGGTGGCGGCCATGGACGGCATCATCGCCATCGACCACTACCCGCCGCCGGACGGGTCCATGGACGAAGACCTGCGGACCCTGAGAGAGGTTTGGCCCGATGCCCGGTATGTCATCTCGGAATACGGGGCCATCCACGAAGGTGATCCGGTCGGACAGATCGATGATGCCTTCACCGCCTTTCAGGATCACGGCGTCCTCGGGGTAAATTACTGGCATGGGGGGCCGGGCGGTAACGAAGGGCTCTTGAATCCGGATATGACCCCGAACGACGCCTATTATGCTGTCCAGAAATATTTTACGGGTTTGAAATCCGGTCTTTTCCGGATGCTGTCGCGCCAATCATTCGCCCATCACTGAGTAAACTACCGTCCGGTCGGAATAATTTTGGTTGGAGTTGTCGAACACGCCCTCGCACGTGATCAGGTTGAGCATTCTCTCCTCGCTCGGTCCGAATATTTCGGCCAGGGGCACCCGATCAAACGGGAATATCTCTACCCCGGTGACGATAAATCTCAACTCATTGCCCTCCTCATCATAAACATAGATCTCGTCGCCGGAGGTCAGTTCCTTGAGCCGGTAAAAGACGGCCGTGCCACCATAGGCTGTATCCAAGTGCCCGGCCATAACGGCATTCCCCTTTTCACCGGGCCGGTATCCAAGCTCGAACCAGCCTACATTATCAAAGTCTTTTGGCACATCCATCTTCCCCTCCGTATCCAGACCAACGAACTCCATCTGGGCATCCACCCCAATACTTGGAATACTGATTCTAACGGGAAGCCCCGCCGGCTCTTCCGCCTCGGTCAGGACTTCCGCCTCTCTGGTCGTCGGGGCGGTGGTCACCGATCCCGTTGCCGGGTAAAATACCCCTAGCGCAACAATGAACCCCGCCAGAGAACCTGCTATGATGAATAGTCCAATCCCCAGTTTTCTCATCTTTTTCAGCGCACTTTATTCAAGGTGCCTATTTTATCACTTTGCCATCCCGGTCTGAGGTGCTCCTTGAGGAACTGTCCTGGTCGGGGTGGGGGTGGCATCGTCATCTCTGGGGGTTGGTGTTTGTGCCAGCGCACCCTGGCCGACAACCGCGAGCGTCATCAAAAAGGCCATGAGCGCTGCTATCATTCCGCTCTTGATCATACTTTTTCATCTCCTCACTTCATCATAACTTGTAACGGCGTCTGCCCACTTTATGATTTGGCAGTTAGAAAGGGTTCAAAACCATGTAATAAAGAAGTAAAGGAAGTTTACAGAGACATTATTCCTTTTTTACATCCACCCGACAGGTTTTTGGTAGTCTGGAAACGTAAATGAGAATTGAATGGATATGGTTTTTTCTGATAGGCCTCCTGGTCGGATGGTTTGCCAGCTTGCTGTTCATCCCGCAGGCCAGAAGATACGGTTCGTTGGCTCTTTTCGTGCTGACTGTGATCGGCGCCGTCGCCGGCGGTTTGGCCGGGCAGCGCATCAGCCTGGATAACCCTATGGTGGTGTCGTTGCTGATGTCTGTTCTGGGGGCGGTGTTTCTGGTATTGATCGTAGGGGCAGTCCTGGTCTTCATCTCCCCGCCGTCCTCAGACGGAAGATAAACAGTATAAGTTACAGATAAATAACATGGGCGACAACAACACCCGCAATCCCACCAAAGGCGGTAAGGTGCCGGCAGTGGAAACACCTCAGAACCGCGACGAGAAGGATATCAGCGGCCATATGCCCGAGCCTGATGCCGACGATAACGTACTGGACAACGCCCGGGAGGTCGGGTTGTATGACGAGGGAAATGAGGAAGAATAGACGGGCAATCTACTTGATGAATTTGCCGATATAGTAGTCCGTTAGCTTAAGCTTTTTAAGCGCTTGCCGGATCTCGGCCGCCGTCTTTCCTTCCTGTGAGAATTTCTTTACCAGTCCCTCCACCGTCTCCCGTCCTTCGTAGGGAAAAATTATCCATTTGTCTATCTCCTCCACATAATAATCGGGAGTGAATTTGGTCCAGGGTTTGGTAAAAAGGGAGGCGGTCCTGATCGTACGGGCCCCGATATCCTTCAGATATTTTATCCCCCGCTCGAAGGTCTTGCCGGTATCGGATATGTCGTCCACCAGGAGGATTTTTTTATCGTGCAGACGGTTGCCGATCTTGAAGGTCACCTCCACCGTCTCCTGCTGTTGCAGATCACGATAGCTGGAAATAGTGAAGGTGGTGATGGGCAGCTTCAGGAAGTCGCTCAGGATGTGGGAAATGGTCAGCCCGCCCCTGGCCACAGCCACGATCAGATCATAATCATTCTCCTTTTCGATCATTTCGGCCAGACGGGAAACATAGCGGTGGAATTCATACCAATCCAGGGAGAAGAATTGCATAGCTCAAATTTACCAAGAGAGGCGCTATTAGTCAATTTATTTGGTAAAATAATCTACACTCGGGGTGTAGTTCAGATGGCTAGAACGTACGCATGGGGTGCGTAAGGTCGCCGGTTCAAGTCCGGCCACCCCGACCAAAGCACATGAAAATCAGGCCTGTCAGCGAAAACGAAGCCGATGCGGCTACCGCCGCCATTTACCGCGGGCTTCGGGAGGCCATGGGACTGCCTCACATCCCCCTGTTCTTCCAATACCTCGGAGCCTTTCCCGAATACCTTGCCTACCTGAACGGACAGATCCTGGACAACCTTAAAGATAAAGAGTTCCACAGGCTTGTCTCCGAGAACGGCGAATTCGTCCGGGAAACCCTGGCCGGGAATTTTCCCAAAGGCCAGGCAGCCCAGGAATTCTTGGAAAGACATATCCATTCCCCAGAACTACACAACCTCAGAGCTGACCTGCGGCATATTGCCGCTGTCAACGGAAAACTTGCCTTCATTTTTATCGGCCTCCGGGAGGCGGTGAAGGGCTGGGCTGTTGCTGCCAAAAAGCTGCCGGACATGAAGAATCGGCCGGCCGAGTACCAGGAGTGGGAAAATCTCCGCCAGAATTTCGTCTATGGAACGGAACTTGTCGTTCCCTCCCGGTATTTGGTCCGGACAGGCAGCCGGGCTATCTCACCATCGCTCCTTGGAAAGTATCTGTCTATCTGTCGGGCGGACTTTGAATTACTTCTGAAAAACGAGCGACTATTGTTCTTCAGGGTAGAGCTCGAAAAGATCATCCTGAAAAACCTGGAACTCATGCCACACCGGATATTCTCACCCATCAATGTGGTCCTGAAGCTGACAAAGGTCTATCCCGAATTCCCGGACCTCATCTACCTCCTTTCTGAACACTTTCCCACCTATGCCATGCAGCGGCTGCTTTTCACAAGCTGGATTATTTATTGAAATTTGTTACACTCCTAAAATGGCCATAAACAAAGAAAAAGCTGCCAAAGCTAAAAAAACCGTTAAAAAATCCACGCCCGCCGTTCCCCAACCGGAACCGGTCAAAGCACCCCCGTCCCGAAGGATACCCAGGGGACTGATGGTGGTGGTGGCCGTCTTCCTGCTCCTTGGTCTGGCCTTTGTTGTCAGGCGTTACCTGATTGCGGCTAAGGTCACCGACCGCTACATCTCCCGGCTCACCGTCATCCGAGAACTCGAGAAACAGGGCGGCAAGCAGGTCCTTGATTCCCTCATCGTCAAAACCCTCATCATGCAGGAGGCAAATAAAAAAGAGGTCAATGTTTCCGGCAAAGAGGTGGAGGATGAGATCAAGGGCATCGAGGCAGAACTGAAACAACAGGGCAGGAACCTGGAAGACACCCTGCTCTTACAGGGGATGACCCGGGAAAGTCTTAAGGAACAGATCTTAGTGCAGAAGACGCTGGAAAAGCTCCTGGCAGACAAGATCAGGGTTTCGGACAAAGAGGTGGAAGATTTTATCAGCGAAAACCAGGCAGAGCTGCCTGAGGGACTGACAGATGCCGAACTCCGTTCCCAGGCCAAGGAACAGCTGAAAAATCAGAAGCTGAACGACGAAGCACAAAAACTCCTACAGGACTTGAGAAACCGTGCTGAAATCCAGTATTTCCTAAATTACTAAGGCCCTTGCATAGCTCCAACTGCTTCCCGACGCCTTGTAATCCGGGGTCAAATAGGTTATACTAGGTGAAACTAGTGCGGGGTAGTGTACGGCGCACAAAAGGCTCATAACCTTTTAGGCTGGGTTCGACTCCCAGCCCCGCAACCAAAAAAATACGGCCCGAATTACGTATATAATTAAGGCTATGAAGAACTTTCTCTTGACGGTGGTTGTCCCCGTCCATAACGAAGAGGACAATGTTATCCCGTTACTCGACCGGCTGGTTCCCGTGATCGGGAAATACGATTACGAGATCGTCTTTGTGGACGACGGGTCCACCGACCAGACCTTGGCCAAATTGAAACAGGCGGCTAAGATTAATCCCCGTTTGCGTCTTTTATCCTTCACCCGCAATTTTGGCCATCAGAATGCCCTGAGCTGTGGCTACAAGCACGCCCAGGGAAACTGTGTCGTGACCATAGATGCCGACCTCCAGGACCCGCCGGAGATAATTGACAAAATGATCTCCAAGTGGCAAAACGGGGCCGACATAGTTTATGCCAGGCGGAAAAAAAGAGAGGACGGATTTTTCAAGCGACTGACAGCTTACGGCTTCTACCGTTTCATCAATTTCCTGTCCGACACCAAGATCCCGACCGATATCGGTGACTTTCGGCTGCAGGACAAAAAAGTCAACCGGTTCCTGGCAGAACTCCCGGAGCACAACAAATTCCTGCGGGGTTTGGTAGCCTGGGGAGGGTTCCGCGAAGCCACCGTGGAATTCGACCGTGACAGAAGGCACGCCGGCGTCACCCACTACAACTTCTCCAAGATGCTGAACTTCGCCCTCGACGGTATCATCTCCTTCTCCACGAAACCCTTGCGGATAGCTACCTATATCGGCTTCTGGGCGTCCATTTTCGGGTTTTTGGGCATACTCTATGCGGTCTACCGCCGCTTTTTCCTGCCCCATGATTACTGGGTCACCGGCTGGACCGCCCTTTTCGTAGCCATCCTTTTCCTGGGCGGTACCCAGCTCATCACCATCGGTATCATCGGCGAATACATCGGTAAAATATACCGGGAGGTCCAGAACCGTCCGCCTTACCTTCTCAAAGAGAAAGTGAACATCAAATGACGTCTTGCCGCATATGGATAAAGCCGAATTTTTTACCAATCTCCAAGAGAACACCAAAAAGCATCTCCACCAAAAACCGGTGGTCCTGGTCGGGGGCTGCTTCGACCTTCTGCACTACGGGCATTTGAAATTCCTGCAGGCCGCCAAAAAGGCCGGCCGCACCCTGGTGATCGCCCTAGAGCCGGACGAGTTCATCCGGAAGAGCAAACGGCGGGAACCGGTCCATACACAGGTACAGAGACAGGAGGTGCTTTCGAACCTTTCCTTTGTCGATCATGTCATTCCCCTGCCTTATCTGTCCTCATACGATGATTATTTCCGGCTGGTCGATATCGTCAAGCCGGATATAATAGCCACCACCGAGGGAGACCCGCAGGTTTCCAACAAGGAAAAACAGGCCAAGGCCATCGGGGCGAAGATAAAAACTGTATCTTCCCTCATTCCCGGCTTTTCCTCCTCCGCCATCATCCAGAAACTGGAGTAATTCCCTTGCCAACTTGCATCTTGCCAAATAGGCCACATTATGTCACAATAGTCTTAATGAACTTTATCAGCATCCTGTACAATAAACTTCATTTACTGAAAATATCCAGTCCTTTAATCGGCAAGAAGAAAATCCACACCTCCTCCGTCACCATTCCCGCCTCCGAAGCCCGGAACTTCAACATCGACGTCTGGGCCCTCCATTTCAAGAAGGCCCTGGAAAAGATGGCCGAGACCAAATTCACCAATTCAAAGGCCCAGCTTATCCTAGACCAGAGGTTTTGGAAGTTCATCCGGATAGAGATCCCGGCCGACATCCAGGACTCGGCCATGGAGCAGTTCCTGAAAGAAGAGCTCCAGGGCAAGGTAGCCGATTTCCAGGTCAACAGCCTGTACAAGTTTTACCTCGCCGAACACAAGGGCAAGAGAGTGGCCAATATTTTCATCCTCCCGAGAGCCGTCCTGACCGATATCGAAACTCTGCTTTCGTTCTACGATATCGACATCGACACCATTTATCCCGAGGCCGTCCTGATATTCAGGATATTCGAGCACACGCTCAACAAAAAGAAGGAGGAGACCGCCCTGTTCATGGAGTACGGGAACGAGCTTAGCACCGGTCTCCTGTTCGATAGCGCCGGTCTATACAAGGAAGAGCCCATTGTCATCGAATCGGACAGCATCCGCAAAAGCCTGAAGGAGTTCAAGCTTGAGGAAACAAGCACCATTGCCCGGCTCATCCTGGGCGGGGAGATGTCCACCGGCATCAGGCAGGACAACTTCACCAAGGACACCGGCCTCTGGACCAACCCGCTGGAAAAAGTACTCGACCACTCTAGTTACCGGCAATTTGCCCAAAAGCATGGCCTGGTCCCGAAGCTTCTCGAGTTCCACCGCGAGCTTTCGCTCCTCAAGGCTATCGAGGACAAGACGGCCGCCGAGATCTCTATCCCGGTCAAGGGCAGGAAGGACGTCCGGGCCCTCAACAACCTTTCCTTCCGCCGGCCTGCACCCAGGTCAGCTTCCCGCCTGTTAAGGAACGCCGTCTTCATCCTGGTTTCGTTCACCGCTACCTTTTTGCTGTTGAACCTTGCCCTCAGGAATATCGGGGCCATCAGGCTGCCGTCTTTCCGGACCGCCACTCCGACCCCAGTACCAACCCGGAGGCCGACGGCCGTACCGACGGTGGCAGTGGACAGGGCGGATGTCACCATCGACATCCAGAACGGCGTGGGCACACCTGGCCTGGCCAATTCCTTCAAGACGGAACTGACCGACCTCGGCTATGCGGTCGGGACGGTCGGTAACGCAGAGAACTACGATTACGAGAACACCGTCATTATTGCCCCGGACAGGGCCACATTCAACCTGCTCAGGGAAGACCTGGGGGACTGGGGTGTATCCTCACCGGTCTACGAGAACACGAACGCAAGCCGGGTCACCATCATCATCGGCGCCGACCTGGACCTTCCGTAATATAGTAAAATATCCACATGCATCAGGATCCTGAAATAGTCAAGGAAAAATACCTTAGTCTGAAGGATAAGTTCGTCCTGGAAGAGAAAACCGCCCGCCTGAAGGAACTGGAGCAAAATATCAGCGACCCCAAGCTGTGGGAGAACCAGGACAAGGCCAAGGAGCTTCTGAAGGAACACAGCCGGCTCAAGCAAAGAGTGGAGGACTTTGAAATGATGGAACTCCTGTTCCTCGACGACGACTATGCCAGTCTCGGCAAGCTGGTCGCGGAGTACGAAAACCTGCTCCTTTTTTCCGGCAAATACGACGGCCGTGATATCATCTTTGCCATCCACGCCGGCCAGGGAGGAACCGAAGCCATGGACTGGGCAGCTATGCTTTTCAGGATGTATACCCGTTACTTTGAAAGGAAAGGATGGAAGACGGAGATGATCGATGAGGTTCCGGGAGAAGAGGCCGGTATCAAAAGCGTGGTCCTGAACGTATACGGGGAAGACGTTTTCGGCCATATGAAGGCAGAGGCCGGCGTCCACCGGCTGGTGCGCCAATCCCCTTTCAATGCCAACGCCCTCCGGCAGACATCCTTCGCCCTGGTCGAGGCCATGCCCATCCTGGAGGAACAGGAAGTGGAGATCAAGGAGGAGGACCTGGACTGGCAGTTCTACCGCTCCGGCGGTCATGGTGGCCAGAACGTGAACAAGGTCTCCACGGCAGTCCGGCTTCTACACAAGCCGACCGGCATCGTCGTCACCAGCCAGCAGGAAAGGCAGCAGCTGCAGAACCGCAACGTTGCACTACAGATACTGCGCGGCAAGCTGTGGCAGCTTGAGGAACAAAAGATGGAAGCGGAACAGGAACAGTTCAAGAAAAGCAAGATGGCCAGCTGGGGACTGCAGATACGCTCCTACGTCCTCCATCCCTATAAGCTGGTCAAAGACCTGCGGACCGACCATGAAAGCACCAACCCCGAGCGGGTGCTCGACGGAGAACTGGATGATTTCGTAAAAGCATATTTGCTAAAATTCTCTTAAAGCACTTATTAGTTATATTTTTATATATACAAATGGCAGCGCAAATATTCCATAAATTGGAGGATAAGGGAAATCCTAACCGTGCAGAGACCAAAAAAGCCCTGACCGCGGGCATATTCGTCCTTATTGCCGTGGCCGGCCTGTTCTCGGGGTGGCTCGCCGCCAGACTCATCGTTCCCCGGGAAACATCCTCGGTCAAGACCTACACGGGAGAGGAGACGGGCGTCTTCGGTGCCAAGAAGCTCGGTCAGAAAAACGACGAGCTCTGTCCCGATACGGCCGAGGGGACGGTCAAAAAAGGCGGCATCGACGGCGAAGGAACCCACCACCTGCAGCGGCCGGGGGGCGAATCACAGAACGTCTATCTGACCTCTTCCACTATCGACCTGGACCAGGTGGTCAACAAGAAAGTAAAAGTTTGGGGTCAGACTTATGCGGCTGAAACAGCGGGTTGGCTGATGGACGCCTGCTATCTGGAAGTCAAATAATCATGATCCGTTTTGAACACGTATATCAGAATTACAATGCCGGCAGTTTTGAGCTCACCGATATCAACTTCGAGATCGAAAAAGGTGAGTTCGTCTTCCTGATCGGCCCTTCCGGCGCCGGCAAGACTACCATCCTGAAAATGATCCTGCGGGACATGCTCCCCAAAGAAGGCAGTGTGTATGTTGAAAACGAACTGATCTCAAGCGCCGGATTCAGGGACATCGAAAAGCTCAGGCAGAAGATCGGCACTATTTTCCAGGACTTCAAGATCGTCCACGACAAGAATATCCTGGAAAACCTGATACTCTCCCTGGCCATCCTGGACAGGAAAGATCCCAAGGATGAGGCGCTCGCCGCCCTCAAGAAGGTGGGGCTCGAGAAAAAGGCCCTCTTTTTCCCCGTCCAGCTTTCGGCCGGGGAGCTGCAGCGGTTGACGATTGCCAGGGCCATGACCGGAGGCAGAAAGATCATCCTGGCCGACGAGCCGACCGGCAACCTGGATCCGGTCACGAGCTGGGAAATAGTCAGGCTGTTCAGGCATATCCACCAGGGGGACACCACCGTCGTCTTTGCCACCCACAATACCGACATCGTCAATACTCTCAAGAAAAGAGTAATCGTCATCAAAAAAGGTAAAATAATAAAGGATAGCCGCCAGGGGATATATACCCTGGACCAGATCTGACGTATGAACGAAACGGTCAAATCACTAAGGAGGTCTCCCTATCAAACCGCCGGGATCTTTTTCGCCCTGGCTTTCAGTTTTCTGGTGCTTTTGATATTCTCCTTCTCCATCCTCCTTCTGACCAGGATAGTCCACTATATCGAAACGCAACCCCAGGTGACCATATATTTTCTGAAAACCACCCCTGAGTCCAGCATGTATAAGCTCAGGGAGGAGCTGATGAGCACTGAAAAGGTCAAGGAGGTCAGATACATCTCCAAACAGGAAGCGCTGAAGATATACAAAGATATGAACAAGAACGAGCCGCTCCTTTTGGAGATGGTCAGTTCCGAGGCTCTCCCCGCCTCTCTCGAGGTTTACACCCAGAAACCGGAATACCTCAAGGACGTGGCGGAGCTCGTCAAGAAGGAGCCCGGCGTGGAGGAGGTTGCCTACCAGCAGGACGTCATCGACAGCCTCATCAAAGTCACGAACTCCGTCAGGGTGGCAGCCATGGCCTTCCTGTCGGCGCAGTTTTTGGTCGTGTTCTTCATTATTTTCACGACCATCACTTTCAAGATCGTGGCCAAAAAGGAGGAGATAGAGATCATGCGGCTTTTGGGGGCCAGCCGCTACTTCATCATCCGACCGCTCCTGAAGCAAAACCTGTTCATCAACTTTCTCGCTTCCATCGTCAGCTCGGTCATATTTATCGGCGGCTACCTCTCGCTGCAGACGAAGCTCGCCGGCTTCCTGACCGGGATCCCCTCCCTTACTCTCTATGAGAGCGATGTTTTCAATCTCTACATCTGGCCGCCTAACCTCTATATGTTCACCTTCTTCACTATCATTACCTTTGCGGTCGGCTACTCCATCATCTGGTTCACTACCTTTCTTGCGGCTTCCAAATACATTAAATAAGCCTTTCCTTCTCTGGAAATACCCTCGTCCGATTTAGTACAATGAACTCATGCGTATTAAGGGCGTCGTTCTATTGGCGGCTATGGCCGTATTTTTCTTCTTGGTCAAAGGCTCCCTTGCCCAGAATGTAGAGTGCAAAGAGGTCTCCTCAAAGGACCAGGCCGAGCTCCAAAAAATAATCAGTGCCTGCAATCTCAAGCTGCAGGAGCTGTCAGTGACCCGCAATACCCTGGCCAGCCAGATCCAGTACATGGATACCCAGATCTATCTCACGGAACTGGAGATCGGCCGGAACGAGAACCAGATAGAAGTCCTTAAGGACGAAATAAAGAATCTGCAGGGCCGGATAAAAGAACTGGACCTGACCACCGACAAGGTGTCGGAGATAGTCACCAAGAAGATCAACCAGATGTACAAGAAGCAGCGGACGAGCTTCATCAACACCTTCCTGAACGCCCACAACCTGTCCGAGTTCCTCCGTTCCATCCAGTACCTGAAAAAGTCCCAGGAGAACGACCGCAACCTGTTATTAAAACTACAGAACACCAAGGTCACCTTTGCGGAACAGAAAGATTTGAGGGAGGTTAAAGAAGAAGAGCTCAAGGAGGTCACCGTCCGACTGGAGAGATATACTGCCGACCTGGCTGCCCAACAACAGGAAAAGAAAAGCCTGATAGATCTTACCAGGAACGACGAGCAAAGATACCAAAGGCTCTTGGCAGAAGCCCAGCAGGAGCTTTCCCAGATCCAGCAGGCGGCCAAATTCCTGCAGCAGTCCGGCGAGCCGGTCGCCGTCAAGCGGGGCCAGGTCATTGGCGTACAGGGCAATACGGGCTATTCCACCGGGGACCATCTGCATTTCGGCGTTTATCGGTATGGCTCCATCGACCAGCTGAACAACGGCAGCTGGTACCATAACAACTGGATGGACCCGGGAGAGGTACTCTCTTCGCGAACGGTCCGCTGGGAAACAGGCTGCGAGGCAAGCGGGTCGAGAACGGTCGGTTCGGGCAGCTTCGACTGGCCCATGAATCCCACCGCCATCTCCCAGGGGTCCGGTTATACCTGCTATTCCAGCGCCTTCTATAATGGTAATCCCCACCCGGCATGGGACATGTGGGGACCGAGCGGGTCATCCATCTATGCTGTTGAGGATGGGACGGCCTATATCTGCCGTAACTGCCTGGGTGACGGGGGCAACGGGGTTTTCATATTCCACCCGAACGGTATCATGACCCTGTACTGGCATCTCCAGTAATGTGGTGTATAGTCGGTTGTTTGCCCGCCGAACTTCCCCTAGTATGAATACAGGTGGCAAAACTAATCCGTTCCATACTGCTTTTGTTTTTTCTTTTCTCCATACAAAGCCGGGTGTTTGCGGCTCTGCGAATCAACGAGATCTACCCTGCACCCCCGGCTGGCGGATCTGAATGGGTAGAGATCTATAATCCTTCTTCCGAGACGGTTGAGCTTACCCAATATAAACTGACGGATTTGAGCAATAAAGGGATAAGATTCACCGAACCAATAATCGGCCCTCTCGGCTTCGCTCTGGCCACCTCATCGGCGGTCCTCAATAACGACGGAGATACCGTTTTGCTGAAAAACCTGGCGGACGAGCTCGTTGATATTGCCACATATTCAGGGAGCTTTAACGCCGAGAAGTCAGCCGGCCGCTGCCCGGACGGCATGGTCGGTTTGCTTATCCTGCATGTCCTGACCAAAGGCCTTACCAATAACCCCGGCTGCCCAGTCTCGCCTACCCCGGCGCCTGTCCCGACCGTTGTTCCCGAGGTCACGAAGAACATTGTCACCTACGATAATATTCACCTGTCCGAAGCAATGCCGAACCCCGAAGAAGGCAAAGAATGGGTGGAGATATACAACGGCAACAGTTTCCCCATTTCTTTGGTTGACTGGTATATTGACGATATTGAGAACGGCGGCGCCACCCCCAAGAAGTTCAGTCTGGATATCCCCGCCAATGGGTTTGCCGTAATTGAACTGATTTCGGCCATATTCAATAATGACGGGGATACCGTTCGCCTCCTGGATACGGATAAAAAGGAAAAGGACAGTTTTGAGTACGGGAGATCGGAAAAAGGCAGAAGCCTCAGCCGGCAGAATCTTGGGGACGAGCCGGTCTGGTGCACCACCGGACCAAGTCCCCACCAACCGAACCACCCCTGCCCGGTACTGACTGTCCCCACTCCCCGGATCACGACCGCCCCGAACGGGCTGGTCCAGGGGATAATGGCCGTCAACAAACCGGTTCGACCCTTACCCGGACCGACCGCCCTGAAAGTAGCCCTGGAAAAATATGGCACAGGCCCTGATCAATCCGGTCCGAATAAAAAAGTCTCCGATCCCTCCCGCCGGCCGGAAGCAGGCGCCCTCCTGTCCGCCCTGGCCTTATTGAAGTTTAATCTTTTCGGCAATTTGTGCCTGTATATGATAGTTTTTATATATGGGTACAAAGAAGGGCTCTGGTCTTAGGGTGTTCTTGACCGCCTTCCTGCCCCTGGTTCTCTGGATGGGGCTGATCTTCTTCTTTTCCGAGCAGGAAAAGATCCCGGTCACCGGAAACTACACGGTCAGCTTCATCATCTTCAAGTCCCTGCACCTCATCGAGTACGGTATCCTCTACCTGCTTTGGGCTCGCTTCCTCCATCTGTCCGGGGTAAGGAACTTTTACCTCCTGGCCTTTATCCTGACCTTCCTGTATGGTGTCAGCGACGAACTGCACCAGACAGTCACTCCCACCCGGGAAGGAACATTGCGTGATGTCCTGATAGACGGGCTGGGAGCCTTTGTGGCCAACTTTTTCCTCACCAGAGTGACCTGGTTGTCCAAAATCGTCCTTCATAAATAGCGCCGCCTTCTTTTGCTATACTGGGTGTATGGGCTTTTGGGGCAAAATCAGGGCTGGTTTGAATAACTGGCTTGTTCCGCATGAGAACAATGGCTGGAAGCCGAAATACCTGCAACACGATTTCCTGACCACGCTCATCGCCGTGCTTTTAGTGGTCAACCTGGTGTTCAGGTTCGGTATCAAAAACTTCCCCATCAACATCCTCGGAGTCAGCGTGGACATCTCCGTGGAAACCCTGTTGAACTACACTAATGCCGAAAGACTCAGGTACGGACTGGCCCCACTTGCGCTTAACCAAAAGCTGATGGTGGCGGCCGGAGAAAAGGCCGGTGACATATTCACCAAAAACTACTGGGCCCATTTCGCTCCGGATGGTACCAGTCCCTGGTATTTTTTCCAAAAAAACAATTACAACTATATCTATGCCGGCGAGAACCTGGCCAAAGACTTCTCGAGCAGTCAGGACGTGGTGGTCGCCTGGATGAATTCCGAGACCCACCGCGAGAACATCCTCAAGCCCGAGTACAAGGACATCGGTTTTGCCGTCATGGAAGGGAACCTCCTCGGCCAGCCCACCGTGCTCATCGTGCAGTTCTTCGGTTCCGAAGAGGTGGCGCTCGCCGAAAACAAGCCCCCAGATAACCCCGCTCCCGTCACCGCCTTGGAAAGTAGCCCGCCGGAACCGACCCTTACTCCGGCAGAACCAACCCCGGCCCAAGCGGCCGTGTTGGCAGAAGGACGTCCCGGCAAGCCGCAGACGGTCCTCTCCGCCCGTGGTACGGACACCGTTTCCAAAAAGCCCCTTGTCAATGTTATCGGCTTCCAGAAACAGCTCATCATCGCCGTGTTGACCGTCCTCATCATGGCCTTGGCGCTTGACTTCTACATGATCGAGAAGCGCAAGATATTCAGGTTGTCCGGAAAGCATGTGGCCCACCTTCTGTTTACACTGATGCTGATATTGAGTATAATCACTACAAATCCTGGATCCATCTTATGAGACAAGAAATTGGCCAGCACTTAATCGAGTACGTCGCCCTGGCATCATATACCCTCTTGAGCATAGTTCTGTTTATGGGCTATCGTGGGCACGACCAGAGATACCTGATCCTTTTTATGTTCATCCTCTATTACCTGGCCTGGTCAGTTCTCCATCACCTGAGCATCAGGAAAATGAGCCTGCGGATAGTTCTCGAATACCTGCTCATCGCAGCGTTCGGAGTTTTGGCTTTAAAAGTTTTCTTTTAATTACATGAAGGGTGTCATCTGCGCCGGAGGATTGGCCACCCGCCTCTATCCTCTGACATATGCGACCAACAAGCATCTTCTGCCCGTTTACGATAAGCCGATGGTCTATTATCCCATCCAGACGCTCGTGAACGCAGGCATCACCGAGATCCTGGTCATTACTTCCGGCCCTTACAGCGGACACTTTATCAATGTCCTGAAGAACGGCAAGGAGCTCGGCGTCAAACACTTGGAGTATGCCTACCAGGAAAACCCCAAAGGGGGCATCGCCGATGCCGTATCCCTGGCCGAGGACTTCGCCGACGGCGGGCCGGTCACCGTCATCCTGGGTGACAACACAACTGACGCTGATATTTCACGGCCTGTGCAGAGTTTCCAGAACGGCGCTGTGGTTTTTTTGAAAAAAGTCCCCGATCCGAAAAGGTTCGGTGTCCCCAGGTTCGACGAAAATGATCCGCAGAAAATAGTGGAGATCATCGAGAAACCCTCCCAACCTCCGTCCGACTTCGCCGTCACCGGACTTTATATCTATGACAATCAGGTCTTTGATTTCATCAGGAGATCCAAACCCTCTGACCGGGGGGAAATGGAGATCACCGACATCAACAATTTTTACATCCAGGAGGGAAAACTGACCTATGCCGAACTGGAGGGATACTGGTTGGACGCGGGCACTTTCGACACTCTGGTCACAGCCAACCTTTACTGGGCGAAAAAGGCCAGGTCCGAGAGCCTGAAAAAATTCCTGGAGTACGTAAAATTCTGACCATGCGCACATTACTGGTGACCGGAGGGAGCGGTTTCATCGGCAGCAATTTCATCCTCTACTGGATGACCAGATATCCGGGGGACAAGATCATCAACCTGGACAAGCTGACTTACGCCGGCAATCCCGAGAACCTGAGCCGGATCGAGGACAACCCCGACTACCGGTTCGTCAAAGGGGACATCTGCGACGGGAAGCTGGTCTCGTCCGTCATAGAGGGAGTGGATATCGTGGTCCACTTCGCGGCCGAGTCCCATGTCGACCGTTCCATATTGGATCCCGCCCCTTTCATCAAGACCAATATTGAAGGGACATACGTTCTCCTCGAAGCGGCCCGGCAGAATAACGTGAAGAGATTCCACCATATATCCACCGACGAGGTGTTCGGTGCCCTGCCATTGGACTCCGAACTGAAATTCACCCCTGACACTCCTTATGATCCGAGAAGCCCCTATTCGGCCTCCAAAGCCTCATCCGACCACCTGGTCAGAAGCTACCATACCACTTATGGGCTGCCGGTCACGATCTCCAATTGTTCCAATAATTTCGGCCCCTACCAGTTTCCGGAAAAGCTCATCCCCCTCGCCATCACCAACCTCATGGAGGACAAAAATATCCCTGTCTACGGCGACGGACTCTATGTCAGGGACTGGCTTTATGTAGAGGACCATTGCCAGGCCATCGACCTCATCCTGGAAAAAGGCCGGGTCGGGGAAACCTATCTCGTCGGCGGACTCACGGAGGACATCCCGAACATAGAGATCATCAAAAAAATAGTGCGGGTGATGGGCAAGGATGAGAACCGGATAGAGTTCGTCAAGGACCGACCCGGACATGACCGGCGCTATGCCATCGACTGGAGCGGGATAAACCGTGAGCTCGGCTGGAAACCGGAGCACGATTTTGAAGAGGCACTCGCCAAAACCATCCGGTGGTACCAGGAAAATGAAGGCTGGTGGAGAAACGTCAAAAGCGGCGAGTACCAGAAATATTACCAGAAACAGTACCAGGGATGAGGATTGCCGTGACCGGAGGGAGCGGTTTGGTGGGCTCCCGGATCATCGAGCTTCTGCACGGAGACTTCGAGTTCATCGAACTCTCCCACCGGGAGATGGATATCACCGACCGCGATAACGTCCACCATGCGCTCAGAGACCTCGATTACGACCTTCTGCTGCACCTGGCCTCATACACGAATGTCGACGGGGCACAAAAGGAGCCGGAACTAGCCTACCGGATGAATGTTGAAGGGACCCGGCACTTATTCGAGGTGGCCCGCTCCGGAAACAAAAAATTCGTCTATATTTCCACCGACTTTGTTTTCGACGGCACCAAGCCCCCCTATTTCGAGGACTCACCCACGAACCCCCTGGGAGTTTACGCCAAAAGCAAACACGAAGGGGAAAGGATCGTCGGAAACGATGGCATGGTGGTCAGAATTTCCTACCCTTACCGCGCCAGCTTTGCCAAAAAGATGGATTTCGTGAGGGTCATCAGACAACGGCTCGCGGAGTCGCAGCCGGTCCAGGGCATCCGGGACTCGGCTTTTACGCCCACCTTCATCGACGACATCGCATTTGGTCTGAAGCACCTGATGCAAAATTATACGCCAGAAGTGTTCCATCTAGTCGGCTCTCTTACCCTCTCCCCCTTTGAGGCGAACGTCGCTATTGCCAAGAGATTCGGCTATAGTGCCGGCCTCGTGGTCCCCGTCTCCTTTGCAGACTTTTTCAAAGGCCGGGCTCCCCGGCCACAGTACTCAGAGATCAGAAGCAATAAGGTCAACCTGCCCCCCATGAAATCTTTTGTCGAAGGACTGGATTCTATAGTATAATTTACTCCTATGACAATCACCTTTATCGGACACGGATATGTTGGATTGGTGACTGCCTGTGTTTTCGCCGACCTCGGCAACAACGTGTTTGTCATCGGCAGGAATCATGACAAGATAGCCAAGCTGAATGCCGGCGAACCTCTCATCTACGAACCCGGACTGAAGGAACTTCTCGAAAAAAACCTCAAGGCCAAAAGACTGCATTTCACTCTCGATTATGGCGAAGCGGTCCCAAAGTCGGACGTCGTGTTCATCGCCGTCGGCACCCCACCCAAGGAGAACGGTGAGGCCGACCTGACCACAGTCCTCTCCGTGGCTGAAGAGATAGGCCGTCATCTGAAATCAGGCTATACCGTCGTATCCTGCAAGAGCACGGTCCCCGTCGGCACGAATACCAGGGTCAAGGAGATCATCGACAGGGTGAAGCCCCAGCAAAGCAAGGTGGAGGTCGCCTCCTGCCCGGAGTTCCTCCGGGAGGGGACAGCTCTCCTCGACACCCTTAACCCCGACCGGGTGGTCATCGGTTCGGATTCCAGGAAGGCCATAGATGTGCTTTTGGAACTTCACAAGCCTCTGAACGGGGAAAGGATCATTACCGACCTCTCCTCCGCCGAACTCATCAAATATACCTCGAACGCCATGCTTGCCACCAAGATCTCGTTCGCCAATCTCATCTCCTTCTACTGCGAGGCGACCGGGGCAGATGTGGAGACGGTCCTGGACGCGGTCGGCCTGGATAAAAGGATCGGCCGGGTTTTCATGTCTCCGGGTGTTGGCTATGGCGGTTCCTGCCTGCCCAAGGATATCAAAGCCCTCAAAAAGATCGGCGACCGGCTGGGAGTGGACACGGCCTTCTTAGCGGCCATTGATAACACCAACATCAAGGCCAGGGAAAACTTCATCGGCAAGATCATAAAGCATTCCCCGGGCAAAAAAATAGCCGTCTGGGGATTGAGCTTCAAACCCAACACCGACGACATCCGGGAAGCGCCCTCCACCTATATCATCACCGCCCTTCTGAAAAAGGGCTTCACTGTTTCCGTTTACGATCCGGAGGCTCTGGAAAATTCCCGGCGGGTGTTCGGTAATAAATTGAAGTACTTTGACAACCCTTACGAAACCCTCCAGGGTAACGACGCGCTTGTCGTCATCACCGAATGGAACGAATTCAAGCAGGCCGACCTTTCCAAGGTCAAAAAGCTTCTCCTCCATCCCGTCATTTTTGACGCCAGGAACATATATGAGCCTGCCAACCTGAAGGAGCTTGGGTTCCATTATTACTCAATCGGAAGAAAGCCTGTTTAAAAAGCCATGAAGATACTGATCACCGGGGGCGCGGGTTTTATAGGGTCACACCTGACCGCGCTTTTTTTGGACCAGGGCCACGAGGTGTGGGTCATCGATAACCTGCTGACAAGCTCCAGGAAGAATCTTGACCAGGCCCTCGGCGAACCCCGGCTGAAGTTCATCCAGGCGGATGTCAGTCTGCCCGACTCGCTTTCGGAGATCAGGAATACCGGGTTTGATGCGGTCTACCACCTGGCCTCGCCGGCTTCCCCCATCCAATACGAGAAGTATCCCCTGGAGACATTGAAAGCCAATGCGTTCGGAACCTATCATCTGCTGGAACTGATCAGGCACCGTCCTGAGACCAGATTCATCCTGGCGTCCACCTCTGAGGTCTACGGCGACCCACTCGTCCACCCGCAGACGGAAACGTACTGGGGCAACGTGAACCCATACGGCCCTCGCTCATGCTACGATGAGGCCAAGAGGTTTGCCGAAGCCGTCTCTTATACCTACCTGAAAAAATACGGGGCGGACACCAGGATCGCCCGGATATTCAACACCTATGGTCCCAATATGGAAAAGGAGGACGGCCGGGTCATCTCCAATCTCATCGTCCAGGCGCTCTCCGGTTCTCCCCTGACCGTTCACGGCAATGGCGAGCAGACAAGGTCTTTCTGCTATGTCACCGACCTGGTGGAAGCCCTGGCCAAAATGGCAGAGGCGGATATCAGGGGAGAGGTCATCAACCTCGGCAACCCGAACGAACTGTCCATCAACCGGATCGCTGAAACCATCCGGGATCTGACCGGTTCAAATTCCGAGATCGTCCACCGCCCCCTACCCCAGGACGATCCTCAGAAAAGAAAACCGGACATTGCCAAAGCCAAGCGGCTACTGGGTTGGGAACCAAAGACTAACCTTGAGAACGGATTGAAAAGTACCATCAGTTATTTCCGGGAAAGGTTCCGACTATGAAAAAGGCGGTCGTTGTCCTGCCGACCTACAATGAGGCCGGCAATATCGAGGAGATAGTCAGGGAGATATTCGCCCTGAAGGAAAAGAACCTCCAGGCCTGGGACCTGGCCGTCCTTGTGGTGGACGATTACTCTCCCGACAATACGGCCGGCATCGTTAAAAATATGCAGGGGAAATACCCGGACCTCCATCTTCTCAGCGGACCCAAACAGGGTTTGGGCAAGGCCTATGCCCGAGGCTTCAGTCAGGCCATTGAAAAGCTCGGCGCCAGCGTGGTGGTGGAAATGGATGCCGACCTGTCGCACGACCCCAGGCTCATTACCAAAATGCTTGCCAAAATCGAAAAAGGCGCCGACTTCGTCACCGGCTCGCGTTACATCAGGGGAGGCAGCATCCCCAAGGATTGGGGACTGCACCGGAAAGTATTCTCCGTCCTCGGCAACCTGGTGGTGCAACTTGGCTTCATGAACTTCCGGGTACGCGACTGGACCTCCGGTTTCCGGGCCATGAAAAGCTTCCTGGTCAAGGATATCCTGCCGGAAATGAGCCGTTATAACGGGTATGTCTTCCAGATCGCCTTCCTGGACAAAGCCATCAAACGTGGTGCCAACATCCAGGAAGTGCCCCTGAAATTCAAAGAGCGCAAAAAAGGGGTATCCAAGATCAATTTTTTCGACTATATCACGAACATCTTTACCTATATCCTCGGCAACTCCTCCTTTGCCAAATATTTCATTGTCGGCATGTTGGGTTTCGCAGTCGACTTCGGGTTCGCCTACTTTTTCATCAGCGGACTCGGACTCAACCAGGTGCTGGCGAACATCATGAGCGCGGAGCTCGCCATCATCTTCAACTTCCTGATGAACAATTTCTGGAGCTTCGCCCACAAGGCCATCGGGGGCGGTCTTTTCGAATACCTGAAAAAATTTCTGCTGTTTAACCTGGTCACCTCCGGTTCCATCTTTATCCAGGGTGTCGGCCTGTACCTCGCGCTGAGATTTCTCGGGATGTTCATGTTCTCATTTCTGGCATTCGCCTTCCCGGCATGGGTCCTCTATAAGGTGCTGATCATCGCCTTCCTGGTCATTCCTTACTCCTACTTCATGTACAACCGCGTGGTCTGGACGAAAAAGAAATAAGACCTTACTGGAAGGGGCGCCATTCGGTGATGGGAGCCATATTGGTCATGAGAAAGTTCCAGGTATAAAAGTACAGCGCCGGCAGGAGGATTATCATGGCCGCCAGAAATTTCCGGGAGGAGAACAACCTGTCAAAAGCGATCAGTCCGAAGGGTAGCATGGCCAGACTGTACCTGGCGATATCCCGATGCTGGACGGAAACAATGGCCAAAAAGAAGGCCAGGACCAGATAGAAGGCCGGCCTCAGTTTGGGCACGGAATACATGGTAAAGAGTACCAGGAGATAGAAGAGAAAGAGGAAATAGACGTCCTCAAGCCAGCCCGTCGCCACCCAGCTTGCCCCGCTGTCGAACACCTGGAACGGCGGGAACAGGAGGTGGATATTGTCGCCGGAATGGAAATAGGCCAGAAAATCCCCGGTCTGGTAATAATACAGGGCAAAGACGGCCAGGGTTGCCGTCGGGATCAGAAGGATCCAACCCCAGGAGAGTTCCAGCTTTCTTTTCTTCACCCACGTTTCCAGAAAGTAGGCGCCGTAGGCAAAAAAGAGAAGGATGCCCGGACTCCGGGTAAAGGCAGCGAACGCTCCCAGAATGGCCGCCGGCAGATACCGCCTTTCCAGAAAAAAATAGGCGGACACGAGCACGAAGAACATGAACATCGTTTCCGTCCCTCCTACCGACCTGACAATGAAAAGCCGCGGCGTAAAGAACAGGGCCACGAGTGCGAGGATAAGGGGAGAACGGCTGAGCTTCAGTTTTTCAGTCACGAAATACAGGGCCGAGGCATAAAGGGCGGCGAACAGCACCGGCCAGACCAGCATGCTTTTCAGATATCCCAAAAGGGGAGCGCCCAGACTGATCAGGAACGGATACAGGGGGAAATGGGCCGGAAAGTAATTGGCGGGCAAACCCAAAGGCGAGGTCATGAGCAGTCCCTCCCTGGCATTGTAGAACGTCTTGGCGATCAGGATATAAAGAGGCCCGTCCCAGTGACGGTATATGTTCAACATGCTCAACGGGCGTTCGAACCTCAGGTGCCCGATGCTGTCCCAATTAAGGAGAAAGGGCAGCCAAATTATGAAGGTACTTAACAAAGTCACCGCCGTTATAATAAAATAAGGGAGTATGCGCTTACCCATCAGAAACATTGTAGCAAAAGGGCTGTTTCCGTGGGCAATCCTTTTTGTGGCCGCGGTCCTCCGGCTGTACCGGTTCTCCGAACACGTCATGTTCCTGGGCGACCAGGGCAGGGACGCCATCATCATCAAACGGATCCTGACCCTGGAACATTTCCCGGCCATCGGTGCCCCTACCTCCATCGGACAGGTCTACCTCGGGCCTTTCTACTATTACTTCATCTCTCCCTTCCTCTGGCTATGGAACTTCAATCCGGTCGGCCTGGCCTTCGGAACTGCTCTGGTGATGCTGACAGGCATGGCCGCGGCTTACTTCGTCATCAAAAAAGAGATGAACGGGACTGCCGCCGCCCTTTTTCTGCTCATGGCCGTTTTTTCGAGCGTCAATATCGAGGCCAGCCGTTTTTCCTGGAATCCCAACCTCCTGCCCGTATTCATGTTCGCCGCCCTCTATTTCTTCTACCTTTCCATCAACAGCAAGAGGCTGGTCTATCCCCTGGTTCTGGGGGCACTCCTGTCCTTTTCCCTACAGCTCCACTACCTGGCCGTTTTCGTTTTCCTCGCCATTGTCCCCTTCTCCTTGTATTTTTTCCTGAAACACCAGAACAGGGTGCTATGCCTCAAGAAAATAGGCCTGGCCGTTCTTAGTTTCGCTTTTTTTTCGCTGCCGCTTCTTGTTTTTGATCTCCGCCACGGATTTTTGAATACCAATAATTTCCTGAAAATGTTCTCGGAGGGAGGGGTGGTCGCCGGAGGGTCGTATCCCCAAAGGCTGACCGAAACCGTTACCGGGTTCTTCCGCCACGCTTTGGCCGTGGATATGCCGCCGGCCGTCGCCCTGCTGTTGTTCGCCTTCATACTGATGATGGGAACCGTTATCGGCCTAAGGACCAGGAACCTGTTCCACATCCTCCTGATGGCTTTTTTCCCTGTCTATATCATGGGTTTCGCCTTCCTCGGCAGTCCCCGCCACGCCCATTACTACGGACCCCTGTATTTCGGCTTTTACGCCGCTCTCTCCTACATATTCGCGGTCAGAGCCGAGAAATGCCGGATCTGCCGGCTGGTGGTGGTAGTCCTGATGCTTGGTTATGTGCTGGCGAACGCGGCCGAATTCAAGTTCTTTTTTGGTCCGGGCAACCGGCAGGTCGACCGCGCCCGAAAAGTGGCCGCGGCGGTGGAAAGAGAGGTCGAGAAGATGCCTTTCCAGACGGTGGCCCTGCCGGAGAACGAGACGGACCATGCCTACCGCTACTTCCTGGAGATAGGCGGCAAACCCCCCCTCCCCGACAATTCCGTCGAGCGGGCGGAGGAGCTTTTTGTCCTTTGCTTTACCAAAGAGTGCGAGGTCCTCAACCACCCCCAATGGCAAATAGCGGCATTCGAAAACCAGGAAGTTGGTAAAATATGGAGTACTGAAGGGATCAGGATCTATAAATTGGTGCACTCCAAATAACCATGGACGTTTCCATCATTCTGCCTATCTACAATGAGGTCAAAAACCTGCAAAAGGGCGTCCTGGACAAGATAATCCATTACGCGGAAAAGAATAGGGAGATCAGGGAGATCCTCGTGGTCAACGACGGTTCCACAGACGGCAGCTCCGAGGTGGTGAAGAGGAATTACCTTGGCCAGTACCCCAAACTGAAGCTCGTAGACAAGGTCCACTCCGGCAAGGCTTTTACCGTCATCGAGGGCATCAAGAAGGCCAAGGGGGATTACGTCCTGTTTTCGGACATCGATCTCGCCACTCCCATCGAGGAGGCTGACAAACTGATCGAGGATGCAAAATCGGGCCACCAGGTGGTCATTGGCTCCCGAAGTTCCCGCCGGGAAGGCGCTCCCCTGGTACGGCAAGTTATGGCGCTCGGCCTCATCTATATCCGTAACTTTATTATCGGTCTGAAAGGTATCCGGGACACACAGTGCGGCTTCAAGCTTTTTAAAAGAAGCAGTGCTTTGAAAATTATCGACAACCTCAAGGTCTTCCACAACGGCAAAGAGATCACGGGCTCCTCCGTCAGTGCCGCCTTTGACCTGGAGTTCCTGTTCCTGGCCCAGAAGTACGGCATGAAAATCAAGGAAGTACCCGTCACCTGGCGGCACGTGGAAACAAAGAACGTCAATTTCGTCAAAGACTCTCTGGAATCCCTGCGCGATATTTTCAAAATCAAGTTTTATGAGGTTCTTAAGAAGTATTAAATGGCCGGCCCTGCTTTTTGCCGTTGCCCTGGCCTTCCGTGCCTATAAGCTGCCCGTCTTCATTTCCTACCATCAGGACCAGATCAGGGACCTGATGTTCGTCAGGGAGCACCTGGAAAACCAGAGCTGGATCCTGGTCGGCCCGAAGGCTTCGGTGGGGGAGTTTTTCCTGCCGCCTTTCTGGTACTACCTTATGGGAGCCGCCTACCTGTTCTCCCCTGAACCTCTTGCGCCTGCCCTGATGGTGGCGCTCTTAAGCAGTCTAACCACCGTTTTCGTTTATCTCATTGGCCGAAAGTTCTTCGATCTCAGGACGGCCATCATCGCCTCCCTTCTGTATGCCGTCTCCCATCTGTCCATCGAGTACTCCCGCTTCTCCTGGAACCCGAACCCAATCCCCCTGTTCGTCGCCGCCACGCTCTACTTCTGCCTCAGCTACTACTACGAAAAGGGGACCTTCCAGCTCGTGATGGCAAGCATTACCGCCAACCTTGGCCTCCAGCTACATTACGAGGGGTTTCCCCTCATCCCGTTCGTAGTCCTGACCCTGTTACTGATATATATGAAGGAGAAGAATCTCTTCCTGCTTTCCCTCCGGCTGGCCGTCTTTGCCCTGGTGAACGTCATCCTGATATTTCCCTTCATATATTACGAGGCGGCAAACGGTTTCCCGAACGGCCGGGGACTGGTGGAGTTCGCCACCCGTCGGTCCGAGCTCCGCCTGTTGGGCATTCCCTTCTTTGCCAAATACATGGCGCTGCAGTTTCCCCGGGTCGTGTCCAGGGTCCTTTTCTATACGGAGAGCTATGCGGCCGGGTTTCTGATGCTGGCGGGCATATCCATCTATTCGGCTTACCTCGGCCTCAAGGCCCTTGCCAGACAGATCATCAGGCCGTCCTCTTTCCTGGCTCTTTTTTTTATACTCAGCCTGGCGATCCTCTTTTTCTACAAAAACTCCCTCATAGACTACTACCTGCTGTTCCTGGTCCCGGTCATCATCTTCCTCTTCGTTGACCTGACAATGAGGATAGGGCGTGCCGGCGTATATGTCGGTGCATCCCTCATCGCTCTTCTGGCCCTGACCTCGCCGGCCTTCGGTCCTTCCGATGGAGTGTACGTGGCGGCCAAGAGAACAGTGACCGAGGTCGCCCGGGAAAAGAGGTATTGCCTGACCTACTTCACCTTCCCGCCGACATATATCCAGCCGAAGTTCGAGTACCTCTTCAGCCTGGAGGAGAATCCTCCCCAACCCGGCATGTCCTGCGAGCCGACCTACTACCTCTGCGAACCGGCCTTGTGCGAATATTACCAGAAGTTCCGGCCCGTCCTCAGAAACGCCCATCTTATAAAAGGGCTTGACCGGACCGGGGTATATACATACAGGAAAGGGAGACGCTAAAGTTTGTATAATATGGTAATGTTCGATCTGGGCAAAATCTGGCAGTTCTTTCGTAAGAATTTTAGTCGCCGTGATGTGCTGTTCATCGCTCTCATCATCCTTCTCTTTTTTGCCCTCCGGGTCTACAACCTTCTGTCCCTGCCCATCTTCACGGACGAGGCCATCTACATCCACTGGTCCAGACTGGCCTGGAAAGACGCCTCGTGGCGGTTCGTGTCCCTCACCGACGGCAAGCAGCCTCTCCATACCTGGGGCATGATCCCGTTCCTGAAGATCTTTGCCGACCCCCTTTTTGCCGGCCGCCTCTTCTCGGTCTTCACCGGGCTTTTCACTCTGGCCGGGGTGTTCGTCCTGCTTTTCTACCTTTGGGGCAAAAAGGCGGCTTATATCGGCAGTCTTATCTATATCCTGACCCCCTATTACATCTTCTTTGACCGGATGGCGCTCATCGACTCCGCGGTCAACGGCTTCGCCGTCTGGACCCTCCTCTTTTCCCTGATCCTCATCAAACATATCAGGCTGGATATGGCCATTCTTTTTGGCCTCCTGGCCGGCGTCGGCAGCCTGGCCAAATCCACCGTCCGGCTGTTTTTCCTGCCGGTGGCGCTTGCCCCGTTCATCTTCTACTTCCGCGATAAAAAGAAGGTCACCAAAGCCCTTAACTTCTATTTCCTCCTCGGGGTGGCGGTCGCGCTGGTCCTTGTCATCTATAATGTCCAGCGCCTATCCCCCTATATGCACTACGTGGAACAGAAGAACACCACTTTTGTGATGACCCTGCCCGAACTGATGAGAAGTCCGCTCGAAGTGCTCCCACACAACCTGAGAGCCATTCCCTATTACCTTTTCCAGAATACCGGCTGGCTGTTCATGGTCTTCGCTATCGGGGGGCTTTACAAGCTGTGGCGAAAAGACCCGGAACTGGCGCTTTACCTGGTGGTCTGGTTCGTCGTTCCCTTTCTGGTCATCGCCATCTTTGCCAAAGTGTTATCCTCGAGGTACGTCATTTTTCTGGCTCTCCCCTTCCTTCTCGGGCTGACCTATTTCCTCATTACCCTGAAGAGAAAGGGATTCTACCTCGCCTCTCTCCTGCTTTTGTTGTCGGTGTCATATTTCCTCTATACCATCTTCTTCAATACCGGCAAGATCCCTCTGCCCCCGGTCGACCGCGGACAGTATATTGAGGACTGGCCTTCCGGCTACGGCACGAGGGAGATCGTCGATTTTCTGGAGCGGGAATCCAAAAAGGACAAAGTCTATGTCTTTACCGAAGGGACATTCGGGCTTCTCCCCTATGCCCTGGACATCTATCTCCTCTTCGAGAATCCCAATGTCCATTTCGAGGACCGCTGGCCGCTCAAGATAGAGGATTTCGCCTACGCCCGCGAACTCGGCCAAACCAATCCCGTCTATTTCGTTTTCCACGAAAGGGAGGAGTACCCCCCGGACTGGCCACTGGAACTTATCAAAAAATACCCCCGCTACGGTAACCAGTCGTTTGTTTACCTGTTCAAACTGGCCAGATGAAAAGGCTGTTCTTTATCCTGACCCTGGCCCTGGTGATAGTCTTTATGGGCAAGAAGCTTTTGCCGGGAAACGAGATGTTCGATTTCCACGACGAGACCCAACCGGCCAGAATACAGCAGTTCGCCCTCAACCTGAGGAACGGGGTTCTCCCGCCGCGGATGGCCCCGGATTTCGTCTTCCGGCTGGGATATCCTGTCTTCAACTTCTACGCCCCTTCCTCCTACTGGCTGACAACAGCCATCCACCTTCTGGGCTTTGACGTGGCCGACAGCCTGAAGCTTTCCTTCCTGGCCGCCCTACTTATCGCCTTTACCGGCATGTTCAGATACTTGAGAAGGTTCCTGACCCATTACGGCTCCCTATTGGGGGCGGCCATATACGTTTCCTCCCCCTACATGGCGGTCGAGATATTCATCCGGGGTAACCTGGGCGAGGTCTGGTTCCTGGCCATCCTTCCGTGGGCCCTCTACCTTCTGCATCTGAATTCGGAAAAGAGGTCGAGAGGAGTGTTTCTGGCCCTGATTGCCAGCCTGGCCTTTGGCCTGACCGTCCACAACATCCTGTCTTTGCTATTTCTTCCCCTGGTCCTTGGCTACGCCCTCTTATTGAAAGAGAGACGGAGGAATATCCTCGGGATAGTCCTTGCACTCCTCCTGTCCGCCTATTTCCTGGTGCCGGCGGTCATGGAGAACCGGCTGACTTATGCCCAACAGATAGCGAAATCTACCAATTACAAAGCCCACTTCCTGTGCTGGCACCAACTGTGGACAGCTCCCTATTGGGGTTATGGAGGCTCTGTCGAGGGATGCACGGACGACGGGATGTCTTTCAAACTTGGCAAGCCCCAGCTCGTTCTGGCCGGTCTCGGGGTACTACTATTCCTGACCCGGCAGCTTTTCGGGAAGAAGCACCGGGACCAAAACGGCCGGCTGCTGGCCCTGATCCTGGCCGGGACCCTTGTCAGCCTTTATCTGACCACCTACCAGTCGGCGTTCATCTGGGACCTTTTGGCCCCGGTCTTAGGGCTTTTCCAATTCCCATGGCGTTTTCTGGTCTTTGGGCTCTTCGGCATGTCAGTGTTCGGCGGTTACCTGTTCGGGACCAAACAGAACAAGCTGGCCTATATCCTGGCTGTCCTCTCCATCGCCGGGATCATTTTCATCAGCGGCAAATACTTCACAAAGTATATGCAGCCGAAAGACAAATTCATGGGCTACATCTCCAAGGAATATGTGGAATACCTGGTGGCCTACAAGGTGGCCGAGTATCTGCCCAAGAACGTTGACTACGACTATTTCCTATACCTTGAGCCCAAAGGAACGGGTCCATATCGGAAGGACCCGCGGCTCGGGTCGCCCGTCTTTGCCCTGGATAAAAAACCTGTCCGTACAGTAGTTGATGACCCGTTCTATAAGGAGGCGGAAACAGAGTCCCGCTCCTTCATCGTCAATGTCCAGTATTTTCCCTATTGGGAGCTGTCCCTGAATGGCCGTGAAGTCATCCCCGACAGATTCGACCGGCTGGGCAGGCCCTTACTTGAATCTGATTCCCCCAACACCGCGGTCAGGGCCAGATACCGCGAGACACCCGTGGAAAGGCTCGGTAACCTGGTCACACTGGTTGCCATAGCGGCCTTGCTTTACATTATCGCCAACCGGAAACTATGGAAAAAGCCCTCGACAAAAAAGAACTGAAGCGCAAAAGTTTCGTCAGCGTGATTACGCTTTTTCTGCAAAGCGGGGTCATCCAGGCGATGGGTTTCATCACCAATCTCATCCTGACCGTCATCCTATCCCCGGCGGTATTCGGCCTGTACTTCACCGTGCTGTCCATCATGGCCATCCTCAATTATTTCTCCGACATCGGCCTGGCGGCTTCCCTCATCCAGAAAGACAAGGCCGAAGACGACGATTTCGCGACGGCCTTCACCGCCCAGCAGATCCTGATAATTGCCGTGTGCGTGGCAGGGTTTCTGGCTACCCCTTATGTGACCGCCTTCTATTCCCTGCCCCCAAGCGGCATCTATCTTTACTGGTCCCTCTTGCTGGCGTTTTTCCTCTCCTCCCTGAAGACCATCCCCACCATTATCCTGGAAAGGCAGGTCAATTTCGTCCCCATCAGCTACGTGCAGATATTCGAGAATGCGGTCTTTTACCTGACCGTCGCCGTCCTGGCGATCCGCGGGCTTGGCATCAATGCCTTCACCTACGCCACCCTGGCCAGGTCGGTGACCGGCCTGGTGGGAATATATATCGTTTCCCCCTGGGTCCCCCGGCTGAGAATGGAGTTCGGCCGCCTGAAGGGACTCCTCTCATACGGTATCCCCTTCCAGACGAACTCCATCCTTGCCCTGGTCAAGGATGAGCTCCTGACCCTGTACCTAGGCAAGATCATCGGTTTCACCAATCTCGGTTATGTCGGCTGGGCCAAAAAATGGTCGGCTGCCCCCCAGCAGCTTGTCATGACCAACTTCCTCCGGGTGGCCTTCCCGATGTTCTCCCGGTTGAAAAACGATCCCGTCGCCCTCAAAAACTCGGTGGAGAAATTCCTGTACTTCATGGCCCTGATCCTGTTCCCTATCCTGATGGGAATATTCTTTGCCATGCCTCTGATCATCGAGGTCATCCCCAGATACGGCAAGTGGGTCCCGGGGCTAAATTCCTTCTACCTTTTCATCCTGTCGGCCGTCTTTTCCTCCCTGACCACCCCCCTCACTAACCTGTTCAACGCCATCGGTCGGGTCAAACTGTCCCTCGCCCTGATGACGGTCTGGACCATGGCCACCTGGGTCTTCATCCCCGTGGCCGTATTCCTGATGGGCTTCAACGGGGTGGCCTTTTCCGTCCTGATTATCTCGGCTGCATCCCTTCTGGTCGTGTTCCTGGCCAAAAAATATGTGGACTTCAGCTTTCTGAAAAGTATCCGGGTTCCGATCCTCTCCACAGCGGCCATGTCGGTGATCCTGTACCTTCTGCCTGTCCTGAGCGAGAGCGCCGTTGTCCAGCTGGCGTTTGTTGTCCTGACTGGTGTTTCGGCCTACAGTCTGAGCGTTATCACCCTCAGCCGGGGTGGAATTTTTGCCGAGATGCAGGATTTGTTAAAATTATGGAGGAAAACATCATGATTAGCGCCATAATCGTCAACCGCAATGAGGCGGAAAAATTGGACAACTGCCTGTTGTCGGTCAAGGAGTTCGCCGACGAGATGATCGTGGTGGACCTCGAGAGCACCGACTCATCCAAAAGCATCGCAAAGAAGCGCGGGGCGAAATTCGTTCCCCATCCGCTCGTGCCCATCGTGGAAGAGGTCAGACAGGAAGCCTTGAAACATGCAAAGCATGACTGGGTGCTCTTTCTGGATCCGGACGAGGAGATCACCCCGGATTTCCAGGCCGAGGTGAAAGACCTTTTCCGGCATGAGGTGGAGTTTGATTACCTCGAGGTCCCGCGCAAGAACATCATCTTCCGCAAATGGCTGAGGCACAGCCGCTGGTGGCCGGACTATCAGGTCCGTTTTTTTCGCAAAGAGGCGGTCTTCTTTCCCAAGGAGATCCACAGCCAGCCTGTCACCAAGGGCAAAGCCTATGCCCTGCCGGCAAAAGAGAGTCTGGCCATCATCCACACGAATTATCAAAACTTTGAGGAGTATTTTGCCAAGAACGTCCGCTATGCCAAAACGGAGGCCAACCGGCTGAAAAAGACAGGGAAAAAACCGGGTTTGGCCGAAACTATCCGTAAAGCCATCTCCGAATTCATCAGCCGGTTTTTCGCCGGTCACGGTTACCGTGACGGCATGCACGGCTTTGCCCTGGCCGTCCTGCAGATGTTCTACTACTTTCTGGTACATTTCTTTTATTGGGAAACGGAAGGCTATGTGAGCCCCGAGGATGAACGGGAGCTCACTGATCACGCCGAAGGTTTTTTCCGGCAAGGATACCGGGAATCTCTCTATTGGCAGGGCAGGAGAAAACCCCTGTCCTGGAAAGAGAGACTTGTGGGGCGCCTAATTAGCAAACAATAAATGCGTAACACCGTGGCCGTTTTCTGTCTTGTCTTCGGGCTGTCCCTGCTGATGCGGCTACTCTTCCTTTTTTTCGGTATCGACTCCGTCACCTTCGACGAGGCGGACTTTTACTACAACGGCTACCTTCTCTCCCGGACCGGCTCCGAGCTTTTCGGCCACCGGCTGTTTCTGACCTCCGGGATATTGTTTGCTACCCCGAGCATTCCGATCTACGTCAGCGCCCTCTTCTGGAAGTTTGTCCCCTTCAAGTCCGTACTTTTTGCCAGACTGCCCTTTGCCCTCCTCAACTCGCTGACGCCGGCGGTCTTGTTCCTGGTCGTCTATAAGGTCAGCCGGAACAAGCTCCTGGCTTTCCTGACGGCTATGGTGTTTAGTTTCTCCCCCTGGTTCTCGCACCTCTCGAGCACGGCCGGCTTCGATGCCCCCGTCTCCGTCCTTTTCCTCTTATTGTCAAGTCTGGTACTGCTCTCCAGGATGGACAACCGCCTCAAAGCGCCGGCCTTCATCCTGTTCTCCTTTCTGTCTTTCAACTCCTATATGGGTATAAAGATAATTTTCTTCCCGGTGCTTTTCATACTCATGCTGACTGTCGAGGCCACCCGCGGCAAGGTTACCCCATATCTCGCCTTGAGGGCTGGACTGGTGTCTCTGCTGCTATTTTTCTCCTTCCTGGCCATGGCCTATCTTGCCCCAAACGCCGGCTTCTTCAAAAGCCGGGCCACGAACGAGATCACTTTCCTGAACAAACAGAAAGTGGAAGGGGACGTCTGGTATGCCAGGTATTCGTCCCGGGGCGACCCTCTCCTGAATACACTGATGTTCAATAAGGTCAGTTTGCCCCTGGCCGATTTCCAGCGGAAATATATGGAAGCATTCAACTTCAAGGTCCTTTTCACCCAGGGAGACCCCCATCCCATCTACGGCACCAACCTTATCGGCCAGTTCCACTTCCTGGATTTCCTGTTCCTGATAATGGGCATCATCGTATTCCGCCGGACCCTTAACCGGGCCACCAAAATACTCCTGGCCCTGGTCTTTGTAGGCGGCATCCCGACCGCCATCAACATCAACGCCCCGACCATTGCCCTCAGGGGCATCATCCTCCTGATCCCCTATTCCCTCATGATCGCCACCGGCCTCTATCACCTGGTCAGAAAACCTCATAGCCTGTTCAGGCCGGCGGTCATCGGCCTCTACCTTTTCAGCACCATCTATTTCCTGCTCATCTACCAGACCAGGATCAAGGTCCTGAGCGCCGAACAATGGCACCAGAGCGACAGGCTCATCGTCCAGGATCTGCACCGGAGGACCGAACCCAAACGCATCTTCACCAACGAGCCCCGCGAGTTTTACCTCCTCTACAATTTCTACAACGACACGCCACCGGAACAGGCCAAAAAGGAACTTCTCAAGGGAGGCACCAGTTACCGGACGGACGGCCTTCTGGTCACGGACGGCTGTCCTGAAAATTCCGGCTACCGGCCGGACCGCCATACTCTTGTCCTGATAAGACCGGAATACTGCCAATACCCGGACCCCAGCCGATTCGAGGTCCTCAACTATATCACCTCCCGGGAAGGCGACCGGCGGACACTTTATTATCTGACAAAGGGGAAGTAGTTTATTAGAATAATGAGATGCAGACAGCCCTGATCACCGTCAACTACAACCAGAACGGGATGGTCAACGAATTCCTCACCTCACTCCTCTCCAACCAGGGTCTGGACCGGACGCTCGTGATCATTGCCGACCTGTCCGACCGTCCGCAATCCGTCAGCATCAAGAGTGTCCTGCCCCACCAGCTCGTTCTAACAGGCAAGAACAAAGGCTATTCTTTCGGCGTCAATCTGGGGCTCAGAGCAGCACAGGAGAGAGGCATAAGACGCTACTGTATACTCAATAATGACATCGGGGTGGGAAGCGGTTTTCTGTCCAGTGTCGACCGGTCTTTCGCGAGCTACCAGGCGTTCACGGGCAAGATATATTATGCACCGGGATTTGAATACCATCGGGACAGATATGACCGGCAGGACCTCGGAAAAGTCATCTGGTACGCCGGCGGAGAGGTGGACTGGGACCATTGCCTACCCCGGCACCGGGGCGTGGACGAAGTGGACCGGGGGCAATACGACCGGGCCGGAAAAGTCGGTTTTATAAGCGGCTGCCTGTTCTGTTTTGACGAGAAAGTCCTGAAAAGAACCGGCTTCTGGGATGAGAAATATTTCCTCTATTTCGAGGACGCCGACTACTCCGAACGGGTAAAAAAGGCCGGCTTTGAACTTATCTATAACCCCTCCATCATCATCTGGCACAAAAATGCCCAATCCACCGGTGGCTCCGGATCCGCCCTGCACCGCCGGTACCAGCGGATAAACCGGCTCCGCTTCGGACTCAAGTATGCACCTCTCCGGACCAAGTTGCATCTGATTAAAAATATGTTGAGCGGTCGATAAAATGGTCAGGAAAATTATCACGCTATTGCTGCTTTTGGGAATCGTCTATAACTGGACCCGATCGTATGGCCTGTTCGAGCCGGAAAAGATATACCGCCACCGGCTGGACTTCAATAAAATTGAGGACCGGTATTTCAAATCCCAGTGGGTCATTCCGGAAAGCAAGCACCCCGTCGGCGACGACATCCTGTATATCTATGCGGGCGTAAAATATCTCCGGGGCACCGACCCCTCGCTCCTGGTGGCCGAGCACCCTCCTTTGGGCAAGAACCTGGTCGGCCTGTCCGCCCTGTACCTTGGCAACGAATATTACTTTTCCCTGCTGTCGGGCATCTTCGCTCTCATCACTTTCTATCTGCTGGCCAAATCCCTGACCGGTGACAAAAGGATCTCCCTTCTCCTGACCGTATTTTTGGGCCTTGAGCCGTTAATAGTCGCCAACTACTTCCTCGCCCTCTTTGACCTATTGATGCTTGGGTTTCTGAACCTGTTCTTTTATTTTTTGATTACCGCCAATGACAGAAACAGTCTCCGGAACATGTTTTTGGCGAACTTAGTCCTTGGTCTGATCATCTCTACCAAGTTCTTCGGTCTGATGCTCCCTGTTCTCGGGGCGGCCCTCCTGTATCTCGCCGTTAGTGGCAAACCCCTGGTCCTGGCCCAGTACATCCTGGCCCTCCCCGTCGCTTTTATCGTCTATGCCGGCAGTTATTTCCAATATTTCCTGAAAGGCCACTCCCCGTTGGAGTTCCTGAAGTTGCAGAAATGGATCTACGTCTTTCACACCGAAGGCCGGAAGGCCTTCCTCGGCCTCAACGGCTCCCTGCCGCTACTCCTGTTCCGGGGCCGGTTCTATACCGATACGGTCCGCACGGTCAGGGAGAACCATCACTCGCTCGTCTGGGCTATATCGAGCCTGGCCCTCCCCGTCGCTCTCCCCTTTCGGATAAAGAGCGTCCTGGCGGGGAACAGGCCGCTTTTGCTGCCCCTCCTGTGGCTCGGCCTGTACGGACTGATGCAACTTTTTTCCTTTACCAATGCGAGATACCTGATCCTTATGCTACCCTATATATATCTCTCATTGACGGCTCTGTTATTGGTTTCCGGACAAAAAAAAGATGTCAAAAAGTAAAGTCACCATCGTCATCCAGGTCAGGAATGCGGCAAACAACATCGCCGCCTGCGTGGAAAGCGCCAAACTATTGACCAGGGATATCGTGGTGATGGATATGGACAGCACGGACGGCACCAGGGAGATTGCCCGGAAGGCCGGAGCAACAGTGCGGGTCATCCCCCGTTTTCCATATGTCGAACCGGCGCGGAACCTGGCCTTCGAGAAAATATCGGGGGAATGGGTGTTCGTTATGGATGCGGATGAGAGGATGACCGGGGAGCTCGCCGAAGAGATCAAGGCCATTCTTGAAATTACCCCGCACTCCTCCTTCAGGGTCCCCAGGGAAAACATCATAGCCCAGAAAGTTACCCTCCGGCACGGCGGGTGGTGGCCGGATCACCAGATCAGACTTATCAAAAAAACTGATTTTTTGAACTGGCCGAAGGAGATCCACTCCACCCCTAACGTCCGCGGCAGCCGGGGCAAGCTGGAAAACCCGTTCCAGCACTACTTTCATACCGACCTTGAAAGCATGGTCGAAAAGACCGCCAACTTCGAAGGTCGGGAGGCAGCCCTCCTTTATGCCGCCGGACGGAAGGTGGGCGTTCCCACTTTTTTCCGTAAATTCCTCGGGGAGCTCTTCCGTCGCCTGATAAAACAGAAGGGTTTTCTCGACGGCGCCTATGGTATCATTGAGTCGTTCTATCAGGCGTACAGCAAAACCATAACGTGGATATTGTTATATGAAAAAAGGAACCAAAAATAAACGAACCTTGTTTCCGTCTCCATATTTATGGTCAGTCATACTAATTCTAGTATTATTCTTCTCTCTCTTTGTTACTAATAACTCAGATTTACTATCTTACCGATTTGAAAAATCATCAATTGATCTATACTTAAGATCACAGGACATACCTCGTGATTATCATATTGACAAGGTCTTTCTTTCCGATAGTGATATCCATATTTCTGCCGGATATCTATATGCTCAGGGCGCTGACCCCACCTATTATAATTTCCAACATCCGCCTTTAATCAAATACCTATACGGGTTTTCAATTATTTTTTTTCAAAACCCATACTATGTACAGATATTCTTCGCTATTATCTATTTATTAACCGCCCATTGGTTTTTTTTGAAAATCAGCAAAAATAATTACGCATTATCTTTGACCGCAGCCATGCTATTAGCCGCCGACCCCCTTTTGACAAGCCTATCATCCCAGGCACTGCTTGATTTAGGCCAGGCAAGCTTATCAATGATTTACTTTGCTTCCATCTTAATATTCCCGACTAACTATTGGCTTCATGGTATATCTCTAGGTTTATTTGCTGCATCCAAATTCTGGGCTGCTCCAGTATTTTTCGTAACTCTTCTTGTTGTTTATCAAGTTCTCACTAAAAAATTCAGAATAAAAAATTACATTTTGCATTTAATAATAGCCTCTCTAATTTTCTCGCTCACCTACATGAAAGCTTTTATAGTAAGAGGAGGTCAATTTAATATCATCCATTATCAACTTATGACATTTAAATACTGGCTGACAAACTCCGTTAGCTCAATCCCTATGGCTTCACTTGTATTGTTCGTGACCGGCTTTTTCAAAACATGGTGGGGAAATAAAGATTTGGCCTTCTCTTCCGTTTGGTCTCCATTTTGGCCGGTCGGATTGATAGTTTCAGCTTTTGCAACCCGCACGGCTTACTTCTTAAAAGAAAAGGAGGTATTGATATTGGTTTTAGTTCCACTTTTATATCTCTTGTTCCTAGGAGTCCAGGCCCCGTTTAGCAGATATTTCATAATGATCTTGCCATATATCTATTTTTCCATAAGCTATTTATTGTTTAAATCCATAAAAACATGAAAATCGCATTTGTCACGCCTTACCTGGATACTTTGGGCGGGGGGGAGAAGTACCTCCTGGACATCTCCAGAGTGCTCCACGATCTCGGGCATACCTGCGTCTTTTTCTGGCCGGAGAACCTTTCGGAAAGGATCGCGGACAGGTTCGGCAACGCTTACGGGTTCGTCAAGTTCGACCCCCGCTGGCATACATTCAGGGGGATCCGAAAGATCCTTTACACCCGTCAGTTCGACCGCCTGTTCTATATTACGGACGGAAGCTATTTCATTTCCCTCGCTAAAAAAAATTACGTTCTCCTGCAGGTACCGCAGCAGAACCTCTTGCCCCATAACCGCCTGTCCCTTATTAAAGCCCGCCTCTTCACCCCCTTTGTCTTCTCCAACTTCGTCAAAAGATATTTCGTCAGGCAAAATATCTGGCAGGAACCGGCGGTCATCTACCCGCTAATTGAGGTGCCGGAGAATACGGCTCTCAAGAAGGAAAAGATCATTCTTTCCGTAGGCCGTTTCTTCGGCCATCTGCATTCCAAAAGACAGGACGTGTTGATTAAAGCTTTCCGATACGCCAGAGATCAGTATCCGGAATACAAGGAATACCGGCTTATCCTGGCAGGCAGCTACCAAGAGGCGGATAAAAAGTATCTCGAAAAGGTAAAAAAAATGGCGGAAGGCCGGCCCGACATTCAATTTGCCCTGAACATCGGCCGTCCGGAAATGGAGAGTTATTATCAGAAAGCTGCAATCTATTGGCATGCGGCCGGATATGGAGAGGAGGAGAGAAGGTCGCCGGAGAAGATGGAGCATTTTGGCATCGCGGTTGCCGAGGCCATGGGCCGGGAATGCGTCCCGGTCGTCTATAGGGCCGGCGGGCCGAAAGAGATAATCATGGACGGACACTCGGGCTACCTGTTTGAAAAAAGAATAGAGCTTATCAAAAAGACCCTCCGGCTAATGAAGGATCCTGCTCTAATGAGGAGGATAGGCAGGGGGTCCCGGCAAAGAGTGAAGGAAAAGTTCTCCGGGGCACAGTTTTCCAAAAAAATTGCCAGTCTAGTACAATAACTAAATGAAAAGGGCCCTTTCCGTGGTCATTCCGGTCTACAAGAACAGGAACCTGTTCCTGGCCAACCTCCGACAAAACCAGTCTTTTCTGAAGGGCTCTGAGCTGATCATTGTCGATGATGCCCCCGACCCGCTCCTCCAGGAGGCAGTCAAAGACCTTTGGCCTGATGCCAGATACCTGAGGAACCGCCAGAACCTGGGCTTCGGATTAAGCGTCAACCGGGGGGTCAGGCAGGCCGGCTCTGACTTCGTGCTCCTCCTGAATTCGGACGTTGTCCTGACCGACAGCAAGATTCTTGATGCCCACTCTACACTCCGCAACGATCCCAATCTTTTCGCCGTCAGCTTTGCCCAGACGGAAAAGGACGGACGGACGGTGGGGGCAAACAGGGGATATTTCCGGGACGGCCTGTTCCATCATTCCCCCAAAGACTGCCGGCAGGCCTGTCCTATCCTTTGGCCCGAAGGAGGCTCGGCCCTGGTCAATAAAAAACTGTTCCTGAAACTCGGCGGTTATTCCGGGTTATTTGCCCCATTCTACTGGGAGGACGTGGACCTCGGCTACCGGGCCTGGAAGAGCGGTTACGGCACTTTGTTCAACCCGGATATAAAGGTCATCCACCATCATGAATCGACCATCGGCAAGTACTTCCCGAAAAACTTCATCCGGTCCATCGCCTACCGCAACCAATTTTTGTTCTTCTGGCAGAATGTCACCGACAAGAATCTGTTAACGGAGCATTTCCGGAGGCTGCCCGGGATCATCCTTGGAAACCTCATGAAAGGCAACTTTCCCCTGATCTCGGGCTTTTGCCGGGCGGTGATGAAGCTACCCGCCCTCATCAAAGCGCGCCGGATTTTAGTAAAATCCTTTATAAGGCCGGACAGCGAAGTTATGGCCCTCCACACATCATGAAAAGCAACAAGGCGATCATCGGGATCCTGGCGCTTTTGACCCTCGTCTCCTTGTTCCTGCATTTTGTCCGGCTCAACCAGTCGCCGCCCTGCCTGAACGCCGACGAGGCGGCCTACGGCTACAACGCCTATTCGTTCCTGAAAACGGGCCGGGACGAGTTCGGCAACCCGTTCCCCGTCTTTCGCCTCCGATCGTTCGGCGACTTTAAGCTGCCGTTCTATACTTATGCCACCGTCCCTTTCGTGGCCGCCTTCGGGCTCACCGAAACCGCCGTCCGCCTGCCCAACATCCTGGCCGCCGTCATCCTCATCTGGGCGGTCTATTTCCTCAGCCGGCAGTTCTTCGACAACCGCGCCGTCAGTCTTTTGGCGGCCGCCCTGACCGCTTTGTCCCCCTGGGTGAACGTCCTGTCCATGCATGCCCACGAAGTGGTCCTGGCCACCCTGCTTTTGACAGCCTCTTTTGCTTTTCTCCTTAGGTTCAGTAAAAGGCACTCGCTACTTGACGGAGCGCTCTTCGCCCTTCTCCTGAGCCTGGCCTTGTATACCTACCACATCTCCCGCCTGTTTTTTGTTTTCTATGTTCTGATATTCCTTTTCTACAGCCTGAGAAACAAGATCGACTGGCGAAAATCGGCCGTCGTTCTGGCCATGCTCTTTGCCTTTGCCCTGCCCTTTGCCGTCGCGGAGGTCACCTCACCCCCCCAAAGGCTCTCGAGCCTCCTGATCCTCAACCATCCCGACGTCGAGCTGAAGACACAGGAGCTCAAGACCGAGCTCCACCGCTCTCCGTTCAGCACTCGGGCCTTCGTGGCCTTCGACCAGGTATTGAAGCGGTACCTCACCTACTTCTCCCCGGAGTTCATGATCTTCAAGGGCGACACCAACCACCGATTCGGGTTTGAAGGTATCAGCCCCCTGTCGGCGGCGGAGTTCGTCTTCATATTTGTCGGCCTTTTCTACCTGCTCCGTTCCCGAAATGTCAAAAACCGCGGCATGCTCCTCGTTTTATTGGCCATCTCTCCCATCCCGGCCGCCCTGACCTGGCAGGAATACGCGCTGACACGGACCTATTTCATGATCGTCCCCCTCGTGCTCATCATGGCCTATGGTGCGGTCAAACTCTTTTCCGCCGCCTTTCCTTATAAAAAATGGGTGGTCCTCGCGGCCATCATGCTCTACGCGCTTTACACCTACCGCAGCTGGGAGTTCTTCTTCTACCACTATCCCCGCCGGGCAAGCGTCGTCCGTTCATGGCAGTGCGGCTATAAGGAGATGGTCAACGTGGTCCGAGAGAGCTACCACGACTACGACCGGTTCCATATCACCCTGGACAACGGTCAGCCGTACATATACCTCCTTTTTTACCTGAAATACCCGCCTGCCGACTTCCAAAAGGTGGCCCGAACCACCGAGCCCGACGAATACGGCTTTACCCAAGTCCTCGGCTTTGACAAGTTTGTCTTCAATATCGATAGTTTTGACCAAGCAGCCGATGACGGCCGAAACCTGTTTATCCTTAGCCAGAGCGAAGGGAAGGTCAGAAATGTCCCCGAAGACCGCTACGACAAAATAAGGATAGAAACCGAAGAGATGTTCTGGGTCTGCCGCCGCTGCTCCTTACCTCAGGAAGAGGTCAAACCATAGCAGGATGCTGGCATGGACGGTGATGGATGCCAAGATGTTTTTCCTTAGATAAAAGGCGATTCCCGTAATGAAGCTCATGGTGAAATTGAACAGGAGGTTGAAAAAAAGGTCCGGCCCGCCTATCTTGAGGGTCAGAGCGCTCGGCAGATAGAGAACGAAAAAGAGCGTGGCCGAAATGAACAGGGAGATGAGAAAACTCTTCGAATGCTTATGGAGGTAGTTGAACAGAAAGCCCCTGCCCAGGATCTCCTCCGATATGGACGTCGCCAGGGACAACAGGAAAATTTCCCCTATCTTAAAATAATTGACGGCATTATATGTCAACAGCCTGACGCTATCGGAAAAAAAGAAGGTCAGTATGCCCATCCCGACAATGAAAAAGACCAAGGAAAGGGACAGCATCAGTTCCCGCCCCAGGCCCGTTTTGGGAAAGCCGACCTGATAAAGGAAGTTGCCGGCCTTTTCGTTCTTTTTCAGATAGATATAGACGGGGATGAGGAAGATGAGGGGCTTGGCCAGAAATTCAGAGAACCATAAAGGAGGTTGGAAGTTGGCCCGGAAAATGCTCCAGAGGATAACGATTATCCCCCAAGTGGTCAGCATCTTTTCCAGGTTCTGGCTAGGTTCGGGTTTTTTGCTCACTAAAAGAATGATAGTTGATTGTCCTCCTCTTTGTCAACTGCGGGCACTCTCCTGCCCGTCACTTGCTTCTTGATGCTCCTGAGGGATAACCTGTCCAAATAGTCAAGCAGCGCCTGGTTTTTCGGATCCATCTTCAGTCGGCACTTTTCCAGGTCGAAACCCAGATCAAGGTCGGTCAGGATGGTCGCTAGCTCCTTGGACAGGAGGGCGTCTTCGCGGTGCTCTGCCAACAGGCCCCTGGTCTTCAGGTCCAGGCTATCTGCCTGCCGGTATATCTCCTCCAGATTGCCATACTTCTTTAAGAGTTCGGCCGCCTTTTTGGGGCCAATCCCCCTTATCCCGACATAATTGTCAGATGAGTCGCCCACCATGGCTTTGTAGTCGATCACTTGCTCCGGACTCACCCCGAGCTTCTCCATCACCGCTTCACTGTCCATATATTCTAGGGCGCTCACCCCCTTGACCGGCATGATGACCATGGTCTCTTGGTCCACGAGTTGCAGCATATCCTTGTCTCCGGTCACCACGTACTTCTTCAGCGTTCCGTCCCTGTGCCTGACGATGGTGCCGATGACATCATCCGCCTCATACCCTTCCACCAGGAATTTGGCAACGCCGGCCTTGTCCAAAAACTCCTGCACCAGCGGGACCTGGACCTTGAACTCTTCCGGAGCTTTGGGACGATGGGCCTGGTAGGTGGCCAGGAGCTTCTTGCGAAAAGTGGGCTTTGGGGTATCGAAGGCGACGGCCACGTAATCGGGTTCCAGTTTGTCTACCAGGGAAAGGAACATCTTGATGAAGCCATGGACGGCGTTCGTGGGGGTGCCGTCAGGTGCCGTGAAAGGCGGCAAGGCATGAAAGGCCCGGTGCAGAATGGCCGAGCCGTCAATGATCATAAATTTTTTCATGTGCATATTATAGTTCATAATTTCCGATTTTCATGATTCCCAGGCCGGACAAACTATCTTGAACGGGCACCAGTCGCAGTGGATGCCGGTCTTGGGTTCAAAACCACCCTCTTCGATCTCAGCCAGGGTGGTCAGGACATGCTCCCTGACCCCGTCCAGGTCCTTGGTCCTTGCCTCAAGGGAGAATTTCTCCCCTTTATCCAGGTAATAATAGGTCAGGACAAGCTTGTCGAGGGGGATATTCAAAATGCCCCTGTCCACGGCCGCCAGGGCGTATATACCAAGCTGCAGGGATCGCTTCAGCTCCGACTTCGGCGGCATCTTGCCTGTTTTGTAATCGATGATCTCATACACGTCCCCCTGCCTGTCGATCCGGTCTATCTTGCCGCTGACCACATACCGTTTGATGCCGTTCTCAAGCTTCAGGACGAAGTTCTTTTCGAGGTCCACCACCTCGCCCCGACTGTTGTGAAAAACCTCGAGGTATTTGGTCAGAAGCTCTTCGCCGTGGCGGTAGGCGCTGTTCCTGTGTTTGGCGCTGACATAGCCGAACGGGATAAAGCTGTCGCGGAAATGTTTCAGGAGCTCCTCCCGGCCAGGGTCAAGGTTGTTCCGGACATCCCGGTAAAATAGCTCCAGGGCGGCGTGGATACTGGAGCCGAACGAAAGCGCCGGCGAATCCGGCTCCGGGATCCGGATCAAATATCTGAACTCGTACTGCTTGGGACACTTCTCGAATACCTCTATCTGGGAGAACGAATATTTTCTGATGCCGTAATCCTGGGGGGTTTTGGGCGTCCCCTCGTCCGGCTTCTTTTTGGCAGACAGGTCAAAGATGGACAGCTGGCTGATCCCGGCCTCCTTTTTGGCAATGACCTTGGCAAGCTCCTCGGCCGTCACGGTCTCGAGAATGAAGGGGGAGGCTTTTCGCTTCCGTTTGCCCCCGCCATAGAAGTCGGCAAAGGAGAGGTACAGCCTGTCACGGGAGCGGGTCAGGCCGACATAGAAAAGCCGCCGTTCTTCCTCAAGATGGAAATCCCCCTCGGGCAGGGTCTCCTTGATAAGTTCTTCTGGGATGGGCAGGAGTTCCTTGCGAAACCTGTTCGGGAACCTGTCCGAGCACAGGCCCACCAGGAACACCACCGGGAACTCAAGACCCTTGGCCGAGTGCACCGTCAGGATATTGACCGCATCCTGCCTTTCGAAATCATAATCCTCGGCTGACGGGGAATCGCCGATTTCCAGGGAGAGGTTGATATTGTTGATGGCCTCGAACACGCTTACCTCACCCGTCTCCCCCTCCATCTTCTTCAGCTTGTTGAAAAAGCGGGTGATGTTGTTCACCCGGTCTTCGTCCCGTTTACTCTTGATCTCGGACAGGGTCTTCAGGTAACCGCTCCTGTCCAGGAAGTCAAAGAGCGTCTGGATGGCGCTCGAGCGGCCGCTTTTTTTCAGCATGTTCTCCAGGACCCCATAGGCCTTGACCAGGGCGTCCTTTGCAGCCGGTGAGAGGGTAGGAAGCGCGGAACGGACCGGTCTCAGCTCAGTATCGCCGTGGCCGGTGAGATCGGCCGCCAAAAGGTCGACCGTCTCGAACAGGGACCGGCTGAGCCGGCGGGAAAAGGAGGTCATCAGAAGGATGTCCTTCTGGTGGAGGCCGAAGACGTTCATCGACAATATCCGGTAAAGGCTGGTGGAGTCGTTCGGGTCCATAATGAATTTAAGGACGGCTATAAGGTTCCTGATCTCGCTCTTGTAATAAAGAAGGGCCGGCCCCAGGAACTGGAACGGGATGCCGTACCTCTCCAGGGCCTGGATGACGGGTTTGGCGTGCTCGTTGGCCCGCACTAAGACAGCGATATCGTTGAAGCGGTACTTCTTTTTGCCGGCCAGCTTTTTGATCTCGGCGACCACGTTTTCGGCCTCCTGGTCCGCGTCGAGTGCTGCCAGCAGCCGGGGCCGCGCTTCCTTATCGCTTCCCCTGGCAGCCACGAGCCTCTTGCTTATTCCCATCTTCACCTCCAGCGTATCGGGGTTGTTGTTCTGGATAAGCCGGTATGACGAATCCAGGATCTCTTGGCGGGAGCGGTAGTTGGTGTTCAGGACGAACATGGCCGCCTGGGAATAGTCGGTCATGAAGTTGAGGATATTGGAGACACTGGCACCGCGGAATTTATAGATGGACTGGTTGTCGTCGCCGATGACCGTCAGGTTCGGCTTCTTCTCGGGCGGAAAAAGAAGTTTCAAAAGATCGTACTGGACAATGTTCGTGTCCTGGAACTCGTCCACCAGACAGTATTTGAACTGCTTCTGGAGCGCTCTCTTAACGCTCGGTCTTTCCCGCAGCAGTTTGACCAGGTAAAATATCAGGTCTGAGAAATCCAGGTAGTTGTTCTCGAGCTTCATCTTCTCGTAATCCCGGTACATCCCCGCGAGCTCAAGGGCCCTTTCGGCCTCCTCACGCCCGGCGCCGTCTGTAGCGGCCTTCAGTTTCCGGCGGGCGTAGTCCAGGTATTCCCTGGCCGAGATATTCTCATCCCTGAGCCGGGAAAAATGCTCCAAAGCCGCCCGGATGAATCCCGTCGGGTTGCCGGTGGAATAGAAATATTTCAGGTCGAACTTGGCCAGGTTGGTCCGGAAGAACATGGTCGCATCCACCTGGGTGATGATCTTGAAGGCCGGATTGATGCCGATATGCACCCCGTAGTCCCTCAGGATATGGTCGGCAAAGGAATGGAAGGTCATGATCCACGACTGGAAGTAGCCGTAAGGCAGCGCCTGGTCCACCCTTTCCTCCATCTCCGCCGCCGCCTTCTCGGTGAAGGTCAGGGCTAACACGTTCTGGGGATCGGTCTTCTTCTCCAGGATTATTTTTTTGACCTTCTCCGTCAGGACATAAGTTTTGCCGCTTCCGGCCCCGGCCACGATCAGGGACGGCCCTTCCAGATGGTCAATGGCTTTTTTTTGCTCGCTATTGTAGAGCCTGCTCATTTGCTGATCCCCCCTCTTCTGGATGCCTGCTTTCCTCTTCGCCCGAACCGAGCAGTCTGGTGGTGGTCAGCTTCTGTCCGAGCCTCATGAAGAATTTGCTGACATTCTGTAGCTGGTTGTAGGCATTGGTAAAGTGTTTTTCCAAAACGTTAAGCGACTCCTCAACTTTTTCGTAATCGCGTTTGGTCGACTGTAATATAGCAAGAATTTCCTGGGCTTTCCTCTGGATCGTCTGCCCCTGGAAAGACATCAGGATGGCTTTCAGGTAGGCATAGAAGCTCATCGGCGACACCACCAGGATGCGCTTACGATGGCAGTGGTCAAAAAGAGGGGCGCTGTTGATGACCTCGTAATAGATGGCCTCGGAGGGGATGTACATCAGGGCATAGTCGACGGTACCCTCGTCCTGAAGAATGTACTTGCGGGCTATGTCGTCCACATGTTTTTTGACATCCTTCTGGAACTCCTTTTGGTATTTCAGCTTCTCCGCTTCGCCGTCGCACCCGTTCATGCGGCGAAAGTTCTCGATGGGGAACTTGGCATCAACCGGAATCAGGTTCTGCCCGACCCTGATGACGGCATCCACCTTTTCCCCGCTCTTGAAAGAGTACTGGATGGCAAACAGCTCCGACGGCAGAAGCTGCTTCAGCACCTCCAAAAGCACTTGCTCCCCGATGTTTCCCCTCAGTTTGGGGCTGCGAAGGTATTCCTGCAGGTCCTTCATGGACCGGCCGATCTCGCTCATCTCGCCAAGATTCTTCTGCACTCCGCCGATAACGGCCGCCGCCTTGTCCAGCCGCTGGTTCAGGTCGGCCGTATTTTTTTGCAATACGGATACGAAACTGTGGCTTTGCTTATTGATGCTGTCGGCGATGAATTTGGTCATGTCGTCCTGCTGCCGACGGGCTTCCCTCTGCTCCTCTTTAAGCTGTTTGACAAGCTCTAGAAGGTGAAAAAACAGGAAGGCGACCAGGATGCCGACGACCACTACCACCACCAGTTCCCAACTCATACCCCCTATTCTACTATAATTGCGACCGCAAATTAAGTGCCGAGTCCCCCAAAAAGAGGAGTGAGGCTCTTGTTAGAGCCTCACCTAAGGAGTGTTAGAGTAGTACTAAGGGCCTTGGTTATAGTGTGAGTTCTCCGCAGGTCGTTTGGACCTGCAACTCATCAATGGACTTATGGGCATTTATGATATAGGGCGGGTCGGTCCGGAGGTCGTCGAAGATGACGTCAGCCAGGACGGTGGTCGACCGGCCGCCGTTGACCGGATTCAGGCTGTAGATGATATCTCCCGGCTCCAAGCAGGTACCGTTATGGATATGCACCGGCTGGCTGGTATCGATAGCCGGGTCAGCATCGCCAAGCTCCACCACCACTCTGACCCCGTCCTCGGTCTCGGTCAGGGTGGCCCGGCCTGTCTGCTGGTATTGGCTGTCAGGCAGGCTGCTCAGGTTGATCCTTTCCTCGTTACGGTTCAAAAGGTCCTCCCCGACCGGGGTCGGCTGTCTGTCCGCCGGGGTGGGGCTGGTACCACGGAAGATGTCCACGCCCAACTCTTCCCCTTGCGGGGTCCGCGACAGCCAGATTAACCCCCCGATAACCAGGAGTCCTAAAATGATGAAAAGCAAAGCTCTGTTCGTTCTCATATAGTTCCAATAGTATGTTCCGGGCATTAGAATAGGACCAGAAAAAAGTAAGTATTTTGTAAGAAAGGAGGGTGGGTCCACGGGGATTCGAACCCCGAACCAACGGCTTAAAAGGCCGCTGCTCTACCGTTGAGCTATGGACCCGATTATAAAGGCTTGGTGGTCGCGCCTGGACTTGAACCAGGGACCTTTCGCATGTCAAGCGAACGCTCTAACCAACTGAGCTACGCGACCTGTTCGAATACTGGAAATTATATCACAGGCAGTGGCCTCAATTCAAAAAAAGCGTTTCCATTTTGCATCCGTTTTAAGTACAATACTCGGTATGTTTTCAACTTTAAAGGCCGCCATTAAAGGCGTCGTCTACTCGACCTTCGCCGTCCCGGCCCTCGCCCTGATGGCTTTTGCGGAAAGTTCTTTCTTTCCCATCCCCCCGGACACGGTCCTGATCCCCCTGGCCCTCCTGAACCCGAAAGCAGCCTTCTATTACGCCACCGTCACTACCGTGGCTTCGGTCCTCGGCGGGTTGTTCGGTTATTTCATCGGCAACAAGGGCGGCAAGCCCCTGGTCAGGCGGTTCATTTCCGAGACCAAACTGGAGCGCGTCCGGGAACTTTACCAGAAATACGATGTCTGGGCGGTGACCATGGGCGCCTTCACCCCCCTGCCCTACAAGGTGTTCACCATAGCCGCCGGCATGATGGACCTGAACGTCCGGCGTTTCGTACTCGCCTCTTTTATCGGCCGGGGAGGGCGGTTCTATGCCGTAGCCACGGCCATCTACTTCTTCGGACCGGCCGCAAAAACCTTTCTGTCGGAGTATTTTGAGCTGACGGTCGTCGTGTTCAGCGTCCTCCTGATCGGCGGAGTGGTCGTCGCCAACAAGGTCTTGTCCAAAAAAGAACAGAAGCAGCCGGCTAAATGAGCTCTGAGTCCAGCCAGATCGTCACCGGCCCGTCGTTCTGGATGAAGACCTGCATATAGGCGCCGAAACGGCCGGTGGCCACTCTGACGCTTTCCCCCAACTGCCTTACGAACAGGTCGAAGTATTTTTTGGCCTTGTCCGGCTCGGCGGCCCGGATGAATGAGGGCCGATTGCCCTTCTGGCTGTTCCCCGACAGGGTGAACTGGGACACGGCCAGAACCTCTCCCCGGGTTTCCCTGATATCCAGATTCATCTTGCCTGCCCCGTCGGCCATCACCCTGAGGTTCAGGACCTTTTTGGCCATTTTGCCGACCACGTCCTCCGTATCTTCCTGGTCTATGGCCACGAGCAGCAGATAACCTTTGTCTATTTGGGAAACTGTCTTGCCCTCAACTTCGACCCGGGCTGCCCCCACCCTTTGGAGAAGAATTTTCATGCCGCTTTTTTGGTTTTTCTGGCTATTTTTTGCAAGGCCACGTCCACCACCTGGTCCATGTGATCCACGAAGACGAACTTCAGGTCCTTGAGCGTCCTCTCCGGGATCTCCACCAGGTCTTTTTTGTTATCTTTAGGCAGAATGGTCGTTTTGATGCCGGCCCGGTGGGCGGCAATCACCTTTTCCTTGACCCCGCCTATCTCGAGCACCCTTCCCCGCAATGTCACCTCACCCGTCATGGCCACGTCGCGCTTGACGTATTTCTTGGTCAGGGCCGACAGGAGGGCAGTGGTAATGGCAATTCCGGCCGACGGGCCATCCTTGGGCACCGCTCCTTCTGGCACATGCACATGTATGTCCACCCTCTCAAAGAAGTCCTTGCTCAAATCGAACTTCTGCCATCTGCTCCTGATATAGGAAAGCGCCGCCTGGCAGGATTCCTTCATGACGTCGCCCAGGTGACCGGTCAGGGTCAGGTTGCCTTTGCCCGGCATGATGGAGGCCTCGATGAACAATATCTCGCCCCCGGCCTGGGTCCAGGCGAGCCCCGTGGACATGCCGATCTCGTCCTGCTTCTCGGCCATATAGGAACTGTATTTATAAGGTCCGAGATATTTGACCGCGTCGTTCGGGGAGATGGTGATGGAGCGGAAATTTTTGGTCAGTTTCTTGCCTTTGTCCTCGCTTTCGGCAATTTCCCTGGCCACTTTCCGGAATATCATGGCGATCTGCCGCTCGAGCTCTCTGACGCCTGCCTCCCGGGTGTAGCGCCTGATGATGAGCCTGATGGTCTCGTCGGACAGCTTCACTTCGAACTTGTCCACGCCGTGAGCCTTTTTCTGCTTTTCCACCAGATACCCTTTGGCAATGGCGAACTTCTCATCCTCGGTATAGCCGGGGAAATGGATGACCTCCAATCTGTCGAGAAGTGCCGGTGGAATGGTATCCAGGACGTTCGCGGTGGTGATGAACATCGCCCTGGACAGGTCGAAGTTCACCTCCAGGTAATGATCGGAGAAGGAATGGTTCTGCTCCGGGTCCAGAGCCTCGAGAAGCGCAGCGGACGGGTCGCCCCGGAAATCGCGGCCGAGCTTGTCTATCTCGTCCAGCATGAAGACAGGGTTTTTGGTCTCCGCCTGCTTGACCCCCTGGATGATGCGGCCCGGCAGGGCTCCGACATATGTCCGTCTGTGGCCGCGGATCTCGGCCTCGTCCCTGATACCGCCCAATGACAGCTTGACGAACTTCCTCTTGAGGGATCGGGCAATGGAGCGCCCCAAAGATGTTTTACCAACACCCGGCGGCCCGACGAAGCACAGGATGGTCGGGGGCTGCACCTCGTCCTGGTACTTCTTATCCTTACCGTTCTTTCTGGACCTCGCGTTCGCTTTTCCCGTCATATTCTTCCTCAGTTTCAGGACGGCCAGGTACTCGATGATCCGTTCTTTAATTCTCTTCAGGCCGAAATGGTCCTCGTTCAGGATGCGCTCCGATTCCTTGATATCGATGTCGTCCGGCGACAGTTTGCTCCAGGGAAGGTCTGTCAGCCAATCAAGATAGGTACGCAGATATGACGCCTCCGGGTTGTACTGGGACATCTTGGCAAACCTCTCGAGCTCCTTCATGGCCTTCTCTTCGACATCCCGCGGCATCTGGGACAGCTTGATCTTTTTGCGGTATTCCAGGATCTCCTTGTCCTCCTTGCTGCCGCCGAGCTCCTTTTCGATGGTGCGCATCTTCTCCCGCAACACATTTTCCCGGATACCCTTTTCGAACTGCTTCTGGGTCTTGGCGCTGATCTTCTTCTCTATCTCGAGCACCCTCAGCTCCTTGGCCAGGTACTCGATCTCCTTGGTTAGCCGGTTTTTGACGCTGTCCACCTCCAGAAGCTCCTGCTTGTACTGGGGCTTGAGGTCCAGAATGGCCGCCAGCTGATAAGAAAAGTCGTTGGGGGGAAGATCGGAGAAAACGTTCATCAGGGCAATGAAGTCGATGTTCTTACCGAGATTGATCGCTTTTTTCAGTTCATTATTAAGGTTCAGGACCATGGCCCTGATCTCGTCATCGACCTCCTGGTGGTCCTTCACCTCCTGATACTCGGCCAGGAAATACGGGTCCACGCTGGCATAGTTGACGATCTTGGCTTTCTTAAGGCCCTTGACCAAGACCTGAAGCTCCCCGTGCTCCAGGGAGGCAAACCGCTCGATGGAGATGACGACACCCACGTCGTATAGGTCGTTTCGTTCGGGTTCGTTGACACGGGAGTCCTTCTGCAGTACCAGAATGAGGCGTTTGTCCTGCTTCAGCGCCGCCTCGAAGGCCCGGATGGTCTTCGGACGGCCGAAAATGAGGGGCGCTTCGGTGTTGGGATAAACGAGGCCGTCCCTGATCGGCACTACCGGTAGCTTGTTGGTTTCCTTTCTTGTTGATAGTATGGCCATATTTTTAGCAGTATATAATACTGATTGCTAAAAATCAACCGGAATTTTTTGGTTTTTTATTTGGGATAAATCCTTTTTCCATTCTCGTCCTCGATGATTATGGCTGCGACCGGACAGCCTTTGGCCGCGTCCAGGATAGCCTCTTTGGCTTCCTCGTTGGCCGTGTCCAGGATGACCGCCTTGGCTTCCGTATCCAGGGCAAAGGCCTTGGCGGCCAGGGCCACGCAGGTGGCGGCGCCAATGCAGAGCTTCCGGTCGACGCGGACCTTCCAGCCGTTAATTTTCTTGGGTCCGGAGGTGGGCTTGGTCATCGTACCACCCATTCTATCATATAAAGGTCTTTTCCACCTTTTCTATTCCTCTGAGGAGCTTCTCCACGTCCTCTTCCGTATTGTAGATGTAAAAGGAAGCCCTGGTGCTCGCTGGGATCTTCAGTGCCCGGTGCAGCGGCATGGCGCAGTGATTGCCGGCCCGGACGGCGATGTTCTCGTCAGACAGGACCTGACTGATATCGTGGGGATGGAGGCGGGCATGGTGGAAGGATAGGATACCGACCTTGTCCCCTGTTCCCGGAGGGCCGATCAGGCGGAAGTTGCGGTGCCGACGGAGACCTTCCATGGCGAGCTGTAAAAGTTTCTGCTCGTGATTCTGGATCTCTCCTTCCCCGAACCGGGACAGGTAGTCTACCGCCTCCCCGAGGCCAATGACCCCCGCGATGTGCGGCGTGCCGGCCTCGAACTTGTGGGGCGCATCCTTATACAATGTCTTTTCAACCGACACCTCCCTGACCATCTCACCGCCGTACTGGAAAGGGAACATGTCCGCCAAGAGCTCTTTTCTACCCCACAGCACGCCGACACCTGTCGGCCCGAGCATCTTGTGGCCGGAGAAGGCCAGGAAATCGCAGTCCAGGTCCTGGACATCGACCTTCAGTGAAGGGACGGCCTGGGCGGCGTCCACCACCACAAGCGTCTTGGGATTTATCTTTCTGATGTTTTGGATAATCTTTTTCAGGGGGTTAACCGTGCCGAGAACGTTCGAGGCATAAAAAAGGCCCACCATGACCGTGTTCTTGGTGATCAGGGACGCGGCAGTCCGGGGGTCGTCCAGGGGAACAATTCCCCGCTCATCCGTGTTCACCACCTTGAAGGCGGCCCCGTTCTCCAGGGCCAACTGCTGCCAGGGGACAAAATTGGAGTGGTGCTCGGCGATGGACACGAGCACCTCGCTTTCCCGGCCCACCCTTTGCCTTCCCAGGCTGTAGGCCACCAGGTTTATAGCCTCGGAGGTGTTCCTGACGAAAATTATCTCTTCGGAGATTTGGGCATTGACGAACCGGGCCACTTTCCCCCTCGCCTCCTCGAACTTCTCAGTCGCCGTTTCCGACAGGGAGTACAGCCCCCGGAAGACGTTGGCCGAATACCGTTCATAGTAGTCGGTCATGGCCCTGATGACAGGAGCGGGTTTCAGGGAAGTGGCGGTCGTGTCCAGATAGACAAGATCCGGATGGTGGCTGAAGATGGGAAAATCCTGCTTGATATCGGCGGCGTTAATCATTTTCTTTTTCCGGTTCGTTCTCCTGCGTACAATCAACGCAGTAGGTCGAATACTGGTCCCTGATGATGGTTTTCTCCTGCTCTTCCACGTTCTCCGTCTGACCGGGTTTCGCGAGCTTGCCCGTCTCCTTGTCAATGAAGACCTTCTTCTTTTCAATGATCGGGGCCTGCTCATAGCGCACGCCCGTGTCCCTGGCCGCATACTCGAAACGGATGACACAGGACTTAGTGCCGTCCGGGTTGTTTTCCGGCGGCCGGCCTGTATCCACGCACACCTCCCGGCCGAGAACGTCGTCCGGCTTTTTCGGCCACAGGTCCGGCTGGTTCCTCAGGGCAGCCTGCATGACCTTGTTCCAGATCGGAGCCGCCCCGGTAACGCCGGAAACAAGATAAGGGTTCATCGCCCGGCCGTCGTTGTTGCCCACCCACACTACGGTCATGAAGTTCGGGGTATAACCGATGGTCCAGTTGTCCTTAAGGTCATCTGTGGTCCCGGTTTTGACCGAGACGGCGGCATGGCGGGGCACGACCAGGAAGGAACTCGGGCCGAACGCCTGGGAGCGGGCCTGGTTATCAAGGAGAATATGGGAGATCAGGAAGGCGGTCGATTTTTTGATGACCTGGTTGCCCTCAATGACCAGGAAGTTGGGATAGGAAAGGGGCCTCTTTACATCCTTCACCAAGTTCGGGTCCTTATACTCGTAAAGCACGTTGCCATTCCTGTCCGTGACCTTGAGAATGGCCACGAGGTCCTTGGAAACACCCTGGTTGGCAAAGGCGGAAAAGGCTTTGGCCATGTCCACCATCCGCACCTCCCCGCCCCCGAGCGTCAGGGACAGCCCGTAATTGGATGGGTCCTTGAAAGTGCTGATGCCGAAGGCGGAAGCCGAAGCGACGAAGTTCTCCAACCCATTCAGGGCGAGCATCTTGACGGCCGGGATATTGTATGAGTTGGCCAGTGCATACCTCAGCTGCACCGCCCCGTGGAACTTGCCGTCATAGTTTTTCGGGCAGTAGCGATCAGGTTGGCCCGGCGGGCTGAAACAGGTCGGCACATCCAGAAAGATAGACGAAGGGGTCACGAGCCCCCGGTCGATGCCGATGGCGTAATTGATGGGCTTGATGGAGCTTCCGGGCTGTCTGAGGGCCGTGGTCACATTGTAGGCGCCGTACTGGCCGTCGAAGAAGTCCTTGGAGCCGACCATGGCCAGGACCTCCCCCGTCGGAGGCCGGGTGACAAGGACACCGCCGTTCCCCACATTATACCCGTTCAGTTTGTCCAGCTCCTCCACCAGGATCTTTTCCGATTCCTGCTGCAGCTCGTAGTCCAGGGTGGTATAGACCCTGAGACCCCCCTCCTGGACCATCTTCGCCCCATACTCCTTTTCCAGAAGGTCCTTCACATAGAAGACGAAGTGGGGGGCATGGATGGTCGTCTTCGGCTTCTTATAGTTCAATTTCTCCTGTCGGGCCTTGTCGTACTGGTCCTTGTTGATATAGCCTTCCTCATACATGTTCTTCAGGACGGCCTGCTGCCTGGTCTTGGCCGCCTGCGGATTGGTGTAGGGTGAATAGATCGAAGGCGCCTGGGGCAGTCCGGCAAGGAGCGCCGCCTCGGCCAGGGTGATCTTTTTGGCGTTCTTGCCGAAATACATCAGGGAGGCCTCCTCAATTCCCCAGGCCGTGCCGCCATAGGGCACCTGGTTCAGGTACATCTCCAGGATATCGTTCTTGTTGTACTTTTTCTCCACCAGAAGCGCCAGGATTATTTCCTTGACCTTGCGGGAGACGGTCCGCTCCGGGGTAAGGAGGGCTGATTTGACAAGCTGCTGGGTGATGGTCGAGCCGCCCTGAAGCTGCTTCTCCTTCTGGAAAAGCATCTCCTTCGTAGCCCTCAGGATGCCGCCGAACAGGGATACGCCGCCGTGGCGATAGAAATTCTTGTCCTCGATGGCGATGGTCGCCCATTTAATATGGTCGGGCAGGCTTTCGAGCTTGACGGGCGTCCGGTTCTGCTCCCGAAACACCTCGTACAATTTTTTGCCGTCGCGGGAGAAGATGTGAGTGGAATAAGGTACGGTGCCGAGTTCGCTCAATTTACCCGGGGAGGGCAGGTCCTTGAGGATGAAGACGGCGGTGAAGAAGAACATCACCAGGGCCGAACCCAAGGTCACGAGGAGCACCATTTCCTTAAGCGAACCGCGCGCCACAAACCCCAGTTTCTCCCTAAGTTTTTTCACAAACATAAGGATTATTCTATCAGATTAGGTCGGTGCTTTTGAAAATCTTGGGTTTCAGCCAGTCCTGGGGCGGCTTCTTCTGGTCTTCTTTTTGCTCCCCCTGGGACTCCTGATCCTGCGGCTCTGGCTGCTGCGGCTGGGGAGGAGAAGAAGGCTCTTCCACGGCCGGCTCCCTGCTCTGGAATACGTTCCGGTCCGGCTGTCTGGTCGGCTGCGTAGCCGGTTGGGGAGGGCTCGTCGGCCGGAAGGTCGGCTGTCCGCCGAAGGTCTCGGCCGCCTCTTCCTCGAACCCGCTCACCGGTCCGGTACCAAATGCCGGGGTGGCGGGTCTGGCCCTGGCCATACCCATAGGAACCTTGCGGGCGCCGTATTTCAAGAGTTTGGAAGCCGTTTCAAAAGAACCGGCGTTCGTGGAGAACGAGGTGAAGTTGTTGGTCGCGGCCGACAGACCGGCATAAAGATTGGTGGCAATGTCCGGATTGATATCCCATCTGAGCGTCTCCAACAGCCGGAGGATAAGTTCGGCGGTCGAGGAGGCCTGCTTTTCCACCATGTTCTCGGCCCCGTACTCCTTGTTGTCGAAGCGGCGGTCGATGTTGACTATCTTGTCCCGGGCAAAAACATCCGGGTTCTCGAGATAGATATTGCCTAAAGCCTCCAGGTTCGGGGTGTCGATGGTCACGATCAGATCCACCTGCCCACCCGTATAACTGTACTTGACGTTCTCGCTCGACAGGGGTGCGGTGCCTTTTCTGGGCTCTATCAACAGGTTGAACCGGTCATCGGTGATGTTGTAGGTTACTTTGTCGATGGCGCCGTCCGAATAGGGAAAGGAGACCTTCAGGACGTTCCCCCCAAGGTCAAGGGACTGGCTTATCTTGTCGCTGCCCACGAGCCTGCCGGCCTCGCCGGTCTGGGCTTCTGTGGAAACGGTGACGCCTTTGCCCTGGGAAATGGCCGCCAGGGCGAGGGCCAAAGCCGAAGCCACGCCGTCAATCCTGGCGTTGCGGCTGACCGCGACCAGGATGTGGCTGGCTGAATTGAACATTCTGACTATGTTTTCGTTCATTGTACATATAATTTTACTATATCGCCCTGCTGAAAGTCAAGTTTTGGGTCGAATATCGCGCCACATTCCTCCCCTTTCTTGACTTCGGCCACTTGGTCGCTTTTTTGATATAATGACCTTATAGTTGTTTCACCAAGTAGTTTCTTACCCCGGTGGAGCTCGGCCTTGTCGTTCATCCTGATGCGGCCGGTGATGATCTTCAGGCCCGCGATTTGTACGTTCTCCTTAAGGAATTTCGCCTGTACCTTCGCTTCTCCCACTTTCTTCTCCTCCTTCTCCTTCTTTTCCCGGAGTGCAAATATAAGGTCTTCTACTTGTTCCAGAAGTTCATAGATCAGGTTGAACTCAAAGACATTGATGTTCTCCAGCTCGACCTTCTTGGCCAGGTTGCCTTTCATCCGGACGTTGAAGAGAAGGATGTTCGCCGAAGTGGCTGAGGCCATCTCCACATCTGCCTCCGTCAGGTCCCCGACCTCGCCGCTGATGATCTCTATCTCCTCAAATTGGGCAAACTTTTCCCGGATCACCTCGAGCGACCCGTATGAGTCGGCGCGGACAATGAAGTTGAACTTCTCCACCTGCTCCTTAAAAAAGTCGGCGGCCGTAGTCGGTACCCCTCTGACAGCATTTCCTCCCTCTGCAGCGGCGGGCGGACGGGCGGAAACGACCGTCCCCGGACTGATCATGCCGCGGCTCCCGAGGATCTCCACGGGCGTGCTCGGGGCCACATCGCGCACCACTCTCCCTTCGTCATTGAACATAGCCCTGATCTTGACGGGGGAAGCGCCGATATATACCGTATCGCCCACCTTCAGGCGGCCGTCCCTAAGAATGACCGTCAGGACAATGCCCCGGCGGTCCTTTTTGGACTCGATGACCCCGCCCACGAGCGGCCCTTCGTCAGTATAGGTGAGGTCGTTCAGGTCGGAGACCAGGGCGATAAGCTCCAGGAGCGAATCAATATTGGTGCCCTTTTTGGCGCTCACCTCTACCATGGGCGTCTCCCCGCCCCGGCCTTCCAGGTAAACTTCCTGGCGGGTAAGGTCCTTGACCACCTTTTCCACGTTGACCCCCGGAAGGTCGACCTTGTTGATGACCACGATGAAGGGGATATCGGCTTTCTTGATGACCTCGATGGACTCTTTGGTCTGCGGCTGCACGGAGTCATCGGCCGCCACCACGAGAAGAGCCACGTCGGCAATGCTCACTCCCCTGGCCCGCAGGTTCTGGAAGGCCTCGTGGCCCGGGGTATCGATAAAGGTTATCCGCCGGTCATCCTTGGTAGTAATTTCGTAGGCGCCGATGTGCTGGGTGATGCCGCCGAACTCGCCGGAGGCCACATCCGCTTTCCGGATGGTATCCAGAAGCGTGGTCTTGCCGTGGTCCACATGCCCCAACACGGCCACCACGGGAGGTCTTTTAATCGCGTTTGCCATTCTTGATCTGTTGAAAATTGATAACGACCTTATTTCTTTTCCTGAAGTTTCTCCTTAGAGAAGGCGTTCAGCGTGTAGCCGGTAAGCTGGGAGGCCAGGCGGATATTCTGCCCGTCGCGGCCGATGATCAGTGACAGCTCGTCCGATTCAACGTACAGATCGGCGACCTTGTCCTTTTCGTTCAGGTGCACTTCCATGGCCTTGGACGGCGACACCGCATTGATGATGAAGGTTTTCGGGTCATTGCTCCACTGGATGACGTCTATCTTTTCGTCTATCCCCAAAGAGTTGATGACCGACTGGATGCGGACACCCTTCTGGCCGACACAGCTGCCGACAGGGTCCACCCCCCTTTCCTTGGAGTTGACGGCTATCTTGGTCCTCTCCCCGGCCTCGCGTACTATTTCTCTGATCTCGACCGCGCCTTGCGACAGCTCGGGTACCTCGCGGCGGAAAAGCTCCTTGATCAGGTTCTCGTGCCGCCTGGAAATGAGGATCTTGTAGCGGCCCTCCTCGCCTTCGGCGCTCACCAGATAGAATAAAAAGCGGTTGTTGGGATAGTATTTTTCGCCCCTGATCTGTTCTTCCTGCGGCAGTACTGCCTCGGCCCGGCCGATGTCCACGAACACATTCTTGCCGTCCGAGCGGATTACCCGGCCACTGATGACCAGGCCCACCTGCTTGCCGAAGTAGTTGACTACGGCTTTCTTTTCAGCCTCGCGGATCTTCTGGATGATGACCTGTTTGGCGGTCTGGGCGGCAATGCGGCCAAAGCCCGGGGGGGTTACGTCTATATTATCTTCAAATATACGGGCCTCACCGGTATCTGGGTCAATATCCACCCGAAAGTCCTCTATCTCCTCTTCCCCATACTCTTTCCTATAGGCGATCTTCACCGCTGCCTTGATGGAGTCCAGGACCTCCTCCACGGGAATACCCCGCTCGGTGGCGACCTGGTTTAAAGCTAATGAGAACTCACTTTTTCTGATTGCCATACACAGAATTTTACTATGAAAGAGGCCTTTTATCAAATGGAAAGGCGGCTATTCCAGCTTGAAGTCCTTCTCGAATATCCGGCTGCCCTCGCGGCTGTTGAACTTCAGGGACACCGACACCTTCTCCACCCCTTCGTCATAGGTGCAGACGTTGGTGGAGCAGCTGCCGAGGACTATCTCCTTCTCCACCTCGGGCCCGGTCGCCTTGATGCTCCCCAAAACCCCGCGGGGGATATTGTCCGCCGTGTCGTAGGACAGTTCGTAATCGATGGAGTTGTACTTGTTGGGGATGCCCGAAATGGTCATCACCACTTTCCGGCCGTCCGGCGTCTTCTCAACGGCCACCTTGACCGATTTCTCTACAGTCGGAAGCCGACGGCCTTCGGGCAGGGTGCTTTCGTTGTTCTCCGCCTCGCCGCTCTCGCCCCTTTGGCCCATCACGAAAACTACCCCCACCAAAAGCACTACCACTGCGGCCACGATGGCCACGAGTTTCTTCTGCTTACCGTCCATATTTGTCGTTAAAATAACTTTTAAGGTTGTCTGCCTTGATGCGCTCCTGCTTCATTGTGTCGCGGTCCCGCACGGTGACCGTATCGTCGTCCAGAGTTTGGAAGTCGATGGTGACCGTGTAGGGGGTGCCGATCTCGTCCTGGTAGCGGTAGCGTTTGCCGATGTTGCCCCGCTCGTCCCAGGCGACATGGTAATGGGCCGAAATGCCTTCAAAAACAGCCCTGGCCTTATCCACAAGCTCGGGCTTGTTGGCAAGTAGCGGAAACACTGCCGCCTTATATGGCGCCAGTTTCGGGTGAAGCTTCAGAACGACCCTGTCCTCCTCTTCGCGGTAGGCGTCTATCAGGAAAAAGAGGGCCGACCGGTCCACCCCTCCCGAGGTCTCGATGACCCAGGGGGTGAATGCCGCGCCGGTCTCGTCCTTGTAGGTCAGTTTGTGCCGGGACAGGTCCCAGTCGCCCCGGTGGTGGATTCCCTCGAATTCGCTCCAGCCAAAAGGGGCGTTGTATTCGATGTCCTCAGCGAACCTGGCGTAGTGGGCCCGCTCGTCGGGTGCGTGCTCGCGGAAGCGCAGGTGCTTCCCGTCCATGCCCAGGCCCAGGTACCAGGCCATCCGTTCCTCCTTCCAATATTTGAACCATTTCTCGCCTTCCTTGTCGTCGGGCCGGATGAAAAACTCCAGTTCCATCTGCTCGAACTCCCGGCTGCGGTAGGTGAAGTTGCCTGGGGTGATCTCGTTCCTGAAGGCCTTGCCTATCTGGGCGATGCCGAAGGGGATCTTGACCCGGGTGGAGCTTGTCACATTCAGGAAGTTGACGAACACGCCCTGCGTTATCTCACCCCGAAGGTACGCCTTCTCTTTCGGTTCCGTCACCCCGAGGTAGATCTCGGTCAGAAGGTTGAATTTTTTTGGCTCCGTCCATTCCCCCTTGCCTTTGTGCTCCGCCGCCTCATGCGCCGCTATCTCTTCCGTCTTGTCCGCCCGGAAACGCTTATGGCAGATTTTGCACTCCACCAGGGGGTCGGTGAAGGCCTCGGTGTGCCCGGACGCCTCCCACACTTTGGGGTTCATGGTGATGGCCGCGTCCAGGCCGACAACGTCCGGCCGCTGGTAGACCATTCTTTGCCACCACTCCCGCTTGATGTTGTTCTTGAGCTCCACACCCAAGGGGCCGTAGTCCCAGAAACCGCGAAAACCCCCGTAGATCTCGGAGCCGGGATAAATAAACCCCCGCCTTTTGGCCAGGGAAACGATCTTGTCAACGTTCGACATAAGCTTTATTTTACAACAAGGACTGCCAGATATCTATAATTCCCGGCTCACAAGATCCTGCCCGCCGGTTTCCTGGAGGAACTTGTTGAGGCTGTTCCAGTTGACCTTGGTGAGAGGGGGAAGCATATAACCCATTTTTTTTAGAAGGCTCTCAAGAAAAGAAAAGAGCTCTGTTTCGCTCAGTTCTTCCTTGCCCAGACGGGCCAGAAACTTATGGAGTATGAGAAAGATCTCTTCTTCCGGTTGGTTTAAAGGCATCAGTTTATCCATGAGCTCCGCTGCCGTCAGGATGAACTTGCGCTTGGTATAGTCTGTCTTCAAAAGGTCCAGACGGCTCACCAGGTCGACCTCTCTGACAAAATTAAAGCCGTTCTTCTGTGCATAGTTGACCTTCACCAGATTCAGGGAATCGAGCGCCGTCATTCTTTTGCTGGTTATTTTCTGGGCACCCCGGGCATAGAGGAACTGTTTGCCGTGCTCACGGGTAAAAACCACCACCAGCTGGTCGTTCTCGCGGCTTCGGGCCTTCCTCAGGATGAAACCGGTCGCTTTTTTAAAGTCAGGCATGTTGTTCTGTCAGGTCAGTTGGCACCCCGCTCCCCCGGGCTGACGCCGTCCACCTTCCATACACCTCCTTCACCGACAAGATGGATGTTGCGGATGACCTGGCCCGTACCTGAGTAGTTCAGGCCGACTATCAGCGTGGCCGAGCGCCCCTTCTCCACTATCTGCAGGTCCTCGGTACTGACCCCCTGGTCGGGGACGTCCTGCACCCCCATCAGTCCGGCCAGATAGCCGGGGATGGCTGCCGGATCGGCCGGGGCCTCTGCCATTAGCTGTTTGGAGAGCATGCTTTTCGCCTGCAGGGCGCTTGTGCGGCTGCCTTCAGGCGGAGCGGAGGCAATGAAGAGCTCCACGAACCGCCGGCCGGTCAGTTCGGCCGATTCGTCGCTCAGGTCGACCTGCGGGCCCGGCGGCACCGGTTCGGCCGGCCTGGCCGTGCGCCACCAGAAAAAGAGGGCGGCCACGGCTAACAGGGGGATTAGGAGGTAAAATATTTTTTTCATACCTCAATTGTATAACAATTTGCCCTCTCCCGGCTCATAGGCCGTTCGCCCGCCTGAAGGCGGCCATCAGGTCGGCATTGCCGAGCATGGCCCGGTACTCGCTCCCCCGGGGAGTATCGAAGTGCCAGATGTCGAGCGTTCTCCTGGCATTGGCCCGTCCCTGGGGACTGAGCACAAACCCGAGCCTCTCCCTGATAGCGGCGTCTGTTCCGGGGGCAGCGGCCTCGGCATCAGGCGCATACATCTCCCTGATGAGGTCCACCCTGCCTCTGAACCGGTTGTGCCTTTTGAAGTTGGTGATCCAGCCCTTGGTCTGCCACATTCCCGGCTCCGCGCCTGCCCCGCTTCTGGCCAGGATATCCGCATACACATGGCGGGGATGGGGGTTGCCCCAGGTAAAGGGGGTGACCATCGATAGGGAAAAGCGACCGGCATCTATACCCAGGCTCCCTTTCAGGATATCCACCGCCTCCGCGCCTATCCGAAAGAGCTCGGCCGTCGTATCCTCCCGGGTGGTCAGGTTCCACTGACCATTCTCTATCTGCCGGGCGTAGATGTGCATGAGTTCGGCCAAGGCAAAACCGTTCAAAAACTCGGCCATGCCCACCAGAAGTTCCCGGCGGTAGCCGGGGGTGAATCTGAACTCACGCCAGTCGGTGCGGACTTCGGTTGTGCTCATCTGGTAGCTGACTATTTGGCTCTTTCCTCCGGTTGGGGCTCCAAAATCTGAGTAATGCCGTAGGCCTTCATGAATTCGCTCTGGATCTCCTGGCCGTGCACCGTCAGGAGAGGGAGTTCCCGGACATGGATATCGCCCGAGAACAGGCTCCGCAGATAGATGTCGGCGATCCGTTCCCGGAGAGGGGGCCACTCGGCCGGCGGATAACCTTTGTGGCTGACCTCGGCATATTGGGCTACGAGCTTCTGCTTGATGAACTTGAATACATGGGGCAGCTCCTGCACCTTATGCAGGGCGTCAATGATGTTGATGACCCGCAGGAGCTCGTTGTCGGCCAACAGTCCAGCCTCCCGGTACACCTCGTCCAGGGACGGGCCATCGCTCTTTAGCTTGTCCTTCCGCGGGTCGGGCGGGGGGATATTCAGGATAGCTTCCACCATTACGGCCATGTTAACGATTTAATATTAATCCATCCAATATATTTTCAGGGAGTAAGGGACGCTTAAGAAAAGGGTAAATTATCTGTCAGACAGCCTGCCCTCGCCTATTTCCCTCACCTTGTCCCGGTAGAGGTAGCCCAAAGACAGGGTGTCCATGGACAGGATGTTGACCGTGTCCAGGCCGGCTGCCACCGTCCGGCTGACAAATTCAGGCCTGGCCTCGAAGACGGACAGCCGCCCGCCCGCCACCGGTTCGACCCGGCCCATCATCTGCCTGACAGAGCCGATGAGCTGGGAGGCGGTATGGGGCTGCCAGGTGTTCACCTTCCCCGCCACCTCCATGGCTTTGTTCACCTGCCTGCCGCCGGAGTGGTGGATGGTCAGGAGTTCCGGATCGGGAAAAAGGCCGGTCTCCCACTTTCCCTCCTGTTCCCGAAACAATAGCAGGAAAGGAAACTCCCCCATGGACAGGAGCCGCAGGAAGTTGACCGCGGCCGGCCACTCCTGGGGAGAAACATCTGGCCGCTCCAAAGACTTCAGAACCTCCTGGAGACGCAGACCGGGCAGCCTTTTCAGGGTATCGCGGAGCAATTCCTCATACGGACTGCCTTCTTCCACTAGCCGCAAATATTCGGACATTTTGGTAATCTACCATACCATTATTCCCGGCGCAAGAGGTATAATGGGACCAAAATGTGCGGCCGGTGGGCGGTCAGTTTTTCGGCGGAGAACCTGGAAGAGCGCTATGGCGCGTCCCTTCCCGGTGGCAGGTTGAGGCCAAGCTACAACATCGCCCCCACCGCCACCGTGCCCACCGTCACCCGAAACAGTCCAAACAGGATAATCATGATGAGATGGGGACTCATCCCTTTCTGGGCCAAAGACGAAAAGATCGGCTACCGGCTGATAAATGCCCGAGCCGAATCCGTCCGCCAGAAGCCGGCCTTCAGGCGTTCCTTCGCCTCTGCCCGCTGCCTGGTCCCGGCGAGCGGGTTTTACGAATGGCAAAAGCGGGAGCGGGAAAAGGTGCCCTTCTACATCCGTCTCAGGGATACGGAGATATTCTCCTTCGCCGGCCTCTATGACGTGTGGCAGGACCCCCAGGGCCGGGAGGTCACAAGCTTCACCATCATCACCACTGCCCCGAACAAGGTGGTCGAGCCCGTCCACAACCGCATGCCGGTGGTTCTGGAGAGGGAGGATGAAGATGTCTGGCTCGACAAAGTCACTCCGGCAGAGAAACTTCAGTCCCTCCTCAGGCCGTATGCGCGGGAGAACAATATGGAAGCCTATCCCGTTTCCGAACGGGTCAACAACCCCCTGCACGACTCCCCGGAGAATATCAGGCCCGCCTAACTGTATAACCTGTATAATTATCTTTATGAAATATGTCCGGCCCGTTCCCCTACTGGTCTCCCTGGCCGTCAGCCTGGCCGCCGGTGCTATCGGCTCCTACTTCACCGCCCCGGCGCTCCGCGGGTGGTACAGCGCTTTGGACAAGCCCTTCTTCAATCCGCCGAACTGGGTGTTCGCCCCGGTCTGGACCTTCCTGTACCTGACCATCGGGGTCGCACTTTACCTGGTCTGGGTCGCGCCTGCCAAGGACAAGCAGGGCGCCATTGGCCTCTTTGGCCTGCAGCTTGTCCTGAACGCCCTGTGGCCTGTCCTGTTTTTCGGCCTGCGCTCGCCGGGCCTGGGGGCCATAGGTATCATGGGGCTGTGGATAGCCGTTTTCTTCACTATCCGGCGGTTCTACCGGATCAACATCCTGGCCGGCTGGGTATTGGTGCCCTATATGCTCTGGATCTCGTTCGCCGCCGTTCTGAACCTGTCGATCTTCCTTCTGAACCTGTAATTTATTACCCATCTCTTGCCTGTTTCATAACTATCCGTCATATGACCCGCCTACACTGTGTGAGATGTGTCACATGAGTGGGTGATAGTAGCTCAAGGCGAGTTGGTCGGACGGCCTTTCATCAGGAGCCAGAAGCTCAAGAAGGGCGGGCGGCCCGTGAGCTACCCCCAACAAAGGCGGGTGCGGATAGTGGCCGGCCTTAACGAGACCACCGGCAACTCGGTCTTCTACACCGCCGAGGGTGCGGCCCTAGACCCCTCGGAGCTGGAACACTTTGCCCTGCCCGCCGTGGCCTCCCTTTTTGACAAGGCCTTCATGGAAAAACCAACATTAGAGACCGTCAGGAAAAGGGGGGCTTCGGCGGCCGGGGTGAGCATCGATGAACTGACACGAGAGAGGGGTGGCGATCCCTCCTACCGTATACCCAAGACGGGCGGGTTTTTCCTTTCCTCCACGGCCGAGGAGATCCGGAAGGAAAGGAAGAAACGCGAGGCCAGGGAAGCCAGACAGACCGTCGTCTACCAGGCCCACCCGTAAAGATAAAGTTTCAATTTTCAATTTAAAATTTTCAGTCAATTTTCAGGGGTACGGGGTTTGGATGACTGGCAGATTTTGGTAAAAATCAGGGAAAGTTCATGAGCTTCCTGACGATGCCTTGTAAGAGACGGGTTGTTATCTATCTTCATTAAAAGGTCTATCCAGTAGGTCGTTTCCATAGCTTCCTTTTTGCATACCCCAACTTTATTCCGAAAATCGCTCCTTGAAACAGCGCCGTTTGCCTCCTGGTAGTTGGCTCCGATACTGGTACTCGAACGCAATAACTGCTCAACTATGTTTTTGTTGTAAAAAGTGATTTTAACTTTCTTAAGGGACTGGATTATATCCAAGGAGAATGATTTGGTTCTTTCGGCCAGGTCATAGCGCATAAACCTTATTATGAGATCACGGGAATTTTTTACAACGGTTTATACGCCTCTTTTTTGAAAATTGAACCCTGAGGCTTGATTGAGAATAGAAAATTTATCCTTGAAAATTATTACCCTCTCTATCGGCGTGGTATAATAGCACATACTATAAGGGTATTAATCACACTATGAGCGTGAGCACCGAAACAGTGCAGCCTTTCAAATTCTTAAGGGTGACCGGTCATCCGGGCTGTACTTTTGGTTGCGAATACTGCAACCCGAAGCGGGAATACAATCCGGTCATGATGCCCACCCGCGAGGTTCTGGACACTGTCCGGGCCGGCGTGGAACTCGGGATTGACACCGTCCATCTCACCGGGGGCGAGCCGTCCAAACGCAAAGACATCGTCAGGCTTGTGGCCGGTATAAAGGATGAAGGTGTACAGACCATTGAGATGACCACGAACGGTGTTCCCTTCTACCGCCTGGTCGAGGACCTCGCCGCCGCCGGCTTGAACGGCGTCAACATCAGTCTTGACACATTGGACAGGGAAAAGTTCCATCAAATTACCGGGGCCGACGCCCTGCCCTATGTGCTTGAGGCCATCGAAAAAAGCCGGCATCTCTTTGAGCGTCAGGTGGCCCTTAACATGGTTGTGATGAGAAAGAATCTGGCCGAGATGAGGGATATGGCCGAGTTCGCCCGCCAGACAGGGATCCTGGTCCGGTTCTGCGAGCTGACCCCGCACGGCCCCTACATGCAGGTTAACCCCCGGCTATTTCCGGAGCAGCATGTTCCCAAGGACGAGATCATCTCGGTTTTGGAGGGGTTGGCCCCGATGGACGGCGCTGACAAGGGCAAGATAGACGGCCAGAACGCCCATTCGGAGTACCTGACCCTGGGCGGCGACTTTGCCAATATGACCGTCGGCATCATCGCCCCTTACTCGAACGGCTGGCCCTGTCCGGGCACGGACTGTGTCAGGCTGAGGATCGGGCCAACCAGCGCCAACTCCTGTGTCGTCTACCCCGAAAGGAATCTGATGGGACTGTCCTATGCCGGAAAAAAAGAGGTTTTGGAGGCTCTGATCGAGGAAAGAAGACAGCAGATGGCCACTAACGGCTTCCCCGCCCACCATCAGCCGGCCTATCTCCTGTACCGTTTCGGCCTGCCCGAACCTGCCGTAGAATAGTAATTTTCAATTTAAAATTTTCAGTTGGTACGGGGCTTGGAGGACCGGCAGATTTTGGTAAAAATCGGGAAAGCTCATGTCTGTTTTGATTTGCTTGAGTGTTTTGATAACGGCTTCAGAAAAAACTGACTATATACCTCTTTTTATTGAAAATTGAATCTTGAGGGTTGATTGAAAATTGAAAATTTATCCTTGAAAATTACTCTCTGTTCCTCCCTATGAAATACAGGCTGTCGACGGCGGAGTCATACATGAACGAGGTCACTTTCCCCAAGCCCCGGACCGTCTGGTGAAAGTCCGTGCTCCATCTTAGCTCCCGGCTGTATGTATCCCTAGTCTGGTCATAGATAAAGAAGGCCAGGGCCAAACCCAGCTGGCGGATGAGGTCATTCAAAGCGTGCGGCGGATCCGGCGGCAGGGCAGCCTGGAAGACGTCCTCGGCCAGATCGCCGTAAAAGAAGGAATGGTATTCGTCCGCCCTGCCCAGATGGTCGGCCAGCCCGGGCAGGAACTGCTGCAGATATGGCATCACTTTTTCGTCATCGGCCAGCTTCTGGGTAGCCAGGGCCCTCGCCTTGTCAGTAGCGGCGTACAGCCTGCTTCTGAGTTCCAGATATTCCAACAGGTATCTTTCATAGGGCCCCTCCAGGCCGAACAGCGCAAAAGGCACTTCCCTGCCTTCCACCTGCATGGCCCTGTTCTCCACATTACTGATCATATCCCCGTCCCCGGCGTATTGGATGCCGCTTATCGAGTTCGTGGCTCGACTTCCCACCAGGTAATGCCTGTTCCCCCGCTTGAATACAGGAATGCAGGAAAATTTCTGGTAGTCCGCTCCCGACAGGAAGGGTTGGCCTCCGGGAGCGTCCAAAGCTTCGGAAAGGCCGGTCCAGTAGACCGCCTGCAGCCCGAGCCTGGCCGCGGCTTTCTCCACGGTCGTATAGCCTTCGTTCAGGGGATCAAAATCCACCCGGACCGGGTCGAAGTTTAAGGCGTCGGGGCGCTTACGGTTGAGATTGCTGACCACGGTTTTCTGAAGTATATCCTTGTCAAAGCGCTCATACCCCAGGGCAGTGAGCTGCTCGTTGAGGGGTTTGACAATGGTCTGCCAGGGCGCGCTGAAATCCACCCCGTCAATGCGTACCGGTTGGCGGTTGAAATAGCGCTGTTCTGTCGGGTTCCGGCTTTCCAGCATAGCCCCAATTATAACATGCTATAGGTTTCAGGCCAAAGAAAAACACCGGCTTTTGCCGGGCAGAAAAAAGCAATGCCGGATCTATGCGACCAGGTTTTCCGCGATCCACGCGTCCACCGCCTCCATCTGGCCTATGAAGGTGGCCCGTTTGTCGTCACAGAGCTCGCACTGCACAGGCGCCAGGGCCTCCGCATCCACCAGAAACAGCCTTTGGAGATCCGGGTGGTAAACGATGTTATTGGGGGCTGTCCGCTGGAAGACGTCGCCATGGAGATGGCAATACTTACGGGCAAAAGCGAGGTGCGATTTAATAAGTTGTTCCACGAGGTCATCGGCCTGCCTGTCCGTGAACCCTTTAAACCATGCCTCCTCCGGCTCCAGGTAACCCAGGTCCAGCATATCCATCTGCATGGCGAGCTCATGCAGGGTAACCCCCAGGTAGGGCATGTCCATCACCAGATACTGCCTCTCCGGCAGCCGGTGGACCTTGAGGTAATCAAAGGCTACACCCGAAAAACGGTAGGAGGAAAGGAGTTTCTCGAGCTTTTTGACCTCCCGTTCCGCTCCCTCGTCGTGGGGCCGGAATTTCAGCACCCGGCTCTGTTCCCGTCCGGCGCTTTTCACCTGGAGCACCCGCCGCTCCGGAAAAAAGGTGGGAAAAACGTTCAAGACGTCAGCGCTTTCCAGAGGGTATCCCCTCTCGGTGGCAAAAGAGGAAGCTTCCACAATGGTGGGACGTAAGAGTTCTGCCATAAGTGCCCTATTATACCAGCCCAAAGTGACTATTGTCACCCATAATACGGTTAAATTTCGCTAAACGTGGGTATGATATTTTTTTAACAGTTCATAAAAAACCATGGTGGAAAACGGCGAGAGTCCCTTTCGGGACAAGTCTTTCACGGCCCTGCTTCTTGATAAGCTCGCGGGGGTCAAAAAAGGCAACTCGGATATAAATACCGGCGCTCTGGAAAGAGAGGCAATGCGCCAGGTAGGCCAGTCGCTGCGCGGCGGCGACCCCATCAAGGGCACGGGTGTTACCAAGTCGGGCGAAGAGGACTAAGAAAAACCCCGCCTTATTTTCTGATCGGCACCTGCAGTTCGGTCAGCCATCGGTTCTCGTCCGTTTGATTCCAGATCCCGTCGATATACGACTCGCGAATCAGCCCGCTAAACTCGTAGCCGTTGTCCTCCACCCATTTGGTCAGGGAGGCATAAGCCTTGCCAATGGTTCTGTAGGGCCCCCGGTGCAAAACGGTGGCCGCCTGCACAGCGGGGACGGTCTTGAATACCATTCCTTTTTCGTCTTTACCTGCCTTCACCACTGCCTGGCAGATCTCCACATCGATGTTCTCCGCCTTGTACTCCGAATCGTGATAAAGGGTGAAACAATAATCCGGGGTAGCACAGGTCAATTTCTGCTCCCGCATCAACTCGCCCATCTCCGGGTAGAAACTGTTATATTCGCCGTAATTTTTGATAACCCTCCGCATGGAGGCGACCGTCACGGCCGGCAGGTCCTTGATGACTACATGGTAGTCCATGGCTTTTTCCTTTCCGAGAGCTTCGATGTAATCGGTGAGCTTTTTGAGCTCGCGGCGGTTTTCATCCACCTCTTTGGAGATCTCCCGTTTCTTAGCTTCCAACCGGCGGATCATTTCCTCCCGGTCCGCATGTACGTCCACAACAGCGGCAATATCCGCCAAGGACAGGCCAGCCTGCTTCAGGCAGACTATATGCTGCAGAAGCGGCAGCTGCCCCGCGGTGTAGAACCGGTAACCAGTGAACTCGTCCACGGACACAGGCTTTAAAAGCCCCAGCTCGTCATAGTGGCGAAGCGCCTTCACCGTTACCCGGCCTATTTTGGAGAATTCCCCGATTTTGAACATGGCACTCTCAAAATTATAATAATAATTATCCAATTAAACACCCTCCCCTTAGGGACGAGTCAAGTGCATTTTTTCTCTCTTTCAGGCCAAAGAAAAACCCCGCCTTTTGATAGGCGGGGCCCTTGCTCACCTGACCAGCAATGGATACCAGTCCGGAAAGGTGAACAGCGCGTAAAGAACAATCGCCAGAACGATCAGGCCGATTAACAGCCAGACCATCTCCGACTTTTTGGGTTTGGGAGCAGGTTTTGGCGTCTGTCCCTGCGTCCGCGCCCTTTCGGCCAAGATTCCTCTCCTGGCCTCTTCCTGTTCTTTTGGCGTTCGGGGTGGCATCTTTACCACCTCCTTTCTTCAAGATTTTCGCAAGGCAGGGCAGCAACTGCCCCACCCGCGATCCGCATATTATAGGATATGTACACTCTAAAATCAACTTTTGCTCCCCGAGGAATGTTACGTTAAGTCCCGCTCGAGGGAATACCCTGTTTACGCGAGTTCCCAGAGTGTTGTACTTAACGAGCGAACCATGACCAAGGCGGGATAGTAACGATCCGAGGGCGTCTTTTTCTTGATTCATTCTTTTTGGACGAGCAAAAGAATGAATATTAATCTCCGGCTGAAGCTTATAGCCATGCTGACCGTCTTCGCCGACGTCCTCCTGGTGGGGTGAGAAAAAAAATCTTAGGGTTTTTTGTAGGCAACAATGAATTCGTTCAAAAGCTTCATGTATTTTTCCTGCAGTTCCTTCGGCACCATTTCAATAGGTAGCTCTTTAGTTATCGAGTGATTGTCCATAATGTCTTTGCAAGACTCAAAGTAAAATTTATCGTGGGTGGCGAGAAATATATAGCTTTGCCCATATTTTGCGTTTAGACCTGTTGCGGTTTCTATCAACTTCTCCATATCAATATTACTTCGGAACTTTACTTCAACTAAGTACGCGCCCTTGCCTTCTCTGGAAATCAGCACAAAGTCAGGTGCGTTCCTTAAATACGCAATTGTTTCTCGGTAATCCGGGTGGCTCAACGACTGGGCCAGCTCCGGCGTTTTATACTCATATCCGTTTCTAATAACAACATACTGATGATTTTCCTCGAACATCAGTTCAAAGATCGTCTCCACAATCTTGCCTTTTATAAACGATTCGGGATTCAAAATGATGTTTTTCATATTATTGCCTTTACTTTAATTTTACTAGGTATCTCAATTTCATTAACAGCAGAAGTATATGCACAGTAGTCACACGCGGGGCCGGGTTCGGGAATAGCATCATTTTGCAGACACTGATGGGCGGCCAAGATCGCCTCCTCCACCCAGCTATCATCCCCTTTATGTGCGATCAGAGTGATATCAAACTCCAGTTTCCCGTCAAACGCCTTCTTGTCTGTTTTGCCGTTACAATACACAAAATAGCCGGTACTCGAAACACTATATCCGTTTCGCCTTAAAAGCCACTGGTAAATTTCCATCTGCCGTTTATACCCGTCCTGCCATTCTTTATCCAGGGCTTTTATTTCCTCGCTTTTACTGGTCGACTTGTAATCGACCACAATATACTCCCCGGCCGGATTTTGCCACAGGTCATCTATCGCGCCAAAAACCAAGAAATTGGTAGGCGGGTGTAGATATTGCACACCGTGAAAGTTGTTACGCCAGTTTTCAAGTTCTTCATGTGGTACTGGCTTAGCATCAACCCCGTATTTTTCCATTAGCGGGTGCCGGGTATCGTTCGTGCGGTGGATATCGAACTCCTGTTTCAATAATTTGTCCACAGCGGAATTAAGGGAAAACGGGAACCCCGGCGGCCTCCCTACTCCCATCCGCCTGTCCAAATAAAAACACCTCGGGCATTCTATGAACAGGTCTATCTTCGATCGGGAAAGTTTGAAAGGATTAACAGACGAGGGATCATAAAGATTATTCTTTCTCTTTGGAGAATAATACTGGCTCATACTTCCATTCTAGTCAGATTCCAAAATATTTGCTAATAAAAAACTACGGCCTTATCTTAAGTAGGTACTTAAGTTATTCGTTTATTTCAGAGTAATATTTACTAAGTTTTGTGCTTTTAAAGTCTGCAGGGCAGAGATATTCTTCAGCTAAATGTAGTTCTACAAACTCAGAAATTTCCTGATCTTTTTCTTTTTCCTTTTTCCATCTTTCAGCGACAATATTATTAATAACTGCAAAACTTACCTGTAAATCTCTTAATGCTTGAATATATTCCTCAATTCTATCCACAGGATTAGGCTCAATACCCCCTTTTGCATGAGCTAAAGTATCGTTTCTATAATCGATCAGATTTTTAATTTTTTTAATAATTGTTTTATCTACTTCAATAAGTTTAAGCAAATCTACCATGGAACGTTCTTTTAACTCTGTCAGGCTGTAAACCGATTGCGGCTTTGATACTTTTTCCGAATTTTGGCACACACTTATTGTAAAACACGTTAGATATTCTGAATTTTTCTCTTTTGCGATCCGCAATATCTTATATTGCAACGCCAACATAAAAAGCAAATGAAATGGCATCATTGTAAAAGCATGCGCAGAAGAATCCCCGTTTGATATTGCCTCAATTGCAGACCAAAGGTGGTTTATATAATCATTTTCAGCAGGGTTTGTTCTTATGGGCAAGTAGTTAAAAATCTCATTCGCCTCTTCAAGCATACGGTGATAATGTTAGAAAGACTCCTAAAAACAAATATATAAGACTAAAAACCCAGGGTATAATTAATTCTACATGAGAAAAAGGGTAGTATTTTTTCTTGTCTTTTCCCCTACCCAATAATTCCCACTCATAACTGTAAAGATTCAAAGGAAGCAACGCCTCAATTTCGTGAATAACCTTAAACTTGCCAGAGTTAAGTTGCCTATATGATCTTATTAGATACCAAAATATAACACAAATAGTAATTCCAAAAAATGCCAGCAATACTCTTGCCCAACCATACAGTTCTAAAGCCCTAACTTGAAACGACAATCCGATAATTGAAATAAATACAGTGTTAATTGTTATAAAATAGTTATTGGCAATTTGCCTTCGATCACTTATCTTTTCGGCACTATCAACATACATCTTGTATTGTTCCAAAATCTGAGAATAGTAATTTTCATCGTGTTTCTCAACTGGTGTATTAATTAATTTTCTTTCCATATTATCTATATCCAGCTACTAACTTAGTTACATTATCCCACGTCCACTTGTAATAACCTTCTAAACCTTCGGGTCTTGGACACTCTTTGTCAGCATATCCTCTAATACCAACAACTGGAACCTTAGCTTCTTTAGCCATTGCAATTTCTGCTTTTACTCCAGAACAGGAGTGTGTCTTCGTGCCAACCATTACTATAACCAAATCACATCTTTTAATCTTAGACAAACATTTTGCTTTCCATTCATCCTGATTCCATGGCACTTTAACCGACCAATCCTCCATATCGAAGGGAGTTCCATTGTTTTTGCATTGACCTATTAAAGAATCTCTTAAAAATTTATCGTTTTCAAAATCAAAGCTAATAAATACCTTCTTTTTGTTAGGATAGTAGTTCATTTTGTTTACTTATTCTTGCCAAAGTTTAGCAACTGTATCTTTTATTTTCTGTTCGTAGATTTCGATGAGTTTTTTATTGGATTCAACAATCGCTCGCTCAACTTCGATTTTTTCAACAATTTGCCTCTGGATTTCTAGGGGAGGTAAAAAGATTTCCCAATTTTTAACGAAATCTACTGGAACTCTTTGTAATCCACCTGTTCCTGTCATTTTTGATTTTCCATCGCTACCAAATTCATCTGTTGTTATGAACGTATAGATAATTTCTGAAAGTATTTTTTTTGTTGGACGCAATACTATATATTCGCTTGAGCCAAAACCAATTTTATTTTTTAGATTCTTGGCAATACCTGCCTTTCCGTTTTCGAAGCATGGTGTTACTCGTGCGAGTAGAACATCATTTTCAGAAAAATAGGTGTAGCTTCCAACTACTTCAGAAAGTTTTTTTGTTTTAAGTACATCAAAGTAAGCTTCGTTCTGACTTAGGTCTGACATAGGAACAAAAGAGACCTCTGTTTGTTTGTTAATATTTTTTATCTCACTCTTCTTGGGATTAAATTTACAGACTTCACCCAACTTCACCTTCTCCCACTTCGGATCAATGTCGATTTTCGGTTTCCAGGTGGAGACGATCTGGCGGGCGGCATCGATTATTTTTTGATATCCATCCAACTCTTCAACAATTCGTTTTTGTGTTTCAAGGGGCGGAAGGGGTATTAGTATTTTATTAAAAACATCTTTAGTAATATGTGTCATTATATTACCATGAGTTTTTTGGCGAATTTCACTAGTTATAATATCACCTAGATAATATAAATATTTTTTGTCAATTTGGTTGGATGGAATTACTTTGAATATATGTTGGTTCAAATATGCTCTATCTCCTTGCCATATATAAAATCCTATTGTTGCAGACCAAGATATTAAAAGATCTCCTTTTGTAACTACTACTTTTTCAGGAATATTTATTCTGTCTGTATAATTATAAATTTCGGAGGTTCCGGTAAGATTTTGTATACGTATAATTGGAGTGCCCCTATTTTTCCAGTCTGAAGGTTTAAAAGGATAACCATTAATGTACTCTGCTACATTACCTAATTCAACCAACGGCCATTTTTTATTGACTATTATATTGCCAGGTTTGTATCTATCAAAAGAAAGGTTGTAATCACCGTAGTTTTTTATTTGATTCTTATCAACCAACAAAAACTTATCATGCAAAATAGCTACATTATCTTTATTGTCTTCTTTTGTTATTCTTTCTATAAAAGGTGTTATAGCTTTTCCTGTATTTATATATTCCTGATAAGCTTTGATTTCGTTAACTGCATCTGGTAAATCGTTTCTATCAATCGGTCTTCTTTGCGCGCCTAAATCAAAACCATCTGCTTCGATTTTGACAAACAAAATATCTTTTGCCTTTCTTGCTATTTGATTATCAAAAAGTAAAATACTAGTCTTAACTCCAGCATAAGGATTAAAAACACCTGATGGTAAACTTACAACTGCATAAAGTCCGTCTTCAATCAAACTTTTCCTAAGTTGTTTATGCGCATTGCTTGATTGGAAAATAATTCCTTCGGGAACAATAATTCCTGCACGACCATCTGGCTTTAGATGATTCATAATATAATCAACAAACAAAACTTCGGAACGGTTGCTTTTAATACTGAATTTATTGTGCGGAACAATCCCTCCTTTTGGAGTCATAAACGGAGGATTGGCCAGAATTACATCATATCTATCCTGCCAAAAATCTTCGCTGCTTAAAGTATCATGAACTAAAATATTCGGATCCGGAAATCCATGAAGATATAAATTAACCTTTGCCATCTTCACCATATTGTCATCAATATCAAAACCTTTATAACTTCTATGAAGCTTTTGTTTTTCATCAGCTGAAAGTGATTTTTCTTCCGGATTTGGATTTCCTGAATCATCAACTCCATCATGCTGGCTAATCACATGCTTATATGCACTAATCAAAAATCCGGCAGTTCCGCATGCGGGATCTAAAACTGAATCGTCTTTAGAAGGATTTATAACTTTAACAATAAAGTCAATAATATGCCGAGGAGTTCTAAACTGTCCTGCATCCCCCTGGCTGCCCATGATACTAAGTAAATATTCATAAGCATTTCCTAAATCTTCGCTGTTTTTATAATCAAAATAATCAATCTCGTTAAGAAATAAAGTTAAGGTACGACCATCATTAAAAGGAAGATAAGCACCTCGAAAAATTCCCCGGAAAAGTTCAGGTAAGTTTTTATTGTGCGAAAGACGGGAAAGTGCTTCCCTATATAAATCAATTCTTTCGTGCGCTCCTACTTTCGGATTCATTAATGTCCTCCAGCTGTATTTCGCGTATTCACCAGTAAAATATCTTCTCTTTCCTCCCATACTCGCCGCCTTTTCATCCATATCATCCATAAACTTATAAACAAGAGCATTGGTTATTTCCTGAACCTGTCCTTTAGGATCGGGGATTTTCCCGACTAAAACTTGTCTTGCGGCATCAATATGGCGTTTTGTTTCGGCTGTAAGCATAAATTACTCCTTCATTTTATCAACATTAATATAATCACGAATATAGCTAATTATTGGCTGATCTAACTGCGCCTGGCGTAAAGCATAGAACTCGTTTGCGGTTAACTCCGATGTAGTTTCCAATTCCTGAAAATAACCATTGTTTATAACATCTCTGACTTTATCGGAAGAAATATATGCTTCAAAAAGTGAACGGGCACTGCGGTATAGCTGTGGGTCAGCAGCAAACTTATCAGCTAATTGATTTAATTGAACAACTTCGTCAAACTTTTCATCTAATAATTCCTGTTTGGATTTGGGTTTTTCCATCCTACCCATAATCAAATCAAGCGCCTCGTCTACTTCTAATCTTCTACCCAGCTTAAACAGTTTGCTAATTTTTTCCAAAGTCATGTAGTATTTTGGTTTGTTAAAGACTTTCTCTTTTAAATATTGAATTGCTGCAACTCTATCTTGCAAATCCAAATTTTGAAGTTCTTTGTCTTCCTTTTGTTCGGCTACAAAGCCTTTAAACATTTCTTGATCTACCGGCATACCTTCGGGACCGACCACTGTCTTCAACAAGGTTTTTATCTTATCTTGTTCATGCAAATCCACCGGACCTTCATGTTGAACGGGTGGCTCTCCCACTTCGCCACTATTGCCGTTTGCAGTATAAGGACCAGGTTGCTCTTTAATTTGTCCTTCTACCTTTTGGGGCAACTTTATCTTTACTGTGTAGTCATATTTTTCATTGAAATATTCACATACTGCAAAGAAATCGATTAATTTATAATGCGTTTTGTCTTTTTCATAAACTTGCTCCTCATTTGCATAATCAATATACCTAAATTTGCATTTGCGAGTGCCTCTGCCTTTCATCTGAATGAAATCACTAGGACTGTATACTGGTCGCATAAAACATACATTAAGCAAATCCGGACAATCATATCCTGTTGTCATCATGGCAACTGTGATACACACCCTTGCTTTTGAACTCTCGTAATTTGAAAGCCATTTAGTTTTTCCTTTCAAATTATTGTTTGTAAATTGAGTTGTAAAAAGCTGTGAACCAGCGACATTACTTGTTACCTGAATTGCAAAGTCTGAATCATATTTACCGGGCCAGCGTTCATGAGCTAATTGATTTAGGATATTAGTCAGTTTTGCAGCATGATTTTGACTAACTGCAAAAATTAAACTTTTTCCTAGTTCTCCACTTATCGGATCTGTTTCAGCTTGATTAAGAAATTCCTGACAAAACACCTGATTTGTTTCTTCGTTAAATATTTTCCTTTCATAATCTTTCCCTACAAATACGCCTTCAATTTCAACTTCCTCGGCCGTAACTTTGTGGACTGAGTAACCTTTATCACTTAAAAGTTGAGTGGTTATCTCGGTACGTGCATCTACTACAATGGGGGCAACTAAATACTTAGGCACTCCATCAGTTAAAGAAAATCTATATGTTGGTTCACCACTTTCGCAGCCAAAAGTTGTATATGTAGATAAAAGCTGTCGTCGTTCAAATTCTTTTTGTGAATTTGGCGCTGATCGATCAAAACCTTTTAGATAATCTTTTGGTGTAGCAGTAAGTCCCACTCGATAACCAATAAAATATTCAAATACTGCCCGAGCATCACCATTTATAGAACGATGAGCTTCATCGGATATCACAAGCTCAAAATCAGTAGGGCTAAAAATATCGCGGTAGCGATTGTTTACCAGTAAACTTTGCACTGTTGTAATAACAATTTGACATTTGTTCCAACCATCTTTGTCCTTCTTGTAAATAGCACTTGTATAATCCTTTCCTAAATAATCACGAAAGGCTTTACCCGCCTGTTCTTCCAACTCTATCCTGTCTACAAGAAAAAGTACTCTTTTTGCATTTCCAGTTCTCAAGAATAGCTTTATAATTGCAGCACAAACGAGAGTTTTTCCTGTACCAGTTGCCATCTCCAAAAGATATCTTTTTTTATCCTCTTTGGCAGCTTTTTGAATAGCATGAACTGCAGCTACTTGATAATCACGCATTATTACAAGTTTGTTTTTCTGTTTGAAATCAGCCTGGGATTCGCCACCCGCTTGCCATTCCGGAGAATTTTGAAAACCTGGCATTTGGGATTGTGCAATATAATCATTTTCTATAACTTCTTCTGATAGTTTTTGCGGGTTTGGGGTATATTTTTGAAACTCAACCAAAGAAGCTTGTGCAGGAAAACGCATAATCTGTTCTGGGTTGCCTTCTTTTGTATCCCACAAATAGTGGATATTTCCATTGCTTAGAATAATATAGCGAGCATGAACACTATTCGCGTAATCCCTTGCCTGTTCTTTTGCGTTTAACGGGTGAATTTCTTCTCTTTTTGCCTCCAGCACTGCAACTGGAAAATTATCGGAACCTAATAATAAGTAATCAATGTAACCGTTTTTTGCATGTTCATAGTTGTCTCCCAAATCTTCTAGTCTAGTGTGAGATTCGACTTTAACATTAGCTTTATTTTCTCCATCGTCTACCAGTCTCCAACCCGCCTCCTCAAGAAGTTTATTTATTTTAAGTCTTGCCTTGGCTTCTTTTTGCATTTATACAGCCATTTTACCCCTTTTCTGATTTTTCGGCTAGGGTTATGAAACGGATTGGCGCCGAGGATGATGTGGTAGTACTCGCTTCAGAATATACATTTGATTCCCAAATATTACTTTCTCTGACTTTTGCAGGCTCATCGTCATGTTTTTCTGAATGAGAATTTTTAAAATAAATAGCTAAGATACCCCAGATGACGAGGGCTATCATCAAGTAAGCTTCGATTTTCTTAATTTTATCAGGCATATAGATATTTTATAATGGCAGTTCTGCAAGTTATCAGACCTTTTAGGAGAAAAATTAGGCAAGGACGGGGACGCTTTCCGTTGTGTGAAAACGGGCTGGATCCACAATGCCGGAGAGTTCGGGGTAGATCTCGAACAGCAGGTCGAAGAACACGCCGGTCTGGCTGCCGTGCACCTTGCGGTAGCTGTTGACCACCGCATAAAAATGCCGCATGAACTCCATGTCCTCCTCGTCGCCCAGGCGAAGCTCGGTGACAAAGTCGGGCAGGGGCACCGTCCAGTTGCCTTTTGCATCTTCGTTCCAGACGCGGCTGAAATCCATCCCCTCCACGCAACTGCGGCTCTGGTCGCACCACTCGAGGATGCCGCCCGCGAGGGGGCCGTTCAAAATGACCGCAGAGTGGGCGCCCACTCCCCGCTTGTAGAGGGCGAGGGGGGCGATGCCCAGATTTTTGGGCTGGACGATGGGGATGTTCTCTAAAAGTTCCACCGGTCGTAAAATGCCTTTGTGCAATCGACTGCCGTTGAAGTAGCGGTGGAACTCCCTTCCATGTTTCATCAGGGCCAGGGAGGCGACCATGTTGACGGGCGTCTGGTCGCAGAGGACGCGGCCCAAGGGGGACTCGAAACCGAAGAACTCCGGGTGGTCGGTCAACAGCCTGTCCATTTCCGGGCTCGGATCGATGGTCAGTCGGCGGTGCACAGGACGGACTTCGGCCTGGACGGGGACATAGACGTCTTTCATTGGATATATTATACTATGGGACTAGTCATAGGTCAAAAGTCACAATATTCGGGGTTATTACCCATTTCTAACTTCAATCCGATGCTCTTATTGCAAGCAGGGAGTATAAGAATAGTATGCTTGATTTCAGTTCTTTAATGATCTTCTCCGAGGACCCGGACAGGCTGGTGGAGTTTTACGCGAAGATTTTCGAGATGGAACCGGATTGGGCTGACGAAAGCTTCTCCGGGTTCCAGGTGGGCAGCTGTCACCTGATGATCGGGCCCCATGACAAGGTCAAGGGGGCGAGCAAAAACCCCGAGCGGATCATGTTCAACCTGGAGACGGAGGAGGTGGAGACAGAGTTTGCGCGGATGAAGAAGGCCGGGGCCAAAGTTATCGCCGAGCCGTACAAACCGGACGAGGAGGAGGATTACCTGATCGCCACCCTGGCAGACCCGGACGGCAACTATTTCCAGCTCATGTCGCCTTACGAATAAACTACTGCACATCATGAGGAGCGCGAGCGAACTGGCACGACCGGAAGATCCCGCTACCCTCTATGCCGCCTACTGGCAGGAGTTCATGGCCTGGGCCAGGGACTGCGGCGCCAGCCAAAGACTGGACATCCCCGAAAATCTGGGCGGCGTTTTTATCCCCAGACAGATCCTGGAGATGGCCGAAGACCCGGGCAGGGTGCGCACCCTGTATACCGAAGAGGCGGATCCCCGCCGGCTGGGCGTTCTCATATATGAGCGGAAAAACCACTCCCTGACGGACCCCCTCGTCTTCGACCAGTATACGGCCGGCATGGATCTATCAGGCGCCAGGCAATACCGCCAGAACATACCCTTTTATGTCGACCCAATGCACGTCCGGTTCCGGAAACAGATCTACGGCGGCCGGCTGACCCTGAACGACAAGGTCTATCTGGCCTACCAGGCGGACGCCTCCCCCGACTATCCCCACGTCCTCATGACCAGGAACCTCGTCGACCGGCCGGAACTCCACCGCCGGGGCATAGGTACCAGCTTTTACCAAAGGCTGGAGGACATCTACCGTACCCTGGGGTTCGAGTATCTGTTGGAGTTTATCGTCAGCGGGCATCCCGGCTTTTTCGATAAGATCCGCACCCCGTACTTTGACCTGTCCATGGAGGATAAGTTAAGGCTGCCGCCCTCCGTAGCCAAGTTCTCGCCTCTCCTCATGGTCAAGAAGCTGCAGGAGTGAGGGCGTTTTTACCCGCTTCTTACCCGCTTCTTACCCGCCTTTAACCGGATTTACACGGAAATGCCGTATCTGTAAGGCATGGTTTACAACAGGAACGAGGACCTGCCGGAGAGCGTGAGGAACGTGCTGCCCGACCACGCCCAGGAGATATACAAGGATGCCTTCAATAGCGCGTGGGAGCAGTATGACGAGCCGCACGAACGGCAGGGCAACCGCACCCGCGAGGAGACGGCCCATGCCGTGGCCTGGAACGCGGTCAAAAAAGTCTACGAGAAGGACGAAGATAGCGGCCGGTGGGTGAAAAAAAAGGACTAATTTAACAGGTATAATTTCTCTATGGACAGGAAAATGCCGGCACTGATAGAAAAGATAGGCTTCGACTTTTCCTGGAGCGAGGAGAAGGTCTGGGCACTGGACCTGCCTGTGGAGGAGATGGCCGTGGCCGACCTCGAGTGGCATTTAGACGTTCCCTTTCTGTGGACGGACGGCGGCTACTATGACCTGAAGCCCATCGAGGTGATGGAAAACCCCGAGACACATGAGAAGGAGTTCAGGCGCACCATGGACGCGGACCTTGAGTATCCCCTGGACATCATGTTCTGGAAGGGGCGCTGGCTGTTTCTGGACGGCCTCCACCGGCTGATGAAGGCCAAGCTTTTGGGGCACACAAAGGTCAAGGTACGGAAGGTCCCTCCCTCCGCCATTCCCCTGATCAGAAAGTGACATTCTTACCAAGCACCGAAGCCCGGCCTGAAACCCTTATATAACAGGCCATGTTCATCATACGCCTTATCATTGGACACTTGCTGTATTATGGCAAACTCACCCCATATTGAAGGTCCTATCTCGTCCCCTTCAGGTGTATACCATATTCCATTATCCAAGACAGCATCTAAGGGGGCCGCCACTATCTTTGAGAAATATGTCCATTTATATTCTTTTCCATCGATCTCACCGGTTCCCCACATGTGGTTGGTCAACCAAGCACCCGATCCTCTATAGCTTGCGTAGCCATAATGCCTGTCCAGTAGTCCATCATTATCGCAATCCTTATTAGAAAGCCAGGCATCATTCCACTTCATCGATAGTTGTATATCCTTATAAGGCTGGCACCAAGCTGCGTCTCGATAAGCATCACAATAACCACCGTGAAAAAAGCGACCTTGATAGTTGTAACCTCATTCATTAAAACCTACGGTTATTGGTAACCCATCGGAAGTCAACAGGGTTCCATCTTGGATCGTGGTACATTGTCCAGGTTTTGCAGCTTCTGATGGCTTAACGAAAGCTAGGAAAGCAAAAAAGCCAATAAGCAGAAAGGATAAAATTAACTTCTTCATTCTATTCACCTCCTTTCTGGTGAAGGAAAATTGCTATAAGTACGTGCCCATAGTTCGTTTGATGAATATATACATCTTTTTCCGGTCCTGCACAGTGACCGTTCTCAAAAACAGCGGCCGGACCACCCGGACGGCCACTTCCATATTATAGGTTTTCTTCAAAGTATCCCTTCTTACATTCATATTACATATCGTGGCCTCATTATGCTCTTAAACTCAATTTGGGCTTGCAATCCCCCCGCTATATAGGTTACAATACCTGTCCTATAATTTTTCGCATCTGAGATGTCTGTTGCTGAGGGCCTAAATTCAGACCGGTTGACCTTAAGGGAAAAGATCTCCCGCTTTCCGGAGGCAATGGAGGGCGCGCCTTCCTCGTGGTGGCGGCAAACCGCCCGCACCCTGATGCGCTTTGAGCGCGAACTGGGCGACTTCAGCGACCCCGCCATGCGGGCCTATTTCCAAGCCCAGATCGACAGGGCCAAAGCCTATTTGAGGACAGGTGCCAGCCGTCCGGCCGGGAACGACAGCGAGATCGCCCATGCCGCCGAAGACCTGATCATGCAGCTCTCCATGGAGATGGCCATCCGTTTCGAGCCCAAGATAGAGGAGATGGAAACCCATTTTATCGGCCTTGCGGACCTTACGGCCATGCACCCGGACAGGTTCCAGACCCACCGCATTCCTTTGAACGGCGGCCATGCCACCATTCTGCGCGTCAAACACCCTGTCGAGGACTCCTGGCAGGAGATCCCCCTTCCCGAAAACGAGAAGATCTGGCACAAGGGCGGCCCGGCCCGGGCGGTTTTGAACGCGGTGGCGAACGCCCCCCTGTCCATGCAGAAGAGCGAGTTCCCCTGGAACGACCTCGATGTGGTGGTGGCGGGCGACGAGCAAAGGGGCGCTCACGTTTCCTGCCTGATCGGGGTGGATCCGGAAGGCATCGAGCACATGGGTGAGGAGGATCTGAACTTCGAGCGCTTCTGCCTAGGCCGGGATACAGAGCAGAATCAGGTCTGTTTGGGGGCAGACGGCCTGTATTTTTCCGAGGCTGCCTACCAATCTTCCCTGACCGGGCACGTGGACATCGTCGGCGAATATATGGCCAACAAGGCCATCTACGGCACGGACAAGGTGGTCCTGGACAGCATTACCATGGCCAAGGCGCGGGGGCTGATGCGGCTCGTGAAGGTCGTTGTGGAGGGTAAGGCCCTGTCCTTCCCCTACAAGCCCGTCAACGCGAACCTCGACATGGGTATCTATTCCCTGTTTCTGGCCCGTAAATGGGCTAAGAAAGATAGATTCCCCGAATATATGCAACGGATGTACGAAGTACTCCGGCAGATGGGCCAGGTCAGGCAGGGCGAGAAGAATATGCGCCAGGTTCTGGAGCGGGCACACCGCGAGTACCCGTTCTTCAACTTCGACAGCGACATCAACGACTTCGTGGACCTGGTGCGCTGGAAATCCCGGAAGCTCGCCAAACAGGTGGACAGGGAAACCGCCTGGCAGTTCGGCCTGCCCACCGACCTCAAGCTCGAGCGCCGGCCGGGCGATGACCAGCCCTACAACATCTTCCTGAACGGTTTTCAGCCGGACGCGGCGGAAAGCGCCGAGGCATGGCCCTGGTGGGAACGGTTCCTGGAAGAGTCCAAAGCCCGGACGGCCAGGTTCGAAGCCTCGGGCGTCACCTATATGCAAAGGCTGTTCATCAAGTCGGAAGAGATCAACGACGCCCCACCCGACAACATCCGCCTGGAATAAGATTCAACTAGTCCTTTGGGACAATCTCGGCCGCGAAGGTGACATGGTGGCGGAACGGCTCGCCATAGTTGCCGAGCCGCCTGAGAACGAGTCCCTCGATATGCTCGTCCCTGTCCCGCATCCGGCTGAGGGAGATGCTTTCCGCCGTCGAGAATTCGTCCTTCCCGGGGTCCGCCTGTTCGTTCAACTGCCACCGTTTCCCGACTGACAGCGTGCCCCGGAAGGAGTGATCGGCGGCGAGCAGGGCGTCCCTGGTCTGCCCGTAGCCGTAGCGACGGCCGGTGCCATTGTCCTGTCCCAGATAGACGCTGATGTCCGCCCGCCACACACTGCGGCTCGGGTTGTGCCTGGACCGGGGGGAATAGAAAAGCACCCGGTAGTTGCTGACCTCGGGGAGGAGGCCATAGGCCAGGTTATTGGTCAGAAGGCAGGCCGAATTGAACAGGTAGAGGGCTTTCCTCTCCGCTTCCTGACCGGGGCTCGACCGCTCGAAGAACCAGTCGAACACGGCCTGGTAATAGCCGGGCAGGTTCCTCGCCTTAATGAATGAGGCCAGGTGATCGAGCCGCCGGCCCTCGGGTGACAGGTCCCTGTTCAGTAAATTTTTTTCCGCCAGCGTCATGGTGCCCCATTATACACTACAACAAAGGTCTTAACGTTATCCTTTGCCATTCTCACCGGCCGCTTACACTATTGTTCTAGAGTGTGTACCTTATAAGCCTATGTTCAGTCCTGAGTTCCTCCGCCATTTTCGCGAGACCTTCTGGAAGAGGAACCGCCTCCCCGACCTCGGCCGGGAGGAACATTTCATCTACGAGCATGACCCGTACCAGTTCATCATCCTCAAGGAGAACCTCTTCTCCATCCCCCATGCTTACAAAATCCCTTTCCCGGCCGGACCCTACATTCAGACCGGCCTCCTGACCCATCTCGCGCTGAGAATGGACCTGAGGGCCAGAGAGAGACCCTTCATCCCCGTGTCCGAATGGGCAATGTACGAGTATGTGGATTTCCTGAGCGGCCTGGACCGCGAAGTGGAGTGCGGGGCCGATCTTAAGGGGATAGTGGCCGACGAACTGGAGCTGGCTGCCCCTGGCTTCAGAAATGTCCTTTTTCCCAAGCGGCAGTTTTTGCCCCTGCCCCAGGTGATGGGCATGGCAGACGTCATCATTCCCCAAAGGATAACCAGGCTGAGAAGGCGGTCGTGAAAAATCAAAGAGAGCCCTGGCCGTTCGGACCGACGGTCCGTTTGTGGAGGGCGCTGGCATAGGCGCCGAAGCAGGCACCGCCCGGCAGGGTCCAGTGCCGGCCGTCAAAATACAGGCAGGCGTCCTGGTCCGGCCGCACCCGGTATTCGTTCAGGCCCTTTGCCTTCCGGCCGGTGGCATCGGCCAGGAAGCTTTCCTGCACTACGCCGCGGCCGCTCCGGACCGGATAGATGACCGTCCCGGCAGGCACTTCATAGACAGTGATGTTTTCTTTGCCGGCCTCGGCCAGACCGATCTGGACCGGCAGCCCTTCCCTACCCCTCATATGCGGATTATTATACCAAGAAGAAGTTAGAAAACGTAGGTCGTGTCCTTGATCAGGGTGTCAAACTGCTCTTCTTTTCCGTAGCCGACGACCATTTCCATTTCGTCTATCCCCGGCTGTTTCTGGACCAGGAGACGATACTCTTTCCCGTCTATAACGCTCGCCGGAATCTCATAGCTCACCTTCACCACCGCCTTGCCCAGGGGGTTGACGGTCATGTAGCCTTCAAACACTTGTTTGCCAAGCTCCTCATATTCCTGCACCTCTCTTTGCGAGCCGACAAAGCTGACGAGCCTGGCCCCTTTGGGCACATAGACCCTTAGCCAGTTCCTTAACGGTGCGTTCAGGCACAAGCCCCCCCGCTCCTCGTTGCAGTCCGAGGCCGGATAGATGTTTCGGTATTCCAGTGTCAGCTCCCGGAAGTATTTGTCCCCTTTCCTTTCGGTATGGGATTCGACCTTATATTTCAGGTACATATTGGACTTCGCCCCGGCGAAGTTGGTGTTGTTGATATGCAGGTAGTCGCCGTCAAAATTCTGGACGCGGCCGGCGAAGTTCAGCGACTCCATCGCCTTCTGGGAGGCCTGGTCCTTGAAATTGACCAGGATGTGCTTTTCCTCAAGCTCCCCGATATAGGAACTCATCAGCGGCCCCCAGTACTGCGAAGGGGACACGCCCAAGGCCTTCTGCATCAGGTTGTAGAGAAGAACGCTCAAAATGCTTTTGCGGGCTTCCTTCAGGTAGCCGACCGGCCGGGTGATCTCATTTTCCAGTTCATAAATGGCCTGGGGGCAGTCGCAGCGGGGGTCCACTTCCGCGTTAAAGGTAATGCCGTTTGCCTCCGTAGGCCCGAGGATCTCCAAAGTCCGTACCAAGACCTGGGTGTCGATGGAGATGATCCCGTCATAGTCCAGATTGCGGCTTGATCGCTCCATCAGTTCCTCGAAATACTCGATGGACTTGGGATAGTCCGGTGACAGGTTGCTGTCGCGAACATTGAAGGTGGAGACGCCCTTATGGTAGGTCAGTATCTCCCGCGGCGCTCGGGGGTGGCTCGCGAGGGTGTTGTCCAGCTCGTAGATATCCGAGGATTCCTTCACGGTTATCTTGCCCCGGTCCACGGAAAAGATGGCATAGGCGGTGATGAAGCCCCCCGTCGGCCTAAGTTCCGCATCGTTCAGAAAAAGGACCAGGTATTTCCTTTCCTCGTCCTTGCCGAGAATATAGGGCAGCCGCTTGAAGAGGGGTTTGGCGTCTATGGCGAGCGTCAGTCCGTCAAAGACCTGGTCATACACCTGCCTGACCCTTTCCCTGACCACCTTTTTGCCTAGTTTGGCCGGGTAGCGGTCCGGATTTATCCGGGCCAGGTACACTTTTGCCTGCTCGAGGTCGGCTTCTATCCCGTCCACCTTCGGGACCAGCTTGTCTATGGTCAGGATGGCCGTCTCCAGCCTCTTCTCCGTCGGCTGATCGGCAAACTCCGTTCCCTTTTTGAAGCCTAAGAGATCGGCGTAGGGCTCGATGGCCGCCACCGTCTGGTCCGCGGCTGACAAAAGGTAGGTGGCCGCTTCCAGCCCGTTCCCGGCATCCGAGAGCATAAAGCCGACAAAAGGGGTGTACTTGTAGAGGTAAAGGAAGCGGATATCCTTTTTCAGGAGCGCCACCTCGCTTTGGAGCTTTTTGACGTTCGCCTGCATGAGCGGCAGGTCCTGATCCTTGGCCGCGGCCTTGGTTTCGGCCGCTATCGCCTTCAGGGTGGTCAGGCGGGCATTCGCTTTCTGGATGGGGCGGATGAGAGTCAGATAGAAAAAAAGGATCACTACCACCGTCGCTCCCCACAGGGTATAAAGCTGTTTTTTGGTCAGTTTGATTTTCCCGCCGAAAACGCGGGTAGCCGTCCTTCTTTTCATGACTGTTGGTTCATGGGCGGCGTAGTCCTTTTTCAGGGGGGCCGCGTCCAGAAATCTTCTAATGTCAGTTGCCTGAACTATTAAAAACGTCAGACCGCTCCCCGGCCGCTGAGCATGGCCCAGGGGGTCTTGAAAATTATCTTAATATCATACCATAAAGAGATGTTCCGGACGTATTCTGCGTCCATCTTGATCCGCTTGTCGAAATGCACTTCACTGCGGCCGTAGACCTGCCAGTAGCCGGTGATGCCCGGCTTGACCTTGAGGGCGGTCTCCAGGTATTTCTTGGCCTCCGGGTGCTTGGCGAGCTGTTCCTTGATCTCGTCCGGGTAATAGGCCCGCGGTCCCACCAGACTCATGTCGCCTTTGAGGACGTTCAATATCTGGGGCACCTCGTCCAGGGAATACTTGCGGATGAACCGGCCGACGGGCGTCACCCGTGGGTCGTTGTAAAGCTTATAGCTGCTTTTTTTGTAGGTCTCGTAGAGCTCCTTGAACTTCGGGTCGGTGCGAAGTAACTGGTGGGCGTTCTTGATCATGGAACGGAATTTGTACATCTTGAAGGAACGGCTGTCCTTGCCCACCCGTTCCGGGGTGTCGGCAAAAACGGGCCCGTCCGAACAAAGCTTGATCAGGAAAGCCACCGCCAGACTGACCGGCAAAAAAAAGACCGTCAGCACAAGCGAGAGAAGTATGTCCACCACCCTTTTGGTGGTGCGGGCATACAGCCCTCCGTAGATTAAATTGCCCTTAGACATAGTTTATGAAACAGATTATTTCTTCCAAAAGTTTACTAAATCGGCTTCGGCGAGTAAAGTCTGCTCCCCGGTCCGGAGGTTTTTGACCGCCGCCCTGCCTCCACTGGCTTCCGCGGCGCCGATGATGACCGCGAAGGGAATGCCTTTCTTATCCGCGTATTTGAGTTGCTTGTCGAGCTTGGCTGTATCCGGGTAGACCTCGGCGCTGTAGCCCGCTGCCCTCAGCTGACGGGCCGCGGATAGGGCCTTTTCCGGCTGGTCCAGGACGGTGACCAGGATCTTTGTGCCAAGGTCGCCTGCGGGGAAGAGCTTGAATTCCTCGGCCGCTTCGATCATCCGGTCTATGCCGTAGGCTACTCCCACCGCCGGGACACTGACGCCCGATAATTCCTCGATCAGCCTGTCATACCGGCCGCCGCCCCCGAGAGAGCCGGCATTGTAGCCGGGAACGACGATCTCAAAGATCATGCCGGTATAGTAATCCAGGCCACGCGCCAGGGTGGGCGAAAACTCCATTGCCTCTGCCGGTACGCCGAGCCCGCGGGCATATTTGACGATCTTTTCGAGAACGGGACTCATCCCCGCCTCCTTCACCTCTTTTAGCGCCTGTCCGGCCTTCTTTTCTGGCAGACCCTTGCCTACGAGTTCGGCCACCACTTTCTGCTCCCCTATCTTCTCCAGCTTGTCGATGGTCTGGATGAGGGACAGGACAATGGCACTCTCCGCCGCATACTTTTCCAAACTGGCGAAGAGAAGATTGCGGTCATTTACCTTGAGCCTGACGCCCGGATAGCCTATTTCCTGAAAGACGGCATAGGTGCAGGCGAGGATCTCCGCATCGGCGATCTCCGAGCGGCTGTTGAAAATATCGATGTCGAACTGGGTGAACTCGCGGTAGCGTCCTTTCTGGGGTTTATCGGCCCTAAAGACGTTCTGAACCTGGTAGCGGCGGAAGAACCTGGGGAGCTCGTTCCCATATTGGGCCAGGATGCGGGCTGTCGGTACCGTCTGGTCATACCTCAGGGCCACCTCCCGGCCGCCCTTGTCCGTAAAGGTATAGACCAGTTTGTCCGCCTCGGTCCCGTATTTGCCTAATAGTAGCGAGGCGTATTCCAGGGTGGGTGTCTCCAGTGGCTCGAACCCGAACCTTTCGGCCACAGCACTAGCCTTCGCCAATAAAAAATCGCGTTTCTTCTTTTCGGCCGGTAAAAAATCGCGGAAACCCTTCAGGGTGCGCAACTCCATGCTCCGTTTGCTCATGGGTTAATTATACCAGCTACGCCTTTTCGGCGCTATTCTGGAACACTTTTTTGATGACCTCCTCAATCGGCTCGTCCTCCAGGGTGAAGTCGGAGTAGTCGAGACGGGGCAAAAAGGTCTGCATGAGTTTGAGAAGCTTTTCTTTGGGGGCCCTGATCTTCAGGACGGGATAGCCGTACTCGTAGGGCAGGTCCAGTCCTTTCAGGAGTTCGGGACTGACCTTTTGGCGAAGCGCTATCTGGATCTCCTTTTCCCGCGAAAACCTGCCCACCATCCGGGAGAGCAGCCCGTCGAAGATGACGTTCCCGCGGTCGATCATGAGCACCCGCCTGGCCAGACGCTGGATGTCCTTCATATAGTGGGAGGTGAGGATGATGGTCGCCTTGTACTTACGCTGGTACTCCCGGATGAAATTGATGATGGTGGTCTGGGCGAAGATGTCCAGGCCGATGGTCGGCTCGTCCAGGAAAAGCACCTTCGGCCGGTGCAAAAGGGCCCCGATAAGCTCGGCCCTCATCCTTTGCCCCAGGGACAGACCCCGCACCGGCTGGCCGATGATCTTTTGGGCGTCCAACAGCTCCACCAGCTCGGACAGGTGGCGGCGGTAGTTCTGGTCGTCTATCTCATAGATGGCCTTGAAAAGCCGGTAGCTGTCCTCGGGCGGCAGTTCCCATAGAAGCTGGTTCTTCTGGCCCATGACGAAGGCGATCTGTTTCAGGAACTCCTTGCGTTTTTCGAAGGGGGTGAAGCCCAGGACATTCACCTTCCCCGAGGTCGGGTACAGGATGCCGGAGAGGATCTTGAGGGTGGTGGTCTTGCCGGCGCCGTTAGGGCCGATGAAACCTATCAGCTCGTTGTCCCCGATCTCAAAGCTGATGCCCTTGAGGGCTTTTGTCTCCTCGTATTCCCGGGCAAAAAAGTCCAGGAACAGGTTGTTCTTCTTGACGTGGGTGCGGTAGATCTTGACCAGGTTGTCGACTTTGATCATAAAGTTAATTCTATCAACTTATCCCCCATAGCTCTGGTACTTTCTTAATGCTCCCCGCCAAGCCAGCAGACTGAAGGAAAAGACGACCAGACCGATGGCAAAGCTGACGGCGACGGCCGCCGGAGAGAGGAGGTTGAAAAGCGCCCGGGACGGAAAAGTCATCATCACCCCCACCGGGATGACGAAGGTGATGAGCGTGCGGACCGGCTCGCGGTAGATGTCTATCGGCAGGATGGCCATCCGGGTGATGTCGCGGTAGATCATGATGGTATGGTCCACCTCGGTGGTCAGGATACCCAAGACCAGAACGAAGATATGAAAGCCGGCCGCTATCAGGAGGGCATTCCCTATCAGCATGACATAGAACAGGATGTTCAGGCCCGCCAGCACCCCCGCCGAGACGATGAAATAGGAAAGGAGCAGCGTATAGGGGACGAGCATGATGGCGTCCATCAGATCCACCCCCCCGAGCAACACCCTCAGGAGCGGATGATAAGGTTTTACCAGAACGGAGTCGAGCTCCCCCGCCACCACCAGGGAGCGGAAGCGGTACACCTCCCTGAACAATAGCTGGGCCAGAGTGTCGATGATGTTGAAGGTCAGGTAGAAGACAAGCGTCTGCGCGAGGGTGTAGCCGGCCAGGAGCCGGGTATTGACCAAAAGATAGTAGATGAACAGGAAGAACATGCCGAACCGGATGGCCTTACCCAGGATGAAGAAAATGATCCCGGTCCTGTGCTGCAGGGTGGTTTTCAGACTAAAGAGGCTTAACAGCCAGAAGATCTTCAGGTTCCTGCTCATCGTCCATAAAAACTGAACTCTTTAATGCCTTTGCGCCATACCAGCCGCGCGATCAGGTAGGATAGATAGGCCCAGACCGCGGACATGCCCAGCATGACGACGAACTGGGCATTCGGTCCTTCGATGAATATCTTGGCCGGCAGATAGGCAAAATACGGGAAGGGGGTAAGGAGAAGCAGGTTATAAAGGATGGGCGGCAACACGTCCAGCGGATAGTAGCTCCCGGCGAGGACGGTCAGGAGCACGAAATAGACGAACCGCGGGGCCCAGACCTCGGCCGTCCAGAAGGCGATGAGCGAAATGGTCAGCGAGGTGAAGTAGGCGCTTATCAGACCAAGGCCCGTGCCCAAGGCCATCAACACATAAGCCGAAACGTCCGTCTGGACAAAAAAGTCCGGCCGGAAAAGGACCACTAACAGGACTATCTCCAATCCCGAAAAGACGATATTTATCAGCTTGTCCACGAACTCGCGGGCGAACATGAATTGGAAGAGATGGATGGGGCGGATGAGAAAGTTGATGATGTCGCCGTTCCGGATGTAGTTGGCCAGGTCGCCCGTACGGCTGGAAAAGACGATGTCGCCCAGGAAATAAATGAGGAGGACATAAGTGATCATCTGCTCCTGGCTGTAACCGAAGAGACTGGCCCGGCCGGAAAAGACCGCCGTCCACAAAAAGTAGACGAACAGAAGGTTCAGGACCACTCTGAGGCGCCAGAGAATAAAGCTCAGGCGGTAAACGAGGTACTGGCTCAGGGAAACCCTGACCACCTGGATATACTTCTCCATATATAAAGGTTATCAAACAAATGTCAGCGCCGTGCCCTCGTTGTTCGCCCGGCCCGTCCTGCCTATACGGTGAATGTAGTCCTCATATGTTTGGGGAGCGTCGTAGTTGATGACATGGGAAACGCTGTCTATGTCCAGTCCCCGCGCGGCAACATCGGTCGCCACCAAGACCCGGACCCGGTTTTCTTTAAACAGCCTGATCGCCTCATAGCGTTTGGGTTGGGTTTTGTTGCCATGGATTGAGGCTACCTTAAAGCCTCTTTGTGACAATTCGCGGTACAGCTTCTCCACGCCGCGCTTGGTACGCCCAAAAACGAGCACCTTGGTGAATTCGGCTTGGCTGAGGAGAGCCCCTAGTTTTTCGAGCTTGGTATCCCCGTGCTCCACTTTGACCGTTTCCTGGCGGATATGGCTGACCGTTTCCTGAGTCTTGACCGAAACCGTCACCGCATTCTTCACAAAGGCCTGGATCAGCCGGTTGATAGGCATAGAGATGGTGGCCGAGAAAAACAGCGACTGCCTGCTCGGCGAAAGGCAGGATATGATCTGCCTGACGTCATTGATAAAGCCCATGTCCAGCATACGGTCGGCCTCATCCAGAACGACCATCCGGAACCTGTCCAGCTTCAGCCGGCGGCGGGAGATCAGATCCTTCAAACGCCCGGGAGTGCCGATCACTACCTGCGGGTCGCGGTCCAGCTGGCTGATCTGCCTGTGCATGGACGACTGGCCGATGCAAAGCGCGCTCAGAATATCCATGCCGTGGGAGAGCAAAGCAAGCTCCTCACGGATCTGCAGGGCCAGCTCCCGTGTCGGTGTTATGATGAGCGACCGGTGTCCCCTGTCATTCAGTATCTGCTCAATAAGCGGGATCAAAAAAGCGGCGGTCTTGCCCGTGCCCGTATTGGCAATGCCGATGATGTCGCGCCCTTCACGGATGGCCGGAATGCCTTTAGCCTGGATCGGGGTAAAGCCCGTGTATCCGCGCCGCCGGATATTGGCCAAAAGGGAAGCGGGCAGGTCCAGTTCCTGGATAGGCATTTGTGCCTGGGAAACCGCTTCGGTGGCCTGATAGCTCTTTTGGCTGGCCCGTTCTATATACCCATAAACGGAAGTGCTTTCACTGGCATAATTTCCCCTTCCGTAACGGCTGTAACCGTTCCCACCCCTGCCTCGGCCGAAACGGGTGGCCGGCCTCCTTTTGTAGTTGTTATTCATACTCAAAAAATAAATAAATTATAAAAAAGAAAGTAAGAGCTTCTGAAGCTCTTCCCTTAATGGATAATGGGACGGAGAGCTTAAATGATGTTACTCAAGCAGAATCTACGATCTTGATTGATATTATAGCATACCCGCTCTTAAGTTGCGGAGGAGGTGGGATTCGAACCCACGTGAGCCAAAAAGAGGCTCGCAGGTTTAGCAAACCTGTGCAATGGACCACTATGCGACTCCTCCTGTGTAAACAACGTCAATTATACTAAAAAAACGGATGGAATGAGTTCTTCAGCGGGTAAGGAGAAGTAGTTTGACAAATATTTTTAATATTGTACAATCAGGGTTAACTAGGGCATTACTATTCGTCGCAACCCCCCGCGAGCGGTAGTAATGCTCTTTTTTATTTTAGGCGATGTATTGCAGAGGCAGCTTTTGCCTCAAACCGATCAACTTCTTCAACTCCGATTCGAAATTCATCACTTTGCCAAGCTCCTTTTTGAGCGAAATCCGGAGACTGTTTTCCTTTTTCCTGACCATGGAAAAATTGTACCGGCCCTCTCCGTGGTTGTCAAGTCCTATAGTTATTTTACCCCATTTTATAGGCAGACCTATAGTTATTATTGCCTGATATAGGCTACCACGACAGGTTAAAATAAATTCAATTACTGATGTGGAAAACCCGGGGAAAAGGAAAAAACGCTATAAAAAGGGTGTCAGTCAGAGGGTGAATTCGGCCAGGATGGGGAAATGGTCGGACCTTTTTCTGTCCAGGCGGGTGGTTTCCTTCTTCTTCATCCCCTTGTAAAGGATGTAGTCGGTCTTGGCCTTGAACCTGATGAGACCGAGGATGGTGTTCTCGTAGGTATAGTACAGGTTGTCGGTCGCCTCCAGGAACGAGTCACTCTGGAAGAGCCTCTCCAGGCCCTTTCTATTGTACGGATAGTTGAAATCCCCGACCACGATGGCCGGACGGAGGGAGTTCTTGTCGAGATGGTTGATGGCCGTGGTGAGCTGGTTGTTCCTGACCCTGTTCGTCCCGGTCAGGGGCGTCAGATGCAGGTTGCACACCTCCACCTCCCGCCCGGTCGACCGGACGATGAAATGATTGTAGAGGGCGGTGCGCTCCGTCTTGCCAAATCCCATCAGGAAAAGTAGAAATTCGTAGGCTCCGCGCGCCAAACTGACGGCTTCCCCGTTCTTGTGCTCGAGCCTGTCCGGATTATAGAAAGTGGCGATGGAATAGAATTTGAAGTGCTTGAAGAAGGAGTGCGAGTAGTCGGCCAGAAGATAACCTGCCTCCTCCATTTTGGCGAACTCCTCGTCGCCCACTTTAAACTCTTGTACCACGACTATGTCCGGCTTGTAGGCCTTCAGGTAATCCAGAAGATCCCGGAAAGCCCGGCCATACAACAGATTGTAGGTGAGGAGCGATAGGGTGCCCATCAGGTTATTATACCGAATGGTTGCGCTGGGACCGGAATATCCTGTCCAATTCGGGTAAACTGGTCACGTCGGTCGGCCGCTTGTCCGTACGGAACCGCTCCAGCCTGGGGAATCTTAAGGCCAGCCCGGCGGTATGGGCCGGGCTTTTGGTGATTTGGTCGGCCCGGATCTCCACCACGATCCCCGGTTCGAGCCAAACGTCCGCAGCCATCAACTTATTAACCTCATAAGCAGCGGGCTTCTCCTTCACCTCGTGGCGGTGGGCGCTGTCCTTGAGCGAGCGCCACTCCTCGTCCGTGAGGCCGGTGCCTATCTTGGCGATGGTGACGAACCGATCGTTCTTTTCGTCCCTGACCCCGACCAGGAATGCGCCCAGGCCAAACTTGGTCCGCTTGCCTTTCCCGTAGTCGTACCCCATCACCAGGCAGTCGAGAGTATCGGTGACCCTGGCGGCATAGCTGTGCTTGAATTTGATCCAGTTCCAGCCCCGGGCGCCGGCCTCGTACCGGCCGGTGAGCTTTTTGGCCATAATGCCCTCCAGGCCCTCGGACACATATTCGGTGAAAAGCGCCTCCAGTTCGGCCGGTTCCCTGACCACCCGCTCCGGGGCGACGGTGATGACGCCGTTTGTGCCTTTGATGATCTTCTTGAGAGTTTCCCGCCTCTTCAGGTACGGTTCGTTGATGAAGGAACGGCCTTCCAGGTACAGGAGGTCGAAGGCGTAAAGCTTCAGGGGGACCTCTCGGCTGACCTCGGCGATGTTGTACTTTCTTTTGCGCTGCACCGTCTCCTGGAAGGGCAGGAACTCGCCCGTCCCGGGGTTGTAGCCCACGGCCTCGCCTTCGATGATGAGTTCCCCGGCCCCCGCTTCAGCCACCAGGGCGGCCACGATGTCCGGGTACATATAGGACACGTCGTCGAGATTGCGGGAGTATATGCGGACCGTCTTGTCGGGCAAAAGATGGAGTTGCAACCGGAAGCCGTCGAACTTCGGCTCGACGGCCGCTTCCCCGGCGGTCTTCTCCAGGATGTCCCCGGGGACAGCCACCCGTTCGGCTTTGGCCATCAGGATGGGTACGCCCACCTCCGGCTTCACCCCTTTCAGACCCCCGAGGCCCTTTGCTTTGAGGGTACGACCGATGAACCCGAGGTCCGGCCGGACGTTATATGCCTTCTCTATCTCCGCCCGCAGGCTCTTGTCTCCGGCCGTCATCCAGGAAAAGGCATCAAGGACGGTCATCTCCGAGAACCCCAGCCGCAGGTTTCCCACCAGGATCCTGACCAGGAAACGGTTGGACAGGGGATCAAGTTCCTGAAGGAGGTCGGCCACCTGATGGAGTTTGGCTTCCTGTGAGCCGCCACCCTCCAATTTGGCGAGCTGGTAGAGCCGGTTGTACACTTCAATGACAGTCGGTTCCCGGTCGGTTTGGAAAAGGGTCCGCGTCACCCTGCGGTACTCCTCCGCTGCCAGACCAAGGTCCCCAAGCTCATGGAAACGGCGCCTGGCCTCTTTGCCGTTCAGGGAAAAGGCGGAAACGAAGGCTTTGAAGACGAGCCTTTCCGCGAGACCAAAGTCCAGCTTGACATAGAGCGGTACCACCCTGCCCTGCAGCAGGTAGCATACTTTATCGATCTCTTCGGCCGGGGTCTCCCGGAACAGGCCTGCCAGGACCTCCGTCATTTTCAGGCGGGAATCGGTCTTTTCCAGTAGGGAAAGGGTCTCGGAGAACTGTTTGAAAAGCATAGGTTTATTATATCACTTAGCTCCAGCCCGGGATCTGCAGGATGTCCACTCCCACCACTCTCAAAAACAAAACGGAAAAGACGAGCACGAGAAATCCGACGATACAGGAGGTAATGGCCTCCTGGCTCTTTTTGAGGACTTCGGCGTTGCCCCTGGCGGTCATGATCTTCAGGCCGTTCGTGACAATGCACAGGAAAATGAGTCCGCCCAGGAGCCCGGATAGCGTAGTGAACAGGGCTTTGATGATACCGGGCAGGTCGATGGGGACGCAGCCTATGCCCGTCCACACCCCCCGGGGCAGGTCCGCACCCATACCCTCCTGGCACTTCAGGCATTCGTCCTGGAACTGGTCCGGGACCGTGTCGCATAATGGCACGGTGGCCGGCAGTTCCACCGTGGTCGAAGTGGTTGCCGGCTGGGTCACCTCGGTAATGGGGGTAGGAGTGGCCCCGGGCTCCGTCACCGGAATGATAATGGAGCACATGACCGCCCCGTCCTTGGTGGTACCCAGGTCATACTCCCTCACCTCCACCCGGTGGCTACCAACGTCCAGGTAACCGATATCGACCAAAAAGTTAGGTTGGGTTGTCCAGGATGCTCCGCCGGAAATATTCTTCCTGGCGCCGTCAAAATAAAAGACGGAGTAGTTGGTGCGGCTGTTGGCGTTTTCCACCACCACCCGGATGTTCGTGTTGTTGTCGGCGTGGGTCAATTCAGTGCCGGCCGCATCAGTCACCTTGATGTCGCAAGCCGAAACCGGCATGTCCTGGATAGTGAACTTGAAATTGGCAAAGTCATAGACCCGGTTCGGGGTGCCGTCCTTGTACTTGATGGTCACCTTGACGCCCACTTCGTCCCCCTGGCCGAAGATATCCAGCTTACAGGCTCCGCTCTTCTCCAGGGTGAGCGTCTGGTTCGGGAAGAACCAGCGCTTCTGGGTGCCGCTGCCGCAGCCGCCGAACGGGTTGAACTCGATGTGGATCTGGTCCAGGTTCGCGTTGTTGGGAATATAGTTCGGGAAGCCGTCCTTGAAAACGACCAGGGGCTCGTACTGGGTGTTGGAGTCGTAGGTGATCTGCTCGTAGCTGTTACCAACCTTGATGTAGGGGGTAGTGATGGTCCCGGACCGGGGATGGGTGGTCTTGGTCACATAGATGACGTCCGTACCCATGGTCAGGGTACCACCCACCTGGGAGCCGCCCTTGTAGATGCGCATCTGGACGCCTTTCAATATATCGGAGGCCTGGGGCGTCTGGGCACGGGCCGCCCTGACAAAGGTGAAGAGCGCAAACACTGCCAGAAGCCCGATGATCAGTTTTCTCATTGCAAGTAGGGGATGTTCAAGATGGTCCCGCCGATCATGCGGATGATGAACACCGAGAACAGAACTACTAACAAGCCCAATATCGAGCCATACAGGTAGCGCTTTCCTTCGCGGATGGCGTCGGGTTCGCCCCGGGCCAGCATGACCTTCAGGCCGCCATAGACCATGCCCAGGAAGGCCAGACCGCCGACCACCGAGGTGAAGAACCTCAGGAAAAAGTCCGAGAACCCGCCCGCGTCCGTGGCCACGCAGCCAAAGACCGTGAACGCCCGGTCCGGGTTCGGAGGGGCGCCGCCGAGAGTGGCGCCGGCGTTATTGGTGCCGTAAAGGCAGGTCGCACAGGCGCTCCAGTTGGCCGGCTGGGGTTGCCCTTGGCACAGGCCGCAGAGGTCGCAGGTGACCTGGGCTTCGGCCGGTCCGACCGCCAAAATGAAGGTAGCAAACAGGAGAAAGATAACAATGAAAAATCGTCTGGCCATTGCATTAAGTGTAGGGAATTTGCCGCCATTAGTCAATTAAGGTAAAATATAGCATTCCCTGCTTTGATAGGCGCAATGGCGAAGTGGAAACGCAGCTGTCTGCAAAACAGCTATGCGCGGGTTCGATTCCCGCTTGCGCCTCAAAAATGGAGAGGTGGCAGAGCGGACGATTGCGCACGCCTTGAGAGCGTGTGTCCCCGCAAGGGGACCGTGGGTTCGAATCCCACCCTCTCCGCCCAGGCATACCCGAGTCTTACCGCATTTTTACTTCATTCCCAAGCTCTGCTCATCGTTCTGTCACATACTGAAGCCCAAAATCTATGGGGAAAAAACGGTTTGAGATAATTATAGTGGCGTTTACGGCCTTCGTGAGCATCGTATCCATCCTCTACGCGCTGCGGCACAACCTGATCGTCGCCTACGGCGATGCCGAATCGCATCTCAACATCGCCAAAAGGGTCATAGCCGGCCTTACCCCGGGTGCCGCCCAACTGGGGGGCATCTGGCTGCCCCTGCCCCACATTCTGATGATCCCCTTCGTTGCCTTCGACGGCCTGTGGCAGACCGGGTTGGCCGGTTCCATCGTTTCCGGGATCGCCTATGTGGTCAGCACCCTTTACATTTACAAACTGGTCAATCGGATCAGCCAGAACCGGTTTGCCGGCACGGTGGCGGCCGCCGTCTTTGCCCTCAACCCCAATATCCTTTATATGCAGACCACCCCCATGAGCGAACTGCCCCTGATAGCCTTCTTCATCCTGTCCACCTACTATTTTTTCAGGTTCCTGGACAATGCCGAGGACATAGCCGCCCTCATCCTGGCCGCCGTCTTTGCCCTGGCCGCTTCCCTCAGTCGCTACGATGGGTGGCTGTTGGTGATGGCGGAGGCAGGGGTTATCCTCTTCTACCATTTCTTCCACCGCGAGGATTACCGCCACGCCGAAGGCAACTTCATCCTCTTCTCCATCATGGCCTTCTCCGGCATCGCCCTCTGGCTCCTGTGGGGGTTCCTTATCCTCGGGGACCCCTTCTACTTTACGAACAGCCCTTTCTCTGCCAAGTCGCAGCAGCAGGGCTGGCTTTTGCGGGGAGAGCTCCCCACCTACCGGAACCTGCCTCTTTCCGCTGCCTACTATGCCTTCACATCGCTCGAGATAGCGGGCTACTGGTTCTCTGCTCTCGCCATCGGAGGGCTGGCCCTTTTTCTCCTGAAGGAAAAAGGCCCGGGGAAACTCCTGAAACCGGCCATCCTCCTGGTCCCTTTCATTTTTTATGTCGTCACGCTCTACCTTGGCCAGTCGGTCATCTTCATCCCCGGACTGACCCCGGACAGTTTCGAGTACAACCTGTTCAACGTCCGCTACGGACTGATGATGGTGCCGGTGGTGGCTTTTTTCACAGGATACCTATTGTCGTATCCGGGCCTGGCCCTGCGGGGATGGACCCTGGTCCTGATGGGCATCCAGGGGTTCATGTTCCTGGGACAGAACGGGCCTCCCCTGACCCTGAAGGACGGAACCGACGGCCTGTCCGCGAGCCGCCCCATTGATGCGGAAAGGTTTCTCAAACAAAACTACGACCATGGCCTGGTGCTCATGGATGATTATGCGCGGACCGTCAGCATCATCCGGACGGGTATTCCCCTGCACAACTACATCTATGTGGGCAACAAGCCCTATTGGGACGAATCCCTCAAACAGCCGGCCAAATATGCCCGCTGGATAGTCATGCAAAGGAGCGATTCCGTCTGGAAAAACGTCTATGCCAACCCCAGAACGCAGCGGGAACTATATAAGTATTTCAACAAAACATATACTTCCCGCGACATCCTCGTGTTCAAGAGGAATGACAACATTCGCCTCTCACAGAAATAGACTTGCTGTCACTCCCCCTTCAGGTAGGCATTGGTGGATACGCAGTAATTGCCCGATTCCAAATGGTATCCCCAGGTATCCCTGGTCGGGTCGTTGGCATCGTTCCGGGCGTCCACGATCAGGACAAAACTATTTGGGCAGCTGGTCCCGTCGCCCACATGCAGCCAAACGCTGTGGTAGCCTATCCCGTTCTCATACCACTGCTGGAAATTGCCGCTTGCTCCGGCCGCCATCACGAGGTCCTTGCCTTCCGCATGGAAAAGCCCCGGGGAGCCCCTCAATCCGATTATGGCGTGACTGCCTTCAGGATGGTATTCCACAATGTTAGGATTCTTGCCCACGGCGTTGAACGGGGCCGCCTGCGCTGAACCGGCGGTCATTATCAGCATAAGAACAGCCAAAAACAGGGCTGAAATATACTTCATTCAGTCATCATCTCCTTAATCCAGGCAATATAACCTGCCCGGGTAAGATGCCGGTTGCTTGAAGGTAAGAAAAACGTAAATGCCCTTGACAGTGCGTTTCAAAAAAATATACAATCCCTTACTTTATTCTTACCCTAATCTCACCATAGATTTACACTCGTTATCCTGACAAGATGATTAAAAATTTAAGACAAGCTAAGCTGAAGCGGCTGACCGCCCTCGGGACGATAGCTATCCTTATTCTCCTGGTAGTGGCCGCGCCTCTGTTGACCCAGGCCAAAAACCCGGGGAACACCAGGTCCGAGATCAAGGGGAACCCGAAGGCCTCACCCACCCTGACCATAACCCCCACCATCACGCCGACACCGTCCCCCTCACCCACCGCTGCCCCGGCTGCGAGCCCCTTGCCCACTCCCACCCCGCTCACCGGAACGGCCGGAACCTACCGCTGGGCCATCCAGAGCGTTTCCAGCATGAAGGAAAGCAAGGACAAGGTCTGCGGCCAACCGAGCCAAGCCTACATCGACAAATGGGTCGGGAAAGCGGTCGAGCTTGGCGCCAACTACATCGCTGTGGAAACCCCTTACGACAATCCTGCCTGTGCGAGCGCCGTGGAATACACCAGAGTGTGGGTGGATGCCATCCGCCGTCAGGGCCTGAAGGTCTGGCACCGGCATATGCCTTTGGCCTTTGAGGGCATCTACAGTACGCCGAAAAACAATGCCAGCGATTACCTGGGGATGATCGGCGATTACATCAGGACCAACCCAGGCCTCTTTGCCGAGGGCGATATTTTCACCCCCATTCCCGAACCGCAGAACGGCGGTATCCAAAATATCACTTACTGCGCCGAAAACGTCTGCCAGTTCGAGAATGCCGCGGACTTCAACCAGTGGCTGCGGGACGCCATGGATACGGCGGAGAGTTCTTTGGGGGCCATCGGCCTCGGCGGCAAGCTGAAGGTCGGCTATTACGGCTTTGACGGCTTCGTGGCCTGGGGCCACAATAACCCCGACTGGAACGGTATCCTGGAAGACGCTACCGTCCAGAAAATGGGCAACCTGACCATTGACCATTACCCCGAACTTATTGGCGACACCATGGAGAACGGCCTGAGAGAACTCCAGAAAAAATATCCCAACACTCCAATCGTCATCGGTGAATGGGGCAGCGTCGGCAGTACAGACCCCGAGGCCCAGGTCAGGGACAGTATGGGTGCAGCCGCCAATAACTCCAGGGTGATCGGTTTCAATTACTGGCACATGGGCTACGGCGGGAACGAAGCTTTGATCGAGAGCGATTTTCTAAACAGAATACAGTTTGATGAAGTCCAGTCCTTTTTCAAGCTGTAATCCAAACTCATCTAAGGAGAGTGACGTTTGCGTAGTAAGTACTCAAGGGAACCCCCCTCACCACGAGACGAGGGGGGTTTTTATGATATAATTTATTACCTTAGAAAAGCCATTCCAGGGGTACTCAAGTGGCCAACGAGGTCGGTCTGTAAAACCGATGGCTTTTGCCTACGGAGGTTCGAATCCTCCCCCCTGGACACTAATTTTGAGACCACATGCCCAAGACGCTATCCGTCATCATCCCGGTTTACAATGAGGCGGCCTATGTGGTCCGGAGCCTGGAGAACGTGGTCCAGACCTGCATCCCCGGCTGGAAGATGGAGATCGTCGCCGTCAATGACGGCTCCACGGACAACACCCTGGCACTATTGCAAGATTTCAGCCGTCAGAGAGTACCTCTTAAAATAATCAACTCGTCCCAGAATATGGGCAAAGGCAGTGCCTTAAAAACGGGGATCAGAAAAGCCACCGGAGAGATACTCATTATCCAGGATGCGGATCTGGAATACGACCCGAGCGATTACCCGGCCATTCTAGGCGCTTTTGAAAACAAAGAGGTCAACGTTGTCTATGGCTCCAGAGTGCTAGGGGCAAAGGCATACCATAACTACAGTGCCAACTGGCTTTTTTATCTCGGGGGAATAACCCTCACCAAAATCACGAATCTGCTTCTCAAAACAACGCTTACCGACCAACCAACCTGTTACAAAGCCTGGCGGAACAGTCTTTCGGCCGGCCTTCTGAAGTATTGTCGCGGCAACGGGTTTGAGTTTGAGGTGGAAGCGACCGCCTACTTTGCCAAGCATCCGAGGATAGCGGAGGTGCCCATTCATTACTATCCCCGATCTATCGGTCACGGAAAGAAGATCAGGCTGCCCGATTTCCTAAAGTCAGTGGTAACGCTTTTTAGATGCGCCTTTGGTAAGCCTTTGCCCCAGTCGGCGTAACCCGGCCAAGTCCCGTATGAACTTTTGCCAGTCTACCAACCCGGCGTATATCATCGCTGCCCCGCTTATGCTCATCAGTTGATTGCGATAAGTATACCAGGGATGGTAGTAGGAATGGTTGGCGGCCACCAGATACCACAGGTAAGGGATGATGCTGATGAAAACCCACGGGATCGCCTTTTTCAGACTCTGATCATCGATCGCTCGGTAGCGATGGAAAAATACGGCCAGGACAATGAACGCATATAGAAGAACAAATTTATTGCGGCGGTCATATCCGACCATCTGGAAAAAATTAAGGCTGACCGCCTTTAGTGGGTTGAACCCTCCGTCCGCTGCCGGAGTGACCGTCCGGTTGACGACCTGGTCGAAGGATGTCAGTATCGCCCCGCTCGAAAAAAAGACCTCCGCCAGGATCCACTTACTGGCCCAGAGCGATAGATATCCGAGTGACCAGAAAAAACACCGTATGAGCACCGTTCTCAGGTCCCGTCCGCCATAGGCCGTGGCTACGACCAGGACAAGACCCAGGGTCACCAAAGGGGCGGTCAGAAGATCGAAGAAGGCCGTCAACCCCCCCACCGCAAAAAACAAAAAATAGGCTGGCTGTCCTTTTTTGTACCTAGATAAGAAATAGATAGCGGAAAAGAGACCGACCAGAAAGACACCTGAGAACTGAAGAGATCGTCCCAGCCACTCAAAATCGACCGCGGCCAGACCTACTGCCAGGACAAATGCTAAGACCGCTCCTACCTTCCGCCAGGCCAGGACAGCGATAGAGATGAAACCGAACAAAAGACCCAGGGTCGCCACGTTCCTGATCCCGTCATAGGAGAAAACCAAGAGGAGCGGCCGCAGGTAGACCAGGTAACCATGCCAATAGCGCTCGTACCCCACTTCCTTGACCGGTTCGTTCAAGTAGAGTTTCCTTAGGTTGGCGATCTGGTTCACACTGTCCTCCCTGCTCTCATACCTGAAGTTGAGCATGGCGGACCGGAGAGGACGGCGCGAATCAACCGAGTAGGCAGTGTTGACCATCAGAGGATCCGTGAAATTATCCAGGATAACTTTCCGCCACGACAGGCCGACGCTTGGATAAGTCCCCTCTTTTTCCAAAGTGGCGACCGTCCGGCCGACATTTCTTTTCAAGGCGGAGGAAGGGATCATTGAAACCGCCACCAAAGAGGCCACAAAAAAACCTAAGAGTATTACATACAAGACAAGTGTTTTTTTGAGTTCGGCCCACATAGCAAGTTAAGGTCAATTATACACCGATATTTCCAACCGCCGCGGTTGGTAAAATAGGCCTTCAGCTTTTCCTGCCGAGGATACCGATATTGTTGAGGGTGTATTGCGCTAAAGGTGCCTTAATGGGAGTGGTATTATTCTCCCGTACCATTTGCAGAGTAGTACTCATGATTTGCTTAGCTAATCCCTTTTCACCGTTCGCCTTGGCGATATGCGGTTTCATGCCTTGCGGAATGGGAGGCAATATCCCCCAAGCGTACGCGTCCACCGGCCGAAGGCCGAAATGCTGCATAAGTTCGATCAGCTGTTCCGGGCTATAGCTTCTTTCCCAGCCGAAAGGCCAACTACCCGTCTCGATCTGAGGTAATTTATATACATGTTGCAGGCTGTAAAGCTGGGGCACGTCTATCAGGACATAGCCTCCGGGCTTGGTGACCCTTGCCATCTCACTGACCAGCTGCTCCGGTTCAGGAAAATGTTCCACCAATCCCTGGGAATAGACCATACTGAAAAAGTCCTGCGTATAAGGCAAGACCTGTCCGTCTGCCAGGACGGCATCGACGTGAACTGCTTTACTCCTGGCCAAAGAAAGGGTTTTATGGATCGCCTCCTCGGAAATATCTGCCACATGAACGTCTCGGCCGGTCTGGGCTATAGCCACGGCACAGGCACCTTCCCCCGGTCCGACCTCCAGGACCGAATCGCCCGGCCTAGACCACTCCAGGACAGTAGAGTACACCGCCCGGTTGACCCGGCAGGGGACGCCATTCTCTGCTTCAAATACCCTGTCCCATGTTTCCGAACGGGGCACTTCCACGATCATGGCTAAATGATACTATAGGATGACATGCAAGACCGTATCCGAGAATACTCAGCGGCCCCGAGGCTCATTTCCAACCGCCGCGGTTGGTTTGGGGATTATTTCCTACCTTAACCGGGAAAGGCCAATCAGGATCAGGAGAATAGTGATCAATAGCCAGGCGGCCGTGTACAGAACCAGTTGAAATGCATCGATTGTTTGCTTCCTTTGCCACAGGATGAACGGATAAAAACCCGTAATCAGACCGCATACCAGCGCAGACGTACTGAATAAAAGCAAAAAGAGGAAGAAACCGAAGTATTCGGGCATTAACCCGAACCAATTATTGCCCTGCCAAAAGATGATGGCCACCGCGCTGCAATATGCCGTCAAACCCAGGGCCTGCAGCAGCCCGACCCAGACCAGCCGACGCGGTTTAGGAGTGGACATAATCATATTCTAGCACCTCTTGAACCTGTAACTCAATTGAACATCAGCCATTCGGGCTTGAAAAGCATCAGGATGCCGATGACAAGGATCAGGATCCCGCCAAGAAGATGAGAGTAGCGGGAGTACTTTCCCTGGATGCCGGTCATCTGCAGAGTCAGCATGGCCGCAAAGAAAACAAACAGGTCGTCCAGCATGAATATAACTATATACAACACAAGGTAGAAGTAATACTGCCACACCGGCAGCCCTGCCAGGGTCAACAGGTGGGTATAGATGGCCGGCAGGCCGGCCGAACAAATCAGTTCGATCATGTTCACGGCCACGGCCAGAAGTACTATCCCTGTCAAGGCCAGCATAAAGCTCCGCTTACCGACAATCTCCCTCAGTTTCTCAAAGACCGCTTTCCTCTTGCCTCCCCCGGTGACCTGACAGCCACCGTCCTTATTTTTGTAGAAATCATACAGATAATAGCCCCCAGCGCCCACGGCCAAAAGACCGACCGCGATCCGGACGAACCATACCCAGCCCAGAAAAAGGAACAGATTCAGCCATGCGGCCAGGAAGAGGAAGTAGACAAGGCCCGAGGCCACGATGAAGGCCGTTCCCAACACCCACATCCGTTTCCTGTCCTTCAGACCAAGGAGTAGGCTGATGAGAAATAGAAGCGTCCACATGGCGCAGGGGTTGAACCCGTCCAGGGCGGCGATCACCACGGTCAACACCGGCAGGGACAGGTCGGCCAGCCTAAGAGACCCCAACACTGGCACATTGATCCTGTCCGGAATTTTGGCTTTTCCGGAGGGCTCTTTTTCCTCAGGGGCCGCGAGATTGAACTCGTCGATCACCGCCTGCTCGATGGCTTTCCCGGTAGTCGCGTCATCCAGATAGCCCAAAAAATGTTGGTCGCCGATAATGGTCAGGGGCACACCCAGCCTTTCTATCCCCAATCTTTCGGCCTCCTGATGGAACAGCCACTGGTTTTTTGTGCTTTCGCTCACTTCGTACGCCTTTATTTCCAGAGAAGGATATCTGTCCTGCAGTTTCTCCAAAAAAGCCTCTTCCTTAATGCAGTGAGGACAGGTCTTGGAATAGAAAAGGGTCAGGACGGCTTTGGGGCCTGCCACAGAAAAGGCCGCTCCCTGCCGAAAAAACAGACCCAAAAAAACTAGGACAATGATGGCCTTTTTAAGCATTTTCCCCATATGAAGTTTGTCGGTAACAACCATGATACTACTTTCTCCTGTTTTCGTCACTGAAGGAAGGCGGTGTATTTTGGTAAAATAGGCAGGTGAAGCAAATAATCAAAGGTACTTTATTGATCATCCTGGTGGTCGGGCTCATCGTCCTCTCCCTGACCGTACGGCAGGTGTACCAGGAGGAAAAGCAGCTCACCACCGACATCCAGTACCGGACCACCATTTTGGCCGAACGCTTCCGGAGCCGGATAGCCGGCTATACCATCAATGAGAACCACGAGGAACTGCGGGAGTTCATCAATGCCGTCACGAGCGAAGAAAGGCTCGAAGGGATCCTGGTGTACGACAATAAGGGAAGGCTTCTGGCCTCATCCCTGGACCTTCTGGAAGATGAATCGGCGGTTATTGAGGACTCGGTTTCCCGGGCCATGGACGGCGACAAAACAACCGGCGACTTCGTCAGCATCCTGAACAAGAAGAACTACCTCCTGGCCGTGCCGCTCCGGAACGAGGAGCGCATCATCGGCGCCATGGCCGTCCTCCAGAACGCGAGCTACATAGATACCACCCTATCGGAGATCTGGATGAACAACCTTCTTTACATCTTTCTCCAGATCATCATCCTGTCCGTCATCATCATGCTGATACTGCGGTGGATAATCTACACCCCCATCGGCGGCCTGGTGGACTCCATCAAGCTCATCCGGCTCGGGGGTAAGCCGGAGATCTTGGGCAGCAATTTCTTCTTCAAGCCGTTACTGCAGGAGATCTCCTACCTCAGCCGCAGCCTGTTCGAAGCGAGGGCCATGGCCAGCGAAGAGGCCCGTCTGAGGCTTGCCAAAGTGGACTCCCCCTGGACCTCCCAGCGTCTGCAGGAATTCATCAAGGCCGTACTGAAAAACCGGACCATCTTTATCGTCTCCAACCGCGAGCCGTACATCCACGTCAAGAACGGCAACAAGATAGACTTTTACCAGCCGGCAAGCGGCATGGTCACCGCCATCGAGTCCATGATGAAGGCCTCTGGCGGCATCTGGATCGCCCACGGCTCCGGCAACGCCGACAAGTTGACGGTGGACAGCCAGGACAAGATTGCCGTTCCCCCCGACGAGCCGAAGTATTCCCTGAAGCGGGTCTGGCTGACCGAAGAGGAGGAGAAGGGCTACTACTACGGCTTTGCCAACGAAGGGATCTGGCCTTTGTGCCACATGGCCCATACCCGCCCCACTTTTCGGAAAGAAGACTGGAAGGCATATGAAAAGGTCAATGGCAAATTCGCCCACGCCCTCCTGAAAGAGATCAAGGACGTCCACCGGCCCATCATCATCATCCAGGACTACCATTTCGCCCTCCTGCCGAGGATGCTCCGGAAAAGCCGCCCCGACGCCCTGGTCGGCATCTTCTGGCACATCCCCTGGCCGAATTCCGAGGCCTTCAGCATCTGTCCCTGGCGGAAGGAGCTTCTGGAGGGCATGCTCGGTGCAGACCTGATCGGCTTCCATACCCAGCTCTATTGCAACAATTTTATTGACACCGTCCGTCGCGAACTGGAGGCCCAGGTCAACCGCGAACGTTTCGCCATCACCAAGGAAGGCCATGTATCCCATGTCCGGCCGCTCCCCATCAGCGTCCCGTTCGGTACTAACGGCGACAACAAGCAGATCACCGAAGAGGAAAAAAAGAAAGCGCTCGAGAAACTCGGTGTTAATGCCAAGTTTATTGGTCTCGGAGTGGAGAGGCTCGACTATACCAAGGGCATTCCGGAAAGGCTGTGGGGCATCGACCGTTTCCTGACAAACCACCCCAAGTACAAGGAGAAATTCACCTATATCCAGATCGCCGCTCCCACCCGGAGCGTCATCCCCGAGTACAAAAAGATCGCCGAGATCGTGGAAGCGGAAGCCGCGGCCATCAACAAGAAACACGCCACCAAGAACTGGAAACCGATAGTGCTCCTGGAGAAGCACCATTCCCATGAGGAGATCAACAAGTACTATCAGCTCGCGAACGTCTGCCTGGTCACCTCCCTCCATGACGGGATGAATCTGGTGGCAAAGGAATTCGTCAGCGCCCGCTCGGACGAACTCGGGGTACTGATCCTTAGCCAGTTCGCCGGTGCCGCCACCGAGCTGAGCCGGGCCATCATCATCAATCCCTATGACACCGAGCAGGTGGCCGAGGCGGTCAAACAGTCCCTGGAAATGATGCCGTCGGAGCAGAAGAAAAGGATGCGGAAGATGCGGGAGAACGTAAAGAAAAACAATATCTACCGCTGGTCGGCCGAGCTCCTAAGACAGCTTGTAGACATCGAGGCCTAAGCGTTGCCGCCCTATCTCCGGCAGGGACTTGCCCACCTCCGGTTCCGTCAATCTCAGCTTTATGGCCGACAGCCCTATCTCCAAAGACGACCTGAGCACTCCCACCTTGGACTTGCCGCTGGTGCGCTTCTCGAAAACTATGTCCCGGCTCCCGATCCGATAGCCGATGTACCTGGCTTTGGTGAGGAACTCCATGTCGAATGTCCAGGGGGTGGGATGGAGGTCGATGAAGTCCATGATCTCTTTGCGAAAAACCTTCAATCCGGACTGCACGTCGTAGTCAAGCTTCAGAATATACTTATTGAAGATTAGTGAGTAGCTACGGCTGATGAATTTTCTGAACAGGCCCTCGTTGTGCTCGGCCCTGTTCGCAACCATGATGTCCGCCCGCCGCCCGGCCACGTCCCTGGCCATTCCGGGGATGGCCTCCGGCGGATACTGCAGGTCCCCGTCTATCATAGCCACAATGGGATGCCGGGCATACGAAACCCCCTCCATGATGGACTGCGCCTTGCCCTTGACCCCTTTTTTCAGATAAAGGCGGACCCTGTTCTGCCGCATCAAGGTCCGGACCCGGCCGCGGGTATCATCGGTGGAATGATCGTCTATGAAGACGAGCTCGTAGACAAGGCCCCTCTGCACAAAAGCCCGGTGCATCCTTTCCGCCAAAGGCACGATGTTGCCCTCCTCATTGAAAACGGGGATCACGACGGACACCTTCAGTTTTTCCATTATCCGGCCAGTATCTTACTCCCCAATAATAGAGGGATAAATATCCGGTAAGATAGATGTAAGGCCCAGATGGCTCTTAGCCACACTCGCTGTAACCGCAGCTGTAGCACTTTTTGCAGCCCTCCTCGTAGGCGAAAGAGGCCACGCCGCAGTCAGGACAGATGTCAAAGGAGGCAGCCGCTTCCGGGGATGCCTCAACCGCCGGCGGATTTTGCGGAATGAGAGGCGCCTGCCCCACTTCACCCACCTTCTTGACGTGGCCGTTGCCGTTCGTCAGGGACAGGGCAAAGTGCTTGATGAGCACCTTGGCTACCGCGTCCGGAAGGCTCCGGATCTTGTTGTCGCCAAATCCCAGGGACTTGGCGCCTCCGATGCCGGCGAGCTGCTCGATGATACGCTCCAGCCTCTTCTTGCCCGATAGGGGGGAATTCATCCTCAAGATAAGGGACAGCACCCTCCCCAGGCCTTCGGCCATGGCGAACACGTCGGAGCCGGCTTTGCCGATGTTGACAAAGACCTCGAAAGGCTCTTCCCGCTCGTCCGTGTTTACAGTGATGAAAGCCCGCCCCACCGGAGTATCGATCTGGTAGGTTGCGCCCTTGATGACCATCGGCCGGGGCATGATCTCGTACTGTGGCACCTCGACCTTCTTTTCTTCCTTCTTCTCCTCCTTTCTGGTCAGCACTCCCGGCCGCGAGCCGTCACGCATATAGGTTATACCCTTCAGCCCCAGGTCGTAGGCCATGTTATAGACCTTCTTCACGTCCTCCACGGTGTGGGAGTTCGGAGCATTGACCGTCTTCGAAATGGAGGCGTCCACGTATTTCTGGATGACCGCCTGCACCTTGACGTGGTCCTCGGGGGCAAGGTCGTTCGCGCCGACGAAATAATCGGGCCGTTTGACCTTCTTGACCTCGCCGTTCGTCACCCCCTGCTCCTTCAGCCAGGCCTCGTAAAGCGGGTGCCGGATGACATGTTCGCCCAACCGGTCGCGCCGGATGAACTCGAACTCGTAAACCGGCTCGATGCCCGAGGTCGTCCCCACCATCAGCGAGGTGGAACCCGTCGGGGCCTGCATCAGGAGAAGCGAGTTCCTGATCCCGTCCTTCCTGATCTTATCCCTCAGTTTGGCGGGCATGGCCTTGATGAACTTGCCTTCCAAGTAGAGCTTGGGGTCGAATTTGGCGAACGCCCCCTTCTCCTTTGCGCTCTCCGCCGATGCCTCATAGGCGGCATCCCGGATGATCCGGTAGACCTTGTCGATGAACTTTAGGGATTTGGGCGAACCATACCTCAGCTGCATCTTGATGAGCGCGTCCCCGAGGCCCATGGTCCCGAGGCCGATGCGCCGCTCCCCTTCGAGCTGGGTCTTCCTTATCCCTTCATAGATATACGTGTCCTGGTCGACCACATTGTCCTGGAACCTGACCGCGGTCTTGGCCACTTTCTTCAGTTCCCTGAAATCGAATACACCCGGCTCCCTGAAGCCCTTGGGCTGCCTGACGAAAGCCGACAGGTTGATGGACCCGAGATTGCAGACCCCCCAGGGGGGCAGGCCTTCCTCACCGCAGGGATTGACGCAGTTGATCCTGTTCCAATACCAGTTGTTGTGCCACTTGTTGTATCTCTCCATGAACACCACGCCTGGCTCCGCGCTCCGCCAGGCGGCGGCAGCGATCATATCCCAGAGCTCTCGGGCCTTGATGGTCTTGACCACCTCCACCTTCTTGCCCAGTTTCTTCCATGCGACAAGGTCGCCATCCCACTTGGTATCATACTCGGGGTCCTTGAGGTCGGGATAAACGAGGTCCCAGTCCGCATCCTTCTTGACCGCCTCCATCAGGGAGTCGGACACGGCCACGGACAGGTTGGCGCCGTTGATACGGGTCAGGTCCTGTTTTACGTTGATGAAGTCTATGACGTCCGGATGCCAATCCCAGAGCATGAGCATCAGTGCCCCGCGCCGGGAGCCTCCCTGCTGGATGATGTCCTTGGTAGCAACGGAAAAGAGTTCCGCCCAGTTCACCGGCCCCGAAGAGAAACCGTTGACCTTCTTCACCCGGTAGCCTTTGGGCCGCAAAGAGGACATGTTGATCCCAACCCCGCCGCCGTGAGCCATGATCTCCACCATCTGCTTGAGGGTTTCCAGGATCCCGCCCCGGGAGTCCTTGGGGCTCGGAATGACGAAACAGTTATAGTATGTCACTTGGTAACCGGTGCCGGCACCGGCCAGAATACGGCCACCCGGAACATATTTGAAGTCTTCCAGGGCTTCGTAGAACTTCTTCTCCCACAGTTTCCGCTTGTCCTTGGCTTCAGCTTGGGCAACTCCTTTGGCCACCCTTTTCCACATCTCTTTGGGGGTCTTCTCGACTGGCGCACCGTCGGGGGCCTTCAGGGAATATCGATCTAAAAATACCTTATTGGAGATGCCGTCAAGCTTCATACATCTATGTTGTCAACTTATAATAATTTTTTTATCTCCCTCTCGAAATCCTCGACGTCCACAAAGCGCCTGAACACGGACGCGAAGCGGATATAGGCGATCTTATTGATCTTTTTCAACCTCTTCGCGATCAGGTCCCCGATCTTCTGGCTTTCCACTTCCGTAGTCTCCTGCTTTTTAAGGTCTGCCTCAAGCTCGTCCAGGATGTTCTCTATCTCCTGGTTCGTGATCGTCGTCTTCTCGCACGACTTGATAATGCCGCTTTTGGCCTTGTTGCGGTCGTAGACCTCGCGGGTGCCGTCCCTTTTGATGACCACGACCGGCAGCCGATCCACCCGCTCATAGGTGGTAAAGCGTTTCTTGCAGCTGAAGCACTCCCGCCGCCGTCTCAGGGAAAAGCCGTCCTCGGCCACCCTGGTCTCGACGACCTCGTTCTCCTGCTCGCCGCAGAAAGGACATTTCATTCTTTTTAATGGCGCAAAAGTTGTAATCGCTAGTATAGTGTTCCCTAGTAAGAGTAGTGTGAAAAAACACTATGACTAGTGCAAGTATAAGTTCTATCACACTAGCTAAATAGTGTCAAGATGATTAATTGTACACAAAGTGTATCAATCAGCACTAAAATACTCGGTCAAAATTTCTTTCGCGATGGGCGCCGCTTCGCCCGAACCCTCACCTCCGTTTTCCAAAAATACTGTTAAAACAATCTCCGGCTGGGCGACCGGGGCAAAGACGGTAAACCATGCGTGGGGCGGGGCTTTGGTGTCTTGCGATTCCGCAGTGCCCGTTTTGCAGGCCACCTGCTCCTTTTTGCCCCTGATTTTGAAGTCAAAGAAAGGCCATCCTGTCCCTCCCTCCGCACAGGCTCGCACCATCCCGCTGGTCACCTGATCAAGATTCCTGCCGCCAAGTTTAAGGTCAGTGCAATGCCTCAAAACCCCTTTTTCGAAGCTCAGGGCACAGGAACGGCCGCGGTTCGCGAGCGCCGCCGTGGCCAGATGCAGTTGCACCGGGTTCAAAAGGATGAAACCCTGGCCGATGGACAGGTTGACCGTATCGCCCGTGTACCACCTCTCCCCGTAATTCTCTTCCTTCCACTCTTGGTCAGGCAGGATCCCCTGTGCCTGGGGCAGATAGGGTTTCAGGCCGGTACTATCCAGACCGAAATACCGGAACCAGTATTTGAATTTGCTTACCGGCATCCTGGTCCCGATGTTGTAGAAGAAGATGTCGTTAGAGCGGGAGATGGCTTTGACCACGTCCACCTCGCCCTCCTTCTTACCGTACTGCAGGTAGTACCAGTTGCCGAACTCCACCCCGCCGAACTTGAAGATGCCGGTGTCCTCAAAGGTGGTTTGGGGGCGGATGACGCCCTCCTCCAAAGCCGCCAGCGCAATGACGGGTTTCACTACCGAGCCGGGGGGGTACAGGCCCAGGGAAAGGCGGTCAAAAAGCGGTTTATAATCATCATTCAACAGCCGGGTAAACAGACCTTGTTCTTCCGTCAGCTTGTTGGTATCGAAACTCGGCGAGGAATAGAACAGGAGCACTTCCCCTGTCTTGGGGTCGGTGGCTATCGCTCCTCCGGGCCTTCCCTGAAAAGCCTCATGGGCCTTCCGCTGCAGGGCCAGGGAAATGCTCAGATCGACATTCCGCCCCTGCTCCGCCTCGCCTCTCACCAGTTCCCGCACCTTTTCCCCCATGGCATCCACCTCGTAAAGGATCTTCCCATATCTGCCCCGCAGACTGCACTCAAAATACTTCTCGAGACCCGTTTTACCAACGAATTGTTGGGAAAGCGGTGGAGCCCCGCAGGAGTAATCTTTCAGGTTGACCTCGTCGGGAAGCGCCATGTATCCCAGAAGATGGGCGGTCAGTTCAGGGTACAGATAGCTTCTTTTCAGAAGATACTTTTTGTCCTTCCGGTTGATCACCAGGGGCTCTTTATACCGGTCATAAAATATTCCCCGGGGAGCGGGTAAAATCTCTTCCTGGGTCCGGTTGGCCTCGGACAGACGCTGGTAATACTTGTAGGCCAGAATATTCTTCTTGAATAGTTCCGTGATGAAAAAGGCAAAAGTAAGCAAAAACAGAAAATAGAACAGATATATTCTGGAACCCCCTGGTTGTTCCCCACGATTGTACATAGAATAGAATTCCTTCTAGGGGTATATTTTACTCAAAATTCTGCCTTAAAGTTCGTCCAGTTTGTACTGGGAAGGGGTCGCCTCCTGCTCGACCAGATCCAGGAACTGTTCCGTGGAAGACAGCCGCTTATGGCCGACGATCTTGGACACGTAGGCCAAAGGGACGCCGGCGGACAGTTGGTGGGCAATGAAGGTATTCCTCAGGTCGTTGACCTTGGCATTCTCTATGCCCACTTCCCGGAAGCACCTGTCCACAATGTTCCTGATATTCCTGATAAGCAGGGGTTTCTGGTTCTTGGTGACAAAGACGTGATCACTGTCGCTTTTGGGACGGACGGCCAGATAATCGTTCAGGGCCTTTTTGGCCAGTTTGTTGAGGGGAATCCTTCTTTCCCGGTTCTTGCCGTAGGTGCTGATCACCAGTTCATCCTCCTGGATATCGGACAGTTTGAGGTTGGCAAGCTCCCCGATCCTGATCCCGGTCTGCAGGAAAAGCTCGATGATGGCATAAGTTCTCTTGTCCTGCCGGGCAAAGTCCCGCAAGGCCCGGTACTCAAGCTTGGACAGCACTCGCGGCTTGTTGTTCTCGAACCTCGGGTGCGGCACGTCCAGGGCCGGATTGATGGTCACGATCCCCTCTTCCTTGAGGAAGCGGTAAAAGGTCCTGATGGAGTTCAGTTTCCGGGAAGCGGATTTCTTGGTGTAGTTATTCTGCAAAAGCTCACCCATGAACTCCTGGATGATCTCCTTCTTCACTTCAGAAATGGACTGCACCTGCTTTTTGGCCAAAAATCCCAGGAACTGCTCAATATCCTTTTTATAAGCAATAACGGTATACTGGGATTTGCCTTTGTCCCTTAAGTGTGCTATAAATTTGTCGAGATACTCGCTGAAAACAATATTGTCAGACTGCATATGTCCTATAATATCAGATATAAAAGCAAAAATCAAGACAATTCACGTCTGACCGTCTATTTTATTCTCGGTTTTTTCATCGTCGCCCTTTTCATTAATCTGGTGAAAATGGTCAAGCAGTATGTCGACCGGCGCGCCATCCTGCGCCAGGAGGAACAGGAACTGGCCACTATAAAGCGCCAGAACAGTAATCTGAGATACGAACTCAAGCGGAGCGGCACCGAGGAATATATTGAGGAAAAGGCCCGGGAGCTGACCCTGTCGAAGGAGGGAGAGTACGTGATCATTGCCGGCGAGCCGTCACCGCCGCCAAAACCCCGAAAAAGAGAAGTACCCCATATTCCGAATTATAAGTTATGGTGGCTGCTTTTTTTCCAGCCATGAAAGTGACCACTAAAAAGGGCGATAACGGCAATACCACGCTCTTCGGCGGCCGGAAGGTCCCCAAGGACCACCCCCTCATAGAGCTTCTCGGACTGATGGACGAGGTCCAGTCTGTCCTCGGCCTGGTCAAAACCAGGATCAATATGGGTTCGCCCTTTATTAAAGAGCTTCAGAAAGAGCTTTACGCCATCATGGCGGACGTGGCCGGAGCAAAAAAAACTAACCCCAAAGAGCTGGACCGTTGGCTAAGGAAACTGGAGCGTGAAGAAGAAAGGCTTTTGGAAGAGTCCAAAATCGGCAACAAATTCGTCATCCCCGGGGACAGCGAGGCGGAGGCCTGGTGCCAGTTCGCCAGAAGCCGCGTCCGCACCTGCGAGCGCCGGCTTATTGGGGCGGCCCGGACAAACCCCGATCTGAGCAGGTTTATCCCCTACCTCAACCGCCTCTCCGACTACTTTTTCATCCTGGGCAGAAGCCTATTGGTATAATATAGCCAATGAAACAGGAGGTTTCCGCCGGCGGGATCGTGTATAAAATAGTGGACGGGAAGTTGGAGTGGCTGATCACCCAGCATTCGGGTGGCAAGCACTGGAGCTTTCCCAAAGGCCTTGTCGGCGACTACAACCCCGGGGAGCCCCTGGAGGAGGCGGCTTTGCGGGAGGTGGAGGAAGAGGGCGGCGTCAAGGCCAAGATAGTGAAGAAGATCGATGCGCCCTCCCAGTATTTCTATACCTTTAAAGGGCAGAAGATCTTTAAAACGGTCTGGTTCTTCCTGATGGAATACGTGTCAGGCTCGCCCGAGGATCATGATTGGGAGGTGTCGGAGGCCAGGTTCGCCCCGGCCGAAGAGGTGCTTTTGACGCTGACCTTCGAAAACGACAAGAAGATCTTCAAAAGGGCCCTGGAAATGGCAGAATCGCTCTCTTAGTTCAACGGACAGAACGGCGGTTTCCGGAACCGCAGATAGGCGTTCGATTCGCCTAGAGAGCACCCCGCTCCTGTAGCTCAGTGGTAGAGCACCATTCTTATAAAATGGGGGTCCCTGGTCCGATCCCAGGCAGGAGCACACCGCCCTTATTTGACAAGCTCCTCCCCTTCTGCTATGCTTCTCTTGCTCTTTGGGAGAATTGGCAGTCTAAAAGCGTGTGGCCCGCCACATAGGCGGGAGACGAGGAGAGGGACATTCGGATAATCTGCGGGTACCCTCAGGCCCAGTGTCGGTCTTGATGTTTTCTTTAAAACTTCGGAGCAATCCGGAGGCCAAGGGGAAAACAGGACACCGATTCTTTTTATATATATTCCAAAGAGCGATATAACAGTTTAAACGCTCTTTATGTGCGGAATATTCGGTTACGTCGGCGCCAAAGACGCGGCGCCTGTCATTATCAATGGCCTGAAAAGGCTGGAATACAGGGGTTATGACTCCTGGGGCATTGCCGTTCTCCACGCCAACGGCATTATGGTCTCGAAAAAGGTCGGAGCTATCGGCGAGCTGGCCAAGGTCAAGGGGCTGCCCGAGTCCCATATGGGCATCGGCCACACCCGCTGGGCCACCCATGGCGGGGTCACCGAGCATAACGCCCACCCCCACTTTTCCGGCGACAGGTCTTTCGTGGTCGCCCAGAACGGGATCGTGGAAAACTACCAGGAACTGAAGGGAAAGCTGAAAAAAAGAGGCTATCGATTTGACACCGAGACCGATACCGAGGTGATCGTCAGATTGATAGAAGACAAGCTCAAAGGAAGCCCGGATTTGAAAGAGGCTGTCCGGAAAGCCTTCCTGGAGCTCTCAGGCCGGAACACCATCATTGTCCTGTCCCGGAAAGACGAGGAGATCATCGCCATTCGGCACGGCTCTCCCCTGGTCGTCGGGCTCGGCAACGGGGAATATTTCTTTGCCTCGGACACTCTGTCCTTTGCCGACCGGACCAGTCGGGTCATTTTCGTCAACGACCTTGAAATGGTGGAATATCGGGCGGGGAGGGTCAATCTGTACGGCGTCAAGGACGACCGGAAGATTCCCGCCCAGATCAGCCAGCTCGGACAGCAGGAAGTGGCCATAGACAAAAAGGACCATGACTCATTTTACATAAAAGAGGTGCTGGAACAACCTCACACCATCCGGGAAGCGGCGCTCCATTCGGAGAAGGAGCTGGCACCGCTTGTCCAGGCCGTCAAAAAGGCCGGCCATGTCTATACGCTCGGAGCAGGCACCGCGAGCTATGCCGCCGGACAAGGGGCATATTTCCTGCGTACCGCCGGCCGGGTGAAGGTGACGGAGCTGAAGTCTTATGAAACCAAGAGCTATCTGAACGTATTCAAGAAGGGCGATGTCATGATCGCCGTATCCCAAAGCGGCGAGACCGCCGATACGCTGGAGGCGGCCGCGGCGGCCAGGCAAAGGGGGGTCAGGATAGCCAGCATCGTCAACATGATGGGCTCCACCCTGACCCGGGAATCCGACTTTCCCTTCCTGACCCGCTCCGGGCCGGAGATCAGCGTCGTCTCCACCAAGGCGTTCACCGCCCAGATAAGCTTTCTCAAGCTCTTGTCGTATTCGCTGGCCGGCAGGTACTGGGAAGGCAAGCGGCTCATTGAGGAAACTTCCATCGCCGCCGAAATGTTCGGTCAGAGCCGGTACCTGAAAAAGGTGGAGGCGACCGCTCGGACGTTAATGGACAAGGAGCATGTCTACGTCCTCGGACGGGACGAGAACTACTACCTGTCCCTTGAGGGAGCTTTGAAGATCAAGGAGATCAGCTATATCCATGCCGAAGGATTCTCGGCCGGTGAACTCAAGCACGGGGTCATCGCCCTGATAGAGAAAGGAACGCCGGTCATCGGTATCCTACCCCCGGACGGACAGGCTGATATTCTGAGCGCCTTGGCAGAAGTCAGGGCCAGGGGCGCCTGGGTGCTCGGGATCGCCGCCCGTGACAATGAACTATTGGACGACAGGCTGGCCGTTCCGGAACAGGCCGAGGTCGCCGGGATCGTCAGCATCATTCCCTTCCAGCTTCTCGGCTATTACCTGGCCAAATTTAAGGGTTTCAGCCCGGACAAGCCCAGAAACCTCGCCAAAAGCGTCACCGTAAAATAGGGTGGCCGTTGACCCGAGTCAGTTCGCAGACCGGGGTTTTGAGGGTCCGGGAGATTTTGCAGAGCACTTTCAGGGACGGATTGGCCCGACCCTTCTCGATCTTACCGACATAGGTGCGATCGATGACCGAGAGATAGGCCAGCCGCTCTTGCGAAATGCGAGCTTTTCTCCTGGCCTTGATGATGTTTTCCCCCACGATACAATAGAAGCTTCGGCGGGACATTAAAATTATTAAACAACAGCAGGATATTTATTCAACCGACTATAATCCACATTTTGCCGGTCTCTAACTTCTATAATAATATAAGGATATTCTTAAATCTACTTTTTTTGTATGGAAGACTACCCCTTCCTGCCTGAGTTTGGCCGCCTGTTTTTCCGGACCGCCGTAGGCATATCCAGTGGCCAGGCTACCGTCCGCTCTGACCACCCGGTGGCACGGATACTGGTCCGGCCGTTCGTTGCGATGGAGGATGTTACCCACCACCCGCGGGCTTTTTAGGCCTGCCGCTTTCGCCACCTGGGCATAGGTCATCACCTTGCCTTCCGGGATCTGACTGATGACCTGGAAGACTCTCTCTTTGTTGTTCACCCCGATATTATACCTATTTGCCCCATAAATTTGATACAATAGCAGATATCCTTTTGTATATAGCCGAGGTAGCCAAGGTGGTCACGGCGCGGGTCTGAAAAACCTGAGATGTCAGTTCGACTCTGACCCTCGGCACCACTCCCAAAAATACCTTATGATAGATATATGTCTGTCAACTGGCAAAAGCTCCTGGGTGTGGGGGCGGTCTTGGTCATCTGTCTTCTCCTCGTCCGGCAAACGTTGCCGGCGGCGGCCCAAAGCGTCAGAAGGGTGGACACCTACAACCGCGTTCCTGCCTCGGCCTCCGATTTTCAGGTGGAAATGACCTCCCTGACCGAAGGCGACAGTTTTGCCCAGTATTCGGAGCTCGAATACCGGATCACCTATGGGTCTAGCCTTAACTATGCCAACTCACTCGTCCTGACGGCCGAGTGGAGCGAAGGCACCATAGATGGAGAAAGTTACCCCTCTCTGGACATTCTGGAATACGTCCTCGGCAGTGCCGGCAAAGCCTACCACAATACCCCGGCCGTCATCGATACCCTGAACAGGCGGATCACCTGGACCATTGCGAGCTTTCCGGCCCAAACCGACGGGCAGTCGGTCAGTTTCAAGCTGAGGGTCAAAGATACATATTCCGGCAGCCGGAGCGTGGCGTTCACGGTCTCGGCCCGTTTAAGCGACCAAGATACGGTAACACCGCCAGAGACAGTCACCCAGAGCTATGTTTACGACCCCTCCCTCGCCCCCACGCCCACCCCCATTCCCACTGCCACTCCTTCCCCGTCCCCCACTCCCACCGGGGCTGCATCCACTCCCGGTCCCACCGCCACCCCCACCCCTGAGCCCATGGAGTTCGCCTTCAGCCGGATATATTTGAGAACGGTGACCGAATCGGGGGTTAAGATCCTGGTCACAACCAATCGGAATGCCCTGTTCACACTTTCATACGGTACCTCTCACCTTTCAATGGACCGGGCCATTAAAAACTCTTCCCTCTCCTCCGAACATGAGTTCGTCCTCAGCGGCCTCACTCCCCAAACCACTTATTTCTTCCGGGTAGCGGCCGCCGACGGCATAGGAGAAAGCCTTATCTCTGATATCTACACCTTCAGGACAGCGGCCGTCTCCAAGTTACCGCAGATAGATACCGAATCCCTGGTTTTCTCTTCCGGCGGCCTGGTCATGCCCATGCCTAAGGAACCGGCCACCCGTCCGCTTTTGGTCATTCCCAACGACACCGAGTATAGCTTTCAGTTCTCTTTTGCCAAAGAGGCTCCGGATATTGAGAGGGTGCAGGTCGTGGTCAGGAAAAAGGACGTCCTGGGGATAACCAACGAGAGCCGGTTCGAGCCGGGAGTGGAGACCTCCTACCTTTTCCGGGACAGGTTCGGTAACTACCACGGCCGGCTCAAGTCGCCGCCTGCCCCCGGCCGCTACGAGGTATTCGTCCGTTTCCGCGACCGTGGCGGCAATGTCGCCGAAACCAAGATCGCCGAACTGAGGGTAACGGATTTTTTCAAGGTCATCCGCACAAACGGCTCACCCATGGAAAAGGTACGGATATTTCTCTATTACTTCGAGGAGAATCTCGGAAAATATCTTCCCCTGCCGTCCCAGATATTCACCCTGCCGAACCCGGCCTATACCGACAACCTGGGAAGGCTCCCCATTGTCCTGACCCCGGGAAGGTATAAGGCCAATGTGGCCGTACCCGGGTTCAAGCCCAAGACGGTCACCTTCACCATCGGTTCCTATCCCGGGGAGGAGTATCCGACGGTCATCCTGTCGCCGGAATCGTTCAGCCTGATCTCGTTCGGCCAATATCAGTATAGCGTCGCCCGCGATCTGGCCGCCGAGACGGTCTCTTTTCTGGCTCTTCTCTCACATTCTACCCGCGCGTTCCACTTCGTGATGTTTTTCACGATGACCGGCCTCATCCTGGTCACTTTCCTCTCCTACGCCTCACGCACCCGCCTGCCCCTGGGTTCGCTGGTCAAAAATTTCCTGCATCACCGGCAGTTGGCCAAGGCCGCCATGGCGGACAAGCATACCATCAAAGGCTACCTGTTTGACGAGGAAACCCGCCAACCCCTGGCCGGCGCCGACCTGTATCTGATCGATAACCATGACGCCAGAGTTTTTTACCACGCGGGAACGGACGGAAAAGGCCACTTTCTGCTGAAGAGCCTGCCCGGCCGTCACTTCGAGCTCGAGATCATGAAAAAAGGATATGAAAAAAGCGTATTTATGGAAACTAGGCTTTTCCCCGCCAAGGAGGAGATGCTTTCTCTCGGCCTAAGAAGGCATGAACGGCCCGTCAACCTATCCGAAGAGCTGTCCTCCCTGGGCCGGGGGATTTTGGCCATAGGTTTCGAGTCCCTGCTTCTGGGCTCCTTGGCGCTCGAGCTCTTTTTCATCATCGTCATGAAATGGCTGACGGTGATTCCTTTCCTGGCTCTGACTCTCCTGAACCTGGTCATGTGGCTAAACCACCTCAATGAACTTCGCAGGCGTTACCGGTAGATAAAAAGGGTCGATATTTGATATACTTTCCCTATTCTCGCGGTGGTAGTTCAGCTGGTAGAACGTCTCCTTGCCAAGGAGAAGGTCGCGGGTTCAAGTCCCGTCCACCGCTCCAATTATAAAAATAAAATGGCAAAAGAGCAAAAAACCAAGAAACTTTATCGCTCCAGTAAAGACCGGATGGTCAGCGGGCTTTTAGGCGGCGTAGCCGAATACATGAGCGTGGACCCTACTATCCTGCGCTTAGGATATGTGGTTGCGACGGCCTTCACCGGCTTTATGCCCGGCTTAGTAGCTTATATTCTTGGAGTGATCATCGTCCCCGCAAAAGAGTAAGAAATAAGGGCAAAAAACCCATTTTTCCGCAGTCTATAGAGCTTCCCATTGGCCCGTATCCAACCGCGGCGGTTGGTTTAGGGCCTTCTGCTAAAATTAAAGCATGAATCCATATCACCAGGAAATCAGGGGTCTTCTTGATGGGGCGGTAGACCCTGCCAAACTTCGATTCAATGTCGCCAAATATCTGGGCAGTCCGAGTGCCTACCTTAATATTCCCACCCTCAAGAAACGGAAACTTATCAAAGATTGGGCCAGGCAAAATAAAGGTATCCCGTACCCTGATTTTCTGGGATTACTAAACTCATTGATTAAGGGCAAAAGCTTTCAAGAAAAAAGTTCGGCAGCAGAACTTCTGGTTTGTTTCCCGAAATACCGGCGGGAACTTGATCCCCGCATTCTCGACGAATGGCTCGACCACCTGTCGGGCTGGGCCGAAATAGACACGCTCTGCCAGTCGACCTTTGAGCCCGAAGAGATACTGGCCAAATGGCCGGTCTGGGAGAAGCTTCTCCGCCGATTCTCGGCAAACAATAGTATCAGTAAAAGACGGGCCTCGCTCGTCCTCCTGACCAAGGCCGTCCGTAAAAGTTCGGATGTGCGGCTGAAAAAACAAGCCTTCGACAACATCGAAAGGCTGGAAAGAGAACGGGACATTCTGATCACCAAAGCCGTTTCATGGCTGTTGCGCTCCCTGGTTAAACACCATCGGGCCGAACTCTCGACATATCTGAAAAAACACAAAGAGCTGTTACCTCCCATCGCCTACCGGGAAACAACTGCCAAGCTGGAGACCGGCCGGAAATACAATAAAAAATAATCTACTTCTGGCATTTCGGGCATAAATATGTTCCCCGGCCTCCAAGCGTTATCCGCGTTATCGGAGTGCCACAGACAGGGCAGGGTTGATTTTGCCGCCTATAGACCAGAAAATGGTTCTGATACTCGCCTTTTTCGCCGAAGGCATTCAAATATGAGTTGTCGGATGCGCCGCCGAGGCGGATACCTTTTTCCAAAACCTCCAATAGCCGGCGGTGCAGTGCCCGGCTTTGTGCATTTGAAAGGCTCCGGCTGACCGTGGTCGGATGGATCTTCGCCAGGAACAGGGCCTCGTTCGCATAAATATTGCCGACCCCGGCGATTTTGCGCTGGTCAAGGAGATATAGTTTCACCGGCAATCGACTCCGCGCCAATTCTTTTTGGAAATATGAAACGGTAAAGAGAGTATCGAACGGTTCGGGCCCGAGCCGATCCTTAAACAGTCCCTGAGCCAGAGCTTTCGCCGGGATAATTTTGAGCCAGCCGAATTTCCGCTGGTCCTGAAAAAAGATAACCGTGCCTCCGGAAAAATTCAGGATAACCCGCGTATGCTTGTCAGGCAGATGTCCGGTGTTCGGATTGCCTAATATGACCTGGCCGGTCATTTTCAGATGGAAAGCAAGCACATATCCATTATCAAAATGGAGCAAAAGCACCTTGGCCCGCCTATCCACCCGCTCCACCCGCTGGCCAACTGCTCGGCCGATATCGCCTGCCTTCAAGTAGCGACCTGCCTTTTCGTCCAGAATATTAAGACCCGAGAGAGCGTGCCCCGGCAGACGGTTACCCAGCTGTCTTTTGATAGTCTCCACTTCGGGCAGTTCGGGCATGACGGGTTTAGATCAACTGGCCAAAGAACAGGAGATAAAGAAGCCCTCCCAGGATTATCCGGTACCAGCCAAAGGCTTTCAGGCTGTGGTTCTGCAGGTACCGGATGAACCACCTGACCACGGCATAAGCCGTGATAAAGGCTGTCACGAACCCGAGCGCACTAAGGGGAATGTTTGCCAGGAATATGTCCCTGTCGGTCCTGACCAGGTCAAAAAAAGAGGCGGCCAGTATTGTAGGGACCGCAAGTAAAAACGAATACAGGGCCGCGTCGCGACGACGGTAACCCATCAAGAGACCGCCGATCAAAACCGCTCCCGAACGCGAAACGCCCGGGATTATTGCCGTCGACTGAAATACCCCAACAATGACCGCCTCTTTTATGCTCAGTTCCTCGAGCTTTTTCCTGGGTGACAACTTTCCCCTGTCCACCAGCCGCTCGATAATTAAAAATATAACGCCAAAGAAGACCAAAGTAAAGAGGATCAGCCCCACACTTTCGAACAACACGCTTTTGATGACGCCGTAAAGCAGGAAACCGGTGACGGCCGTCGGAATAAAACTCGCTAATAGATTCCTGATGGTCCTCCAGTTCTTAAGTTCCCGGAAAAAGGCAGCCACGACAGCCAGGATGGCCCCGCTCTGGACAAACACCTCAAAAAATTTCCAGTACTCGCTCTGGGGAATTTGCAGGAGCCGGCCGGCCAGGATGAGATGGGCGGTGGAGGATACGGGCAGGAATTCGGTCAGGCCCTCGACCAGCCCGAGAATGACCGTCTTCAGATAAATCATGCTCCAATTATATAGTAAAGATTGTAGAATATAAAAAATGAAAAAGACCGTCTGGGGACTGGTTTTCGCGTTCAGTCTGATCTTTTCGCTCTCTCATGCCTCCACCGCCCGGGCCAAAGAGAGGTCGCAGGTGATTTTCATCAACCAGGTCCGCGGCCGCGAATGTTGCCATGAAGGATCGCTGGACCATCTGAAAACCCAGGTCCGGGCCTTTGCCGACCATGAACTGGCAGCCCACTTTGCCCTCCGGTATGACGTGCTTACCGATAGGGCCTTTACGGATTATCTCACGAACGCCGCCGCCCAATATCCGGGGACAATCAACACCGCCCTTTTGTTGGAGATCACGCCCCGGCTTGCCCAGGACGCCGGTATCAGCTACCGGGGCAACAACGATGACTGGTATAAATCACAGCACATCTTTACCATCGGCTACAGCCCGAGCGAGCGGGAAAAGGTGCTGGACCACCTGTTCGAGACCTACTTTAACGTGTTCGGCCGCTATCCGGAACTGACCGTTTCCTGGATGATAGACACTCCTTCGCTCAACTACATCAGCGAAAAATACGGGGTAAGAGTCCACCAGGTCACCCGGGAGCAGTGGGGCACGGACAGCTATACCCTGTACGGCGGGCCCCCCCATTATCCCTTCCCCGCCGGGAGGAAGTGGCTGATGGTACCCGATTATGAAAGGACGGACGGGCCGCTCATCGTCAGGCAGACCGTCACCGATCCCCTCCTGAATTACGGTGACCAGACCAGTGCCTTCACCTCCCAGCCCAACGATTATAAGAGCGACGGGAAAAGCTTCGGTTATTTCATCGAGCTTTTCAAGCAGGCCTTGAACCAGCAAGGTCAACAACAGGGTTTTGCCCTCCTCGGACTCGAGAACTCCATGGGCGACACTTATCAGGAGGAGTTCGTCAGGCAGATAGAATACGCCAAAGAGCTCGTCGTCGACCACCAGGCGGACGTGGCTGGCATCGACGACCTGATCGAGACGTGGAGGCAGCAACCGGTCACTCTCTACCACGGCCGCGATCTCACGAGTGACAGCGGTAGAGAGGCGTTCTGGATCACCACTCCTCGCTACCGGGCTAGACTAAGGAAAGAGGGTCAACAGGTGTATCTGAACGACCTGCGCCTTTTCGATCCGGACTACCGCGATCCTTACCAGAGTTATCAGGCCAAGGAGAACGGGTACTGGATCATGCCCTACCTCATCGACGGGTCGCAGGAGTTCACGAAAGACCGGCCCAACAGCCCGTTGGATAAGCTTTTCCGCCAGGGCCGTAAAGAGGCGACCGTCCTCGGCGTCAGACAGGACGCGGGCCTGGAAACTTCCCGGCTGGTCTTTCCCAAAACCACAGGCAAGGAGGGACTGAATATAGGAACACCGGCTCCGGATACCATCGCCATCAGCTATCGCACGGAGAACGGCAAAACCGTCCGGATAGAATTCACTCCCGACAACATCGTCTGCCAGGGATGCCGGGAAAACGACCTATCCTACCTCAACCGCAATCCCGCCATACATCCGATCGCTTTCGCCAAAGCCGGTTCAGGCTTCGCCCTGACCTGGGTCTATGACGGACAGGCTGCCCACCGCCTCAACGGCGCCTGCGGAGACGGTCTTTGCCGGCTGTCATTTATGTCGGACGCCACCCTTCTGCCTAAATTGAGAAAGCAGTTCTACCCGCTCTTATTCCCCGAATCCCAGGCAGAAAACATCGACGGGAAAACGACCGTCTTCTTTGTCCATAACCGTTATGCCATTGCCGGCCGGAATCCGGTACGGATCGTGTTCCGGCCGCGGGACCAATATAATTTGCCCACCTCTTTCCGACAACCCCCGAAAGTGACCATCTCTCCCGCCATCGGCCGGGTCCTCAACCTGGAACTTCTGAAGGATTACCATTACTATGTCGACATCGTCAGCGACGAGCCGGCCACCTCCCTGGTGGATATAGAGCTCAAGGAAGGGGTCGTCAAACGTGACCGTATCTATTTCGCACCGAACTGCAAACAGGATCCCCTCTACTGTCTCTTACACCCACGGCAAGCCTGGTGGTATGCACAAACCATCATCAGGGACAAGATCCGCCTCCTGATATCCGAATGACATACATATCCAGTATGCCTTAGGGTTTCGGGGAAACTCTCTTATACTAGCCATATGAAAAAGTTATTTTTCAGAGTTTTTGGTGTGGCCTATTTCCTGACAGGGGCTTTGTGCCTGCTGGTTCTGATCGACTTCCTGTTTGAGGTTCACTTCACCCTTTTTGCGGTCATCTTTGCCTTTATGCTTTACCTGAACTTCCGCTTCTTCCGCCGACAATGGCTGTCCGGCCTCTTGGCCAGATCATGGGCGGAAAGTGAGCTCAACCGCCCACCGAGGATCAGGAGGACCGTCCGGTTCTCCCCTCCCAAACCGGGTGAGTTCATCCAGAAGGTCGCTCATGTGGAGTATATCGACCTGCCTTAAAAAGTCCCAATAGATCCTTTGCCGGCGAGGTATTGACGATGTCCTTTTTTTCCGCCCAGCCCCTCCTTGCCTGGGATACTCCGAACTTCATCAGGTTCAGGTGGTCAATATGGTGGGCGTCGGTATTGATGATCATCCTCACCCCGGCCTCCTTGGCCTTCCTGACATTTGTGTGATTCAGGTCCAGCCGGTAAGGGTTCGAGTTGATCTCTAGCACCGTTCCCGTTGCCTCCGCCACCCGCAGGACCTCGTCGAAATCGGCCTCATACTCGTCCCTTTTTTTCAGGATCCGTCCCGTCGGATGGGAGATGATATCCACGTGCGGATTCTGCATCGCCTTTGCTAACCTGGCTGTCATCTCGTTTTTTGGCATCTTAAGGTGTGAGTGCACCCCGGCAATGACAAAGTCCAGCTCCTCCAATGCCTTGTCGGCGATGTCGATTGACCCGTCCTCCATGATATTGGCCTCACAACCTTTGAGGACCCAAAGGTCAGGGAACTTCCGGCTCGCATTAAGCTCGTCTATGGCCCTGTTCCTTTGCCGGAGCCTTTGTTCGTCCAGGCCGTTCTCGATCTTTAGCGCCTGGGTATGATCGGCTATCCCTACGTACGCATAATCCATAGCCCGGGCCCGGGCGGCTATCTCCTCTATACTATGCTGGCCGCCATCCCAGTCAGAATGGACATGTAGGTCCCCCCGGATGTCCTTCAGATTGACAAGCTGGGGCAATGTCCCCGTCCGGGCCGCCTCTATTTCGCCGCTGTTTTGCCTGAGCTCCGGCTCTATCCAGGGGAGGCCCAAAGCCAGGTAGATACTTTCCTCTGTGTCACCGGCGATCATCCGCGGCCCCCTGAACAACCCGTACTCGCTGAGCTTCAGTCCTTTGTCTATGGCTAACCGCCGCAAGATCACGTTGTGCTCCTTGTTGCCGGTGAAATACTGGAGCGCCGCGCCGTAAGAGCGATGGGGAACGATCCTCAGGTCGAGATCAAATCCCTCTTTCACCCGGATGGAAGCCTTGGTCGGCCCCCTCCCCCAGACCTTGATCACTCCCGGCAGGTTCGTGAAATAGTCCATAACCAGGCCCGGATCCCGGGACACGGCCAGGATATCCACGTCCCCGATGGTCTCTTTCATTCTCCTGATGGAACCGCCCAAGGACAGCCTTTCGATCGCCCGATGCGCTTTCAGTCTCCGCATGACATTCTCGGCATAAGGCAGGATCTCGCCCAAGAGAAACCTTCCCCCTGACCTCCGAACGAACTTGATGCCCTCCAGGATATTTTGCTCCGTCTTTTCCCCGAAGCCGAAAAGGGGAGCGATCCGGTGGACTTTGGCGGCTCTTTCCAAATCATCCAGGTCTTTGACATGAAGCTTATGGTACAGCGTCTTTATCCGTTTCGGGCCGAGACCCTCCACCCGCATCAGCTCCTCGATATCGACCGGTACTTTTCTTCTCAAAGCTTCGTAATAACCCACTCTGCCCGTCCGCAAGAATTCGGCGATCTTCCTGGCTATCCCTTCACCGACATTAGGGATCTCGAGCAATGCCTTCAGGCCCCCCCGCCGATATGTGGCGGCGACATCCTCCTCGAGGGTTTCCAGGGTGATGGCCGCCTTTTCGTAGGCTTGGGGTCGATAAGGGTCGTCTTCCATTTCCAGGTAAACCGCCATCTGGTAAAAAATGTGCGCCAGCTCCTGGTTGTGCATGGTCCCATTTTAACACTCCATTGTAAGAATAATATTAACTCTCCATCTCTCCTTTTTTGTATGCTGGCATCTGGTAAAATGTTCAAGTTTTTGTCACAATAGTTCGTGACAGATGACGCAAGAAACTCGCCGAGCTGTAACAAGCCCAGGCGAACTGTCGCCTCTTGAGCGGGAAAACGTAGAGGCCCTCATCGGCAACTACCGGCGAACCCTGCTCACCCCCCTCCACCTCATGAACCACACCAGTATCCTGACCTACGGTTCGGATCAGGAGTCAGTGGACGAGCGAAGCGAAGCCCTGAGAGCATATCTTTACCGTCAGGCCATCCCGGACGTTTGGGTCAGCCGGGACGACGTCACTCCCCAGGAAGGAAAGGCGTTATGGGGCCGGACCATTGTGGCAGAGATGGTCGCCCGGTCGCTCATAGAAGAGACATTCAGGCCCATCCTGGACCGGATGGGTTTGCGGGTGGCGCTTGCTCCGATAGAGATGGACCACTCCGTCTATCACTGGGAAAACCCGAACCTTCAGAAAGGAGCAGACATCTGCTTCATTTCCCCCCTTTGCGACGGGACAAGCCCAGATGGCTCCGACACGGTCTGGCGGGCTGTCGGCGGCACCGACGTCACCCTGGGCAGCAAGGACACGGTCAAGGCCAAGCGGAACCGGCCCGGTATCCAGTTGCCTCTAGCCATGTGGGTAAATGTCATCCCGCTGCGGGATCTGTATTTCGGCAAGGACAAGCAGACCTTTCCCGTCTATCTTGATAAGGTAGTCCGGGCAGCCATCCTCAGGGGAGAGGAATATGTCCCTTTTATGGGCTTTGACGGTGATTTAACGCGTTGGAAGTGGGATTTCGCCGAACGGTTCCGGAACAGTATGCAGATGTGCCGCGATAGTCTCAGACAAACCAAGGACCGCCGGGTGAAGGGTTATCCCTACCTTTCTGAAACCTACCAACAACTTGATATCATGCGGCTGCGTCTGGAAGAGTATATGCGCCACCTGACAGTCTCGGCAAACTGAGGCGGAGAGTTCAGGCTATCTTCTTGGCCCTCAGGTTGAGGTAATATTCCCTGGTGCCGATGTTTTTCGCCCCGAGACCCACCACGGTGACGATCAGTGCCAAAAGTGGCCCGATGACCGGGATGGCCGCCAATATTCCGTAGACTATCAGTCCGACCAGGAGAGACAGGATATCCGAAGCCCCCCTCTCCAGGACCGCCAGGATCCACCTGCCCAGAACCACGGCGACGAAGATCTTGGCCAGATAAAGGTCAACGAGATACCAGGCCAGAAGGATCAGCGCCAGGGGAATGCCGACAACGCTCATAAGCAGAACGACGACCGCTATTGGTACCAGGATCAGGATCAGGAAACCAATCCCCAAACTGGCCCAGAACCTGTTCCGGATGATGTCCGCCACCGTCCTTGTATAGAACGGCAGTAACCTTAAGAGGATAACACCGAGGATGAATGATGCCAAGAGATCGACAATGATGGCAGTTATGGCCAGGTTACGCCAGGCTTCTGCCATCTCCCTGACCGTCTCTCTCGCTTCCCTGTCGGTGACCGGAGGCTGCTGCCTTTCCACCGTCCCGCCGACCCTGGCCCCTTCGGGAATATTGGCCCGGGCAGTACTGATATAGGTCAAGTTACCGTTGACATTGGCATTCGGGGTCAGGGAAAGCGAACCGACGGCCGCGAGAACATTCCCGCCGACGCTGTTGCCGACGGTCATGTTGCCCGCGCTCGCGGTGATGCCCCTGCCTATAGGCGACTGTAGGGTCAGGTTGCCACCTGCGGCCACTACGCTGCCTCCCACTTCGGCGTTACTTGAAACTGTGACCGAGCCGCCGGCCACGGTTAGGCTGTTGCCTACGTTCCCGGATACCTCTATCTGTCCTCCGGCCGCCCTGATGTCCTGACTGACCGTACCGCTCACATTGACCACTCCACCGGCAGCCAGAAGGTCTCCGTTGATCGTCCCCTCCACGATAATATTGCCTCCGGCCGCATAGACGTCGCCGTTGACCGTCCCCGAGATGATGACCGTCTTGCCGGTGGCAAAAAGGTCCTGGTCAATGGTACGGCCTGTGGGGATTATTATATTCTCTTCCGATATGACCCTCTGGGCAACGACGGCTGGCACTGAAGCGGTAAAAAAGATGGCTAAAGCCGTAATTATCAGCCATAGTTTCCTCATACTAAAATCTTATATTATTTTCTGTAAATTTTGGATATAAAGAACGTAATAGATGGGTAATACTACCCCCGCTCCTTGAGCGGCAGGCGGAAATAAAAGGTGGACCCTTTGTCCACCATGCTTTCCATCCAGATCTTGCCCTGATGCCTTTCGATAATCTCCTTGGTCACATACAAACCCAGACCCAGGCCTTCTGTCCACCCCTGATCCGACGGTACCCGGTAGAATTTTTCGAAGATGCTGCGTTGTTTCCTTTTGGGAATGCCGATCCCGAAATCAGTCACGCTGATTTCTACCGCACCGTTCTTACGGGATGCGCCGACAATGATCTTTTTGGAGTTCGGCGAGTACTTGACGGCGTTCGTCAACAGGTTCGTCAGCGCCTGTTCCAGCCTGCCTTTGTCACCCTTGATCTTCTGCCTGAGCTTGCCCTTATAGATGATCTGGTGTTTCGGATTGGCTACCTGGATGGTGTCGATACTTTCCTTGACGAGTTCCTCCACACTGAATTCCTCATTTTTCAGTTCGAACCGGCCCATATCGATACTGGTCACATCCAAGAGGTCCGTGATCAGTTTATCCAGCTTGTCGGCGTGGAGATTGGCTCTGGAAATGAGTTCAAAGTTCCTGTCCCCGTGCTTTCTGCCACCCGCGCGGTTCAGGATCTGCAAGTAGCCTTTGATACTGGTAAGGGGTGTCTTCAGCTCGTGGGTGATCATGCTAATGAATTCGTCTTTGCGCCTCTCAAGCTGCTTCATCTCCCTGAGAAGCAGGCTGTAGGGTTGCGACAGGCCTATCTCCACGATCGCCTTGTACACGAGGTAATAAGAGAAGAATTTGGCAAAGTGGCCGAGCATATTGAAAAAATCATACACCCCAATGTAAAGGGTGAACATCATTTCCGAAACAATACCGATGAATATAGAGAGGGAAAGCAAAAAGAACACCCGGCCGTTGAACCGGTGCCGGTATCGCCTCAGGACAAGTAGGGACACAAGCAGCAGAAGGATGATGATGTATTCGCTGACTATCTTGAAGGGCGTTTGCCCCACGCCTTCCACGTAGCTCGCAGGGAAATTCCGCCAGATGAACATGGACAAGGCCAATAGGATACTTATGCCAAGATAGACCATAATGGTCAGCGATTCATTCAGTTTTTCCCGGAAAAATAAGGGAGCAGCCAGGAAAGAGCCGGCCAGAAGATACCGGCCGGCGATCCATAGCTGGGTTGGCAGATCGGAGTCAAAGCGTGGGAAAACCCCCATCCCCTTATAGGCCAGGGCGTGGAAAAAATCGATGATGCCCACGAAAACGAAGGCAATGCTCAAGAACAGGATATAGTCATTCTTCATGATCTTGCGGGCATTCCAGGTTATGGCAAACATGCTGACGGCGACCATGGCGCTGAAGATCTCGACCGCGGAATGAAAAAGAAGATAGTTGGTGGCCTGGGAAATGACCAGCCCAGCAACCAGGAAAACAAAGGGAAGATAGTTCAATAGACTCCTGTCCACCCCCTGCGGTAATGCAACTTTAAACCTTATCACCTAAGTGCCCTCATTCTACAATATTGCTTGGAAAAATATTGTTATTTTTGACAACCATAAGAAAAGTATATAATGGAACTGTATGGACGATACAGAGGTTCCCTTCAACAACCCCGCTCCGGAGAGGCCTGCGGCTGCGGGCAGCAAAAAACCCCTCGGTGCTTTGGCAACAGTCACGATCCTGTTCGCTGTTTCGACGGTCTCTTTTGTTTTGGGACGCCAATCTGTCTATATCCAAAATAAAAAACCACCCGTCGGCTACGAGACACCCACCCCCGGCGAGGAGAATAAGGTCGCCTGCACCATGGAGGCCAAGTTATGCCCTGACGGGACGGCGGTCGGCCGGGTACCCCCGAAATGCGAGTTCGAGCCCTGCCCCAACCCCACTCAGGTTATTTTGCGTAAAATAGATCCGATGTTGCAGCGGTCGCTGGACAATATGAAGGACACTGACAAGCTTGAGGTACTCGTCTATTTTGCCCCGAGTCCCGACCTGGAAAAGTACCCGACCGAGATCGGAGAGGATCCGGGCTTATGGGGTGCCCCGGACAGAAGAGCCGGTAGCAGCAATGATCCCAAGATCAGGGCCATTGTCGACTCGTTTCTGGCCAAGCTCTCGGCTGAAGGATATGTTGGCGAAGCAGACTATACCATCCCCCTGGTCAAGGTGGTGCTTCCAAAAAGCATGGTCTTTCAAATAGCAGCCTGGCCCGAGGTGAACGCCATCGGCCAGGACCTGATAATGCAGAACCTGAATACGGCCGATTAACCTAGTCTGGTTATTAAGCCGGGCAGGTCAGTAAACTCCCCCGCTCCGGCGGTACCGGCACCGGCGCGGTTTGAGTAATAGATGAAGTGCATTCCAGCCGCTTCTGCCGCCTGCCTGTCCGATTCCGCATCCCCGATATAAACCGCCTCAGCAGGCTTTACTTTCAGCTTTTCGGTCGCCAATAAAAGCGGTTCCGGATGGGGTTTGTGACGGGTGGTATCCTCGAAATATACGGCCGTTTCAAAACAGTCTTTCAGCTCTTTCAGCTGCGGATACCCAAACAGATATCCCTTGATCCGGCTGGTGACGATGCCCAGTCTGTATTGTTTGCTCAATGCCAGAACGGTTTCGGCCATTCCTGCGGGCGTCCCGATCGAATCGTAGCGGTAGATCACCCGGTGGCTTTTCCCCATCTCAAAGATCCTCTGCACCTCTTCTTCGGATGCGTTCCCGGCCAAGGCCCGGATGACCCCGATCATCGGGGAAAAGAACAGGGGGGTGTATTCTTCCCTGGTCGGCTCTTTATACCCGGCCATCGGCATCAGCTCCCGGAAAAAGTTGAAATTGGCCTCGAAAGAGTCCAGAAGCACCCCGTCCACATCGAAAATCACCGCTTTGATCATTGAAGCATTATAGCAATCTTTCCACTACATAAACAGAATGAGGAAAAACGAATTGGTGGAGATGCCCGGAGTTGAACCGGGGTGCACGAAAGTCGACCTTAAAGATTTTGTAGCAAGCTTATCCGCCAAAAAGACGGAAGGCGAGGCCATTTATTGATTCTTCAGCCTTCAGTAGACCTCTTCCCTGGCTGATATAGCCGAAGGTTTTCGCCAAGCAAAAGTTATCGGCGTCCCTTTTGTTGACGTCCCGTAAAACGGGAGGAAACAGTTATCGTTTATGCATAAGCATAAGCGAATTGCTTATTGGAGAAATATTCTCTATAAGCGGCTGCTTCTTGTGCATCTTCATCTGCACTTGTTTTCTGTTTGACGCATCAGGCGCGACCTGCAATCTTTAAAGCTCGTTTCGTGGCAAGGCCCGTCATCCCCAATATGTTTTTTTTACTTTTTAAGGTACTCCTTGGCCATTTCGCGGTCTTTGCGCTTAAGCTCCCGCTCCTTTTCCACGGATTTTATCTCGTGGCTTTTGCGGCCGCGGGCCAGGGCGATCTGGCATTTTATTAGACTCCTGGTAGTATAGCATTTCAGAGGAATGATTGTCAAACCGGGCCGTTCTTTAATTTTGCCCTGCAGTTTGTCAATCTCAGCCCGCTTCAGAAGGAGCTTGCGGGAACGGGTGGGGTCGTAGTCTTCCAGATTGGCAAACCGGTACTGTGGGATATCGGCATTGACCAGAAAAAGTTCACCGCCAATTAATTTCACGTAACTCCCGCGGAAATTCAGGCGGCCGTTTTTCACACTCTTCACCTCCGGACCAGTCAGCTTGATGCCGGCATCGTATCTGTCTATGATGGAATACTCCCTCAGAGCCTGTTTATTGACGATTTCCATACAGATATTCTACCACTCAGGTGTCGGTTCCCAAAGCTACGGGAATATATATACCCTATAGTATTGATTTAGCCGTATCCTTGGAGTATAATTTCCCCAAGCAGACAATCCATCCTATGAAAGGAGGTGTGATCATGAGTCTGCGGGATATCATCGGAAAGGTTGAACTGGACCATCCTGCCTATCCAGTACAACCCGGAAAACTTGACGCCGTCGTAGATCTGTTCACCCAAGAGCTGGGCTGGACAGAGCTCACTGGTGACAAGGTGGCAGGCGAGTGGGGAACGGCTCGTTTCTTGCGTCCCACCGGCGGTCGGAACGTTCGCATCCAGCTGACCGAGGAAGTGGATTTCCTCTGGTCAAAGGTGCATCCGATGCCGGTGGTGCATCTCGGGTTGGCCGTGCGGCACGCCAAGACCGCGGCCGAGGCCCTGGTGGCTTGGGCGAAGGCCCAAGGCTACCACCCTGAGATAGAGCAAGCAGATGCCAAGGGCTACAAATGGTTCGTCGACATACCGGACCTGATAGCCTTTCGGATCGAGTTCGTCTCGGTCGGCAATCTGTCGTGACCCCCATAGTAGGGGCGGCTGTGCACAACGGCTGCCCGTTTTCTTACTAATCTCCCCTACTTGAAAACCTGCTACAATGCTTTTAGGAAGGGGGTGCAAACATAATGGACCCCGGATGCGAAAGCTGCGGGAGAAAACTGGAAGCTCGCCTAACCTCTGACTTCGACAAACACTATTGTATTTATTGCCAAAATCAGCAGACCTACGAGCTCCTCCCATTTGAGAAAGTCCGCTATAAAAGGATCAAGGACCTGGTTGACGAAGAAGGGATGCTCCTCGAAGAAGCCCAGAAAGTGGTGGAGGAAATGCTCTCGGGTCTGCCCCGTTGGCAGAAAAAACCATAGTTGTATAATTCACTTATGCACTACGATGACCTGATCCTGACCAACCACGCCCGGGAGCGTCTGGAGGCCCGCTCCTTCTCCGTGGAAAAAGTTTGGGATACCGTCCATCGGCCGGACAAAACCCGGCCCGGCAAAAAAAACGGCACGACCGAGTTCGTCCGGAGGTTCGGGAAGTCCGTCGTCACGGTCATCGCCACCCGTAATGAAAAGTTGGAATGGGTGATCCTGTCCTGCTGGATCGACCCCCCTCTTCCCGGAACGGAGGACGAGCGCAAAAGGAACGCCTACCGCGCATATCACCGGGCCTCGTTCTGGGGAAAAATCCGGTTGATTATCAAGGAGCAGTTTGGTTTATAATACCCTATTGACTTCAAAACCGATGGGCTTCATGAAAAAGTCTTCGTTCTATCTTGCGTTGCTGGTGCTCGTTCTGGGGATAGGATTTTATTTGGGTACCCTTTATGACGGAACGCTCGTTAGCCGAAGCCAGGACAACGGCAACCACGAGATCAGGGAAGGAGGCTATAAATTCATCAACCCGCTCCTCGAATGTGAGACCAACCAGGACAGCGGCCTCATCAACCTCTTGTCCCTGAAAAAAAGAGTCGAAGGCATAGTATCGGCCGCGGACAACCGGGGGGCAGTCAACGAAGTGGCCGTTTACTTCCGCGACCTGAACAACGGGCCATGGTTCGGCATCAACGAGAAGGAGAAGTTCTCCCCCTCCAGCATGCTCAAAGTTCCCCTCATGATCAGCTTTTATAAGGACAGCGAAAAGAACCCGCAGATCTTGAAAAAGACGGTCAAGACAGGCCAGATATTGTACCGGCAAGACCAGTTCTTCCCGCCCGAAAAAGGTATAGCACCAAATGAGGTCTATTCCATCGACGAGCTTATCAACTACATGATCCAGGAGTCCGACAACGATGCCAAGGAACTCCTGCATCTCTACAAGGATATGGACACCTATCTGGAGGTTTTCTCCAATCTCGGCATAGAGTTGCCGGCAGATACCAACGAGGAGAACTTCATGGACATTCAGTCGTACGCCAGCTTCTTCCGCATCCTTTACAACGCCTCCTACCTGAACCGGGAGATGTCCATCAAGGCGCTCGAGAACCTCAGCAAAACCCGTTTCAATATCGGACTGGTGGCCGGAGTGCCCAAGGGTACGCTTGTAGCCCACAAGTTCGGGGAAAGGGGCAACCTGGCAAGCGGAGATTTTCAGCTGCATGACTGCGGCATCATTTACCATCCCCAAAAGCCGTACCTCCTGTGCCTGATGACAAGGGGCCGTGATTTCGGACAACTGTCCGGCGTTATCAGCGACATCTCCGCCGCCGTCTACAAATACATTTCCTCCCCAATAACACCTTAAAGAATCCCTGAAACGGCTATAATTCCTTTATGGGTCCAGAGGTGATCGTCATTGCGGTCCTGGTTTTATCACGCCTGTTATATCTTGCCTCCTATCCCCATTTTTACGACTCGGTGGAGTACCTGCGCGAAGCCGCCTCGGCCGATTACTGGGCTTCCCTCGGCCGGTCGCATGAATCCGTCCACCCGGTTTATCTCTGGCTGGTCCAGTTAACCCACCGCCTCCAGCTGCCCCCGAGCTTGGCTTCCGCGTTGGCGGGAATAATAGGAGTATTGGTCTTTTACGTTCTGGTCAAAGAAATGTTCGGGCGCCGCTCAGCGCATCTTTCCATTCTGCCCCTCGTTCTTTTCCCCCATCTGTGGTTGCTACACACCCATATTATGCACGAGGCGGTGGATCATGCGTTCTTCCTGACCGGACTGTTGTTTTTCTGTCTGTTCCTGAAAACAAACCGGGTCGCTCCTCTGCTGGCAGCCGTTCTCAACCTGTCGCTGGCCCTCTTTAACTTTACCGGTATGCTGGTATGGTTCCCGGCCGTGTTCGGGGTCGCCATCCTGTCACCGGGAAACCAGCCTTTGAACAAACGGCTGGGGTGGGCGGCGCTGGCTGTCATGGCCGCTATGCTTTTGGCCGGTAGCTTATTGCTTGGCTTTCTGGCCCGGATACATCCTGATCCAGTATCGAGATTACAGACGCTTGTCCTGGGTTATGGCGCCGGCCGCCTGTTCGGCTCCTGGTCTGCCCTCGATATATTGAGAACTGCCCGTAACGCCCTCCTGATCATGTTCAACGGTTACAGTCCACTGGCTTTGGTAGTAGCCGGTGCCACCTTATACCGACTGGCCAAGGCCAAAAGAACGGCCCGGCTGTTATTTTTTCTTTCCTTCCTTATCCCCTTTTTCCTGACGGCAAAGTTCTGGTATGGGGGCCTGATGGGCCGGTACGGTTCACTGGTGGCGTATCCCGTTGCCCTGATGTTCGCCCTGGTCCCATCCCGGAAAGCATACGCATTCCTGACTGCCGGCCTTATCCTGTTCCTTTTGCCTACCCTCCGCTCTTACATCGGCACGCCCGTTCCCAGGATCCAGGCAGAGCTTATCACAAAGGTGCGGCAGCCCGGGTCCGTCCTGGTCATTTCAGACTACCAAAGGCCTCAGCTCGAATTTGAGGGGGTGACGGATGGCAAAACCCTGATCGTGACTGACAGCGACCTTCTCAACCACCGGGTCAAACAAAAAATAGAAAGGTCCCTGCAAAATGGGGAGAAAGTGTACCTGACCGAACAGGCGGTAAATTTCCCCTACTACCAGTATGACGGACAGCAGTTGCATATCCTTTCCAAGGGAGATAAAACCAGGGCCAAGCTCTACCCATACCTGTCGGACAAGCAACTGAAATTGGTGGGAAAAGATGACGGTCTATCCGGATTACCCGTTTATGCTATATTAAAATAAATCGTGACCATATGTTTAGCAGACGCTCCTATTTAATTATCTTTATCCTGACTTTCGCCTTTATCGTTCTTGTCACTTATCTGGCCAACCACAGGCTGACTTTCCGCTCCCGGGCCGGTATCGACTGCGGGCCCTATGGCACCTGGACAGGCAGCTTCTGCGACTACCGGCACACAACCGACGAGAACGATCCCAACGCCCCTGTTCTTAATCCCAACTATCTGGACACGTATCAGGATTGCTGGGACAAGTGCATGAAAGTTGACGTTACCGAATACAATGCCTGCCATTACGGAAACAGTCTCGTTAGCGTCCGCCGTGACTTATGGAGCGACACGTCGCCTTTGGGCTGCAGCTTTGTCTGCAACTGGGCCTGCGGCACGGGCGAACCCATAAAAATCGCTAACCCTAACCGCCCCTCCCCAACCGACATCCCTCAACCGACCATCCCTCCGACCACTTCCATTCCGTTGTATACTCCCACCCCTGCTCCCCTTTATCACGAGATCCGTCGGGAAAACGGTCCACCGACTCCGACTAATGCGCCCCAGACGGAAACCTATCCTTCCCAGTATCTCCAATTGGACAGAGACGCGCCTGCCAGGCAACCGGAATCAGAAAATTCCGGCGGCCCATCTCCCTCGCTCATAGACCGAAGCTATCAGCATCTCAGATATTGGTCCAGGATGACCGCCAAAAAAATCGAGTTTGCCCTCCGTAATACCTGGTACTCTTTATCAAGAATCGGCCGCTGACCTATCACTTGCCTCTAGCCAGTTCCCCGATTCTGTTCCAAAGAAGTACTGCCCCTTTTTTCTTCTGCCCGAACCAATACTCCGATCCCCAGAACAGAATGGCGGCCGGCCCGAGTGCGAGGGCCCGGAACAGGTTCTCTTCAAAAAGCTCCAGGTGGGTGCCCGCCCGGTAGACCTTCCAGGGGTTGGTCTGAAGCTCCGTCACCCAAACGGGCCGGGCAGAAACGGCAATGGCCTTTTTCAGATAAGTGTCGCTCACAGAAGGGCCTTTATAGCCTTTTCTGCCGGGGATTTTATAGTAAAGGTCAAGTCCGACTATATCCGCCAACTTTTCAGCAAAAGGCATGTGTCCCCGCCTAGCCAGGTCGTTGCCCCACAGGGTAATGATCACTTTCCGGTCCGGGTCCAGTGCCCTGACCAGGGCCACCTCCTTTTCCAGGATACCCTTCCCGATGCTCGCCCCGTGCGGGCCGCTCGGGTCCAGGGGCTCGTTCTCGACCTGCCAGTAACGGATGCACCGGTATCCTTTCAAAGCGAGGACCAGATGCCCCAGATACTCGTGCAGCCTCTTTTCGACCTCGGTTGCGCTTTGGTCATTTAGCCAGTCGGGCAGATGGAACTCCGGCCAGCGGGGCGCCTTCATACCGGCGGTCAGAACTATGTCCTGGCCCCTGTCTTCCGCCACTTCCAGAAGCGCCCTGATCTTGGCTAAATCATATTTTCCCTTGGACTTTTCGCTGTCCGACCAGTAGGTGGCCAGCCTGACGATATCGAAACCCAGGCCTGAGATATCCCTGAACGCCGGCACGAACGGGAGCCGGAAATACTCCTCCATATACTTATAGCTGTACGTGGTACCGTAGATCATATTCTGTATAATATATTTTCACCGATGAAAACGCTAATCTTTTCCGACACCCATCTCACCGACAGCTTTAATCTCCGGAAATACCGGCTGCTGAAAAGGCTTATCGAAAAAGCCGACAAGGTCGTCATCAACGGCGACTTCTGGGACGGGTTCTCCACCACGTTTGACAGATTCGTGACCTCCGAGTGGCAAAGACTGTTCCCGCTTCTGAAAAAAAAGCAGACCGTCTATATCTACGGCAATCACGACGCCAAAAGAATGTCCGATGACAGGGTCGGTCTCTTTTCCAACCTGCAGACGGAAAAATACGTCCTGAAAACCAATCCCAAGACCTATGTGATCGAACACGGCGACCGGATAACACCGAGCTTTGAAACCCGCCTGCCCAGATGGAGATGGTTGGTGGTGGCTATAAACACCGTACATGAAGTTCTGGAAGGCCTTTTTCTTCGCTTGGTCGGCCAGCGATTCTTTAATTGGTCCCTTTACGGCAAATATACCCGGGATATGGAAAAATACGTCAAGGACCACTCCCAAAAAAACCTGGTGCTGGTCTGCGGACACTCGCACAAAGCCGTGTTTACCCCGGAAAAGGGGTTTGTGAACAGCGGTCTCATCAGGCACGGTCTGGCCCAATATCTGGAGATAAAAGACAGCAAACTGGAGCTACGGGAAGAAAGATATTAAAGATTCAGTTTGGCGCGCTCCACATCGATAATCTCCGGCTCGATCCTGGTAAAGAGCGGGGTTGCTTTTTCCACCTTTACTCTGATAAGGGCATCCTTGAGGACACCGATGATCTCGCCCTTCGGCCAGATATCGAAGCCGTACCCAATAAGACCGGCCAGTTTGTCCGCCGTGCCCGGGACCAGAGGCTTTACCAAGAACTGCAGGGCGAGAACTATCATCATCCCGTTTCCCACCACCGTGGGGTAGTTCTCGCTAGTTTTGGGCAGCTTCCAGGGGCTTTCCCGGTCGATGAACTTATTGCCGAAATCCGCCAGCTCAAGAATGGTCTGGGCGTATTCCTTGAACCGGCACCCGGCCAGGGCCCCCTCTGCCTTCCTGACCAGTGACCCCACTTTTTCCCTCACCTCGTCGTCGACCAGAAGCTCGAATTCAAACGCCAAGGGTTCGGCGAGCTTCAGGACCCGGTTGACCAGATTGCCGAAGGTGTTGATGAGCACATTATTGTTGAAGGCCACGAAATCGCTCCAGGAAAAGTCCGCATCGGAGTTTTCCGGCATGATATAGGTCAGGTAGAAACGGACCGGGTCCACCCCGTATGTCTGCCCCAGATAGAGGGAGTCGATGGTGATGCCACGGCTTTTGGAGAATTTTTTCCCTTCAAGATTCAGGTATTGGTTGGCGCTGATAATGTCCGGCAGCTTGATCTTGTCCCCTTCTGCCCCATAGAGCTGGCCGGGCCAGAACAGGGCATGGAACACCACATTGTCCTTGCCCATGAAGTTATACATGACCACGCTCTTCTTATCTTTAGGATACCAGAACTGCCGCCAGGCGGACCCGCCATTCCTATCCCACTCTAGGGCGGCGGAAAGGTAGCCGACAACCGCCTCGAACCAAACGTATATCCGCTTGTTCTGGACGTTGTCCAGTTTGAGTTTTGGCGGTAATCTATCGTTCGGAATGGCCACCCCCCAGTTGATATCCCGGGTTATGGCCCGGGGGATGAGGCCTTTCTTCAGCCAACCCGAAGCCTCCTTGTAGATCCAGTCTTTCCAATGGGCTTTATGGCTTTCCACATAGGCCTCCAAAACCGGCGCCAGCTTCGGCCAGTCCAGGAATAGATGTTCCGTATCCTTCAGGACGACCGGTTTCCCGGTCAGCTTGTCCACCGGTTGTTTCAATTCCGAATAATCCAATACCCGGCCGCAGTTCTCGCATTGGTCGCCCCTTGCCTCTTTGAATCCGCAGTAACTGCAAACCCCCTCCACATACCGGTCCGGCAGGAACTGGTCCTTCTCCGGGCTATAATATTGCCTGGTTTTTTTCTTCAGGATATAGCCGTTCCCAGCCAGTTTCAAGAACAACTCCTGGACCACCTCCTGATGGTTCGGGGTGGTGGTCTGAGTATAAAGGTCGAAAGAGATGCCATAGAGCTTGAACAGACGCAGGTGGTTCGGGTGGTATTCGTCCACTATTTCCCGGGGGGAGAGGTTCCTTTTGTCCGCCTCGACCGTAATGGGCGTGCCAAAACAGTCGGAGCCAGAGACCATGAGCACCTTATTGCCCAAAAGCCTCTGCCAGCGGGCAAAGATATCGGCCGGCAGAAAATTGCCCGCCATATGCCCTGGGTGAAGGTCGCCGTTGACATACGGCCAGGCAACGCCGATAAAAATGTTCTTTTTGTCCATCATGCTTTATTCAGCCACCCGGCCACTGCTTTGGCCAGCTCCTCTTCGTGGCCGGTGAATCCGTGATCCGCGCCTTTTAATATTTTAAACTCAAATATAACTTTTTTTGGGGCGACTTTCTTCAGTGTTTCCACGGCCCCCTCCACGTCTCCATAACAATACTCATCCATCTCCCCGTAAACTACCAGTGTCGGTTTGCGGATGGACCTGAACTCGCGGAACAATTCTTTGTTGGACAATTGCAGATTGTTGGCGTACTCGTTGAAAGGGAAAACGTTATAGTCCCCGTCGGGGTTGAGGGTATCGTACAAAGCCCGGTACGAAAAGAGGTAGGGCAGCATATATCGGGGAATGAACTTATCTCCCCTCCCCTTGTCAATCTCCTCTTTGGCCTTTTCCAGGTAACGGAAGAACTTGGTTCTATTGCCGATGATGCTGTACCAAACGCCGGTATCATCGCCGCCCCCTAAAAGTACATATTTCTTGACCCTGTTTTCCGGCCGGTAATAGTTGTAGACGCAGATCTTGTTCGCACCGGTCGAGTACCCCAGAAGGTAAAACTCCCTATAGCCTTTCCCGGCCAGGAAATCAATCGCTCCATCAATGTCATAAAGACAATCCTTGATCAACTCATAAGTGGTGCCGACTTTCACATCTACCTCTCCGGCCTCTGTAACCTGCGTCAGCTTCTTGATATAGTGGGCCCCCCGGTTATTGAAGGGAAAATAGGCTATCCCCCGCTTCAGAAGCTCTTCGGAAAAACTGAGGTTTTTCAGATAGGAATAGAAAACGGAGGAGCTGCCGTTACCATGAAGCACGATGGCCACCCTGTCCGTCTTTTTGGCCGGTTCGTATAAAAGGCCAGGCAACAGGAGTCCGTCCGGAGTTTGGAACTGGGCCAGTAGGGCTTTCTGCATGAGCTTATTTTATCACGCCGAGCAAACCGGCGACTATCCGCCGGTAGTCGGGGTTATGCTTGATCTTCTTCGCCCCTTCCCGGATGCCGAACCAGCCTGCCTCATAGAATTCCCCCGGATCGAAGTCAAAGTCTAACTTGTCCGTCCAGACGAGATACCACAGATCGTAATGCAGCCGGCAGTAACGGCGCGGATGTTCTATCTTTTTGATGGAAAGATTGAATATCTCGATCTTTTCCTTTCCGAGCCCAACCCTAAGCTCCTCCCGGAACTCCCGCCTGACCGTTTCCACCGGATGCTCGCCGGGCTCGATATGGCCTCCCGGAGGCATCCAGTCCCTCCCCTTGATATGGTGGCCGAGATAAACGGAGCCGCTTTGGCGGTGAATGGGTACGAAGAAGGCACAGATATGGTCGGGCACAAATTCGCGCTTGGTCAGTTTGGGATTATGGGCCAGCCGGTCCAAAAAACGCTGTCTTAATGGGTGGCCGGCCAGCTTTTCCAGTTCCCCTTTGATTGCCGGTAGCATAAGTTATATTATATAGGTATGAAAATTTATATCGCCGCCGATCACCGAGGCTACGAACTTAAGGAGGAACTGAAAAAACACCTGGCCGGTGGCGGCTATGAGGTGGCCGACTGCGGCAACGAGAAGTATGACCCCGAGGATGACTATCCGGATTTCGTAAATAATTTAAGGGGACAAATGAAGGCAGATCGGCAAATAAGCCGCGGCATTGTCATCTGCGGCTCGGGTATCGGGGTCAGTATCGCCGCCAACCGGGATGGGCAGCTCAGGTGCGGGCTCTGCTTCAACGAAGAGCAGGCGCGCTCGGCCCGGGCCCACGACAACATTAATGTCCTCGCCCTGGCCTCCGATCATACCAGCACTGAAGCAGCCAAGAAGATCGCAGATATCTTTCTCAAAACCCCCTTCGATGACTCCCCGAAATACGCCCGGAGATTAGAAAAAATAGACCGGCATGCCTGACATCCAGCTTGTTCCCACGGTCCTGGCTGAAAACGAGACGGAGTTCGTCAGACAGATTGGTATGCTCAGTCCGCTCTCCGACAGGATCCAGATAGATATCGCCGATGGGCTCCTGGTCGAGAATACCACTGTCGGAACGGAATTTGTCATCAGGCACCTGGCTGAAAACTGCCAGAATTATGAAGGCAAACTGTTTGATTTCCACCTGATGGTCAAATATTGGGAGGCCGAGGCGGATATCTTGGAAAAGGCGCAGGAATCCATCAACGTCAATCTGGTCCTGCCCCATTACAGCGTGTACCGGCAGAAAGAGGCCAGCTTCAATATCGGGGTGGTCTTTAATCCCGAAGAGGATATTGACAAGAGCCTCTTGGAAGGGGTTCCGGCCATCCAGATTATGACCGTTACCCCGGGCAGACAAGGCAACACGTTCCTAAGGGAAAATCTCCATAAAATCAAATTGCTCCGTTCTTACGGATACCGGAGAGAGATACTCGTAGACGGGGGCATCAACGAAAAAACGCTTCCCCTTATTCTTGCCGAAGAAGACCGGCCGGACGTTTTGGGAATAGGCAGCTATCTGACAAAAGCCGAACGCCCTGACCGGAATTACCGGCTGCTCCTCGATTTGATCAAAGCTTAAACGGATTTTGTAATATAGGACAGGAATATATTTTTCCCCCTACCAAGAGCCTGTGATCAGTACCATAGGAAGTAACGACCCTGTCCGAACCCACATAACCGAACCCGCCGTAACGGGCGGTCTGTCCGCGGCGCCTCCGCCATTCAACGGATGGGTCCATCGGGAAAACCGAGCCGTCGGGCAGGACTGCTTCCAGCCAGGCGTGCATGCTTAGGTTGGTTCTGGACCCTTTTTTTTTGAGGAAGCCGGCGACCAGCCGGTTCGGGATGCCGGCGCCCGACAGCAGGGCGGACAAAAGGCTGGCGAACCCGCCGCAGTCCACCCTTTTTTTCTTCAGCGCCTCCCGGTAGGTATACAACCCTTCGATGGGGTTGTCATATACCAGTTTTTCCAGGACGTATTCGTACAATCTCCTCATGAGAGCAAAGAGGTCATTCTCTTTTCCAACTACCCCCCGGACGATAGCGTTCACCCTGGCGTCTTTCATAGAGGTTTCCGGCTTGAGGTAATCGGACAGCCTGTAAGTTTGTTTCTGCCGGTAAACCAAGGGCTCCGTCCTTATGTCGGTTCTCAACAAAATACGTCTTTCCGACAATCTTCCTAAATCATAAACGGCCGCTTTGTACACGCTCTTCCTTTCGATAAACTTCGTGGCGGAGGGAATAAGCGAAATTGGGGAAATTGTTTTCTGTGTTCCGGTCTCCAAAGGCAGGGGCAATATATAATAACGGACAGTATTCCCGTCAACATCGTATCTGCAGTCAATGTGCAAATTCTGGGAACGTGTGTAATCAAACGCTTTCAACTTTTCCAGGGACTGCCTGACCATAAGCTTGAGCGCGTTCATATAACTAGATTGTAGCAATTGTTGAGGTATAATACATTTTACACATGAGGTCCATCAGCGGCATTTTGCCAACCATCGGATCGGACGACCTGCGGTTTTTTCTGCAAACATTGTTATCGGACAAACAAAAATACCGGGGGCTCGTGGAGAAGGAGCTGAACTCCTACTTCCCGAAAAAAAGCGTTCTTTTCTTTGATTCCGGCCGGGAGGCGCTCGAATTCCTGGCGCGGCATGTTTTCAAACCCGAGAGTAAGATCTGCCTGCAGGCATTCACCTGCTCCGCCACCGTCTATCCTTTTTTACAAAACGGCATTTCCCCCATCTACCTTGATATAAACAAGGAGACCCTGAACGTCGACTTCGCCGACCTAACGGGAAAAATCAGACCCGGAACAAGAGCGGTTCTATTGCAGTATACCTTCGGCCTCCTGCCCAAAGAACTGCCGAAAATACTTGATTTCTGCCGGCAAAACGATTTTCTTGTCATCGAGGACCTGGCCCACAGTTTTGGCAACCGGTATGGCGGGAAATACCTGGGGAACTTCGGTGATTTTTCCATTCTGAGTTTTGGCCGTGACAAGGTCGTTTCCAGCGTTTCGGGCGGAGCGCTCGTTATCAACAACGATGAATATAAACACCGTCTGTTGAAAGAATACGATAAGCTCAAGGAGCCTTCCTGGGGAATCATAATACGGAGGATCTTTTATCTTCTCTACATGTCCCTGTTGAAGAAAGTTTACCACCTAAAGCTTGCCCGGATCTCCATTTTTTTGCTCCAGAAACTCGGTCTTTTGGAAATGGCCGTTGGCAAAGAAGAAAAAAGGGGTCTGAAAACTGCCCAAAAGTCAGGGAAAAAATTGTCAGCGTTATTCCTTCCGCTTCTATATCACCAGTTGATGAAGCTGAATACCCTCACCGCCATAAGAAAAAAGAATACCCAGATCTACAACACCATGTACGGGAAAAGGCTGGCCGGCGCGCTTTTGAAATATCCACTGCTCTTCGAGAACAGAAACGAACTTATAGATAAGGCCAGAATAAACCATATCTATCTAGACACCTGGTATAGCCACATCATTGATCCGTTCGGGGTCAACCTCAGGAACTATGGTTATGAAAAGGGCAGCTGTCCGGAGGCCGAAGCCGTCTGTGCCAGGATTATAAACCTACCAACCTTATGGAAGTTAAGGAAATTATAGACAGATCTCATTGGGAAAAGTTCGTCCAGGGAACCGACTGGTCACCCTTCTTTCAGTCATGGGCGTTCGGTGAGGCAGAGGCGAGGGTCGGCTCAAAGGTGTGGAGGTTCGGCGTCTATGAGCGCGGACTTCCCGTGATAGCGGCCCAGGTATTTCTGGTCAAGGCCCGCCGGGGGACATTTCTGCATCTCAGACACGGACCAGTATTTAAGAGATTTAGGGAAGATGCCTTTAAGATGCTTTTGGCCGAACTTAAGAAACTGGCCCATAAAAACAGGGCTTGGTTCATCAGGATAAGCCCGCTTTTGCCTGATGATTCGCCTCTGTCAGTTTTTTTCGCGGAACTCGGTTTCATCAATTCTCCTGTCCACAATCAGGACGCAGAAAACTGTCTGGTCTTGAATTTGAATAAGACATTGGATGAGTTTTTAAAAGCTTTCCGGAAAAACACCCGCAATCTCATCCGCCGAGCGGAGAAAGAGGGAGTGGTTGTTAAAAAATCGACCGACCGAAAAGATCTCCAAATCTTTTTCGAGTTGTACAAGCAGACGGCGGAAAGAGATAATTTTACACCCCACCAGGGAATACTTGAGGAATTTGAGGAGTTGAAAAAAGACCAGAGCATTCTGCTTTTCATCGCCTACTTTGATAAGAAACCTTTGGCCTCCTCATTAATAATCTTTTACGGAAACCAGGCTGTCTATCATCACTCCGGCAGCGTCAGGACCACCGTTCCAGTCAACTACAAGCTGCAGTGGGAGGCCATTAAGGAAGCCAAAGAAAGAGGTATGAGATACTACAATTTCTGGGGGGTGGCACCAGACAATAAGCCCCGGCATCCCTGGCAGGGTCTGACACTTTTTAAGGAGGGGTTCGGCGGTGAACGGGTCAATTTTTTGCACGCCCAGGACCTACCCCTCTCCACTTTATACTGGCCGTCCTACCTGTACCAAAAAATCTGGAATTTCCGCCGGGGATACTGAGTCCGCATATGTAACCGGCGGAGAGGGCGGGATTCGAACCCGCGGTCGCCTTTCGGCGACACACGCTTTCCAAGCGTGCGCGATCGTCCACTCTGCCACCTCTCCATATCGCTGGAATACCTTATTATAGCAAAGCAACCACCCACATGTTACAATTAAAACCATGACTTCGGAGGAGATTCTCAGGCAATACTTTGATTTTTACGGCCAATCCGGGCACAAACAGGTCCCGAACGTTTCCCTGGTGCCGGCCGGGGACTCCACCCTGCTTTTCGTGAACTCTGGCATGTTTCCCCTTGTTCCCTACCTGAGCGGCGAGCCGCATCCTTTGGGCAAAAGACTTATGAACGTACAGCGGTCAATGCGGTTCGAGGACATCGAGGAGATCGGCGACAACCGCCACACCACCGCTTTCCATATGCTCGGCAACTGGAGCCTCGGCGACTACTTCAAAAAGGAGCAGCTGCCCTGGGTCTATGAGTTCTTTATTGAAAAGCTCGGTCTTTCTCCGGAGCGTCTGTTCGCTTCCATCTTCGCCGGCGACGAGAATGCCCCCCGGGACGACGAGTCCATCAAAATAATCCAGGATATCTTCAAAAAGCATGGCCTGGAGGCGAAAGTGAACGAGCGCATCTTCACCTACGGCAAGGAGGATAACTGGTGGCAGCGGGGTGAGGCTATCGGCGAGCTCGGCGGACCGGACAGCGAAATTTTTTATTATATGGGCAAAGGGAGCGGGACAGGCAAGAACCCCGCCGAGAACCAGGACGAGTTCATTGAGATCGGCAACTCCGTCTTCATGCAGTACCAGCGTACGGAAACCGGCTGGCAGGAACTGCCCCAAAAGAACGTCGACTTCGGCGGGGGCCTGGAGCGGATAGCTCTCGTCGTGCAGGAAAAGCAGGACATATTCGAGACGGACAACTTTCTCCCCATCATCCGGAAACTGGAAACGATGTCCGGCAAGACCTACCGGGAAAGCATAGAGGTCACCCGCGCTATGCGCATTTTGGCAGACCATATTAGGGCAGCTACCCTTCTGGCCATGGACGGGGTGCTCCCGACCAACAAGGACCAGGGCTATGCTTTGCGGCGTTTTCTGAGGCGCATGGTCAGCTTCGGCCAGAAACTGGGCATCCAGGAAAATATCAGTTCCGGGCTGGTTCCGGCGGTCAATGAGGCCGTCGGCTGGCTGTATCCGGACCTCAAACGCGATGCTGGCCGCATCCGGGAGGTGTTCAATGATGAAGAAGAGCGGTTCAGGGAAACCCTCCGCCGGGGCCAGAAGACGCTAAAAGAGAGGCTTTCTGTGCGGAAGGAATGGAGCCTTGAAGAGTTGGGCCAAATAGTCTTTGATCTTAGACAGTCCCACGGTCTGCCCTTCGATATCTCTTTGGAGGAGATCAATAATATTCTGAAAAAAAGCCCGGCCGAATTGAACGATATCGAAAAAAGTGCGGAAACTCTTTTTGCCAAACATCAGGAAAAGTCCCGCCTCGGCGCCGAACAGAAGTTCAAGGGCGGCCTGGCAGACCACAGCCGGGAAGTCGTCCGCTACCATACGGCCACGCACCTTCTGCACCAAGCCTTGAGAAGCATTCTTGGCAGTCATGTCCAGCAATACGGCAGCAACATCACCAAGGACCGTCTCCGCTTTGATTTTTCACACCCGGCCCGGCTTACCGACAAAGAGGTAACCAAAGTGGAAAAGCTTATCAACGAGACGATAGAAAAGGATCTGCCGGTACAATCCATTGTCCTGCCCAGGGCAGAGGCGGAGAAGATGGGTGCCCTGCACTTTTTCAAGGAAAAGTATACTGATCGGGTGAGTGTATATTTCGTCGGCCCCACCCTCGAGGAAGCCTTCAGCAAGGAGTTCTGCGGCGGTCCCCATGTCAAGGACCTCTCCGAGCTTTCCCCCACCCTGAAGATCTACAAACAGGAAAACGTCGGCAAGGGAATCAGACGCATCTATGCCAAATTCGGACAATAACCTTATCATTGCTGATCTGCATCTGCATTCAAAATACTCTCGGGCTGTTTCCCAAAGCATGGACCTCGCCGAGATCTCCCTCTGGGCCACCCGGAAAGGCATCCGTCTCGTAGGAACGGCCGACTGGACCCATCCCCTGTGGTTCAGACAATTGAGCACGGAGCTCGTGGAAAAAGAGCCTGGTTTATTCGCTTTGAAATCCCCTCCCCCTGACGTCGACCCTCACCTGCGGTTCGTGCTGACAGTGGAAGTGTCCAACATCTATTCCCAAAACGGCCGGACAAGGCGGATACATACGGTCCTGTTCTCGCCTTCCCTGGCCACGATCAAGAAAGTCCAGCATGAACTCAGCGGCCGGGGGGTCAACCTGACCTCGGACGGCCGGCCCATCATGGGCCTGTCCATGATCGAACTGGCCGAGCTTTTGTGGTCCATCGACCCGGACATTTTCATCCTGCCCGCCCATATCTGGACCCCCTGGTTCTCTCTCTATGGCTCGGCGAGCGGCTTCGATTCGTTAGAGGAATGCTTCGGCAGATATGCCGACCGGATAACGGCGGTTGAGACGGGCCTCTCCTCGGACCCGTCCATGAACTGGTCGGTCCCCGAACTGGATAAACGCGTCATCGTGTCATTTTCCGACGCCCACTCCGGGCCGAAGCTCGGCCGGGAAGCAACGGTTTTCAAAAGAAAATACCCCGGCCGGCATGTCACTTACCATGACCTGACCGGGGCTCTGAAAAAAGAGAGTCGGGCCAATCTGCAGGTCGCTTTCACCATCGAGTTCTTTCCCGAGGAGGGCAAATACCATCTGTCCGGCCACCGTAATTGTCAGGTCAGGCTGGAACCCGCAGAGGTAGACAAGTTGAGGGGCGTATGTCCCAAATGTCACAAAAAGCTGACCATCAGGGTCCTGGACCGGGTAAGACACCTCTCCCCAAATCTATTGCCGGAATCAGACCTCCCCAAAGTGACCTCCAAAAGCGGGGCTCTTCTTCTCTACCCCCCGCAAAAGGACAGACCTCCCTTCGTCTCTATCATCCCTCTGCTGGAGGTGGTCGCGGACATAGAAAAGACCTCTCCCCAAAGTAAGAAAGCGCAGGAGAAATACGACCGGTTGATCCGGACGGTGGGAACGGAGTTCGAGATACTCCTTTTTACCGATCTGTCAAAGCTCGCCGGCATCGGCGAAGAGTCCCTGGCACAGGCCTTGGAAAAAATGCGCTCGCGGAAAGTGCGTCTTGATGCCGGCTATGACGGGGTTTTTGGTAAAATCACAGTAGATGCGGCAGACACAGAAATCCCGGGGGCAGAACAGAAAACCCTTTTTTAACAGTCTGGCGACATGGTCCTTCTTCGTCCTCGGCCTTTTGATACCTGTCCAGCTCGGCCGACATTTTTGGCCGTCCTTCTCCTTTCTCAACGGCGTCCGGTCCGATTTCCTCTCCCCGACGATCTATCTGACCGATCTGTTACTAATCGGGGCGGTCTTTCTAAACTGGCCTGACAAGTGGCCAAAGATAAAAAAGTCCGTGGTCTGGGTCGGGGCCGTTCTGCTTCTTATCAACTTTGTTGCCGTCACCCATAAGCCTCTGTTCCTCTACCGGCTTTACCAATACCTGAAGATCGCCCTGGCCGCCTGGCTGTTTTACCGGGCCGGCCGGGAAGATCGGAGCGCGTTTGTCAAGGGGATGGCGGTGTCGGCCGTCTACACTCTGTTCCTGTCCGTCTGGCAGATACGAACACAGGGTTCCCTGCAGGGGTTCTGGTGGTTTTTGGGGGAAAGGGCGTTCACCGTCGGAACACCAGGTATCGCGACCGTCAGCATCGGCGGCCAGAAACTCCTCCGGGCCTACGCAACCTTCTCCCATCCTAATTCACTGGGGGGCTTTTTCGCCACCGCCGCCGCTCTTTTTCTTCTCCATAGAAGGCTTCGAGTCGGGGTGCTCTTGGCGGTATCCATAGTGATTTTATCCTTTTCCAAGGCCGCACTCCTGTCACTGGCCTTAGTCTTTCTTTTATGGCAGTTATCCAAAAGCAATGACTGCCGCCCTTGTCGGGTCGTCGGATGGCTTTTCCCGCTGTGGCTGGGCTCACTGGTATTTCTATTCAGGGGCAGTCCAGACACTTTCCAGGGCCGTCTGGACTCCTGGGGCGAAGCGGTCGCCTTCCTGGCGAAGAACCCCCTCGGGACATCCCTTGGTCATTACCTTTATCCCCTTTTATCTCCGCGGTATCAGCCTGTCCACAATGCCTTTCTACTTGTTTTTCTGGAGATCGGGCTGGTTGGGGGAGTGGCTCTGTTCTATATCCTGTCCAAAGCCCTTGTCAACAGGATAAAAACGGCCCCGGCCCGGTTACTGCCCTGGGTTCCGGTCTGCCTGACCGCCGGCCTGGACCATTACTGGCTCACTTTGCCTCAGAACATGATCCTTTTGGGGGCGGTGATAGGGCTCACTTTAGGAGTTCCTGCCAGCAGACGCGGAAGTCGGAGTTGAGCTCCAGGCTGGACGCATAGTTTGTCCGCAGTTCCCGGGGTGATTTTTTGGCCATCTCCTGCAGCATCCGGCGGTGGGCATCTCCGGACGCCACCCCCTTTTCCAGAAGTCCAAGCTCCGGGGAGCTGCCGTGGCCTTTGGCCCGGTTGGCGCTGTCGCACATCTTCAGCAGGTATTTCTGTGACTTGGAGGCCATCTCCTCGGCCAGCGCCCATTCCGACTGGTCGGAGAGCATCTTGGCCATATTGATCCTCTTGTCAGCATACAGGAGATAGAGTTCGCTTTTGGCCACCTGGTCCCTGGTAAAAAACTCCAAAAACCTGTCCCGGATGACTTTGACCGTGTACAGCGGGTGGTTCGGCAGAATACCGGGATACGGCAGGTTATAGTCTTTGGCCGCGAAAACACTGGCCTGGGCCAGAATGCCGACAATATTGAAGATAATGAACATCAAGAGCAAGACGCCCAAGAGAGGCGCGAGCTTAAAGCGCCGAAAAAAAGTCTGAATCCTGTCCTCCTGTTCTTTAGAGAAAAAAGGGCTCATTAGCAATACCTAATATACCATATTTGCGATCTCCCGCAAAGGGGTGCGGTCAACTTCGTACCAGACGATGCGGGGGTTTCTTTTCATGAAGGTGAACTGCCTCTTGGCATACTGGACCTCCCGCCTTGTCCATTCCCCGACCGCTCCCGTTAGATCGGTCTCTCCGCTCAGATATTTGATTATTTCCTGATAACCGATCGTTTGCAGGCCAAAATCGTCCCGGCGGTATCCCATGCTCAAAAGCGTTTCCACTTCGGCAACCGCTCCTTCAGCCAGCCTTTTCTCCACCCTGGCCTTAATCGCCTCCCAAAGCTTCTCTTTATCGGCATATTTTAAACCTATCCAGGTAAGGTCGTATTGATCTGACAACGGTTTAGCTTTTCTTTGGATTTTGGATTTTGGACTTCGAATTTCTTTCTCTATCCATCTTATCAGCCGACGGCGGTTCTGCCTGTCGGACTCGTTCAGAAGACCGAGCCGGTCAGGGTTAAGGCCGGCAAGCATCTCCTGCAGTTTGCCAAGGCTCACTTTGCCGAGCCTTCTCCTCAGTTCCCAGTCTGGAGCAACCCCGGCCTCGGATGGACCTGTCAGTAGGGTATCGATATAGAAGTAGGTGCCGCCGGCAATAACGGGTAACCGGCCTTTGCCTTCGATCAGTCCGACCGCTATCCTGGCCAGTCCCGCCCAGTCAAAGGCGGAAAAGTATTCCCGGGGAGAAACAGCGTCATAAAGCCAAACCGGTGTGCTTCCGATTTTATAGAAGCCCAGGTCAAAACTCCCCGCCTTCTTCACTCTCGTGAAACTCCCGCCTTCCGCGTCCTTGCCGGTAATGATGTCCAGATGCCTGTATGACTGTCTGGAATCGGCGGAGACGATCTCCCCGCCGTGCTTGCGGGCCAGGTCCACCGCCAGCCCGGTCTTGCCGGTGGCGGTAGTTCCGGTGATGATAAGAATCTTTTTGCCGGTCATGGATTATATTTTAAACCGTAATACGCCAAAATGTCAGCGGCGCCGGTGACAGGAACCGCTCCCTGTTTCAACAGGAAATGCGGGGCCAGCGAGTTTTGGTTGCCCACCTGGCCGGGTAGAGCGAAGACATCCCTTCCCTGCTCGGCCGCAAACCGGGAGGTGGTCAGTGTCCCCGACCGCGCCCCTCCCTCAACCACGAGCACCCCCCTGCTCAGCGCGGAAACCAACCTGTTCCTGGCCACAAACATCTGCCTGTTCACCGGGCATCCGGGCGGATATTCCGAAACGACGAGTCCGCCCTTTTCAACGATCTCCCCGGCCAGCCGCAAATTATCCGCAGGGTATATCCGGTCAATGCCTGTCCCCAAGACAGCGACAGTGCGACCGCCACCATCCAGAGCGCCCCGGTGGGCAAAGGTATCCGTCCCCTGGGCCAGGCCGGACACCACTACCACGCCGCTTCTGGCCAAGTCCCGGGCGATATGATACGCCATCCTCTCCCCGTAACCCGTAGGCAGCCGCGAACCTACCACCGCGATGAGAATATCCTCCCGCCAGTCAAAATTCGTCATACTTCCCCTGTAGTACAAACCGACCGGAGGATCGGGCATGGACAAGAGGGGAAGCGGAAAACCGGACCGGGTTTTCGATACATACATGTCTAGATAATTCTAATAAAAAAATCGGTTATAATTTTTCTATGAAGATCGCCTTCTTCGAGATCGAGCCGTGGGAACAGACGTATTTTGAAAAACATCTCGGGGGCAACCAACTCACCTTTTCCCCGGAGAGGTTAAAGCTGGAAAATTACCAGGCGGCCGAGGGAGCCGATATCGTTTCCGTTTTCATCGGCTCCAAGGTCAACGCCGGCCTGATGGAAAAACTACCCCAACTCAAGGCCGTGGTCACCCGCTCTACGGGGACGGACCATATCGATTGCGAAGCGGCCAAGGACAAGAAGATCCGGGTGATGAATGTTCCCCATTACGGGGTCAACACGGTGGCGGAGCACGCCTTCGCCCTGATGCTCGCCCTCAGCCGGAAACTTATCCCGGCCTACCTCCAAACCAAGGAAGGCGACTTCACCAATAAGAACCTGACCGGCTTCGATCTCAACGGCAAAACCCTTGGCATCATCGGTTACGGGAACATCGGCGGCAAGGTCGCCGAGATCGCCCTGGCCATCGGCATGAACGTGCTCGTATACACGCGTACCCCCAAAGAGGTCCAGAACGTCGAATTCACCGACCTGGAGACGCTTTTGAAAAGGTCCGACATTATCACTCTGCACACTCCACTGACCCCGGAAACAAAGCACATTATCAACAGGGACAACCTGAAACTGGTCAAGAAAGGAACGTTACTGATCAATACGGCCAGAGGGGGGCTTGTCGAAACCGAGGGGCTGGTCGCCGCCCTCTCGGACGGCACTCTCGGGGGTGCGGGACTGGATGTGTTGGAGGAGGAGCAGGCCATCAAGGAAGAGCGTCAGATCTTAAGCCAGACCCAGCTCGACCTGGGAAGCGCCAAAACCCTGCTCTTGGATCATATCCTTCTGGACACCCCGAACGTCATCATCACTCCCCACAATGCCTTCAACAGCATAGAGGCCTTGGAGGAAATAAACAGCCAGACAGTAGAGAACATCAAGGAATTGACCAAGAGCCACGTTATGGGCCAAATAGAGAAGGTATTTTTATGACCGGGCTCTTAGCATCTCCGCCGAAAATCCCCAGAATATCCGTGGTGATCGTGAAATAGATGGTCCAGACAGACATCAAAAGCACCAGGCCAATGAGTGCGTTCGTGATCTGTTTCTGGGATTTGGCAATTTTATCCTTGTCTCCTTGGGAATTTATCCAGTTAATCGACCCCAGGATCAGCTGGTAAAAAACGAAGATGCCGGCCACCACCGTGGCCAGGGAAAAAACGGTGCCGAATATTCTACCCAAGATCGAAGGGTCGGAGGCGTCGACCGCCGTGCCTTCCCCCAGTTTTTGCGCCAAATATAATTTGCTCATCTTTGTTTACGGGTTGGTAATGTTCTGTATCTGCTGCGTCAGGTCAAGCAGCGCATCCCAATCTCCGAAAAAGACCGTCCCAATCACCCCGGCGATCACAAAGGTCATCGACATCAGGAACAGCCCGATGATGGACTGGGTGATCATCTTCTGGGCTTTCTCGATGTTCTTGGTCTCACCCTGAGAATTGATGTAATTATAAGCCGCCAAAACAAAATTCAAGAGGGCATACAGGCCAAAGGCCACGAATGCCAGTCGGAAACCGCGGTTGATGAAACCGGTCAGGCCGGTCTCCCAGCTCCCCGCCCCAAAGGGCGGCGTGATCTTGTCTGTGCCAAGGATGTCGTTCGCTAAAAGCTTCATGTTTATCCTTTAAAAACTTGTACCTAAAAAACGGGCCATGATCTGGGTTATCCAATACGCCGTCGCTATCACCGCTGCCCCAATCAGGCTGTAGGTGATGGCTGTCTTGGCCTTCTCAATGTTCTTGGCATCCCCCTGGGCAGTGAGATACCAATAGGCCGCGTAGACGATGGTGGCGATGATCAGTAAGGACCCTCCCAAAGCGGCCAGTTTGGAGACTAGGCTCACGAGATCCCCGACGGTTTGGAATTTCTGTCCCGGGGTAAAGACATCACCGATGTCCACCTGAGAGAGAAGCTTCATACATAGAAGTTTAGTAAAACCAGAAAGGGTTGTCAATTTGATAAAATTAAGGTGTGAAACCCTTTATTGACAATCTGCCAATGCATGTGGCCATCATCCCGGACGGCAACCGCCGCTGGGCCAAAGACCATCACCTCCCCTCCCTGATGGGCCACCGCCGGGGTTTCGACCGGGCCGTTGAGATCGGCCGGACAGCCAGGGACATGGGCATCCATACCCTGACCCTGTGGGGCTTCTCCACCGAAAACTGGAACCGCAGCCGGAGCGAGGTCAATTATCTGATGGGAATATTCGAGAGCATGTTCGACAAGCACCTGGAGGAGGCCAAGAAAAATGAAACCAGGATATACCATCTCGGCCGGAAAGACCGCCTGCCTAAAAGCCTGCTGCAAAAGATCACGGAGGCGGAACAGGAGACCCGATCGTTTACCCGGCACGTCTTCAACATTGCCCTTGATTACGGAGGTCATGACGAGATCTTACGGGCGATAGTTAAGGCGGTTGCCGACAGCAAGGGAAAGGCCGAGGACTATTTCCAAAGCCGTGGCAAGTATCATGACAAGTACCCGTATTATGCGTTCAAGGACCATCTTGATACGGGAGACCAACCCTACCCTTATCCCGACCTGATCATCCGGACCTCGGGAGAATATCGTCTGAGCGGCTACCTGTTATGGCAATCCGCCTACAGCGAGTTGTATTTTGAAAAAGTCCATTTTCCTGACTTTACTCCAGACAGATTCAAACGGGCGATTCTAGAGTATTCAAATCGGAAGCGTCGTTTCGGGGGCAATTGAAAATTAATCTGGAATTCTACCTGTACAAAAGGGGTTTCTCCGTGGTCACTGGCACCAGGCTCATCTTTCTTCTCTTCTTGTCCACCCTTTCCACATATGCCTTTACCTTCTGACCGACCTCAATATCGGTTTCGGCCGTCAATTTTGAGTTGTGGATAAGCCCTTCGATACCTGGCTCCAGCCGGACAAAGAATCCATAAGCCTCTTTCCTGACCACCTCACCCTCCACTTCCTTGTCTTTAGGATATTTTTCTTCTATTTCCTGCCACGGATCCTCTTTCAACCGTTTTAAAGAGAGCGTCAGTTTATAATCCTTGGCGTTCTTCTGCAGAACCATGACCTCAATGATCTCCCCCTCGTTGGCATAATCCCTCGGGTCGGCGACCTTCTTCCAGGAGATCTCCGAAATATGGACCAGTCCCTCTATTCCGTCGATCTCACAGAAGATGCCAAAGTCGGAGAAACCGATGACCCTTGCCTTATATACCTCTCCTTCTTTGATCTTGGCGAACGTTTCCTCTATCTTCTTGTGGGTGATGCCGAGCGCGGCCGCCTTCTGTGAAACGACCAGCCGGTTCTTGCTCTTATCCACTTCCAGGATCTTGACCTCCACCTTTTTGCCGTAAAGCTTATCCTGGCTCCTGATATACTCCTGGGTCAACTGGATCTTGGGAATAACGCCACGGATGCCCATCACTTCCACGAACAGGCCACCTTTGCCGCTCCCCTGCACCACCACTTCGACGGGTTCCTCTTTCTTGTAGTGCTCTTCCAGGATCTCCCACTTGCCCTTTTCAAAGAAGCTCTGCAGAGAAACGACCGGGAAGCCGGCCTTAGCTTCGATATTGACCACCCTGATCGGGACCATTTGGCCCGGCTTCAGGTAGGGTAGGAACGTGGGCAGTTCTTTGGTTTCCGGAGAGATGAGGATGGCATGGGTTTTCCAGCCGATGTCAAACAGGACCTCTTTCCTGGACAGGGACACTATCTTGGCGTCTATAAAGTCGCCTTTCCTGATCTTAGGGAGTGTGCCAGCTAGCGCGAGCAGTTCTTCCATTGATGAAGGGCTGCTGGAAGTTTTTTTACTGGCTTTTTTGGCGGTTGGCATTTAACACTGTTTCTCCTTTCGTGCTTTTACAGTCTGAATAGTATAGCATAATTTTCCCCTAATGCAATCCCGCCCTCACTTACCAAAAAGATCGGGCGGGATCTATATATTGCGGTATTTACTTAACCATTCTCTTGAGACTCTTTCCAGCGGTGAACCCTGGGGTCTTAGTGGCTGGAATTTGAATCTCGGCACCAGTCTGAGGATTGCGTCCTTTCCTGGATGCCCTCTTTCTAACGAGAAAGGTTCCGAAGCCGGTGACGACTACCTTCTCGTCTCTCTTGAGAGCGTCGGCGACGGTTGAAAAAACGGAATCAACAGCTGCCTTGGCTGCTCTCATGGAGATGTCGGTTTGTTTTGCTACTTGTGCAACCAAATCTTGCTTAGTCATTGTCTTCATCCCCTTTCTGCTCACATTATAGAGATTTGTCAAGCTGTGTCAAGCTATATTTTGAACATCTTATTGTAGCAATCTATTCTACAGTATGTCACTTCCGGAGGATTAGAGCGACCTTGTTGCCTCAGTGGTCCTGAATTCTCTGATCGCCGTGATCTTGATCTGACCGGGAATGGTCGAGAAATATTTACCCAGTTCCTCCCTCAGTTTGGACGTCAGGACAACTGTCTGGTCGTCGTCGAGCTCCTTAGGGTCAACGATGACCCTGATCTCACGGCCGGCTTGGAGCACGGCCACATCCTCTACGCCCTCCTTTTCCTTGATGAAATCCTCGATCTCCCTCATCCGCTTGATGTATGCGGTCACATCCTCGCGGCGAGCCCCGGGACGGCCGCCGGAAATGGCATCCGCCAGGTAGACGATTATTCCCTCCACCGAAGTGAAAGGCTTGTCTTCGTGATGAGTCTCTACCGCATCGATGACAGCCTGGGGAAAACGGTATTTTTTCAGAACGTCCACTCCGAGCTGGACATGGGAACCCTCCTTGTCGGTGATCACCTTGCCGATGTCGTGCAACAGGCAGGCCAGACGGACAATATTGACATCAGCTTTGAGTTCATGGGCCAGCGCCACACCGATCTTTGTCTCCTCCAGGGTGTGCTGGATCATATTCTGTCCGTACGAAAAACGGTATTTGAACCTTCCCAAAAGCTCTACGAGCTCGCGGGGGAGATTGTAGACCCCGAGCTCATAACAAAGCTTCTCCCCTTCTTTAAAGATAACCTTGTTTATCTCCTGCCGGGTTTTGCCGACCACCTCTTCTATCCTTGACGGCTGGATACGACCGTCCTTGATCAGCCTTTCCAAAGACACCCTGGCTACCTCTCTTTTGACGGGATCGAAAGAGGATATTTTCACGACGCCCTCCTCGTCTAGGTCAACCTCCACGCCGGCTGAAAGTTCGAACGCCCGGATGTTGCGGCCTTCCTTCCCGATGATACGTCCCTTGTACTCATCGCTCGGCAGGTCAACGGTGGAAAGAGTGTACTCGACCACATAGTCCGTCGCACCATAGCGCATCGCGTCCACCATAAGCTCCTTGGCCTTCTCCTCTACTTCCTTCTTGATCTCTTCCTCAGCCTCCCGGACACGGGTGGCGATATCCTTGGCCATCTTCTGTTCCCAGAAGGACATGATGTTTTCCCTGGCCTCATCCCTGGTCAATCCGGCCAGTTTCTCAAACTTCTGCATGAGCTCCTGGCGCCTGTTTTCAAGCTGGCGTCTTTCCCCGTCCAGTCGGCCCCTTTCCCGTTGCAGATCGCGGCTTCTGTTCTCGAGTTCCCGCCTCTCTGCCCCCACCTTCGCCTCTTCCTGGGCGATCTTCTTTTCCAGGGCCGCTATTTGCTTTGTCAGTTCCCGCAGGTCGCCCTGGGCCTGCACGGTCAACTGCCGGGCCTTGTTTCTGGCCTCCTCGATAATCTGATCCCTTTCCTCTTTCAAATGAGGAAACAGCTTTAAGACTAGGTCTATCATTTTATGGTTCTTTTAAGGACAGGAAAGACAGCGAGTGTTAACCCAATAGAATAACCGCCCCCGGCTCAAAGGGAGCGTGAGTATAACTATGTAAGTCAATGATTAACACCGTTATTCCTGTCACTAACTGTTAACTAAGTAGCATTTTATGACAAGATTGCCCTGATGTCAAATAACTTACGCTATAGTGCTATAATGTAGGCATGACCGTAAGTCATCGACTGCAGCACTCTTTTTGCAGCAGGGCTGACTATAACGAAATCCCCCTGGAGGGCCATGAAAGGGTTATCCTGACAACGCGGGCGCATCCTGTGACCAATCTGCCCTGGGCAGCGGGAGCAGTTCTCATGCTGCTTTTGCCCATCCTGTTCGGAGGATGGGTGGGTCTGCTCCCCCTGAACAGTACCCAAAGGCTTTTCCTGCTCCTAGCCTGGTACTCTTTAGTCTTTGCCTATGCTATTGGCAAGTTTTTCTTCTGGTTCTTCAACATCGGCGTGCTCACCACCAAAAGGATAATCGATATCGACGCCGTCAATCTGATGAACAGCCACACCACCATCACCACCCTGGATAAGGTGGAAGAAGTTGACAAACACAGTCTTGGGATATGGGGGGCGCTCTTTGACTATGCCGACATCCACATCGAGACCGCCGGTAATATGCCCAACATCGAGTTTTTGAAAACACCCCAGCCCAACGAAATGGTCAACATCATTAATACCCTGGTCAAAAGGAGCAATGGACGGAAGCACCATTAACAACATTCTGTTCAATACCAATTGGACGGACCTGTTCTTCAAGGCGGCCGGGATAACCCTGGGCGTGGGCTATTTGGTTTATTCACTGATCTACTTCCAGCAGGCCGAGAAAATGCGCCGCAACTCACTCAAATACCATGCCCACCTGGGCCTGGAAGCAATCGACCCGCTTATCTCGACCACCTCGCTCCTGGTGCCCTTTTCCTATCTGCAGATAGCCCTGGGAGTAATAGTTTTGTTTTATGCCCTGTTTTTGTTGTAATATGTATTTGCATCATGTTTGACAAAACGTTTGCGGTCTATTTGGGCAAGAATTCGGACAATAAAGCGGCCGGCTTTGTGGTCGAAGACGGTCTGTTCTGCAGCTTTGAGATAAATCAGGAGGAGGCAGAAAACCAGATCCGGGTCGTCGCCGAGGAGATCCGCTCCTCCCTCCGGCAGGCCGACATCGTCACCTTCGATGACTTCACTTTTTTCGTTTCCTCCCTGATCAATGCCCATGGTCTCGCTTCCGTCAGCGCTGGGTATCTGCACGGTTCCAAGCTTTATATTTACACCAAGGGCGCCTCCGCCCTTCTGCTGAGAAAAAAGAAGCTTTACCGGATCGCCGAGAGGGACGCTCAGACGCAGGGTATGATGGAGCCGATGGACTCGGTTTTCTTTGGGACCAGCTCCATTATCCCCTCTTTTCCGGTGGACGCCATTACCCGGGAAGCCGGTAATAGCCAGGAACCGCGCCGATTAGTGGAGGTGCTCGAGGAGAATCTGCAACAGAAAACAGGAACGGTTCTGGTGGCCCAGTTTTCGGAAAATGGCAAAAGCTTCACCGAAGAGATGGAGCGGATCCCTGCTCGAACTGACGGGCCCTTTTTCAGTCCAGCCATCTTTCTGCAAAAGAAAAACATTCTGCGGCTGGCGCTCCTGGTTTTTCTGGCCATCGGTCTTTGGAAGACCGTCGGTATCGCCAATCAGGCAGTCAAAGACCGCCGGGAAGAACAGTTTATCCAAAACCTGACCGCTCTTGAGGACAGGTACGGTGAAGTCAGCCGGAGCTTTGCCAAAAACCCGTCGGAAGCCCTGGACAAAATCGAGGAACTCGCCAAAGACACCGCGGACCTGGCTAAGAAGTACCCCCACCATAGCGCCGACCTGGCCGGCCTGCTCAAAAACGTTGACAGCCTGAAAAAGACCGTCGGGACGGGAGAAGTCAGCCCAGACGAAGTTTTCTTCGACCTCAAGCTTATCGGCAACAAGGCAGCCGCAAACTATGCCGACTTCACTAAAGAATATGCCAGCATCCTGGATACGGCGGGTAAGAAGGCGTACCTTATCAATGTCGCCAGTAAAAGCCATGAGACATTCCCTCTGACCGACCTCACCAACCCCACACTCGTCACGGAGTACAACGGGGTCCTGTTCGTCTTTGACAAAGGTAAGGGGATCTACAAGGGCGGGGATGAGAAACTGGCCCGGATAATCCCCCCGGACAAGGAATGGGGCAACGTCACCGATATGAAGGTGTTCAACAGCAATATCTACCTTCTGGACAAAGGCAAGGATGAAATCTACAAATATATCCCGGCGGAGGACGGCTACAGTTCCAAGATCAGTTATTTCCAAAGCGGACAAAGTATTGACCTCTTGGGGGCCCAGAATATGAGCATAGATTTCTCCATCTATATTCTGTCCAGCGACCGGCTTTGGAAATATACGGGCGGCTCCAAGGATGACTTCTCGCCCGACCAGCACCTGGACTACGGTAGCTTTGCCAGGGTTTTCAAAGGGGAGGAAGCAGACTTTATTTATCTTCTGGACAACGCGAACGCCAGGATCGTCGCACTGAACGAGAAGGGCCGATTGATGAAGTCGGTTTTCAACGCCAAGCTGAAAGAGGCTCGTTTCTTCGGTGTCTACAATGACGAAAAGATCCTTTTTCAGCATCAAAACAAGATTTATTCTCTTGACAAGTTCTGAGGAACTGTGTATAGTCTTGTTTAGTAAGCACTAAGGAGTTTAATTTAACAGTTAACATCACCCACTTATTATGAGTAGAAATCTGGCACAAGTAGTAGAGGAAATCACCCCTCCCGATTTCATAGATCCAGACGCCCTGAGCATAGGTAGCATTCTGGGTTGGATCTTGCGACTGGCCTTCGTTGGAGCAGGCTTGATCGTCTTTTATCAGCTGATCTTCGGAGCCCTGGAATGGATCCAGTCCGGCGGAGACAAGGAAAGAGTCGAGAAGGCCAGAAAAAGGATCACCACCGCAGTCACGGGACTTGTGGTCCTCTTTGTCGCGTTGGGAATCATCATCTTAATCGAGCAGGTATTTGCCGTCGGCCTAGGCTTCACCAAGTCGATCATAATCCCGAGGTTCGGGCAGGCCAACCTGTAAACAGTAACAACCTTGTTAGCCTTCAATGATCAAAAGTTGGTCCGATGTACCAGGTTGTCTTATTGACGGTGTCCCCACCCTGGTCTGCCTGGAAGTACTATTCAACAATCTCCTGGTCGCTTTGGGCGGGATAGTTTTTCTGGTCCTTTTAGGTATGTTCATTATCGGCGGGTTCAACTGGATGACCGCGGGGGACAACGCCGAAAAACTGAAAAAAGCCAAGGGCACTTTTCTCTCCGCGGTTCTGGGATTGGGAATCATTGCCGGGGCATTCGTTATCATCAATCTTCTGGAGGCAACCCTCGGGATCGAACTGAGCATCTTCCGGATAAACATCAATCCCTAGGTCATTCCCTTTGGATCGGTTGCGGACTGAGCATCAGTACCCTCACCTCGTCATCCGGTATGGGAGAGACCGGCTCTGTCCTGGCCGACAGGAATTTGCTCAAGAGCATCCCGATCAGAAAGAAGCCCACGACCAACAGCAGCCAGCCGAATATTTTTCTCATGATTGCAATTAGTATACATAATACTATAAAATTCCCTTATGGCCAAAAATCACCTTTTCTTTTCCGTTATCATCCCCACCCTCAATGAAGAAAAATATCTGCCCCTTCTTCTGAAAGACCTGGAAAAACAAACCTTCAGGGACTTCGAGGTTCTGGTCACCGACGGCGGTTCGACCGACAAGACCCTTACGAAGGGTAAACTGTTCGAGTCCCGCTTGCCTTTGTCCGTCTTCGTCAACAAAAAAAAGAACGTTTCCCTGCAGAGGAACTTTGGCGCCAAACATGCGCGTGGGCAGTACCTCATCTTTTTTGATGCTGACGTCCGTATTCCCGCGGGCTTTCTGAAAAAACTGTCCCTGAGCATCAATAAGAACAAGGGCCTCCTGTTCACAACCTACCTTCTGCTGAAGAACAAACCGCAAACACAAATCATCCTGACGGAGCTGACCAATTTCATCATTGAAACGTTCAATATGCTCGGCAAGCCCTTTGCCCCGGGTTTCAACATCATCGTGGAAAAGGATCTCTTCCACAAGCTTGGCGGGTTCGACCACACGCTGAAGCTGGCGGAAGACCACGACCTGGTCCAGAGAGCCAGAAAGATGGGAGTGCTCTTGAAGGTGCTCAAGGAGCCCAAGCTTTATCCTTCGTTCAGAAGACCGGAGAAGATCGGTTATCTGAGGTTCCTGACCCAGTATGCGGTGGCCGGACTCTACTCTTTTGCCGGCGAGCCCATCCGGAAAGAGCTTTTCGATTACCCGATGGGCGGCCACCTTTATAGCGGTGACAAGGAAATGAAAAATACCCAGAACTTTCTGAACTTCTTCCGCCAAAAGGTCGGCCAGATCACCCGGAACATCGATCTGCCATTCTAGGCATATGTCCTCAGCAGGGAGACGGCAAAAACTTCCCTCGCTCCTCCCCCATAAAGAACCTTAGCAGCCTCTTTGATGGTGGAGCCGGTGGTGACAACGTCGTCTACCACCACTACCCGCTCTCCCCTGACCAGATTGTTCTTTCTGAGCCTGAATGACATGTTCAAATTCTGTCCTCTTTCCCGAGAGTCAAGTTGCGACTGCTTCCGGGTAGGCCTGATTTTTTCCAGGGGTTCGGCCATTTTCAGCCTTAGATAACGATTCAGGCAGGCAGCGATATCCCTGGCCTGATTGAATCCCCTTGACAAGCCATCTCCCCGGTAAAGGGGAATGTGGGTGATGACCGACCCGCCAAGAAGACGGCCAAGGTCCAGAAGACCGTAGAAATATTCCGGACTTATATGGTTAATAAGGTAGGAAAGCATCGCCCTGTTCGGCCGGTATTTCGCCCCTTTAACCGCCTTAATGAGAGGGCCCTGGTAGGCAAACAAAGAGTAGACTCCGCTTATATCCATCGGTTTGCGGCAAGAGGGGTGCGTGAAACCATGAACGGAAGGTTGTCGGCAATTCAGGCACCGCTGGGGATGGAATTGACCGGTCTGGCGAAGGCATCTTGGACAAAAAGGAACACCGGGACTGCCGCAACCGGCACAGAAATGAGGGAATAGCAAACGCCAAAGGCCGTCCATCTTGGGGGAGCGATGTTTAGGCTCCTTTTTTCAGGGTTTCTTCCTTTATTCTCTGTAGCAGCTTGCCGTCTGCATGAATGGCCTCCTTGGCTGCCTCCACCCCCTGCCCCAGGGTAGTTTCGCCGTACTTGATGAAGGCGCCGTTTTTTGACAGGACACCCTGAGCCAGGGCGGCCTCTACCACTGCCCCCTCCTTATCCACGCCTTTGGAGGTGATGACCACCTCTGCCTCTTTGAACGGAGGGGCCAGTTTGTTCTTGATGACCTTGATACGGGTTTTGGTGCCGACCACCACATCGCCCTTCTTCATCACCTGGATCCTCCTGATGTCCATCCTGACCGAAGAGTAGAACTTCAGCGCCAATCCTCCGGGCGTGGTTTCCGGGTTGCCGAAGAAAACCCCTATCTTCTGTCTGATCTGATTGGTGAAGATGGCAGTGGTTTTCGACTTGGAAAGCACGCCGGTCAGCTTCCGCAAAGCCTGGGACATCAGCCTCGCCTGGACACCGATGGATGATTCTCCCATCTCCCCCTCTATTTCCGACCTGGGGACAAGGGCGGCCACAGAGTCGACCACGACCAGGTCTACCCCGCCGCTTCTCACTAACGTTTCGGCTATTTCAAGCGCCTGTTCGCCGGTGTCGGGTTGGGAAACCAAGAGGTTATCCAGGTCCACTCCTATAATCTTGGCCCAAGCCGGGTCCAGGGCGTGTTCGGCGTCAATGAAGGCGGCCACTCCTCCGGCCCGCTGGGTCTCGGCCATGATGGATAGGCTGATGGTAGTTTTACCCGAAGCCTCGGGGCCAAAGATCTCGACCACTCTCCCCTTGGGCAATCCGCCCACACCCAGGGCTATATCGAGGGAAAAGATCCCGGTAGGTATGGTTTCGATTTTTTCTATAGGCTTTTCGCCAAGCTTCATGATCGCCCCCTTGCCGTACTGTTTCTTTATCTGCTCCATGGCGAGTTTGACCGCCTCTTGTTTGGGATTGCTTTTGTCTGTCATATCCCCTAGGATACCAAAAACGAGCAAACGAATGCAAGGGTATATAGTCGGCAATACATTTGACAAGACCCTTAACTTGGCTATAAACTGTTCTTATGAGGCGCATCTTTTTTATTTCCCTTCTTGTTGCCTTTGGAGTATTGTTAGGGATGGGATCGCCCGTCAAAGCCCAGGAACAGAACATCCTGCTTGTATGTCTGGACGCATATATCCCCAATGATCCGGCGGACTCCATTGCCCGGCAAAAATGGGCCGGCCGCAAATTCGATGATGTTTCGGACCAGATATGGGCGGAGACATGTGAGGGCGGGGTTGCCTGCGGGCACCGGTGGCACGTTTGGAGAAGCGGTGGAGTGGACTATGGCCATGTACTGATGGGTAAAACCAAGCCAGGCACGGCTTTGGTGGCCGGACAGGATGTGAAGATCGTCCGTCGGACCCAGGTCGAATGGTGCGCCAAAAACGTGACCACCTCCTGCGAGCCCTGTTTCCCCGGTGATGGACAGAGGGTCGAAGACGTCTGCCGCAAATGCGACCCGCGGGCGGGAGACACCTGCACCAAAACCGAATGCGCCGTTGACCAGAATGACAGATCTTTCTGCACCGATGTCCCCAACGCTTCAGGGGGTGATATATATAAGGTATTTGAGCGTTCTGCCGGGACAATCAAGCCCGAGGCCGACGGTTCTCTGACCGTTCCCCATGTCCAAAGCTATACCCGGGTCGGGGCCATCCACCGCCTGCTCGCTGTCCAGTTCCTGAGCGGCAATACCGGCAGCCAATCCGAAGCACTCACCAATGCGCTGAAACTGGCCACCTTCACTCCGGAGGCCATTCCCGAGGAAGGGGCGGCGGACTGCGTTACCGTCTACTGGGATCCATACGGCCGTATCATAGATACCAAGACCCTGGAACCAATCAAGAGCGTGGATGTTTTGCTGCGGAACCTGGACCAGAACGGAAAGATCATTAAGACGGAAGTCCCGGGCAACCCCTTCTTCCAGAACCCATTCAAAACCAGGGCAGACGGTATTTTTACCTTTGCGGTTAACCCTGGCACCTATTTTCTACTGCCCACTCACCGCGACTTCATCTTTCCCATAGACGAACAACTGGTCTCCGACACCGTCGCCCGGCTTCTGCAGTTCGACCCCCGCGGCGAGTACGTGGACACGAACAAGATATATCGGGATATCACCGAACCCATCCAGGAAAAGGCCGGAAAGGCGGAGAGGCGGGACATTCTCATGCAACCCAAAAATGAAAACTATGCCGGGTCGGTGGCGGAGGTGGTCTATGCCGATCTGACAAAGTCCGGCAGCAACCAGATCGTCGACGGGATTGCCTCTCATCCGAAGAGCATTGTCAAAGCCAGCGTCAATGGCCGTATTGTTGCCCAAACCCAGGCCGACCTGAGGGGCATATTCAAGCTGAGCATCCCCTCCTCACTCCTGACCAATGAGAACGACAGCGTCGCTCTTTCCGTAGAGAAAGTTCCCATCGGCCAGCTGCAAAGTGTCCCGGAAAGCCAGCCCCCCTACCTTCTGGCCTCGGTACCGAACTATGTGGGGGGGTATGCCTTCAACACCAAGATGCAGACGGTTCCGAATGCCCAGGTGGATGTCGTGGTCCCCTCTATGGGTAACCTGGTCTACAGCACCGTCAAGGCAGACAATAACGGCTATGTCTATATCCCCCAGAACAAAATCCCTCCTTACGGCTTTACCCTAAAGATCAAGGATGGTAGAAGTGGCCAGCCCCTGGAGCAAACCCTTGCCCAGTTCAAAAAAGCCAATAGCGTATATTTTGCCGAAACGGGGAACAACTTATACTCCCAGCAACATACCCCGCCGTCCGAAAACGTCCTTAGCAAGGTCCGCACCGACACACCCAAACTGGTCGCCTCGAGGGACGCCTTCACCTTCCGCAGCCAAGGAAATCCCTCATCCGCAAGAGAGGGGGGTGCGGTGACCGAAACCACCCAGGGCTCGACCAACCTTGGCTTCGTACTGGTTTTCTTCCTGATAATCGGGGCGGCGGTTGGTATAATTGTGCTCGTCGGAAAAATGAGACAAGGCAGCAAAATGACCTATTGACGTTTATTATGCAGACTTTCGTTATCGATACCAATTTCTTTATCAACCTCCAGCGCCCCTTGGAACTAGGCCAAAACAAGGAGCAGGTAGTGGAGAACTTTGTCAAGGAAGTGACACCCCTGGTCAAGGAAGGGACCATAGAGGTCCTGACCACCCCCGAATCGCTTACGGAGATCGGGTCTTTTTTTGAGACCACCAAGGAGGTTGAGGGACTGCAGAAAGTGGTCGTCGTGGCCAGCCCCAATACCAGTGATCTGAAGCTCAGCGCGATCCTTTTCCGGGACCTGGTGGCAGAGATCGGCAAAAGACTGTACCGCGCCCTAAGGATGACCGAGGAGCCGGTCAAAGAACTTTTGGGCAAGGAGCCGGTCAAGGACCGTGAGACCGAGCAGAAATATATCGGCGAGTTGAGGGCAAAGTACCGCCGGGCGACCAGGGAGGGTTTCCTTGACTCCACGGTGGACCTAGACCTCATTCTCTTGGCCAGGGAGAGGAACGCAGTTCTCGTGACCTCTGACCAAGGCCTGCTAATGTGGGCCAGAAAATTCGGCTGTCAGGAGTTGATGCCGGAGCTGTTTGTTAAGAAGATCAGGCAGTTAGCCAAACCCGGTCACTCTCTCTAAAAAAGAGGCAATTTTTTCGATGTCTGTTCTGGGAATCTTCTCAATATAAGGGGCCTTTTCCTTCAAAAACTCCACAATACCTGCCTTCTGCGGCTGGTCGGCCGGCAAAACTATAAAAAACTCGGCTACCGCCGGGAGCGAGGTAAATATACGTAACAACTCCCCCTCCTTTTTTTTGACCACGGTGAATCCGCTGATGCTTGTATATGGAACGTTGGTCTCAAAAAACTGGATCCCGAACTTAGTGAGCTTGAAAAGGGTGGACGGCGGAGGAACCGTGGCCTTGACGTAAGCTACGAAAACCACCATCCAGACCAGGACTATCAGTAGGGTTTCGGACAGGAAGTAAAACAACAGGGACAATAGCACGCCGAGCGCCACAAGAGCCTTGAAATAACCCGCCGGCTTTTTTTCAAAATACCTTATCGGGGCCTCCCATTCGAAAAAAACTACGCTGCTTGTCTCTTTTTTTTGCGTCATAAAAATCAGTTTCTTAATGCTATACTTATATTCTAATTGTTTAGTCTCTGTTTTTGCAAATGATCAAAAAGGACAGAAGGGAAAGGCGCGAAAAAGAGCTCCTTAACCTTTACGAAAACCGTTCCTCCAATGAGTTCCGGCTCAAAAAGAGGGCCAGAATAGTAAACAGTGGCCGGCCATCCGGCGAAACCAGGCCCGAACCCCTTAGCCTTAAGGAGCTTTTTTATAGTTTGCTTCTTACTGCCACGATCATCGCCCTTCAGTTTGCGGCCTATTATCTCCTTTACATGAGGGTGTAGTTATTGAAGGGTGTCCTCTTTGCCGATCAACATCAGTCTGCTCTTCTGCAGTATCTCTACCAGAAAGGGGTCTTTGTTCTTCCGCCGGAATGTCAGTTCGTCGGGAGTCATAACACTGTAGTTGATCTCTATGCCAAGCCCCTCTCCCTCCTCCTTAGCCAGTTTGGCCACCTCGGCCAACGAGACGTTGCCAACAATGAAAAGGTCCAACTCGTTATCGCGCCGCGGCCAAAACTGATAGTAGCTCGCGGTCAGGAAGGCCACTTTTATCTTCCCCAACCTCAGTCTTTCTTTGATTATCCTCCCCCCAAGACCCGTTTCCTTGGCCACCATCCGCAACAACTCGTCATAGAATATGTAGTCGGGGTTCGTCCTGAAAAACACCTTTTTGCCAATCCTCTCCTTGTTCAGGACGCCCTGGCTCACCAAAGACAAGAGGGCTCCCCGGACCGAGTTGATCCTTTCTTTTACCAACCTCTCCGCTTCCCGCATGTGATGCCTCTGGTTGGGGTTTTGGAAGAAAAGCCTGATAAGCTTGGCTTTTGTCCGGCTGGAAAACAGTGTTTTCATGTTGTTAGTACCCAACTTGGTTCCCTGTGGGTAAAACCTCGAACCAAATCTGGCCCCTGACAAACTCAACCTCTTTCCCGGCCTCGTCATAGACCATAATCTGGGAGAACCGGTCGTCCTTAGCCCATGTGGCCGGAATGGCTTTCCCGTTTTGGAAGACTATCGCCTCTCCTTCGCCCGTCGTGCCATAGAGGAGGTGCTGTCCCTGGTCGTAGCCGTCGTTGGCCACGGATTCATCCATGAAAAGCATTACGACATTCTTGGCTTCCAGGGGCTCGTCCGTGTTTTTGTCGGTGTGGGGATTCTGGCCATAGTGCCGGACAAAAACATTCCTGTTTTTGTCATAGACCCATCTGACGGTGAAATTGGTGTAGTTCTCCCAGAAACCGTGGGTAACCACCATCCTGCTAGGCCTTGATTCGAGCGGGGCATCATCTTTGAAACTCCACTTTTGGAATCCTTCGTCCCACGCCTCGCCCTTTTTATCCTTTTTAGCCAGGCCCCGTTCTGCTCCCTCATCCCACAGTTTGTAGGTGTTGCTGTACATGGTGTGCTCTGTGGCAACGCCGGGCAGCCGCTCATAGTCCCGCCAAAAGACCGGGAAACCAATTGAGAATTGGCTGAGGTCGTTATACCTGTCCCACCCCATTTTGGCAATCTGTCCCAGTGCATCGGCCGGTCCCGGCGTATTGGCTCCGCCGACATGGGCATAGAGTGGGTAATTGCCAAAACCGCCAATGAAGTCTAGAAAATACACCCTGGCGCTTCTGACGGGCCCGACCGTTTCCACTCCCCGGCAATAGTAAACCGCCAGGAAACGGGTGATGCCCCCTTCTGCCACCGCCTCAAAAATGACATCCGCCTGCGATAGTCCGGATTGCGGCCGGGAATCCAGGGAGTTCTCCACCATAACCCCCAAAGGCCTTCTCTCCTCCCATGCCTGCTTGTCGGCTTCAGAGTAGAAGGCCCCGTTCAAAGGACACTCCTCGGTCTTTTTAGCGTCCGTGGTGGTGTTATTACCGAACAGAAAACGGTCTCGAAGAAAGGAGCGGCCGCTACTGCTTTGGTCAACAAAATAAAAAAAGGATAGAGCGGAAAAAACCAGGTAAACCAGGATTAAAGAAATTGTTTTTTTATTCATGGTTTGTTTATTATAACTTATGCGTTCAGTTTGTTGGCCCTGAGAATCGCCTCCTTCTCCTCCCTGGAAAGGTCGATGTCCTTTCCTTTGGCCCCAACCACTTCTTTAACGTATGTCCTGACCCCCTCCCGCGTGTAAAGGAAGGTAACCACTAGGCCGTTATCCTCGTCTGTCAAAAGGGCCAAGGAGTAGCTTTGTTCGCCCCCCAGTCTCTCAAATGGGTTAAACCTCACGATACCCATCTTTTGGAAATTGTGCTTGGCCTCCTCCTGATGCCGCTTCATATGGTCCCCCAAAAGTCGCAGCTCCTTTTCCAGACGGTCGCTTTTATATATGCTCTCCTCCACGATTTGCCTGAATCCCCGTCCCCGCTGTGAGAAAACCCGGCTCAGCGAGAACCACAAATAAAACAAGAAGACCGTCAGGAGGGCGTTCCAGGCTAGAATGATCCAGAAATATATCCCTATATCCATGTTTATATTGTAGATTTTGGGGAACAAAAAAGCAAAACAAAAGATGGCGCCGTTATTCCTGGGTTCGGATGGGCATAATTATGTGTAGAAAGCCTTTTTTACCCGCCTCCTTGAAAACTCCCGGGGCAAACGGGTTGGTCATTTCAAAAACCACCTCTTCACTACCCAGAACACCCAGGAGGTCGGTCACAAACCGGTGGTTGAGGGTGATCTTGTTTTCTTTGCCCTCCCTCTCCACAAACGGGACCCTGAAGTTGGCCTCTCCCGCGGATGAGCTTGAGGAAGAGACGGTCAGGGTGTCCGTAGCCGCATTAAAGATGACCATGTTGGAACCCTCCCTGGCAAAAAGAGAGGTTGTCCTGAGAGCGTTTACCAGATCCTCTTTTTTCAGGACCCCCCTGGTCTCATTATCTTGAGGAACCACCTTTTCGTAAGGGGGGTACTCCCCGTCCAACAACCTAATAAAGACGCTGACGTCTTCTCCGGAAAAGACCACCCCCCCCTCGTCTGGTAAATACCGCGCAGAGGGTGCCTTATTACCGAAAACCTTCAAAACAGATACCAGGCTCCGGGCGGGGACAACCATCCGGTCCATCCCCAGATCGGTTTTGATTTTTTTGTCGTATACCAGGAGAGACATTCTAAAACCGTCCGTTCCCACCACCCTGGTTTCGCCGTCCAAAAAATCAAAACAGGCCCCTGTCAATATCGGCCTGGTATCATCGGTCGCACAACTGAAGACCACCCTCCTTAAGACCTCTTCATTAAATAGGCCCGGGTCAATCTCCTTACCCCCTGAGAGCTTGGGGGCGGCCGGGAATTCCTTTTCCCCAAATAAGGGAATCCTTACCCTCCCCGACCGGCTGGACACCACCAACGACCCACCCTCCTCCTTGAGGTCTATTTTTGTGTCGGGGATGTTTTTCACAATCTCGAACAGGGTTTTGAAATCGACCAAAACGCCCCCCTCGTGCCCGAGTTTTCCACCAAGTTCCCCGCTGAAAAATTCGTTCACATTGGTGGTCTTGATCAAGACGCCATCCTTCCTCGCCTCTATCAGAACACCTTTCAGAACCCTGATGTCGTTTATCTTGTTCGAAATGAAAAGCCCCGCTTTTTGGAGAATTTCAACCAATCGCTCTCGTACTAGGGTTATATTCATAACGTAGCTATTATAGTAAAACTGTGGAAAAGTTTAAAGCCGTTCCGACGGGCGAGGAAGAATCCTAATATGACGGGAGGGAGAGGGGTTTGAAAAATGTGGAAAACCATGTGGAAAACTAAACGAAATAGTTTTTAATGGTCTCAACCTTCCTTCTGAGGATATCATCGTTGGGGATCTGGTTCATCACCTTTTGCACCCCATGCATCACAGTAGTGTGGTCCTTCTTTCCCAATAAAAGGGCAATGTCCTCATAGGGGAGATTGGTCAGGGTTTTCAGAAAATACATAATAATATGCCTGGCCATGGCCACATTTTGTTTCCGGTTGTCCTCCTTAATGTCTTTTAGTTTGACGTTAAGCTCTCTGGCCGCGATCTTAATAATCTCCCTGGGGTTGTGGTTGACGACCCTTGCCCCCTCGCTTTGAACAATAAGCCTCTCTATCAACTCTTTCTTTATCTCGGTGCCCGACTCCTGCAGGGCCCTAAGCTTGAGAAGGAAGCCCTCGGCCTCTCTAATCTCTTCTATATTGGCGGAGATTATTTTGGCCACCCCCACATCTATAGGAACATTCTTTTCCCTAGCTTTGATGAGGAGGATGGCCGTCTTCAGTTCAAAATCAGGAACCTGAATGTCGACAACCAACCCGCTTAAAAAACGGGAAGCAAGCCTCTTTTCTATCTTGGGGATTAGTTTTGGAGGTTTGTCGGAGGTGAAGATGATCTGTTTGTTGGCGTTCCTTAGTTTGTTAAAGGTGTGAAAGAGCTCCTCCTGGACGAACTCCCGCTCGGAAACGAATTGGATGTCGTCCAAAAGCAGGGCGTCGATGTTGCGGAAGCGCTTCCGGAAGGAGTCGGTTCTTTTGTTCTTAATGGATTCTACCAGGGAGTTCATAAAATCCTCAGTCGAGCAATAATAGACGGACCCCCCGATGGTCTCGATTATTTTCCGGCCGACGGCATTAAGAAGGTGGGTCTTGCCCACCCCTACCCCACCCCACAGGAAAAGGGGGTTGTAGGTCTTGCCGGGGTTACTGGCCACGGCGAGGGCCGCGGCGTGGGCCAATTGGTTTGACACAGAGACCGCGAAATTCTCAAAACTTAGATTTGGGGACAGGCCGGCCTTCTGAAGCTTGAAATCAACCGACTCTGGTTCGTCGGAGAAGAGGGGGCCGATGCTTTTGGAGCTTTTAGCTTGGTTATTGACGCTTTGGAAGAGGATTTTCTTGGGCCGCTGGCCGGTGTATTTTTCGATCATGCGGGCGATCAACATCTGGTATTTGCTTTGCAAAAAGAAGCCTACCCCACTATTTGGGCAGCTGATGATAAGGTTGCTGCCGCTGAACTCCAGGATCTTAGTGCTTTTAAAAAATGAGTTAAAGGTGTTCTCCGACACCTCGAGTTCGATTTCGTCCAGCGCCTTTTTCCACAATAAACCAGAGTCCATAGATTGATTTTAAGACCCAACCCCCATTTTACTAATTGAAAATGTGGATAAGTTTTCCACAAGGATAGATTTTTTTGGTCTTTTTGTCAAGGAGAATTTGCTAAAATAATCAAATGCTCGAGGCCAAAAACCTGAAAAAGGAAATAAAGGACGTTCTTCTCAACCCGCCGCCATTGGAAAAAATGCTTCTGGATATCAAGATGACAAGGGTGTCTCTTAAACAAAAAGGGGGAGACATCGGCCTGTTTAGAACAATTAATAAGAACTTGGTCGAGAAGATTTGGAAAACACTTAAAATGAAGGCGCTCATCAAAAAGAACGCCCAAAAATTGAAGGAGCTCGGCTTCAGCGAAACAGCGGCCAGAAAGCATGTCCGGCTCCTGTTGAAAGAGGTGGATAACCACATCAACCTCGAAAACAACCACCCCATAGAGGGTTTTGCCGAGGGGGGGTTTCTGGAGTTAGAGGTGTTGAGGGAAAAAAAGAAAATTAGACACTAATCATTAATAATGGCCAGCCGCAAATTTTGGATCCTCGCTTTGTTGACATTAGTGCTACTTTGGGTGGCTCTACCATTCCTTTCCATTAAAATCCCATTCTTGAATAAAGAAATTGTTGTTAAGCCCAAAAGGGTGGAGTTGAGGGTGTTTGGTCGGGAGATGGTCCTGAACAACGACTTTAAGCTGGGCCTGGATCTCTCGGGAGGCAGCCATTTGGTGTTTGAGCTGGATACGGACAAAGTGGCGGGAGAGGACAGGGAGGATGCTGCCCTGGCCGCCCGGAATATTATTGAGAGGCGGATAAACTTTTTCGGGGTCAGCGAACCCCAGGTTTTAATGCTCAACAATAACGGTGTCTACAGGGTCTCCGTTGATATACCCGGGAGCAAAAACCTACAGGAGGCAATCGACAATATTGGCAGGACCGCCCAACTGGAATTCAGGGAATATAAGACCAAAGAGGTCAAGGAGGGGACTTCGTCTGCCACCATCCCCTATTTTACCGAAACGGAGCTTAATGGCCGGTATCTCAAGAAGGCGTCCTTGGTTTTTGACCAGCAATCTGGCAAGCCCCAGGTGGGGCTGGTTTTCAACAGGGAGGGTAAGGAGATATTTGCCAAATTGAGCAAAAACAACGTCGGCAAACCATTGGCCATTTTTCTGGACAATAACCTATTGACTGCCCCCGTGGTCCAGCAGGAAATCAAGAACGGCGAGGCGGTCATCACCGGTGATTTTGCGGTGGAAGAGGCAAAAACCCTGGTCAACTCCCTCAATGCCGGCGCACTGCCTCTACCGATCAGGCTGGTGGAGCAAAAAACGGTCGAGGCGGTCCTGGGGCAAGAGAACGTTGAAAAAAGCGTGGTGGCCGGCGCCCTGGGTTTATTGTGTGTAGCGCTCTTTATGGTGGGGATATATAGACGAGAGGGACTTGTGGCCATCTTTTCCTTACTATTGTACGCCATCTACAGCGTAGCGGTCTATAAGCTGTTCGGGGTGGTGTTGACCCTATCGGGGATTGCCGGCTTTTTGTTATCGATCGGGATGGCGGTGGACGCCAACATCCTGATCTATGAGCGGATAAAGGAGGAGAAAAAAAGGCTCCAGGATACCCAAAGGGCGGTTCGAGTGGGCTTTTTCCGGGCCCTGAACGCCATAAAGGGGGCGAATGTCAATACGCTTCTCGTGAGCTTTATTCTATTCAATCCCTTCAATCTAAACTTCCTTCCCCAGTTCGGGGCGGTGCGGGGATTTGCCCTTACTTTGGCCATCGGGGTGGTTTTGGGCTTGTTTACCGGGGTTTTTATAACCAAGAACGTGCTGTGGAAAGTTTACCGAATAGAGGAGTAAAATGATCGACTTCTTAAAGTACAGACTGATCTATCTTCTCTTTTCTGTTGCTCTTTTGGCTTTGGGGGCTTTCAGCGTGGTCAGGAGCGGTTTTGTCTATTCCCTGGACTTTGTTGGGGGCGGGCTTTTGGAGTTCTCAGTTCCCAGTAAGGCCAAAATCGACGACATAAGAGAGTTTGTGCTCCGGGACGATTCCCTTTCTTTCCAAGAAACGGGGTCTGGTTTTATAATCAACGGGACCCGACTGGACAAAGAAAGGGCGGAAAAACTTTCCAAAGAGATGGAAAAGAAATTTTCATTGACAAGCGCCAGGTTTGAACTGGTAGGCGCGTCCGTATCCAAAGACAATATCTATAAGATAGTGGTGGCGACCGCTTTGTCGGTTATCGGTATTTTGCTTTATATAGCCTTCAATTTCAAAAATTGGGGTTTGGCGGTGGCGGCCGTCGTGGCCCTCCTGCATGATGCCTTCATCCTAGTAGGCAGCTGGTCGATTTTAGGTAGGTTGTTCGGGGCGGAGTTCGACGTCCTGTTCATGACGACGCTCCTGACCACCATGTCGTTCTCTGTCCATGACACCATAGTGATCTTTGACAAGATCCAGGAAGAGGACAGTCAGTCCTCCTTCTCGTCCCTGAAGGACAAGATAAACCACGCCCTGAACGTGACCATGATGCGCTCCCTCAACAACTCGCTGACCATTATCCTCATGCTGACGGCCCTGATCATTCTCGGCGGTGATTCCGTCCGATGGTTCGCCATTGCGCTTTTGTTGGGAACCTTCCTGGGAACCTATTCCTCCCCTTTCGTGGCCGCCCCCGTCTACTTCCTTTTACGGGGAAAGAAGCAGTAACGACTGTTATATAATGTTTGTATGCTTAAAAAAGCCGCTCCTTTTTTGACGCTTATGGTCTTGTTTTCCGGCCTCCTCCTGGGGTCTGTGTGGGCGGACGAACTGGAGGAGGTCACCAAGCAGCTGGAAGAAGTAAAAAGGCTCCTGAACGAATCCAAGAAGGCCACAGAACCCTTAGAGCAGAACCTGCGGACCATTGAGGTCAATATCGGCGGAATTGAGCACAAGATTACCCTTCTTGAGGCCGAGGTGGCGGTCAAGGAGAAGGAGATTGGACTTGGAGAGCGAGACCTCATCGAACAGAAAAAGGTCATCGACCAAAGGATCCGCCGCTACTACAAACAGTCAAGAACATACCTCAATAATATTTTTGCCCTCTTTTTAAGCGAGAGCATCACCGAGGCATCCCGTGGTTTTTTCTATCAGCAGCGGGGGGTGCACCGGGACAAGGAAACCATCTTGAAAACGGCCTTTTTCATCAGATCTTTGGAGGAAAAAAAGGCCACCCTCGAGCATGAAAAAGAACAGCTCGCGGTCATAAAGGTGGACCTTGACAAACAGAAGGGCTTCTTTCAGGCCGAGGTGGCCAAGGCCAAAAATTACCAGAGCGACCTGGAGAAAAAAATAGTCGAGCTGTCCGCCAGGCAGCAGCAGATCCTGAATGCCAGGAGCGGCAGCTTTGTGGTGAACATTGGTGACAGCGAATTGGCCGACGATTATAATGCCTCCATCAAGGGCTTCCGGGAGGCTGCTCCCGGGGGTTATTTCGCCGTCTTCTCTTTCGGCGCCCATACACACAGGAAGGGAATGAGCCAGTATGGAGCAAGAGGAAGGGCCCAGGGAGGGCAGGATTATAAGACCATTTTAAGGGCGTATTACGGCAAAGACCCGGTCTCTAAGGATACGGGAGGCAATATTAGGGTGGCCGGTTATGGCGAGATTGATTTTGAAACCACCTATTTGTACGGTATAGCGGAGATGCCCTCCAGCTGGCACAAGGAGGCGCTTAAAGCCCAGGCTGTGGCAGCCCGCACATACGCCTACCGGCATAAGACAGAGGGGCGGGAGATATGCACAACAGAGGCTTGCCAGGTTTTCTCCAAATCCAAGTCCGACAGTGTTCCGGAAAGCTGGAAGCAGGCGGTGGATGAGACTAAGGGAGAGGTCCTGGAAGACGTTGTGACTTATTACTCCTCCACCTCTGGGGGCTATCTGACCACCATGGGCTGGGATACCACTGACGGGGCCGGTGGCAGCGGGTTTATTGACAGGGCATATGAGAAATTAGGCGGCTCACCCTGGCTGTACAAAGCTTGGTATACGCAAGGCTACAGTGTCAATAGTGACAAGTGCGGACGGGCCAATCCCTGGTTGTCTCCGGTGGAGATGGCGGACATAGTGAATGCCGCTCTGGTGCTGACCCGGGGGACGTCACAGGAAGCGGAAAGGATTACGCCGGTCACCACTTCCTGCTGGGGGGGCAATCCCTACAGTTATGATGAGCTAAGGGATGTGGCAGCCAAATACGGCGGTATCGCGAGCGCCACGAGCGCGGTGGTCGAACAGGGCAACGGGACCACCAATCAGGTGACCATAAACGGGGTTTCCCTCTCCGGCAGCGATTTCAAGAGGGCTTTCAACGTGAGGGCGCCGGGATACCTCTCCATTCCCCAATACCAGTTCGCCTTTTTCAATATTGAAAAAAAATAACCACTCTGTTTATGAGAAACCGTTTTATCGTCGAAGTGGTCGAAGAGAAGAAGAAGGCCGTTCTGGTGTATCGGAAGAAGACCAGGGCTGTTGATTTTATCCACCGGCAACTCAAAAAGAACTACTCGGTTTATGAGACCACGGACACTGGGCAAGAGCTGTCGGGCTACGATCTGGCCTTTTTTATCGATGCCTTTCCCAATAACCCCCGAGAACTACATCGCAACAAGCTGAATATTCTGGTGACCTTCTTTGACAAGGAGGAATACGGGCTGAATAAAAAATGGTGTGAGAAACACCTCAAAGGCAACTACAAGATCGTCAACATCGGCCTCACGGACCGCAAAATCGGCGAGCTCCTGGACTTTATTCTTTACAAGACGCCCACTCCCTACGCCTTCGATTTTTCCAAGAACCTGCCCCGCAAACTACTCAGAGAGGAGGCGGTGGATCCTTTAAAGGTCGCCCTGAAATTCCTGAAATACCTGGGGATCTCGATAGTTTTGGCCAACTTCCTTTTTATCATATTCTTTTGTTACCAGTGGTTCCTGTTGTGGGGACTATGGCGGAATCCCAACCAAGAGATGCCGGTCATGAAAAAACGGCTTCAAGAGGTTGGCCAGGTGCAGGCCATCAATGATACACTGGTCCTGGTGCCCAAGAACACCCTGTTCTGGCTGCCGGGCGTGGACAAGGTCCTGGAGATAGAAAGAGCCACCAAAAAGACCACCCAGTTCCTGGATGAAGGGAGCAGGCTGTTCGAGAATTATTCCCTGCTGATGCAGCTTATTCTTAGGAAAAGCAAAAGCGAGAGCGAGATCCGGGAAGTGAAGCTTCGCATCAAAACCCTGAATGAAGGTCTGGACCGTTTCGACAATCTTTATTACGGACTGATGTCCGAATGGAAAGTGACCAATATCCCCTTCTTAAATGCCCGGAAGGAAGAGGTTTTGGGAAAGCTCATAGAGCTCGAGGATTACATAAAGCTGGCCGAGCGCTTGGGGCGTCAGCTTCCTTATCTCTTGGGCAGCGACAGTCCCCGGAAGTATCTGGTCCTGTTCATGAATAACATGGAGCTCAGGCCCGGGGGAGGTTTCATCGGTTCGTTGGGGGTAATCGAATTCGCCAACTTCGGCATGAATGACCTAAAGGTATATGACGTCTACACCCTGGACGGTCAATTGAAGGTCCATATTGACCCGCCCTTGGCTATCCGCGAACATATGGGGCAGCCCCACTGGTTCCTGCGCGATTCCAACTTCTCGGCCGATTTCCCCACCAATGCCGTCCGGGCCCTGGATTTTATTGAGAGAGAGGTCGGGTGGCAGGATTTTGACGGGGTCGTGGGGGTCACCCTTTCCGCTGTCCAGAAGTTTATTGCCCTATTCCCCGACCTGACGGTTTCTGATTACAACGAGACCATTACTCCCGACAACTTTTTCCTCAAGGCCCAGACCTATGCCGAAAAGGACTTTTTTCCCGGTTCCCACAGCAAGCGGAATTTCCTGGAGTCGGTGGTCAGGTCGCTGATCATCCGGATGGAGGAAGGTTGGGTGGACCAGCTCGCGCTTGCCAGGGTCGTTCGGGATGTTTTTGAAGAGAAGTTCATGGTGGTCTATTTTCCCAAGGATGACATTGAAAGCGTTTTCGACGAGCTCTTCTGGACAGGTAGGGTTGTCAAGCCGGGCTGCAGCCTGAGCAAGAAGTGTTTTTTCGACTACTTATCCCTGGTGGACGCGAACCTGGGGGTCAACAAGACGAACTTTTTTGTGCAACGCACCATCAGGATGGTGACGCGAATAAGCGAGGACGGCTCTGTCCGGAACAGGCTCATAGCCGAATATGTCAACGAGTCGGTCAATGGGGTGTTCCCGGGTGGAAATTATAAGAACTACCTGCAGGTTATGCTGCCGAAAAACGCCAAAATAACTTCGGTCGCCGTCGACAACGAAAAACTGGGAAAGTATGAAGAAACAGTGGAGATGGATCTAAGGAAAATAGGCCTGCTGGTCCAGGTGCCGCCCGAAAGCCAGAGGAGCGTGACGGTGGAGTACGGTTTTATTGACAAGCTGGCTGAAGGAGTGGACTACCAACTTATAGTTCAGAAACAGACGGGCTCGATAAACAACGACTTCATCTATGAAATGAGGTTACCGCCGAACACGATCCTGGGCTATACCAACTTTGCCCCGATTGTCAGTCAGGAGGGCTTGGTGTATAATACTTACCTACATAAAGACCGGATATTATTAGTTACCTTTAAATAAAAAAATGGATAAGATAAGTCTGAAAGCAGAAAAGCGAGAGTATTTGGGTAAGAAGAGCCGGAAGTTAAGACGGCTGGGGGTTCTCCCCGCCAATCTTTTCGGCAAGGGCATCCAGTCAGTCTCTATTAAAATCAACCAGAACGATTTCCTGAACGCCTTTAAGCAGGCCAAGACTACACATGTCGTTTATCTCAAACTAGATAAGGAAGAACTTCCGGTGCTGATCCAGAACGCCCAGAAGCACCCCATCAGCCGGGAGATCCTGCATGCCGATTTTCGTAAAATTGACCTGAAGGAAAAGGTAGAGACCGAGGTGCCGGTGGTGGTGGTCGGCGAGCTCGAGGTTGTCAAGTCGGGCGAAGCGGACATCATCACTTTAAGGGACCACCTTTTGGTCGAGGCCTTGCCGACGAACATTCCCGACAAGATAGTCGTCGACATCTCCAAGCTGGGGGGGATCGGGGCCGAAGTCAGGGTCAAGGACCTGCCCAAGGGCAAGGACTACGAGTTCATTGAGGATGAGGACGCCTCCGTGGTGCAGATCGCCGAGGCCAAGAAGGAAGAGATAGTCGCTCCCCCGCCCGCGGAGGAAGCTGAGGCTGCGGCAGAAGGGGCCCCGGCAGAAGCCGGTGAGGCGGCTCCGGAGGAAAAAGCAACAGAAGAGAAGAAGGAAGAGTAACCGGATCGGTTCAGGCTTACTCGTAGCGGATAGCTTCCACTGGGGAAAGCTTGGCTGCTTTTCTGGCTGGAAATACTCCAAAAACAACTCCAATGACAAGGGAAACAAAGAAGGCTAGGATAATGGCCGACAGGGTTACTTTGGCCGGGAAAAATGGTTGCAGTCCCAGACTGGTCAGATAGGCCAATCCGACACCGATAAAACCCCCGGCAGTGGTCAGGAGAACGGAAGAGGTCAAAAACTGCAGCAAAATATCCCCTTCCCGTGCCCCAACCGCCCGTCTGATACCGATCTCTTTTATTCTTTCTGTAACCGTGACATACATGATGTTAGTGATACCTATTCCTCCAACGAGAAGCGAGATGGCAGCAATGCCCACCAATACGCTGTTGATGATGGCGAAGATACCCGAGATAGTTGCCAAGAGCTCCTTCTGGGTACTGAGCGAAAAATCCTCCTCCTTGTATGTCTTGGACAGTATCCGCTCAGCCTTGGCCATGGTCATCCCCACCTCTTCTTTGCTAGCTGCTTTGATATAGAAGGAAACGAAGTAACGACTGTCTGTGAGCATAAAAAGAGCCCTGTAGGGAGAATACAGATAGTCGTCAAAGGTCGGTCCACCAAATCCGCCCCCTCCTTTTGGCTCGGCCACGCCGATCACCCTGAACTTGATTCCGTTCAGTTCTACGGTTTCTCCTATGGGGGATGCATCGAACAGGTCGTTAGCCACCTTACTTCCCAAGATGACTACCTTTCGTCCCGAGAGTTCCTCGCTCTTGGAAAAGAATCTTCCCTCCGACAACCCCAGGTTATAGATGGTCGATATTTCCCGGGTGCTGCCAATCAGGGAGGTAGCGAGGGTGTCTGTGCGGCTTTTAAGGACGACGTTTTTCAGGGAGGCGGGAGCGATAACGGTTCCCCCGGTCAGGCCCCGCCTCAGTCTTTGCAGATCCGAACTGTTGAACTTGGCCCCTCCCATCATCGAATTATCGGTGTTGGCCCCCTTGATCTTGCCGGGAAGGACAAAGATCAGGTTGGTCCCGAGGGACTCGAACTGCTGTTCAATGTAAGTCTTGAGCCCTTCCCCGAGGGACAAAAGGAGGATGACGCTATAGACGCCGATGATTATTCCTAAGCTAGTCAGGAAGGACCGGCCCTTGTTCTTCGCCAGATCTGTCACTGACGCCCGCAGGTAGAAAGCGACTTGTCTCATGATCTTTTAATTCTCCCGTCTGCCAACTCGATAACCCGCTCCCCGTATCTGGCTATTTCCCGGTCATGGGTCACGAGGATAATGGTCTTCCCTTTTTCTTTATGTACCATCTGGATGAGCTTCATGATCTGAACCCCGGTTTTGGAGTCCAGATTTCCCGTCGGTTCGTCGGCAATGACGACCTCCGGGTCATTAATTAGAGCACGGGCAATGGCTACCCTTTGTTGCTGCCCGCCGGACAACTGGTTCGGGTAGGCGCCCTTCTTGTCCAGGATGTCAAAAATGGCGAGGAGGTTTTCTGCCGCCCGCAAACTGTGGCCGGTCATTCCGCTCGACGAGTAGACGCTAGGCAGGAGCACGTTTTCGGTCACTGTTAAGTTAGGGATTAGATTGAACTGCTGGAAAACAAATCCGACAGTCTTATTCCTGATATTGGAGATGTGCCTGTCCGTCATTTGCGATACCCGTTTTTGGTCAATGTATACCTCCCCCACCGTGGGAGACTCCAATAGGCCGACCAGATACATCAGGGTGGACTTGCCCGAACCGGATTTGCCCAGAATGACAACAAACTCCCCCGTTTTGATTTCCAGTGAAACATTGTCCAAAGCGACCACCCTCACGTTCTTAGAAGGATGGTAGATTTTGGAGACGTTTTCAAGCCTGATCATATCAATAGACCACCACTTCTCCGGGATGAAGCCCTTTCTTGACTTCGACTAGGTCGTCGGACTCGATACCGAGGACAACCTCCCTTTGAATCCGTCGGTTGTTCTTAACGACCGTGACATATGTCTTTTTGCCGCTTTCGCTGATGGCGGTAAAGGGGATGGCAAGGACATTCGTTTTCTTATCAGTCACGATGCTGACTTCTGCCCCCATTCCGAGTCGTAGCTTTTCCGTCACATTTCCGGGAATGGTCACTTTCACCACGTAGGCATTTTCGCTGACCGATTCCGGGGCGTAGGCCATGTAATATAACCGCCCCTCATAGACGGTATCTGGAAAGGAATCGAAGACTATTTTGGCAGTATTGCCGCTTTCCAACTTGACTATATCCTGCTGGTCAACGAGCATCTTCAGGTAGATGGTAGCTGGGTTGACGATCTCGAATCTGGCGGTGGCCGGGGTGATGTTGATGCCTGCATATGGCTGATCGATATGGACCACGGTTCCGTTTATCGGGGAGTCGAGGTGGCAGAGGTCCATATTAAGCCTAGCTAGCTCGTAATCGATAACCGCTTTGTCCAGGCCGAACTGCGATAACTCCATGATGCGGGTGATCTCATCGGTGAGGTAGGTGTTACCTGTCCCGGTGTAACGGTCTTTGTAGGTGTCCCGCAACTGGTCATGCTCCCAGCGCTTGGTGAGAAAGTCCTCGGCCTTTTTGTCGAGCGCAGTCCTGACGTCCCTGTCGTCCAGACGGGCGATAGTTTGGCCCTGCGTTACGCTATCCCCTTCTTTGACACCCACCCAAATCAGTTTGCCGGAAATCTGAAACTGGAGGGTGGCTTTTTCTTCGGCATCAACCGTTCCGGAGAGCGCTAGAACGCTCTTGAGCGAAGTGGGCACGACTTCGTACAGGCCGCTCTCCTTCCCCTGTGACTGGACGTTAGCCGGCGTCCTCCGGCTGAAGAAAAGAAAGGCCGCCCCCACCAATATCAGGAACAGGACAAGAAGATAACTCCTTTTAACCTTAATGGGCATGTTATTTATTATATACTAAGATAACCTTATGGAGCCAACAATTACCCGTTTCCGGCGAAACCAGTTCAAGGATCTGGTCCTGCCTAAGATAGGAGCCCATAAAGGGGACAACGGCAAGGTGCTGGTGATCGGCGGCTCAACCCTGTTCCACAGCGCCAGTATTTGGGCAGCCGAACTCGTATCCAGGTTTGTCGATCTGGTCTTTTACTATTCCCCCGCCCTGATAAACCGCGAGCTCCTGATGGAGGCCAAGAAAAACTTCAGGAACGGCATTGTGGTCCGCGCCGCCGAACTCGAAAACTATCTCCGGGAAGCCGACGTGGTCATCATCGGCCCGGGAATGAAAAGGAGGGAGAACACCGGCAAACCCGAAGCTGGTTTGTTGTCAGCAGAGCCGGACAAGGTGGAAAGGCTAGAGGACGAGGGCATGATCACTCATCTCTTGACCAACTCCCTGCTCGCCAAATATCCGGCCAAGAAATGGGTAGTGGATGCCGGCAGCCTCCAGGAACTGGAAAAGAAAAACATGACCGACTCCATGGTCCTGACCCCCCATCTGGGCGAGTTCTTACGCTTGTTCCCGGCCTATGGGCCTTTCCTGACCAAGAAAGAACCAGGGGAGGGTTTTTTCCGCTCCTTCCGGGAAAAAGGCACCTGGCTCCTGAAAAGGCAGGGGGTCGATTATGCCTTCCGGAGCGGGGGGAGGACAGTCTATAAAATCATCGGCGGCAATGCCGGCCTGACTAAAGGCGGCACGGGAGACCTCTTGGCCGCACTGGTCGCCGCGCTTTGTGCCAAGAACCCGCCGCTCCTCTCGGCCGCGGCCGCCTCACTGGTGCTTAAGAAGACGGCGGAGACGATTTATGCTAAAAGAGGGCCTTTCTATACCACGACGGAGCTAATGGAGCGGATCCCGGAAGTGTTCTGGCAGATGAGGGAGACAAAACTAGAAACCGAGGGTTAGATTGTGGTTCCCGCCGGTCCGCTTCTTGTCCACTATTTTTTTCCATTCCACGCCGATCTTGATCTTTGACTTCGGGGAAGGAGCCAGGATATAGCCGTTTTTGGTCCCGAAATCCAGAAGGTCCCGGGTCAGCATGACGTCGTCCTTGCAATAGGCCATCAGCTCGTCGATCTTTCCCTGGTTGTAGAGTTCTATGGCCTGCAGGCCGTGGCCGCTCTTGTTTTTGCCCAAGGTGGCCCGCACTAGGTCGTCCAGCGGGTAACGGCGGCCGGTCAGCGTTTTAATGTCCTCCAAGAGATCAAAGTGCTCGAACTTGAAAAGGTCGCCGACGTAATATTCGTTCAGGACCACCAGATCAAAGCTATGGCTGTTATAGCCGATAAGAAGGGAGGCCTTCTCGAACAGGGAAAACAGGTTGTGGAGCTCTGTCTCCCGGAACGCGTAGAGACGGTCGGTGCCGTAATCATATGCGGCCACGACGGATACGCCGAGCTTGCGGGTATCATTGCCCACCTCCCGGAATGAATGCTTGGTTTCCACGTCGAAGACGATCGGTGACGGCATAGACAGTTACTTTAACAAAAACCGAAGATTTTTCATAGTGTTCAGACCAGGTTAAGGACCGTAACCACTGAAAAGTACAGCAGGAAAAGGAAGGCGGCGAGGATGATGAGGGTTTTCAAGAGGTGGGGCTGCAGTTTTCTGGGGAGAAAGCGGCGGTTCAGGAACAGCATCAAGGGAAAGGCAACGGTCATGGCAAAGGCGTTGAGGACCGCGGCCATCGTTAAAAGAAGCCGAGGTTCTTTCAGGCCGAACGAGAGGACAATGATCCCGAACAGGATCTGGGCCCACAGTGCACCGTAGAAAGCCAGGGAGGCATTGACCTTCTGGCCGGTCCGGTGCCTGATCAGGAGCAGGTTCTCGCTGATTATCCGGGAGGCGCTCTCAAGAACAATGATCTGAGTGGAGTAAAGGGCGAGGGCTACCACCACCAGGAACAAGACGCCTGCACCCACTCCCAGGGCCTGGCCCACCACACTAGCCTCCTGGTAGAGAAAGTCCAGCCCTTGGACGCTACCTTGTCCGTATACCAGGGCCCTGGACAAAGTGGCCAAAAGGACAATGGTCAAGAAACCCAACAACCAGAAAACGATCCCGTGCTCGAGATTGACAAGTCTCCACCACTCTTTCCAGCGGGACATATTCTGATCCGTCAAGCGGAAAGGATGGCCTTCCAAAGGGACCAGTTTTTTGTCCTTGGCAAAAAGGGAGGTTATTTTGGGGGTAAATTTGCCCATGCCGAACCCTTTCTCTTTGATGTAGTAGCTTTGGGCAAAGTTCAGATTGCCTCCGGCCCCGGAGTAAACAAACGCCCCCAGGAATGCGGCTACGGGAATAGTCTGGGGCAGGAACCACCAACCGTCTCCCCTGCCGGCCAGACCGGCCAAAAGCTCCAGCCAGTCCGACCCGCGGGTAAAGATGATCACCAGCCCCAGGAAAAACGGGACGCTGATGAGGATGACCGTCTTTTGCCAGCGCTCGAGAGTTTTGTAAACGGTCCGGCCAGCCGTCAGAAGGACTCCGGCTAACAGGAGGAGGAAGGCGGCTACGGACGTATGGATGTTCAGTCCCAAAAGACGGGAGATGATCTGTGAGGCGGCTGACGAAAAGCCGGGCAGCCCCCATGGGACAAGAGTGGAAATGACGAACCAGGCAGGCCACAGGCGGCTGAGGCGCCTGAAGCCCATAAAGACGCTCTCCCCCGAAAAAAGGGTGTAGCGCATGATCTCGGTGTTGAGGACGAACTGGAACGTTATTCCAAGCATCGCGCCCCAGATGATGCCCAGTCCCCAGTTAGCCACGAGGTACGGCCACATGATTATCTCGCCGCTGCCTAGGGCGAGTCCGAGAAGTATGAAGGACGGACCAAGAGTTTGGGAAAGTTTAGGCACAGCAGGCAGGTCTTGGTTGTTTTTTTCCGGCGGCATTAAAAAGATTATATATAAAAATCAAAAAAGGATGTCGAAGGAAGTATACGGTTTGCCGGGCGAAGCAGGCTGCGTAACAATATCGGTCACCTTGCCCGGGCCATTTCTCAACCCTTTGACAAATGCATGGACGCTGTCCGTTTCTCCCTGCACCTCTGCCTCCACCCCACCTTCCGGACCGAAGATCTCCGGCTTGTGATGGACGTTTCTGACGAACCCCCCCAAACCATATCTGTCGGCCAGGTTTTTGGTGAACGCCCTGAATCCGACGCCGACGACCTGTCCCCTGATATAGAGATGCAGACATGAATCCATACCTATATTTTAGCTGATAAAGTATCCCTGCACAAAGAACCCGAACAAGAGAGCCTGCAAAGCCATGAACATGGCGAGGAGAAAGGCTTTGAGAAGCCTATTCTTCAGGTTTCCCAGGAAAAAAAAGACGGACACGGAAAACAGGGCATAGCGAGGCACCGATGAGAAGGTCCCGGTCAGGGTCGGCAGGAGGATATTGGCCAGGGAAAAGATAGCCACGGAGAGCAAAAAAAGATCCCGCCGCCGGTATTCCCTAATAAGCTCGAGGCAGACCATCAGAAAAACAAATGTGAAAAAGACGACCTCCAGGACGGAGACAAAATAAGTGAAGCCGAGATCAGCGGTCAAAAAGATCTTCAGGTAGCGGAAATAGGTCTGTGGGAGTAGCACAATGTGGGTGGAGCGGTTGGCGCCGAAAGCGGACTGGGCGTTGATAAAAAAGAGAGGGTCCCCCACGGTCAGGTAAAGGTATCCCATATATGAGAAAAGTCCTATCCAGGGTGCCAGGGCGAACAGGAACTCCTTTTTTTCGAATTTCTGGGGGCGCCGACGATAGCGCTCATAAACGGCCATGAACAGGGGGACGAACAGGAAAATGCCCACCAGCCGGGTCAAGGCCGTAAGCGCCGCGGACAGAGCCGCCGAAGGCAGGCGGTTTTTTTTCAGGTAATACAGAGAGGCGACCAGGAACAGGAAAAAGACGCTCTCCGTGTAGGCCACGTGAAAAAAGAAGGCCGTGGGGAACAATAAGACAAAGCCCAGAACCCACCAGCGGCGCTCCTTGAAACGTGTCAGCTCCAAGAGCTTCAGAAAAATCCACATTGCCAAAAGCAGGGCCAGGTTGGACAGGAATATGGCCGCCAGGATCGTGTTTCCCATAAATAGTGGCCGGACAAGTCTGACGAGGAGCGGGTAGAGTGGGAAAAATGCTTGTTCATAATGGTAGTAACCGCGTTCGGCGATGAAGAGATAATGGATCCCGTCGAAGTTGGCCATCCGGTTCAGGAAGTCCGGCAGTTGGTAGTTGTCCAAAACCTCTTTATAAGGCATGAAGCCGAAATAAGGGATCAGACGGGTGGCAGCCAAGGCGGCCAGGAATATCAAGATCAGCTTCGCCAGCCAAAGGATGATGAGGGGGCGTTTCAGTTGCATATCGTCAATATGTTATTGTAGCAAAGTGAAAGGCAAATTTGCTAAAATACTAGTTACTCCAAAGGGTCCATAGCTCAATGGTAGAGCAGCGGCCTCTTAAGCCGTTGGTTAGGGGTTCGAATCCCCTTGGACCCACCATACATGAATATCGGCGTCTTTGATTCGGGCTTGGGCGGTCTCGCGATCCTGAAGGAAATCATAGCCAGGCTCCCCGACTACAACTACCTTTATCTCGGCGACAATGCCCGTGTTCCCTATGGCAACCGCTCACCCAAGATTATCTACGAGTTTACCCGGGAGGCGGTAGAGTTCCTTTTGCATGAGGGGGCCACCTTGGTCATTCTGGCTTGCAACACGGCCACTACCAACGCTCTGCGGAAACTCCAGCGGGACTATCTGCCCAAGCGTTATCCGGACCGGCGGGTCCTGGGCGTGGTCAAGCCGGCGGTGGAAACAGTGGCAGAAGGCGGGTTTAGACGGGTGGGTGTCATCGGAACCCATGCCACGGTCAACTCAAGGGCCTTTGTCAGGGAGATCAAAAAGGTCTTGCCGGCCACGACAGTTTATCAGCGGGCCTGCCCCCTGCTCGTTCCTATTATTGAAGAAGGCCGGCTGGACTGGCGGGGATTGGACCTGGAGCTCGAGGAATGCCTCCGTCCCCTCCTGTCCAAACGAATTGATTCGCTCATCCTTGGCTGTACGCACTACGGGTTGATAGAAGAAAAAATAAAGGCATGGGTCGGGCCGGGTGTGACGGTCGTCTCCGAAGGGCCGGCCGTGGCGGAAAAACTGGACAGTTATCTCGAGAAGCACCCTGAGATCAAAAAAGGCCTGAAGAAGGGGCGGCAGAGAAGGTTCTACGTCACCGACCGGACCCGCCAGTACGAAAAGCTGACCCGGCTGTTCCTCGGTCCACACTTCCAGTTTGGGGACAAGCTGGAGCTCGTGGATATAGCGGGACGGTAGCTTACTCCTTTTTTCTTAGAAGAGGGAAGAGATACATCACCAGGCCGCTCAACATCATCACGATAAGCGCCAAGGCAAAGTAGATGCTGAATTGGCTGTGCAGGAAACGGACAGTCAAAAGGTCGACTTTCAGGGACAAGGCCAGGTTCGGGTACTTGAGCATAAGTCCGGTCCAAACCATTATCAGGGTCAGAATCACGATGATGGGTATCAATGCTCTGTGCAAGCGCTTGGCCAGAACAAAGTAACGGCTCGGCATGCACTTATTTTACCACCTTTTCAGGCTATGCCGCCCCTGAACAGGAGGTAAAAACTGTGAAGGAGGCTGTTTTCGTAGAGTTGTTTGATGAAGCCGGTCAGTTTTCTGGTCATGATTTATCACCTCCTGTCTGTGAGAAGATTAACAGCCTTTTTCAAAACAGAGGTAAATAAAGGGTAAATATTAAGTAAGAGAAGAAGTATAGCCAGCACGATAATAGCCACCCATACAGAGGGAGGAGAAGCAGCCTCTTTGTAGGTCGGGCGGCTGTTTCCTGGGGCAACATGTGCAGCCAGGATGTTCCCCTTCCGGCTCATGTGGCCGGTCCGGTCTGTTGCCTGGATGATAGGGTTCGGCCGGTCAGTCTCACCAGGCAGGGACAAGGAGGTTTCCATAGCGGGGGTTTCGTTCTTTAGTTGGCCGGCCGGTATGTTTTCCGGGGGGGAAGCGGCTACCGTCAGGGACAGATAGCTTTGGTTGTTACCCTGCTCGAACTCGATGTCAGTGGTACGGATCGATGCCAAGTAGCCGAAGCTTATCTGCCCACTACCCTGTGCCGGGGCCATATCTTCAAAGATCAGCCTACCGAACTCGCCCGGCCCGATGGTTCCCAACAGCCAGACTGTTTCCGTCCCGGTGGATAGATTGACGAGCTTGAGGGCGGTATTCCTGGCCGGAGCACGGCCGGTATTCCGGTAATGGATCCCGAGCATTATGGGACCGGCGGGACTGTAGGTATGAGTGGTGGAGGTGAGCCAAACACTGAGGTCCGGACGGGGAAAGATGATGTTTCCCAAAAGTTTGTCAAAGATGTTGATCTGCGAGAAGTACCAATTGTGTCCGGAGATGTTGGTATTGATGATGTTGACGATATTGGCGGTGATGCCGATGCTGCCGGTATTGACGGAGGTTCCGCTTCCCGCGGCCGAATTGTGGCCGCTGACCGCCTGGATGTTGACATTGTTTTCCACGACCGCCTTGTTCTCTGATGTTATCTGCTGACTGGCTGACGACTGTCCTGTTTCGGGTAACCTGATCCAGGCGAACAGCGACCCGCCACTGGTCATATAATTTCCCCACCAACCGATCAGTTGGCCGTCCCATTGGCCCAGATTCCGTATCTCCAGGAGCAACCAGTTGCTGCCGCTGATATTGGTGTTGACGGTGTTGATGATATTGACGACGATGTCGATCTGGCCTGTCCGGATGGCGGCGCCGTCTGCAGTGGTGTTGTCGCCGCTGACGGCATTGACATTAACCAGGTCCTGTATTTGGGCCTCGTTGCCTTGTCCCACGCCGAAATCCAGCGGGCCGGCCGGCCGGGTTGCCCCAGTCAGGTCAAGATACATCAGGTCATAAGGCAAAATGATATCCCCTTCCACCGCCTCAAACAGGTTGAGGATCCCAAAGTACCAATTGTTTCCCGACAGGCTCAGGTTCACCAGGTTGACAACGTTTATTTCCGCTTCCGCGTTACCGGTGGCAATTCCTGACCCCTGCCCGTCAGCGACGTTCTCTCCGGTGACGGCCGTGATGTCGACATTATTGATCACCTCGGCAATATTGCTCGCAGTGAACGACCCGGTGAGCTGGCCGCTCTCCGAGGCTGTCCCTTCGGAACCGGGATCCAGGCTGACATCCTTGTTTCCGCCGGCTGTTTCATTCAGGACCAGTAACTGGGTGTTCTCGCCGGTCACATTGATGTTAACAGAGTTCTCAACCGTGACCGAGGCGGAGGCAGTGGCAGTGCCTATTTCGGTCCCCTCTCCCAAGGCTGAGTTCTGGCCGGTAATGGCATCCAGGGAGGCGTCGGTAGTGACCGAGGCGGAGTTCTCATTACTGATCTCGGCACTTGCGCTTGCCTGGGTCTCTTCCTGGGCAAAAGCGGACACAGGCTTTATCAATAAATAAAATACAGCCGCCGCGATCAATAAATAATTTAAAAAAAATGTCCGCATTGTGTTTATCTATAAAAAGGGAGCTTCCGCCCCCCCTTACGGGAGGGGCGGAAAAGTCAGCCTTTGTTAGCTTAACCAACCTAAAAACAGGAGGTCTAGAAGACCGCCCAGAAGCGTGACATTCTGGTTACTAACGCTGTTAAGGCTTGCTCCTGTAAAAGAGAGACCGCTATGAACACTTGCTCCACCGATGTTGTCGTGAGCAAAGTTCCAACCGCTGTTATCTCTCGCCCACAGCCTCTGCCAGTCAAACAGGGTGTTGGAGTTGAGAGCATTAACATTGGTATGGGTCGTCGTGTTGGCATGTGTTTCCAGCCAGTCTCCTGTATTGACTATGTCCAGGAGATTCAGGGACAGGGGGAAGACACCGTGTCCTCCGATCACTGTCTTGTTGGAATTGGCCAACACGTCAAGGTCTGCTCCAACGACCGCATTACCGGTCCGGATCGAAGCGCCACCAATATTGTCATCCGCAAAGTTCCAACCGGTGTTGGCCTTCGCATTAACGTTCTGCCAGATGCTGGCAAAATTGTTGTTGAAGACGTTCAGGTTGGTTAACCTTGTGGCATGGGCAAAGATGCTGGCATTGTCTCCGGTGTTGAGAATGCTGGCGTTGTTGACAAGACCAAAAGCCCCGCCGGTGTAGCCGCCGATATATGTCTGGTTCTTATTGACCTTGGTGTCAAAATCGGCCAGAACAGTGGCGTTACCTGTTTGGATGGAGGCTCCACCGATGTTGTCATCGGCAGTGTTGTGTCCCGTATTGGCATTGCAGCCCGAATGGTGGCTACCGTTGACCTGGAAAAGCCCGGTCACCGGCAACATAGACCCGCCACCGCCACAACTTTGATTGACTTGGGCAAAGTTGTCGTTGTAAACACCAATGTTCGTCTGTGACGTGGTATTGGTATGTACGGTAGCGTTGTCGCCGGTATTGACGATGTCGGTTGTGTTACTGGTAGCCAAGCCGCTAGGCAGGCTGATTGCCGTCGTGTTGCTGTTTGCGACCGTTGACAAGGAAGCATCAACGACTGCTGCGCCGGTGTTGATCGTCGCAGCTGTCCCGCCGAGGGAAATATTCCCGTCCGCGGAATTATGGCCTGTATTGGCAGTCGCATTCACCTCTTGATTGACAAATGCCGTGTTCGTGTTTTGAACGTTGATGTTGGTAGTTTCGGTTGCCGAACTACTCACAAAGGCATTGTCGCCGCTGTTAATGACGCTTGTGTCATTCACTTCGGCGCGGGCAGCGCCGGGAATAGCGGCCGCAAGCATAAAGAGAGCCACGAATAGAAGTAAGTACTTTCTCATATCGTATCACCTCCTCTCTCCCGAGAACTTTGTAACTGTTAATTCCTTTTTCGTTTCAAGTATCCTCCCAGGCCTAAGGCCAGGCCGCTTACGACCAGGGAAAGGAGCGTCTCCGCTCCGGTCATCGGCAGGACAGCGGCACCGAGGACGGCCCCTCCCCGGGGCCCGATGGCTGCCCCGAGCAGAGGGGGGTCAGAAACTCTTTCCCCATCATCTGAAACTCCGCCCACCGGTCCGGGCGTTGGCTTTTCTTCGTGCCCGGTAGGAGTGGGGGTGGGTATGGGCGAAGGAGAAACTCCCCCGCGGCCCGGATCGATCTCGGTGACGTTCTCGTTTGCGGTCACGGCTGCCTTGACGTTGACCTCAGCCTTACCGGTGGCGATCACTCCGGTGACCGAGCCGATATTCCGGTCGGCCCGGTTGTGGCCGGTATTGGCGAAAGCGAAGACGCTTTGCAGTATGTCCAGCCAGTTATGGTTGTTGACGGCAATGGTATGGGTGCTGTTCGTGCTGGTATGAATGCTGGTATTGTCTCCAGTGTTGACGACTGAGGTACTCAGTCCGGGGGCGGTGCCGAAGCCGAAGTTGGTACTGATGTCTGTCCGGTTTCGGTTGGCGTCGGCCAGAAGGAGAACGTTCACGGTAGCCTGGCCGGTTTGGATGAGACCGGCATTGCCACCGATACTGATGTTGCGATTGGCGGTATTGTAGCCTGTATTTGCGCTTGCTCTGACATTCTGGTTGATGCGGGCGGTATTGATGTTGTCAACCTGCGTGGATGACAGCTGGTTCGAATCAGCGGTCACCTCGACATTGTCGCCGGTGTTGATGACGGTCGGGTCGCCCGCCCCGGGACCGCTCCCGCCTACCGCTGTTTTGTTGGAGTTGACCGTGGCGTCCATGACGACGTTGACAGTGGCGTCATTGGTTCTGATGGCTCCGGCGTTTCCCCCGAAGGCGATGTTGTTGCTGGCGTTGTTGCCACCGGTATTGGCATAGCAGGTGGCTGCGTCGACCAGGAGGCCGGGATTGTTCAGGGGCAGGCCGCAGGACTGGCTGACCAGGGCCCGGTTCTCATTGGATACTATAAGGTAATGCTGGGTATTGGTCCGATTGGCGAACCGGGAGTTGTCGCCGGTATTGAGAATGACTATGGATGCTCCGCTCCCGGGGCCGCTGCCGTTCCCGTCCCCGCCGATGAGGGCGATGGAGCCATTTGCGGTCACCAGATAGTTGACGTTGACGGAGGCGTTACCGGTCAGGATGACGCCGGCCGCCCCCCCGATACTGATGTTTCTGTCGGCGATGTTTCCCCCTGTGTTGGCAGAGGCGCTGGTCACCTGGTTGATGACGGTGGTATTGTTATTGTTGACGGCGGTCAGAGTTTGCGAATTGGCGTTGGTGGCTGTGCTTAAACTGTTTCCCGTATTGGTGACGGTGGTGGTGTTACCCGATCCACCGCCTCCACCGGCCACGGAGGTGTTGTTGCTGTTGGCGCCGACAACCCCAAACACATTCACCGCTGCGTCACCGGTGACAATGACACCGGCGTTGCCGCCGATGGCAATGTTGCGGCTGGCTTCGTTATAACCGGTATTGGCGTCGGCGGTCACGGCTTGGCTCACATTTGCCTCATTATTATTATTGACCGCTGTCGTGGACTCGGTATTGCTGTTGGTGTCGGTATTGACCGAGTCGCCGGAGTTGACCACGTTCGTGGTGTTAGAACTGCCGGAAGAAGGATAGATGTTGCTTGTTGCTTGGGAGGCCTCTTGGGTTATGGAAGTGGTCAAGCCTTCTCTGTTTGGAGCCTCCTGTGCGTATGCTATCGAGAAGTTGAACGGGGATAAGGATACTAGGTTGAAGATTAGTAAAGAAGCTATAAGTTTGTTCCTCATGACGAGGGAACTATATTTGCCACCGTTAAGAACGAAATAAAGAAGAAGTAAGATTGTCGTAAGACAATAAGTTTGGCGTGAGAAAAGGCCCTGTTCAGACGGGCAGTTCAATAAGGAATTTGGAGCCTTTTCTGGGTTGGCTTTCGACCTCTATTCTGCCTCTGTGCAGCCGGATGATCTCTGCCGCCAGAAAGAGCCCCAGCCCAAGACCGGAAATGTTTTTGGTCTTGACCTCGCGCGTCCGGTAGAAGGGCTTGAAGATCTCCTTCTGCTCTCTCTTCGGGATGCCCATGCCGAAATCCTCCACCGTGATGTTGACCAGTTTCCCGTTCTGTTTGACGTGCACGATGACCGGTTTGTTGTCCGGAGAATATTTCAGGGCATTGGTGATCAGGTTTGACAGGACCTGTGCAATGCGCTGGGGGTCGGCCTGAATGGTCTTTTTGACCTTAACATCCTTGAGGATCTCTCTGTTTTGGAACAGGGGGGTAAGGTCGTCCACGATCTTGTTGATCATTTTGTTCAGGTCGACCCTTTCCTTGAAAAGCTGCATCCGGCCGGCCTTGATCTTGTTCAGGTCCAAAAAGTCGTTGATGAGGTGGGTGAGCTCGTCCGCCTTGTTGTTTATTTTGGTCAGATAGTATTTACTCTTATCGTCTTCGGAATTACGCAGGCGTCTTTGCAGAAGCTCGGTAAAGGCTTTCAGGCTGGTCAGGGGGGTCTTGAGCTCGTGACTGGCGAAGCCGATCAGGCTGTCCTTTCTCGCGTCCTCCTCTTTGCGCTTACTAATGTCCCTGAAAACGGATATGAAAGCCCTGGGCCTATTGTCATCGTCTCTTAAGAGCGAGGTACCTATCTCGGCCGGGAAGGTCTCGCCGTTTTTTTTCTTAAACTCTGCCTCGAAATTTTTGATGATCCCCTGCTTCAGGATAACAGGCAGGATCTTTTTTCGGGCATATTCCAAGCTTTCCTTAACAACGAACTCTTGAGTCTTCTTACCGATGATCTCCTGAGGATCGCTGTACCCCAGGAGTTCGGCGCAGCGCACGTTGGCGTTAGTGATGCAACTTTGCATATCCGTGACCATGATCGCGTCCGGAGTGGTTTGGACAAGCGTGCGGTATCTTTCCTCGCTCTGCTGCAGTTTTTTCTGGGCCTCTCTTTGCACCATGAACTGTCCGATCTGGATGCCTATGGACAGGACGGTCTGGACCAGTTTCCGGTCGAGCTTACGGATCTCATTACTGTTGAATTCCACCACTCCGTAGGTCTTTTCCCTGGTAAATACCGGGAAGAAAAGGGCGTCTTTCATCCCTTCCTTGCGGGCGATGTGCTTGCGGTTGTAGTTCTTGTGTTTGGTAATGTTGTTTATCCAGAGCGGGATTCTTCTCTTATATACCCTTCCCAGAACAGAGCCCTCCGTCCCGACGAAAACCCGTCCGACTTCTTTGCGGAAGGCTTCCTCGTTGCCTTTTTGATGGTGCCAAATCTCTCGGCAATAGAATTGATCCTTGTTTTTGTCATACAACCAGAACATGCCTATGTTCCAGCCCAGATTACTGCCGAGCACCCTCAATATATTCTGGGCGGCCCGGCTGAGATTGCCGGCTGTGGCCAGGATGCGGGCCACCGAATACTGGAGGGTGATCTGCAGCTCATCAAGCTTGCGGTCGGTGACATCCCGGCCGGTCGAGATGAAGTGGGTTATCTTACCCTCCGCGTCCTTCAAAGGGGTAATGGTCTGGTCCTCATAGTACAGTTCTCCGCTTCTTTTGCGGTTGATGAAAATACCCCGGAAGACATTTCCGCTGAGGATGGTTTTCCAGAGTTTGTCGTAAAAGGATTTATTGTGGGTCCCCGACTGGACGATTTTGGGTGTTTTTCCGACAACTTCTTTGGCCGAGTAACCCGTCATCCGGGTGAAAGAGGAGTTGGCATATTCTATGATCCCTTTCCGGTTAGTTATGAAAATGGAGTCTCCCGCCTGCTCCAAAGCAAAGGCCAGCCTCTCCAATTTGGTATTGCCGTATACAGATATGGCCTTTTTCATAGTCGCTTTATTCTACCATTTTATTACACTTGCATTATATGTAAGAATTTGTGTTATAATGCAGTCCATGATACAAACGATTCTGGTGGTGGAGGATGTCGCCGACCTGAACGAGTACCTAAGGGAACTTTTCGTCGAGTCAGGATTCAGCGTCCTGACAAGCGCCAGCGGGGTGAGGGCACTGAAGCTGGTGGAAAAAACCCCACCTGATCTGGTGGTCCTGGACCTTGGCCTGCCCGATGTCAAGGGAGAGACCGTTCTCAAGCAAATAAAAGAGATGTTCCCGGATATGCCGGTCATTGTTTTGACCGCCAAATCAAAGGTGGGGGAGATAGTGAGCGGCTTCAAACTGGGGGCGGATGATTATATGACCAAACCGTTCTCCGGCGAGGAACTTCTGGCCAGGATCAAGGCCAGGCTCAGGCAAAGAAGCGACAGCGACGTCAAGCTCAAGGTGGCCGATCTCGAAATGGACCGCGAGGCCCTGACCGTCAAGCGGGCCGGCAAAACCATTCCGCTGACCAAGAAGGAATTCCAGCTTTTGGAATTTTTAATGATGAACCGGGACCGCGTCCTGACCCGCGAGATCATCCTGAATAAGGTCTGGTATTACTCTTTGGAGGTGGAAACCCGGGTGGTGGACGTCTATATAGGCTATTTGCGTAAGAAGATCGACAGTGGCTATGCCAATAAGCTCATCCATTCCGTCAAGGGGTTCGGCTACCTCATCAAGGAGTAAGGGAGGCTTATACCAGCCGGTTCACCTTCCCCAGAAAATCATCGATACTGAAGGGCTTCTTGATGAAATAGTCAATATATTTCCTGTCCTCAAAAGGAATGACGCTCTCTTGGGCAGAGATCATGATAATCGGGACTTTCCGCATCTTTTTGTTATGTCTGATCTTTTTTGCCAGTTCGATCCCCTTCTCACCCGGCAGCCACATATCGAGGATCAGGAGGTGGACATTGAAGGACTTGATGATGTTGAACAGTGCTTCCCCGTCTTTGAGGCAGACGGTGGTGAATCCCTCGTCTTCCAGCATGTCCGAGATGCTCTCTAAAATAAGAGGATCATCATCGATGACAACAACTTTCTTGGGCATATAATTCAAAAATGCTTATTTAACTTGATAAATATCACATTCTTGTTTAAAACGAAGATAAAATTCAGGCAAGAAAATGGTAAGAGGAGAAAGAAGCGCCCAGCCGCTTAAGGGCGGCTGAGCCTTCTAAAATCGGTTTACTCGGTGGTTGGCGCCTTGCTTTCTTCACGATTGAATTCTTTTTTCGGTCGAGCAATGTTTACCACTAGTTTTCTGCCCATGACCTCCTTCTCATTCATCTCCTGCTGGGCCTTCTCGGCGTCCGCTTCCTGTTTGAAGGTCACGAAACCGAAACCCTTCGATCTGCCTGAGAATTTGTCTTTGATAACCACTACTTCCTCGATCTCACCGAAGTCTTTGAACAAAGCCTCCATGTCTTTCTCTGTCATCGAGTAGGGCAAGTTGCCAACGTAAAGCTTATTTTTCTGATCCATTGGATATCATCTCCTTCAGCGGGATTGGTGAATTAATTCTGACGCATAAATAGGTATCTAATTACGAATGTTCTTTCCTAATTATAGCACAAAATTTGCCAATGCAAGTCCAAAACAGAAATATTACCCTTTTCTTATCCCCTTTTTACCCACGCCTTAACCGGGGCTGACATAATCGGGCCTGTATGCGGATACTGATAAATGCGAGCAACATAGATCTCGACCATGAGCGGGTGGGACAGGTGATAGACAAGCTTGGGAGGCTGGACAAATATCTTCAGAACTACAGCGAAGAGACAAAAACGGTGAATATGAGAATCAGCCGAAGATCACGCTTTGGATATAGGATGAATTTCAGTTTAAGACTGCCCGAGAAAAAACACCTTTACGCAAACGCGATCAGCAAGAATTTCGTGAATGCCCTGGTTAACTTGCGGGAGCAACTGGAAAAGCAAATTCATCGATTCAGGAATAGACACCATGGTTAAGGTACTGTCGATCGCCAACATCAGTGTCAAACGGATAAAGACAAAGGGGTTCAAGTTCAAGATCTCCCCGGAGATGATGGATGACCATCCGACTTTTTATGAAAGGCTGAAGAAGAGTATCATCGCCTATTTCAGTTTACCCTCTTGACGTTCGTTTTGGGCAACCAGCCGTCCGTCCCACAGTAGGTTGTTGGCCGAATCTCCGCTGCCGTCATATTTGATGGCCACCGCCCCCCGGGTGGAACCGCCGTTGATCCAGACCACGATAGTGCCGCTGTCTATGGAAAAGTTGAGTTCCTTTTCCCAATAGCCGGTATCGTTGTCGCAGGCAGTGGTATAGGTGGTGCCGCCTGCCCGGAGGGAGATGTTGGCCGTTGTCCCGTCGCATTCGGTCAGGGCGTTGGTGGTGCCGCCGTTATAGGCATAGCCGGAAATAACGGGCGGCGGCAGTTTCTGGATAAAAACGGCTTCCTTAAAGGGTGGCCTGGTCTCGGTGGTGGAGGTATCGGCGGTGATGGTGGCCGTGCCGGTGGTGCCCGAGCCGCCCGACACACCCAGAGTGTGGCTGTGGCCGGTGGTGATCACGGTGGCGCCGGTCTTGTTGTTCAGCAAACCTGTCGTGTTGTCTGTGCCAACGGTCACCGTGTGGCTGTGGGAGTTGACGGCATGGGTGTGGGTGTTGCCTGTCCCGTGGCTGTGGGACAAAGCCCCGCCGGTCGTTACGCCTGATTCGCCGTTCGCAGCCGCTCCCTTGATGAACTTGTCGTTCAAATTGGGACAGGTGCCGTTACTGCCGTTGCATAAGACCCAACCCGGAGGAATATCCGCGACGGTTCCCAGCCAGGCGGCGATAACATAACTCGGAGTTTGAGACGATCCCGTGCCGTTCTGGATGATATTCAGTTTCATGAAGGGCGGCTGGGCGTCCGCGTTGGCGACATTGGCCGTGCTATCCGGGCCTTCCGTGGCTGTCTGGGTGCCGATATCGGTTATTGAATGCCGGTGGGTACTAATAGAGTAGGTTGTCCCGCCTCCCTTGCTTGCTCCCTGCGAACCGGATGCCTGTTCCGTCTGCCCCGTGCCAGTGCCGTGGTCGTGGGCATTCTGGGTATGGGTGTGGCCGGTGTCCGTATGGCCGTGGCTGTCGCTCGTGCCACCTGTTCCCCCGCCGTTCCCGCCCCCAGCTGCGCCCTTCAGGAAGGTATTCCCTGCCTGCCTGGTCCAGTTCGTTGGCAGGGTATCGCTCCGGAAAAAGGCCCAGGCGCCGTTCGGGATCTCCGTGGTGCCGTTAGACTGGATCCAGATGACCTCGGTATAGGGAGGATTGTTGGAGGCGGTACCGAGATTAGCCGACTGGGAGTTGTTGGCAGAGATGCCGGTCATACTTCCCGTGGTATAGGCATGGTCGTGACTGTTTTGGATCAGGCCGCTACCTGATCCGGAGGCGGCCGTTGTCCCGCCACTGACCGCAGAGGTGGTGTCGGTGTGGGTGTGGTCAGGGACGCTGTGGGTATGGGTGGGTGAGGTATGGGTGTGGGAAGCGGCCCCACCAGCCGAGACCGAAGGGTCGGAGGCGGTCCCTTCCAGAAAATAGGTATCGAGCCCGGTTACCCTTGTCCATCCTGCCGGAATGGTGCCGGCCGTGCCCGGCCAGGCGACGATGATGCCCGAAGGAACGGCGTCTATAGCAAGCTGCCAGCTTTTCGCCTCTTCATAGATTGGATCTGCCTTGGCGGCTTGCTTGAATACCAGGGCGCTCAACAGATGGAAGTCCGGGGATTTGGGAGGAGGCTGGAACTCGTAACTCAGTTCATACCGTTTACCTCTTTCCCAGTCCACCTGCCAGGCGATGTGCTGTTCCTTCAAATTGCCCTCCCCGTCCCGGCGCTGGATAAGTTCTCCCTGCTGGTCCACCCGCCGGACCGTGAACGAAGCCGGCAGCGATTCTTCTATGATGCCGCGGAAGCTTTGTCTGGGGTTGACGACGATCTTTGCCTGGTAAGGACCCGCTGGATAAAGCCGGGTGGGCATCTCTCTTTCTATTTCAAAAGGGGTGGTCCGGCTGACCCAGAAACGGTCACTGATGCTCCGTTTGCCTTTTGCAGTTTCAGCCGTCAGGGTTACCGTATAGTACCCGGGGGTTCCCACTATAAAATCTGCCTCAAAGTCCGGTTTGTCAACGAGGTTGTGAATCTCGCACTCGGGGTTGACTTTGATGCCTTGGTTGGCGGTGGACAGGGTGGTTGTCCTGCCCCAGGGGTTTTTTATCTCCAGGGTCACTTTAGCCTGGCAGGCCATTCTGCCGTCCGGCCTAAGAACGGCCATGGTCAGTTTGGCCTGCTCACCAGGGCGGTAGACAGCTCTATTTGTGTTGACAGCGAGTACTCCCCACCTGAGGTCCTGCTTCAGTTTTGGTTCGGGCCCGAAAGAATGCGCATAATCAAAAAGGAGAGTGACCGACGTGATGACGAATAGGGCCACGCCGACCACGGCCAGCAATCTGTGTAACCATGTCAGTTTGGCCCTTAGTTTAGGCATTTTTTTAACTCACACAACAATATTGCCCTCAGCGAGGGTACAGAACTATTCTACGAAAAAAACAGGTTTTTGGAAAGAGAAAAGAGCCTTGAGTCAGTGTTTAGAAAGCGATGATCCCAAGTCGCGACAGGATGACGATGGCCACGCCCGCCACCATACCAAGCCAGAAGGGCAACCAGTTGGCATGCCGGAAACTTTCTTTATCGATTTCTACCGTGACCGGAAGTTTCTTGGTGAGCATAAATTTTGTAAAAAACTGATATTTAAAAACAGACGCTAACCTTACCATTTTTGTAAAAGCAATGTCAAGGGCAGGTAAGGAGGGTGTAAGAAGGGCTCTTACCGTTTTCTGATTTAAGTCTGCTAACCTACTGGTCTTAGGACATGTTTGAAAACATTGCAGGACCGGTCACGGCCATATTTGCCCATCCGGACGACGAGTCGTTCGGCCCGGGCGGCACTTTGGCCCTTCTGGCGGATAAGCACCCGGTAGAGATAATTTGCGCCACCCGCGGCGAACAGGGCCTGAACCATTCTGGCGCCCATCACGACCATATCTCCGCCATCCGCTCTCGGGAGGTTGGGCAGGCCGCCGAGATCTTGGGCATTCAGAAAGTGCATTTTCTGGATTTTATAGACGGCACGCTTTGCAACAAGCTCTACCATGAGGTGGCCGACAAGGTGGAGCGGATCCTGAACGCCTCCCGTCCCCAAACCCTGATCACCTACGAACCCTTGGGCGTATCCGGCCATCTCGACCATATCGCCATGTCACTGATTACGACCTTCGTGGCCAGGCGCTCCCCCTTTGTCCGCAGAGTACTCTATTTTTGCGTTTCCCGGGAGGAAAGCGGTTTGATAAAAGACTATTTCATCTATTTCCCGCCCGGCCTGGATAGGGAGAAGGCGGATTTGAGAGTGGATATTGCTCCGACATGGGAACGGAAGGTCAGGGCAATCAAAGCCCATCGGTCGCAAAACAAGGACGTACGGATGATTCTGGAGAATCTGGAGAAACTCCCCAGGGAAGAGCTTTTTCTTGAACTATCGGTCAATGAACTGGGGCCTTAAGATTTTGGCCGGATACTGTCTCGATTCAGTTCCGGCCTTTTATGGTCCATGCAGGGTCAATCTGCAGATCCCCCAGATACAGTGAATGACGTTGTCAAACACATATACATGGGTGAAAAGCGCCGCTAAAATGCCGGCGCTCAGGGACATGTAAAACCTGCTTGCTCCGGTCTCACCCCTCACGAACATCAGGCTATAGCTTAGGGCAGCCAGGCAAAAGGCCGCCAAAGCCATAAGCACCGCTGGCTCGTGGAAAGGGTTATCCGCCAGAGTGGACAGGTTGCGGTAGTTGACCGCGATCCCTTTCTGTAAAAGTACCCACACATGGTCGAGATCGACCGCTAAACCGACCGCCCCGTAAAAGGCGATCCTACCGGTCAAGCCGGTAAGATCGACCACCGGAGTGGCCCTTCCCCTGTTTGGCAGGAGGCGGTGTTCCAGTACCTGCGCTCCGATGTCGAACGCAGTGTGCAGCGCCGTGCCCGCGAAGGCAGAGGTCGCTGCATGGACGAAAGGGTCTGACATGACCCACCTCCTCTTTTCAGGATGAACGGATATTGTACCAGAATTTGGCGGTCAGAGACGGCTAAAGTTCCAGACCGAAATACTGCCGTACGAAGAAGCCGATCAGGAAGGTGACCAATGCTACCCCCAGGCTCAAGAAGGCCATTTCCAGGAACCGTCTGACAAAACTTGCTCCCTGGGCCACCGAGATATAAAAGGTGAAGAGAAAGATGATGGCGACCGCTTCCATTAGAGTGAGGGCCAAGGCCAGGAAGACGTTGGTAGTCAGGAAATAGGGAGCGATCAAAAGAAGCACTACGCCAAGGTAGGCCACGCCCGTATAGACGGCCGCCCGCAAAGGCTGGCGGTCATTCTTTTCCGACCGGGTGGACAGGTATTCGGAGGCGGCCATGGAAAATGAGGCGGCCACTCCGGTGATGAACCCGGCAACGGAGATGATCTTGGGGTCCCGGAGGGCAAAGGTGAACCCCGCGAGCGCCCCAGTCAGCTCTACCAGGGCGTCATTCAGCCCTAAGACGATGGAACTGACATACGAAAGGAGTTCCTCGTTGATGAGGTTGAGAATCTGTTTTTCGTGCCTCTCTTCTTCTTTAATTATGTCGGCCGCTTCCGGGATCTCGGCAGACACTTTCCGGTACAGGTCTTGGGCATTTTCCTCGCCCCGTTCCATCAATTTGACCCCGAAGTTCAGGCCCAGGCTCCTAGAGAGAAGATAGTAGAACCAGATCTTGGTCCGGGATGGCCCGACTTCCCGGTGGGTATATTTTTTCCAGAATTGGTAATGGTTAAGCTCTTCTCCGGCGATGTGTTCCAGGACCTTCCTGTTCTCGGGGTGGCGGCTGGCCTGCGCCAGTTTTTTGTACACATAGTGCTCGGTGATCTCGTTCCTTTGCGCCCTTATCAACAGGTCGAGGGTTGCCTGTCCCAGTCTATGATGTTCCCGCCGCCTTTCCCTTCTTTGCCTTGGCATACCTTAATTATAAGCGAGGGGGAAAATGTTTTCCAGCTTTACAGGTGCATCTGGATGTTATAGAGGTGCTCCTCGTAAGTGCGGGCGCCGTGGATCTGGGCGAACTGGTCGTGAATATAGAAAAAGTAGTCGGTCTTTTCCGGCCTGAGGACTGCCAGGATGGCTTCCAGGCTCGGGTTGGCGATGGGGTGCGGGGGCAGGCCGTCTATCAGGTAGGTGTTATAGGGAGACTCCAGGGCGAGGTCGGCCGGATAGACATATGTCCACCAGCCTGTTTCTGCGTTCCCTTTAATGTACTGTGACGTGGCGTCTATCTGCAATCTCATGCCTATTTCCAGCCGGTTCCACATCACGCCGGCGATGGTGGGCATATCGTGTGGGCCGGCCGCTTCCCTCTGGATCAGGGAGGCCATAATGACCGCCTCCGTCCAGTTGATGTTCTTTTCGATGAACTCGTCCGCGTAGGGAGAGATCTTTTCGTAGAAATGTGCGATCATCAGGTCCGCTATTTCCTGGCCCGAAGCGTTTGCCGGTATATAGTAAGTATCGGGAAAGTAAACCCCCTCGGTGAACTCAGGTTCGGTCTGGGTATACTCTTCATTCCATCTCCTCAGCTCTTCCCCCTCCCAGCCGAACTCATAGGCCAAGAGTTCGCCGATCTGTTCTTTGCGCATGCCCGGCAGGACCTCAATAACTTTGTATTCCTGGAAAAAAGGCGGGCGGGTACGGGTATTTTTATTGGCATGGAAATACTCCTTTGAGAGCGGCATTACTGCCTTCGCTTCCCTATCTTTCGATACTTTAATTTGGCTCTCGTTCGCCTGGTAGGCCGTGGCCAGAGTGACCGTGATAAAAAGGACCACGGACAGCACAAACGACACGAGCAAGTTCGTTTCTCTGCTCATAGATTTGCCCCTAGTAACAGAAGCGACCATTATACCAATTCAGAGGGGGCGAACTTAAGGGAGGCTATTTAAGAAAGAGGGCATCCGGTAGGCCCGAACATACGAATACAGGAATAAGCTACTTGACAGGGGGTTTAGCGTTGGTTTTCCGTCGGTTGGCGATGTTCTTATTTATCCTGTCCTGGGTCATTTGCTTCTCTTTCTCATATTTTTTTCTCCTTTGAGACATCTTTTCGTCGGATTCCTTCTGGCATACTTCATTGGAACAGATATAGGTGGAGGTGGTCACTTCCCCATATTGGTCTTCCACCTTTTCCAATACGGTCCCAACGAGGATCAGCCTGCTGCCGCACCGATGGCATTCGCGCGAGGTTAGTTGAGGATACTTTGCATTATTCAGATAAGAGAATTATACCATACCGGCCCAGAAGCCAAAGAAGGGTGTGCTATCTGGCCATGGATGTAGTATAATATGTTTATTACATAACACGCGTCATTATGCGTGTTTTTTTGTTTTATTATGCAAATAAGGAACGTCGCGATCATTGCTCACGTGGACCACGGCAAGACCACTTTGGTAGATGCCATGTTGAAACAAACCCATACCTTCAGGGACAACCAGAAAGAGATGGACGAGTCTCTTATCATGGACTCCAGCACTTTAGAAAAAGAAAAAGGAATCACTATCCTTTCTAAAAACACGGCCGTATTCTATAAGGGGACAAAAATAAATATCATAGATACGCCCGGCCACGCCGATTTTGGAGGTGAAGTGGAACGGGTCATCAATATGGCGAGTGCGGCTATTTTGTTGGTGGATGCCTCCGAAGGCCCTCTTCCCCAAACGAGGTTCGTCTTGAAGAAAGCTCTGGAAACAGGCCTCAAAACTATTCTGGTTATTAATAAGATCGACAAGAGGGATGCCAGACCGACGGAGATAATCCGAGAAGTAGAGAGCCTTTTTTTGGACCTGGCAGCGAACGAACGCTCTTTGGAGTTTGTGACGCTTTTTGCGGTCGGGCGGGACGGAAAGGTCTTCAATAGCCTGCCGGACCATTATGAAAAGGACGGTGCGGGCAGCCTGGTTCCTCTTTTCGAGACGATCCTGCGGGAAGTACCGGATGCAGCGACTGAAGAGGAAGGTCCTTTCCAGATGCTTATTTCCACCATGGATTTCGATAACCATGTCGGCAGACTCTGTATAGGGAAAGTCAGACGGGGGCTGCTTGGAAGGAACGGGCAGATCGCCTTAGTCGACGAAGGGAAGGTACTTGGGATTTTTAAAGCCCAGAAACTGTATACCTTCGAGGGTCTGAAGAAAAAAGAGGTGGATATGGTAACGGCGGGAGATATAGTGGCTATTGCCGGAATTCCGGAACTCACCATCGGACAGACGGTCACGGATGCGGCCCATCCGTCCAGTTTGCCCAAGATACAGATCGAGGAACCAACCATAAAAATAACCATCAGTCCCAATACCAGTCCTTTTGCCGGAAGAGAGGGGGACCTGGGAAGCTCCAGGCAGATAAAAGAACGCCTGCTTAAAGAGAAGGAGACCAATCTTGGACTGGCGATAGACCAGGGTGGCGAGGGAGCGAGTTTTGTAGTGTCTGGGAGGGGCGAACTGCACTTGGCTATCTTAATTGAAACTATGCGCCGGGAAGGATTTGAGCTGGAGGTGCTTAAACCGCAGGTGATCTATAAAACCATCGACGGAGTTGTGCATGAACCCTATGAGGAGGTGACCATCCATGTGGATAAAGCTTTTGTCGGCCCTGTCACGGAAGAGTTCGGCAAAAGAAAGGGAGAGTTTATCGATATGGTGACGGAAAAAGAGGGGTCGGTGGCTAAAATCGTCTATCGTATATCAAGCAAGAACTTATTAGGCATCAGGAGCGTGCTGCTGACTAAGACGAGCGGCACGGCCGTTATCAACACTTATTTTCTGGGATATTTTCCGAAAGAGACAAAAATAGCTTCCATAAGAAACGGCTCTTTGGTAGCCGTCAAACCGGGTATGGCCATGTCCTATGGTCTGGTCAATGCCCAACAGCGGGGAACCCTGTTTGTCGGTCCCAAGACGGAGATATATGAAGGAATGGTGGTTGGCGTTGCCAAAGAGAACTTTGATATCGAGGTCAATGTGTGCAAAGAGAAGAAACTGACCAACAACCGCTCCGTCGGTGAGGGTGTGTCCATATCCGTCACTCCTCCCACAATTTTAAGTTTGGAGCAGGCTTTGGACTTTATCGGTGATGATGAGGCTCTGGAGGTTACTCCCCGCTCCATTCGCATCCGCAAAAAAATACTTTCCCAAGTACAAAGGCGGGTAGCCAGAAGAATTAATTGAACAGGGTTTTGTAAGTGTTTAGGATCAGTTTGTAGAGCCGGTGTTTTCCGTAAGGCAGGAGTTTCCAGGAGAATTCGGCCATTTTTTTCTGACGGACCAGGGCGAAGATGATGTAATTCTTCTTCTCTTTACCGAATTCTTCCGCCTTGTGGATATCGTCAAACATTTTGGAATAGATGCTGTCGATGTCTTTTTCCACCCAGACAACCTTGATAGTCCCCTTTTCGTAGTCCGCTTTTGCCATCGTCCACCATTTTAACAAATCGGCTTGATTCTGGCCGGCAGTATATGAATAATAGTACTATGCTCATCTTTACCCAAGTCTTTCTTTATTTCCTGGCTTTTTTCGTGCTGTGGTTCGGGGCCGGGCTTATCATCTCGGCAGTCGACAAGATATCCCGGTCCATCAAAGTGTCCCGGTTTGCCCTGTCGTTTTTTCTCTTGGGTTTCCTGACCTCGGTACCGGAGATGGGAGTGAGTATCAATTCTATTCTGGAAAAGAACCCCCAGATATTTGTGGGAAATCTTTTGGGTGGCATAGTGGTCATTTTCCTCCTGATCATCCCTATTCTGGCAATCTTCGGCAACGGTATAAACCTCAATCACAAACTGGACCACAAGGGTTTGTTTTCCGCCCTCGTGATCTGTGCCACTCCTTCATTCCTGATGGCGGACAGAAGAGTGGGGCCGTTTGAGGCGGCCTTGATGATCCTTCTTTACTTTGTGTCCTTCTATATCATTCAGCGGAAACAGAACCTGATGGAGAGCATCGAGTCGTCCGTGCTGCATCCGAAAAAACGCAACCTGCTTTTGGGCCTGCAGATAATCGCCGGACTGGTGATCGTTTTTTTCGTCAGTGACTATATAGTCCGGCAGACGCTCGTCTTTTCCGGACTATTAAGGATCTCGCCTTTTGTGATCAGCGTGGTGGTGCTCTCAATCGGGACCAATCTGCCCGAGCTACTGTTGGCCATCAGGGGGATATATACGGGGAAAAAAGACATTGCTTTCGGAGATTACATCGGTTCGGGCAGTATGAACACCCTGCTTTTCGGTATTCTGGTGTTTTTGAACGGCGGTACTGTCACCATCCCCAACCATTTCCTGCAGCGTTTCGTTTTCACCTTCATCGGCCTGACGCTCTTCTATTTTTTTGCCCGCTCCCGGAATCATCTTTCCCGTCGGGAAGGTACCATCCTACTCATGATTTACGCCAGTTTTCTGGTGGTGGAGTTTATCATAATCTGAGGGCTTATCTTAAAACCGGCAACGGAATCTTTTTCTCAAGACAGTTCTTATATAATCGGATGTTCTCGTAATGGTCGAAGGCGATTTCGCTCTCGGGAGGCACTTTGTCAAGAGGGAACCATTTTTGCTCCTTCACTTCCCAGTCGGATTCCCCGGTCTTTTCGAGCGCCCGGCAAACAAAGACGAAGCTGATATTCTGGCGGTCTTCGTGGCGGCGGTCCGGGTTGTCGCGAACGGTCAACAGGGTGATATCAGTCACTTTGTAACCGGTCTCTTCCATAACTTCCCTGGCGACGGCCTCTTTAAGCGTTTCGTCCCGGTCCACGAACCCTCCTACCAGGCCCCATTTGTCCCCTTCCAGTAATTTGGTGGCTCTCTTGCCAAGCAGGATCTGCCCGTCCTGTAAGACAAGCGTATCAACGGTCACATGCCTTAAAAAGGCCTTGTTCCCGTCTTCGAACTTGCACGTTATCATGAGCCAAATATACCATATTCTCTTAATAAGGCCGTCTGTTGTTTCTTCCGAATGAATCCTTGCGTTCCACTCTGGGCTTGGCCACGTTCACGACAATGTTGCGTTCTTCGACTTTTTTGCCGTCCATTCCGAGGGCCTTTTTAGCATCGGCTTCGTTCTTGAAAGTGACGAAACCAAAGCCCTTAGACCGGCCGGTATCTCTGTCGGTTATAACCACGGCTTCCGTGATCTCCCCGAATTCAGCAAACAGCTCCTTGAGCGCCTCATTGGTGATTGACCAAGGAAGGCCTCCGACGAATAGTTTGTTGTTGTCCATTTGTATCAGCTCCTCCCTATTGGAGTAAGTGTTATCTAGTGAAGGATAGTAAACTCTTGTCTACAGAAGTATTAAAGAATTCTCCTTAACCTGACTTATTATAGCATTTACATGCCTCTTACTCAACTTAAACCCGATGCTTATAGATTATTAATAATATTCAGAATTTTATGGATAGCAATTCAAAGATATCACTGCATACTGGAAATAAGATACCTGTCCTGGGGTTGGGCACATGGCAGCTGACGGACAAGACGGCGGAGACCGTCTTGCGTGCCCTGGAGCTCGGATATCGGCAGATCGATACCTCAAGCGATTACGGCACCCAACCGGGCATTGGGGAGGCGCTGAAAAAAACCCAACAGGACAGGAAAAAAATCTATGTGGTCACAAAAGTGGAAGAGGATGATGACGCTTTTGATCGGACAAAGAGCAATCTTCACGAGCTCGGGCTGGAGTATGTTGACCTGATGCTTATCCATCGTCCTCCGGCCATTGGGGCGGGTGAGGAGCTGTGGGAAGGACTGATGAGGGCCAAGCAGGAGGGACTGGTCCGTGATATCGGGGTCAGCAACTACTCGGCCATGCTCATCCAACAGCTGATAGACGCCGGAGGCGAGGTGCCCGCCGTCAACCAGATCGAATGGAGCCCTTTCGGCCATAGCGAGGAAATGAGGCAGTATTGCGATGAGAAAAAAATAGTTATCCAGGCATATAGTCCGCTGACCCGGGGAAAATGTCTGGAAGAGCCGATCCTGAAAAATGTGGCCGGAAATTACGTCCGGTCGCCGGCGCAGATATTGATCCGCTGGAATCTCCAACGGGGTACGGTACCCATCCCCAAGGCGAACCAGAACGAGCACTTGGAAGAAAATATCAATGTGTTCGACTTTGAGATAAGTGATGACGATATGGAACTCCTGAACGGCCTTAATGAGGAGTATTCTTCCCTGGGCTCCCTGCCCTACGTCTGATTGTTTAACGATGCGTGGACATCATCCTTATTGATGTTCGTATTTTTCAGTGAACTGTGCGGCCCATTTCTTTGCCCTCCCGAGCTCTCCATCCCGGAGCGGTCCCTCTTTGTCGGTCACGATAAAGCCCTCTCCCGGGGCCAGGATCACCGCCCCTTTTTCCCTTAAAGCCCGCTCCATTTTGGGGGCGGCAAAGTCGATTATTTTCATCAGCATTCTCAGCCCGAGCCCGTGTTCGCCGACGGCGAACCTGGTATCAAAGACGGCGACCTTAACACCCGCGAGCCCTTCATCGGGAATCTCCTGGATAAACCTTTGCATGGCCGGACTGGCCTGGCCTCCCTGGGTCGGGGAACCGATGATCAGAAGGTCCAGTTCTTTAAGTTCTGAGGGCCGGATTCTATTGATGGGAACGGCTTTGGTCTCCAGGGCGTGCGCCACTGTCACCGCCACCTTTTCCGTGTTGCCGAACATGGAGTCGTAAACGACCAGGGATACCATAAATGCATTCTACCAAGAATTGTTGATCGGTTACTCAACGATTAGCGTGCCTACCTGTCCCCTGGCCCGATGGTCCCCAACAGAACAGTAGTATTCAAACTCACCTTTCCGGCTGGCGGTGAATTCAACGGCAGACGTCTGCCCGGCGGCAGTGACCGGGGTGCGGACATTCAGTTCGTCTATGTTGAAGTCATGAGCCATGTCCACGACATTGACGGTGATCCTGACCTTGTCTCCCTGGTTGACCCTGATCTCGTTCGGGGTATAGAAGTAGGAGCCGGCATCGATACTGAATTCTTTTACATTGGCCTGTTCCCCGGTATTTGCCGGGTTGCCCGTGGGGGTTGGCTCTGCCTGGGTGGGTTGGTTCTGGGTTCCCGTATTCGGATTGGTGTTCCTGCCCGAGGCGAACATCAGATATAGCCCGATGCCGATAATGACGACAATAATCACGACGGCCGGGGGAACGGGCTGCTTGTTTGTATTGTTATTCATAATGTAGCCCAGTATACAAAAAGATTACTTGATGTCAATAGACAGATAGATACCCTAGCCAAGGTCCTTCTTTTTCTCCTCGAATTCTTTTCTGTTTATCTCTCCCTTGGCATAGCGTTCTTTAAGAATCTCAAGCGGTGTTTTGCCGTTTTGGTTTTGTGACTGTGTAGTAAGATAGCGGATTAAGGCCGCTATACCCAGAATAACCAACGCCCAGAAAGCCAACATGAAAAGCCAGCCAAAAATACCAAAACCCCACCCCATCATATTTCCCCATCCGCCCATCATAGCTGGTAATCTCCTTTTGTGACTATATGAGTCATATTAAATTATTTCGTAAATAATAAGGGATACGGCAAAGAAATGGTAAGAAAAGGGTAAAATATATTAAACACCGCATGGTTCGCCGGCATACCCGGCCTTGTTTGAGTCCAGCAGAAATTGTCTTAGTCCATTTGTGTCCATAAAGTTAATTAACTGTCGTCTTGAAAAATCAAATCAAGGCAGGTGAGAAAGTGGTAGAATACAGCTCTAATCCCAAGAATATCGTATTACTGGCAGTTCTTTAACAAAAAGGCCTGAAAGAAAGGAGTGAGTTGGGAAGTATTCCCGCCAAAAGCCGGCGGGAACTAGTTCGCGGCTCTGACTTTCTTTCAGGAGAGTCAGACCGTGAGGAGGTGTGTCATGAGCACAACTGCTGTACGTCGTTCTCTGCCGAGAGGCAGACTGTTCGCGGCCCTGCTGGTCCTGGGTTCAGTGGCATGGTTTGTGATAGCGGTGCCGTGGACAACTTTCCGGGCCAGCGCGATCGCGGCCGGCCTGTTGTTCGGACTGATAGGGACCCTGTTGATAAGGGCCCAAAAAGCCGGACCGGGTCTGGTATTCGTGGTCTTGGCCCTTTTGTCCTTTCTGGGATTCGCGCTGTCGTTCCAGCGTCCCCAGAGAGTGGAGTCGCCGCCGGCAAGGAACGAATTGCCGGCTGTGGAGCAGGGGCAGCCTAGTTTGCTGCCTGCGCCTTCACCGACGCCGTTGTTGCCAACCCAAACCTTGCCCGCTACCTGCACTTATACGGTACGGCAGGGGCAAACCCTCTTTCGGATCGGAAGAGAGGTCGGTGTGGATTGGCGAGCGCTGGCAGATTGGAATGATCTTCCGATCCTGCCGGGAGACCGGGTAATAATCTACCCGGGACAGTCGCTCACCACCTGTCCACCGTCGGGCAGTGTGCCGGCGGGGCGCGGTTAATGGCTCTCCTTATGGCCGCCGTGTGTCAACAAACACCGGCGGCCAAATTCTATGACCGCTGATCTTAAGTTCCCTTACCGAAAATGTTCGGGTAGGCAGAGGTGAATAACTGGTGATCATCCAGTCTCCCCTCCATCAGGAGAATCTCGGCCAGCAATCTTTGATCGGACAAGCTGTAGACGTCCGTTTGGGGATCATTTGACTCCTCCTGTTCAGGGTCCTTCATTATCTGGCGGAGATGCCCATAGATCAAAACCTCTTGCCGGGATAATCCCAGGCCGGTGAACCGGGCCATGCCCAAAGCTTGTTGTATCGATGGAGGCCTTATCCCTTTTGTCTGAACACCACTCATCTGCATGTTCAGGAATTCCTGATAGCGCTCCTTTGGTAAGATACCTCCGTTCTCTCGGTATAGAAAGTAGCATTCCTCGAGGTCAAAGACGGGAACATCTACCACAAAGCCAAAATCAGGTGCTGCCAGTGTCTCTACGGGAACGCCCATCTCTGACAAAAGATACAATATTTTTGTGAGCAATGTCAATAGATTTGACCGCAGAATTTGTCGTATTAACTGCCCCAGTTGGTGAAAAGGCCGACGGCCAGCTCCACCCAGAGCCAGAGGAACGCTACTGCGAACGCAATGCCGATAGCCACCCGGTATTTCTTGCTTGTTCTTCTGGCTGTCAACACAAACATGCTGCCAGTGCCAAACAGGAGAGTTCCCATGACAATGAAGTCGCCTGGTCTCCAATACCACCCCCGTCCTTCAACGCCCCCGTTCAATATATTCAGCAGTGTCAACACTAAAGGTATTAACAATACGACACAGGTCGCCAGCGCTAGCCAGAGAAAAATACTGTTATCTCTGATAATGTCGGTTTTATTGTTTTTCACCCTGATCTATATTTTAACAAACGGAATAAGCCCTTAGACGGTTTGTAAACTTTGTCGGGATATTTTTCGACCAGTTTCCAGACGCACCCGTTGACCGTCTTTGGATGAAGGCTTGGGTCTGATGCTTTAATTTTCGTGAGTAGTTCCGACCAGCGCAGACCTTCGGGATTCTGTTCCAGCAACTCAAATATTCTGGCATAAATATGTCCGGTGACGGTAGACTGGTTCATGGAACAATTATAGCAAGGTCTATTTTTTCTCTAATATTGCGCCCGCTGCCCTATGCCAAAAGACCCTTTCTCCTTTATAAAAAATTGCTTTGTATCCGTGTCAAAGAGTGCTTTTTTATTGAGCATATTCGCTAATCACAATCTTCTTCTGCTTCATCAGGATCTTAAAAGCATTGGGTTTTTCCATGAGATCCTCCATGTTTTGAGGGGCAATTTGCCAGCTCAGGCCGTATTTATCCTTAAGCCATCCGCACACACTTTCCTCTCCGCCGTCCGCGGTCAGTTTTTCCCAGTAGTAGTCAATCTCCTCTTGATCTTTACAGCTCACCAAAAGCGACACCCCTTCATTGAATTTAAATTCGTGGCCTTGCCCGCCGTCCATTGCGGCAATCCATACGTTTTCAATCATGAAATCACCAAAAGCAAGTGTGCCCGCTTTTGCCGCTGAGTCATCTTCGGTACGTCGCACCAACTGTCCTGGTTTTACTTGTCCTGAGCTTGTCGAAGGCGCCTTCTTGAAAACTGATGTATAAAATGTTATCGCTTCTTCTGCCTTGCCATTTTTGTCTTGCGTGAAGAGAAGTGATGGCATCACTTTCGGTCGCTGGTCGCCCTCGGGATTGTTCAAAATCAACTGCCAGCTTACGTTGTACTTATCCTGAACCCAGCCGTAGTAATCGCTAAATGGATATTTTCCGAGCGCCATCAATTCTTTGCCACCATCTACAAGTTTCCCCCACAGCGCATCGATTTCTTCTTCTGAATCTAGTGTGATGAAAAACGATATTGATGGGTTAGGGGTAAACTCAGGTCCTGCGTTTATGGCCACAAAACGAAAGCCCATAATTTCAAAGTCAACCGTCAGTACTTTGCCCGCCATATTTATCTGGAAATCAGCCAACCCTTCTTCTTCTGACTTTGGATAATAAGAAGTGTTAAGGACTTTTGCGTCTCCACCTTCGATGGAAAAAACAGAGCTATAAAATTTCACTGCCTTTTCGGCATTGCCGTCAAACCATAAATTCGGTGTAATTTTTTGCATGTGTTTATGATCTAATATTCTTTCTATGAAATCAGTATGAAATGTTTTAGATTTCAGTAAGAAGGGATCTTTCCGAAGAGTTAAGCAAACAAGCAAATGCTTATAGATGACAAATTAGGTTATAGCAAATTCACTGAGCTTGCCGAAGTGCTCGAGGATCGTAACCTTAATATAACCAGCCGATTTGCGCGTATATTCAAAGTACTTGAGGATTTCAGGTTTATTGGTCAACTACGAGAGAAGATAAACAAAGTACGGTCAGTCGTGGCTACAATACCTGGTTAAATATATAGCCCATTATCATTACTCCAACAATAGTAATCCCAAAAAACAACCCCAATAGCTGCCATTTCATCACCTTTTTCAATATCATCCCCTCTGGAATAGATACAGTGACAATTGCCGTCATGAACGCTAATACCGTGCCAAGTGGTACACCCTTACCAACTAACGCCTCCATGACTGGGATAACACTAACAGAATTGGCATAGAGCGGAGATCCAAGAAGAGTAGCGAGTGGAATTGAATACCAAGATCGGTTAGAAAGATATTTTTCTACCAAATCGAATGGCACAAAACCATGAATTAAAGCACCGATACTAACACCAAGCAAAACATAAGGAAAGATTGTTCTTGTAATCTGCAAGCCATCCTGCCACCAATACCTCAATAGTTTAGAAAGTCTTAGTTTATTACCCTCATTCTCTGCTTCCACATCCTTGCGAGACTTAAAACGTAACAATTCTGGCTTGACATATTTTTCGATGTGGAGTCGTGATATGAGCAGTCCACCTAGAACAGCAACCGCAATACCCACAACGTTATATAAAACAGCTACCTTCATCCCAAACATAGCAGGAAGCAGATACAAAGAAGATTCGTTTACGAGAGGAGAACTAATCAGAAATGTAAAAGTAACCCCGAGTGGTATACCAGCCCCCAAAAAACCAATAAATAGCGGTATTGATGAACAAGAGCAAAATGGAGTGACAACTCCCAAACCAGCAGCGAGCAAATAATCCAACCCGTACCATCTGCGCTTGGTTAAAATATCCCGCGCCTTTTCCATCGGAAAATAATAGCGGGTAATAGCCATCACATAGTTAATGACAACCAATAACAAGCCAATTTTGATGACATCGTAGATGAAAAAGTTAACCGCACTACCAAGATAGGTTTCCTTTCCAATTCCAAGCCATCCGTATGTAGCCAGATCAGCAATCAGTTGTATCGGCCTGAAAATATCCATATATTACTTCTTAACTAACAAACCTTTGATTTTCTCTATATCTGGACTAAATCCAACCATTGCGGGTTTACCATCTACCACCAATACAGGACTGCTCATTACCCCAAGTTCAATAATCTTCTGCATCCCGTCACCACCCGTGATATATTCCACCGCGTCTTTTATTCCCAATTCACCAGCAGCTTTAACTGTTATTTCATGTAATTTTTTGCATGTCGGACAACCTGAACCTAATACTTGAATTTGCATAATCTACATCTCCTTTAATAAAGCTAATATTTTCTTGCCACCCTCGGTTAATTGGTAATAAACTCTCAAACCCCTTTTCTCATCTATTACCAAACCAGCCGATTTAAGATCAGCCAAATGATGAGAGATGAGGCTTTGGGACATATCAACATGTTCCATGATCTCGCATACACAATGCTCACCCTCGCTCAAAATACACAATAGCTTTAATCGGTTTTCTTCTGCCACCAGCTTAAGTAGAGAGGACAACGAAACAATACTCCTAAACTCTTTTGTATCTGGTGTACAACATTTGTATGAACCCATATTCATATAGTTTATACACAAGATGTTAGACAGTCAATAGAAAGGGTGGGAAAAATAGACTATCGAGGTTATATTTAGAACTGTTGGGGTTACGCCGTTTTCAGGATAATTTTATTATGCTCGAGGATCGTAATGTTAATATAACCAAATTATTCAAGATTTTCGAAGATTTTGTGTTTATTGAAAAATTAAGAAAGGAATTAACTTTAATTCAACTACGTTAGCTTGCTATCTTTTCTAGATAGATATTTTTAATAAAAGCACTTTCTGATGGATAATTTCTAACTCCTATTGCACCAAAATCAAAATCAATTATTTGTCGATATTTCTCTTCAATAATATTGCTGTCTTCGTCAACCCTCTTTCGAACAACTTCGACAATATCTGGAATGACGAAATAGCAATCAATAAATTCTTTATTCTTATCTTTAATAATAATCCTAACTTTTCTCTTATCACAAATTGTAATTAGCCTATACCAGACATTATGATTTAGATTTTCTATTGGAATATTCTCAATTACTATCCACTCACCGTTTATTCTCAGATGAACCTTAATTCTTTTATCTTGGCGCAATTGGAACATCACATAATTTGACAAATTTGTGGCCCTGACGATGCAGCCAAAATATTTTTTGACTATCTTAAAGTTACATTCATACCTGTAGTCATCCCAGCTTGATGTTTTTGGGAATATATAACCCGCATCTGAATCTGTTATTTCATAACAATTTTCAGTTCTTACAAATGACAGTTTGCCCCTTCCTACCCAATCTTGCTCATCTCCAGGTTTATCCATCCATAAATAGAAAAACTTTTTGTCTTTCGTCTTGAAGTAAATTACGACAAATACAGAAACTGTAAATACTCCAATAGTTACCACAAGTGAAGTAGTCGGCGGTGTGAGTAAGGTGGAAAATGCTGCAGAAGATATGTTTACGGTGAAAGCAAAAAATTCAAGTTTGTACTGTCTAGTAAAGGCAACGAGCTTTTTCATTTATTAGCTAGGCACATTTTGGTTATAGTAACTATACTATGCTCGAACGATGGTATGTTTTCCGAAGGACAGACTGGATAAATTACCTCGAATACCCAGAGTGGACAAACAACGAGGTAAACAGATTTTTATGTTTTGATACACAAAAAAACCTCTTGACAAGAAATTAGCACTTATGGTATAAGAGTGCTAAGGTGGTTAGGAAAACCAGTGACGCATTAGCCTGCGATAGTGGCTTTAACAATCACCTTTGCAGTCTTTTAGTAAGACTTCTTACAGTGTGAATCTGGTTGTTTCCCAGCACCTTGCATTAAAAGTTTTTGTATATAATAAAAATGAAAGGAGGTGAGAAAAGATGGCATTAGATCTCATTCCAAGAAGGCTCTTGTCGTTTCCCAGCCTTTCCCTTCCAGACTTTTGGGATGAAGACGAGCAGTGGTTAACTTCTCCTTCTACCCAAAGTGGTCTTTCCGTATACGAAGACGATAACAAAGTCTATGTCGAAGCAGCCGTTCCTGGCATTGATCCTAAAAATGTGGATGTAACTTTCCAAGACGGCTATGTCTGGATTAGAGGAGAGACGAAAGAAGAGGAAGAGGACAAGAAAAAGAAATACTATCGAAGGGCAAGTCGATCATTTTCCTATAGAGTAGCTGTTCCTGGAGATGTGGATACTACCAAAGATCCAGAGGCTACTTATAAACATGGAGTGATGACTATCGCCTTTACGAAGTCACCGAAAGCGCAACCGAAAAAAATTCAGGTTAAAACAATTGGCGAATAAATTAGTAAATTAAAGCGCTTTACAAAACTCTACCGCTTAAATGGTAGAGTTTTGTTTATAAGAATTTTATAGAATAAATCTAATCAATAGGAATAATATAAGTTGGGGTTTCTAAGGCAGTAAAGAGACACAAAAAATTATTGAAAATTAAAAAAATATTTTTTATATTATTTATGCTTTTTTCTAAATTGTCTCAGAAGCCAATTGATTATGATTACTCTTACTCATATATCAAAAAGATACAATCAGCAATTTGTAGTCAATGATTTAAATATAAAAATTAAAAAAGGAGAGATTGTAGGACTCCTTGGTCCTAATGGAGCAGGAAAAACAACTACTCTTCGCATAATTGCTGGTGTATTACCCCCAACAAGGGGTAGCGTCAAGATTGACGAGTATGATTTAGAATCAAATTCCAGTTTAAAAAGCCGAATTGGTTTCTTACCCGAAAATAATCCCCTTTACGATGAGATGACGGTTGAGGAATATTTGTCTTTTTGGGCAGATATGAAACAGATACCCAGGAATGAAAAGTCAGATGCAATTGATTTTGTAATCGATCACTGTGGCATATCTGAAGTGTATTACAGGCCGATAAGCGAACTTTCCAAAGGATACCGTCAGCGGGTAGGTTTTTCTCAAGCAATCTTAACCAAGCCAGACATTTTAATCTTTGACGAGCCGACTGAGGGCTTAGATCCTAACCAGAGACAAGATATAGCCAGTTTGATTAGGCAGTTAGGCAAAGAGCGAACAGTAATTATTTCTTCCCATGTTCTTGGTGAACTTTCAAAAATTGCTAGCCGCATGATTATTATCCATAAAGGAGCAATCGTAGCTGACGATACCCCAAATAACCTTAAAAAGATTGGCTCTTCTTCCCAAGTGATTGAGATGGAGGTTAAAGGAAATGGTGTATTATCTGGGCTTAAAAAGGTTTCTGGCGTGGCAAAGGTAAGTGAACAAAGAAAAAATTATTTTGTCATTGAACTTGATAAAGATAAAAAAAGGGACATTCGGGAAGAGCTATATAATCTCTCGGTTAAAAATAAATGGATTTTGCTGACATTACTAGCAAAAGAACGAGCAATTGAGGATGTTTTTAGTGAATTAACAAGCGACTAAATGATTATGAAAATAAATATAATATTGAGATTAGCAAAGAAAGAATTTTTGGGTTATGTTAATGGCGCTCTGGCTTATACCGTCATTGTTCCATTCCTATTATTATCTGTCTTTCTCTATACTAGAACAGCATTAGTGGGTGGAGATGCAAGCCTTAGGCCATATTTTGAGCTTCTTCCCTGGTTTTTATTACTTTTAGCTCCTGCCCTATCGATGAAACTTTTATCTGATGAACAAAAGTCAGAAACAATTGAACTGCTCTTGGCCCACCCCATTTCAGAACTAGAAATCGTTGTCGGAAAGTTTCTAGGAGCTTTGGCCTTTTTTGCCATAATTTTGTTGACTACGATTGGATTACCACTTTCATTGATCGTCTACTCACGACCAGACTTAGGACAGATAGCTGGCCAGTATATCGGAGCTTTATTTATTGGAGCTACTTTTATTTCAGTTGGTATTGCAGCCTCTGCTTATGTAAAAAACGCTATTAGTAGTTTCCTATTGGGAGCAGCCATCAGTTTTATTTTAATCATTATTGGGTTTGATTTAGTTACCCAGATGTTACCGTTCCCATTCAATCGCATTACCTCAGAATTATCTGTCTTAACTCACAGTGAAAGTATTGCAAGAGGGCTTTTAGATATTCGTGATGTTTTCTATTTCTTGACAATTACAGCGGTTTTTCTGGCTGCTGCCATATTTAAGCTATCCGAACGTAAAACTACTGAAAGACCTACAGAGGCTAGGAAATTAAAGTTTGCTTTGGGTTTAATTCTGGCAATCGGCGTAATCTCAAACATCATATTATCTTCATATCCTCTTAAGGTTGACTTAACCCAAAGTAGGTTGTTTACTTTGTCAGAAGGCACGAAACAAACCTTAAAGAATCTTGATGATATTGCAACAATTACTCTTTATTCCTCAAGGCAACTTCCTGCCCAGATGCAATTAGTAGCGCGTGATGTTACCGATACCCTTAAAGATTACGAGAAACTAAGCAAAAATATCAAATTTAGGGTTGTTTATCCCGAAGAAAGCAGTGAGGGTGCAAGTGAGGCCAAACAAGCAGGTATTAATGAGGTGCAATTTAACACCTTAAGTTCTGGAAAGTTTGAGGCCCAAGCAGGATTTTTAGGATTAGCAATCCGCTTTAGTGATAAAACTGAAAGTATTCCTTTTATCTCAGATACTTCTGATCTTGAGTATCAATTAACTCGTCGAATCAGGAAACTTTCGGCAGATAAGGATAAGGTGATTGGTATTTATAGAAATGGCTATTCGCCAAGCCAGATATTGAACGAGCTTTTATCAAGTCAATATAAAACAGAAACGTTAGCGGTTGACGATAAGGGAAAACTGAAAGGTCTGAGTGCATTAATTGCGATAGATGATGGTAGCCAAGAAAGCACGGCTTCAGCAATGATTAAGGATTATTTAAGTCAAAATGGCAGAGTATTGTTCCTCGCAAGTGGAGTTAGTGTAAGCCCTCAATCGCTATCTGCCCAAAAGAGCCAATCGACAATACCAAACTTTCTTTCTGATTATGGCGTCACTTTAAACAATGATTTGGTATACGACCTACAACTTGCTGAGATACTAAACTTTAGCGATCAAAATGGAAGAAGATACCTCTCCCAATACCCTTATTGGCTACGATCTCTTCCCGCTACTAATGATTTTGCTCCGATTTCAACAGTAAAAAGTGTTAGTCTTGGTTGGCCAAGCTCATTAACTTTATCTACTAGAGACGGAGTCACCCAAAAAACCCTTTTAACAACTGGTATGAATGCTGGTAAAACTGATAATGTGTTCAGTATTTCACCACAGTCAATTAATACCCTTACTCCTAATGGGCAAAAAATTCCTTTAGCTACCTTAATTGAAAAAGGTGATATGCGTTTGGTGGTAGTTGGATCTTCAACCTTGGCCAACGATCAGTTTTTACAAAACAATCCTGATAATGTGGCATTCTTAAGTAATGTCATCGACTATCTGGCGGCTGATAAAGACCTGGCCACAATTCCTTCAAAATCTACAGGTAGAGCGGTGTTCGAGTTTAAAAATTCAATAGATATCTTCCTCGTGCAATATGGGAATTTATTAATTCCACCTTTTGCAGTTATATCTTTTGCAGTCTTTTATTTGAGAAGAAGGAGGTTATTAACTAAACGGGTCTATGCAAAATAAAACGATCACTATTTTAGTAATAATTTTAGCAATATTAGCAGCCGTCTGGGGAATAACTACGTATTTTCCAAAACTTACACCCGAGACGTCTCCCTATGCAAAAAAAGTAAAATCTTATGATAAAACTGCAGTGCAATCAATTATAATTAAAAATTCCTCAGGCTCGCTTGAACTTAAAAAAGAGGACAATACTTGGAAGGTTAATGGTAAAAAGGCGGATGTCTCAAAAATAAACAACCTGGTTAATGAACTGTTTCCATCAATTTTCCCAGAAATTATCGCCCAAACAGACAAAAGACATAAAGAGTTTGAACTGACTAAAGATACCGCTACAAGTATCGCCTTTGACAATAAACTAACCTGGTTGATTGGTAAAAACACTGGTGCGTCAATATATGCCAGATTTGATGATGACAATAATGTATATTTACTTAAATTTGGCACATCTAGCCTTTCAACCCAGGCCTCTGACTGGTTTGACAAAACTATCCTTAACTTTGATCAAACAAAAGCATCCAAACTTACCTTTAAAGAAACTGGGAATACTACTGTCCTGATTAAAAAAGATGATAAATGGATGGATGAGATAAATAATAAAGAGGCAAAAAAAGATAAAGTCAATTCAATTTTGTCTCAAGCATCAACTTTATCTGCTCAGTCATTGTATGACCCCAAAAAAGACATTGCATATCCGAATACCCTAACACTTACCTTCTCTGTTGAATACGAAGGAAAAAGTGAAACACTAGAGTTTTCTAAAGGTGGTTCAGATTATTTTGTTAAGCGGCTTTCTGATGGAGAAAAGTTTATTGTTAGCGAATATTCTGTTTCGTCCATAGTTACAGGATCAAAGGAGGTCTTGAATTAAAACCTATGAATTTAGTTAAACTGTTAGTCGGCATAAAAAAATATATAAAGAAGAGTCAAAAGCCGATTCTCATTGTTATTTTCATCTTATTAGTATCTGCGGCTTTCTACAATAATGGTCATATTAGAGATCAGATTGATGACTTCTTAAAAACTATTCGGCAGAAAACTCCTTTTGCAATTAATACTCCTTATGAAAAGTTAAGGGTTGTTCAGGAAGAGTCTGTCATTGTTAACGCGGTGAAGAAGGTTTCTCCGTCAGTGGTTACGGTAACGATTAAAAACTCTAAAAGACCTATCTTAGAATTTTCTCCTTTTGAAGGGTTTAGCCAAAAATTGAGAGATAGCGAACCACAAGATATCGGGACTGGTTTTGTAATATCTGCAAATGGTTTGATTGTGACTAATAAACATGTTGTTTCCAATACAGATGCGAAATATAAAATCACCACAAAAGATGAAAAAGTTTATGATGTTCAAAAAATCTTTCGCGATCCCTTAAATGATTTAGCAATCTTAAAAATTGATGCAAATGGTCTTAAACCGGTAGAGTTTGGAGATTCCTCAAAAATAGATGTTGGCCAACTAGCTATCGCTATTGGAACTGCATTAGGAGAATTTCGCAATACTGTTACGGTTGGAGTCGTATCAGGAGTAGGCCGAGGTATTACTGCAGGCAATCCATTTGAAGGGTATGTTGAGCGATTAGATGATGTTATTCAAACCGATGCAGCAATTAATCCTGGCAATTCTGGTGGGCCCCTCCTTAACTCATCAGGACAGGTTATTGGCATAAATACAGCTGTTTCTGAAAGAGGTCAAAATATTGGTTTTGCTATTCCTTCCAATGTAATCAAAAACGCGCTGGATCAATTTTACAAAGAAGGTGGCAAATTCCAAAAACGACCATATCTTGGTGTCAGATATAAATTTGTCAACCGTAGCTTGGCTATTATGAATGAGATTCCCGAAGGAGCATATATTCAGGAAGTAGTTTCAGGTTCCCCTGCAGAAAAAGCGGGGCTTGAAGAAGGAGATATTATTACAAAAGTAAACGGAGATAAACTTACCGAGGATGACAACTTATCAAAAGTTATTGCCAAAAAGAAAGTGGGAGAAAAAGTAAATCTTGAAGTTTGGAGAGATGAAACTACAAAAACATTCTCTGTCACTTTAGAAGAATATCCTCAAAATGAATAAATCTTCATTTCATTGCATGTGAGTAGGGCATCAAATAGTCTTAAATAGGGAGAGGAGTCTCAATTTCCAGTTATCCTGGAAATGGATTTTGTTTATTGAAAATTGTTCTGAATACATCTCGTCCGATACACTGGATGGAATATTCGAGAAATGGATACAATTTAGGACGACAGACTGGATAAATTACCTCGAATACCCTGAGTATACAACCAAAGAAACCAATCGACTCTTAAACCTCTAATCCTCTCTTTTTAATCTCTTCCAAGATTTTCCCGCCCAGGGGACGGCAAGAGCAATTCATGGCGTGTTCAACATGCCATTTGACTCTCTGGTCAAGAGTTGGGTCCTTAGGCACTTTGTTTGCTAAGTGCCATTTTGCGTTGATTTTCCCCATAGAAACAGTATACCAATTTAGCGCTGGTTTTAGTATACTTTTGTTGAGGTATGCCGAAGAAAAACGCTACATTTCCAAAACTGTTGACTATAAAACAAGCTTCAGAGATCCTGAATGTGCATGTGGAGACTTTAAGGCGTTGGGACAAGCGCGGGAAACTCAAGGCCATAAGGGTAAACGAGCGTGGCGATAGGCGTTACCGCCCAGAAGACATAGAAAAATTAATGAAAATATAATATGAACAACTTATATCAACAACTAAAATCAGATGTAATTAGCTGGAGACAGCAGGGATATCCCTCCTCCTACCCTGTTATTGCAACCATCCTAAACTTCAATAAAAATAATTTTCTAAGACAAGCACAATTTGAGGCACTCGAAACTTACTGGTATTTGCGACTGGTTAAAAACACCCCCAATATCTTCGAGCTTTATAAAGAATACTTCCAAGGCAAGGATCTCCTGAAAGCTCTTGGGATTTCTCTGTCAGAGGAGGATCTAACCGACTTATTACTGGAAGGAGGCGGAATAGACGCAATCTTCGAAAAGGTAAAAACTGATAATGTCTTCGTTAAGAAGTATAAGCTTGAAGCTTTGAGAGAAACCCTCACCCTCCCATATCCAAGTTACATTTTGGCTTTGGCAATGGGTGCAGGGAAAACAATTCTTATTGCCTCCATCATTGCCACCGAGTTTGCAATGGCTCTGGAATATCAGGAGAAGGACGGCATCTTTGTCAGAAACGCTCTGGTATTTGCGCCAGGAAAGACCATCCTTGGAGCATTGAAGGAAATTGCCGATACTCCATACGACAAGATCCTGCCTGCACGCTTCTACAAGTCATTTGTGACCAATGTGAAGTTTACCTATACCAGAGATGGCGAAAAGGATATTCCCGTCATTCGAGGCAGTTCCTTTAATGTTATCGTCACCAACACCGAGAAAATCAGACTACAAAAAAACAGTATTCCCAAGTCATTTCTCGGCACACAACTGAGCCTAGGATTAGAAGAAGCCAAAGAGCTGGTTGCCAATCTGCGTTTACAATCAATCACCTCCTTACCTCACTTAGCCGTCTTTTCTGACGAAGCGCATCATACCTACGGACAAGCGTTAGCAGAGGATCTCAAGCGGGTGCGCCAAACCATTAACTACATCAGCGAAAAAACCAATCTTCTGGCAGTTGTTAACACCACAGGCACGCCCTACTTCCAAAGACAGCTCCTGCGGGATGTTATTTACTGGTATGGACTCTCCCAAGGCATTGAAGACGGCATTCTCAAGGAAGTCCGAGGCAACATTGTTGCCTATAAAGAAGTTTCAGAGGAAGACTTTGTTATCGATATCGTCAAGGACTTTTTTCAGGAATACAAAGATGTCAGAGTCAATAATGGCGAATACGCAAAATTAGCAATCTACTTCCCCCAGGTTGATGACCTAGATCAGGCTAAACCGATTATTGAACAAACACTTATCTCTCTGAAACTAGACCCCTCAGTTGTCTTGCCAGTCCATAACAAATCGCCAGAAGATATCAAGGATCTTTTTGATAACCGCATCAATGACCCGCACCTGCCTTACAGGGTGTTCTTGCTAGTCAACAAAGGCACAGAGGGATGGAACTGTTTGTCCTTATTTGCTACCGCACTTGCAAGAAAACTTTCTTCGAGTAATAACTTCGTGCTTCAGGCAGCTAGCAGGTGCCTGAGGCAGGTCAATGGTAATACCAAGAAAGCAAAGATTTATTTATCCCGCGCCAATGTCTCAGTGCTTGACCGCCAGCTTCAGGAAACCTTTGGTGAGGGCTTGGACGACCTCAATCGAGCCAAAACCGATACTTACCCAGTTAAGATAACTCTCAAAAAACTAGAAATCGAACCAGTTATCATCAAGAAGCTTATCCAAAAGATCGTCCCAGAAAGCGATACATCTACCACCTTGAAGGTGGAGAAGCCCAAATCTGACGCCGTAGAGGGGCTTGAAAAGACTATTTACACCATGTCCAAAACCCAGAGGAAAGGCGTCCTAGTTGAGGTTGATAGCGAAAAATCAAAGCCCAGAGATGTAAAGGTTGATTTATACCAGGCAGCAGTCTTGCTTGCTCATACTTATCGCCTTGACTCTCTAGAGGTTTATAAGCTCCTTGCACCTCTTTACCCAGATGGAGAGATGTCTGCTGTTGACCTAGAGCTTGTCCGTTTACAACTAGAAAAGCAAGTTATCAAATACAAAGTTACTACCGAGACAGTCGAAGAAGCCCTGGCACTTATCAAGACCAAAGGCTTTGAGGAAGAAGTCGAAGACGGCAAAACCTCCTATGTTACTCACATTAGGGTCAATAAGGACAACCTGGAAAAGTATGTCTTGGATACCGACACTTATAAAAAGAAGGCGGGTCAAATGCCTTTGTTTGGTTTCCACTATGACCCTTACAACTTTGATTCAGAAGACGAACGAGCTTTCTTTGAACAAATGTTGGACAAACTCGGCGAAGATCCAGATAATGTTGAGGATATTTATTTTACAGGCGCACTCACAGATAGGGAGAAAACCGACTTTGCGTTTGAGTATAAAGACAATAAGGGCGACTGGCATTCATACACACCTGATTTCTTGATCAGAAAGAAAGACGGCAAGTCGCTGATAGTCGAAGTCAAGGGTAAGCCATACAGAAACGAGGCGGCAGAAAAGGAAATGAAACAACTAGAGGCGATAAATCCTGATAAAATTAAATATGAACTCCTGCTCTTAGAGGAAGGTGAATCGGTGTTTGGTAAAGTAACGCCAGTCTTTAATTGGATTTACCAAACCCAAAAATAACTATGACAAACGACACAAGTAAAAAAATAAAAATCGGCACACCCAACGGCAGACCAATGCTAACCTGGGTGAATAAAAAGCCTCTAGAAACAGTTACGGGTTACCCAACACAACTCACCGAAAGCTTTGGAGACAAAGAAGCCCTCAAAGTGCCTGAATACAGCAAGCTAGAAAAGAACTGGCACAACCTTCTCTTTCATGGTGATAACAAAGAAGTTCTCGCTTCCCTCCTGGAGCTAGGCTTCAGGGGCAAAGTTGATCTGATTTATATTGACCCCCCCTTCGCGAGTAATAAAGACTACATGCGCAAGGTTGAACTTAGAGGACTAAAAGCCCTAGGAAAAATTGAGGAGGATAGCGAATCAATTATCCAACAGACAATGTATGAGGATATTTGGAAGCGGGATGAATATTTCCAATTTATCTATGACAGATTAATCCTCTTAAAAGAATTATTGAGCGAAAAAGGAACAATTTATGTCCATCTCGATTACCATGTTTCTCACTATGTAAAAGTAATAATGGATGAGATCTTTGGTCAAGACAATTTTAGAAATGAAATTGTTTGGTGTTATACAAGCCCCTCTGGGGCAGTAAGAGATTTTCCTGACAAGCATCAAATTATTCTCAGGTATTCAAAATCAGACGATTATCTTTTTAATGGGGTTAATATTCCATACAAATCTGGCGTCCATGATACAAAAGGGACAGCACTTGGATACACAGGTAAGGAGCGAGAAGTCGATGTAAAAGCTATGGAAGATAGTGGTAAATTAATTGAAGATTGGTGGGTCGATATTTGGTCAGCAGACAGATACAGAGGTGAATATACGGGGTTTAGAACTCAAAAGCCATTAGCTCTCCTTGAGAGGATAATCACCGCTTCATCCAATGCAGGAGACTTAATCCTTGATTGTTTCCTTGGTTCAGGAACAACTTGTGTATCCGCCCAAAAACTGGGCAGAAGATGGATCGGCGTAGATGTTAATAAAGGATCAATACAGCTTACAGGTAAAAGGCTTCAACCTGTCATTAAAGAACAAACAAAGCAATTGATTAATGGACAAATTGCGAAATCTTATAACACATACAAAGTAAACAACTATGACCTGCAGATATTAAAAACAGAAGCTAAAGAGCTGGCAATCCAACAGTATGGTATCACCAGAACAAAAACAGAGACATTCTTTGATGGCTTAAGAGATAGCGGTGAGCTGGTAAAAATCATAGACTTCAATCACCCACTAACACTCCTCGATTTACAGCTGATCAAGGACGAACTCGATAAACGACCCGACGAAGACAGAGATATAGTTGTAATTTGTCTGGGGAGAGAGACAAAAGTCGATTCCTGGGTTGAGGAATGGAATAAAAAACAACCTCACAAAGACGCACGCACCAGTAAGCGTATGAGGCAGTTTGTTGTCTTTGATCTTAAAGACAAGAACTTTGTCAGCTACGAACCCTCGAAGGCTGAAGTTGAGATTAACAGAGCGGGTAAAGATAAAGTCAAGATTAAGGTTGTCTCTTTTATCTCCCCTTCCATAATCAAACGCTTGGAGCTTGAGCCAGGACTACTGCAAAAAAAGATTCCAGACTTCAGATCAATGATCGATGTCGTTTTGGTAGATACAAACTATGACAACGAAGTGTTCAAGATTGGTTTCTCTGATGTCCCAGAGAAACAGAGCGACCTGGTCAAGGGAGAATATGAGCTTGAGATAACAGAAAAACCAACCAAAGTGGCAGTCAAAATCATTGACATGTTAGGAGAAGAAGTCTTGATTACCAAAGAAGTGTAACCAGATTTTCCCTGATAAAATGACTGTAATGACTGCCCTTAATTGGGCAGTTTTTTGTAGATTATGAAAAATGAAAATTATTATGAATAACGACATTCAAGAGATAAATTGGGCAAACTTCAAAGCAAAGTTTAATGGGAAAGAACAGGCTACTTTTCAGTGGCTCTGTTATCTTCTATTTTGTGAGGAACACAAACTCTCTCTAGGTATATCCCGTTATGAAAATCATGCTGGAATAGAAACTGACCCAATTACTGTTGGTCAAGATGTTATTGGGTGGCAAGCAAAATTTTACGAGACTACTCTCTCCAAACATAAGGCGGACTTAATTACGTCAATAGATACCGCTAAGACAAGACATCCGAATCTGACGAAAATCGTGTTCTATTTGAACCAGGACTTTGGGCAGGATAAAAAGAAGACCGATCCACCTTATAAAGTGGATATTGAAAACCATGCGAAAGCTAAAAAACTATCTATTATCTGGAAAACTCAAGGCTTCTTTGAATCCCCGTTTGTAACCAGGGATAATTTTGTAATAGCAAAACATTTTTTTAGTCTAGATAAAACTCTTTTTGACCTTATTTCAGAGTTGAAAAGGCACACTCTTGCCATTTTGAATCCTATTCGCTCAAACATTTTATTTAACGGCAGAGAGATAAGAATAAACAGAGCTGATACTACAGAGGCTTTGCAGAAGAATCTAAAAGATGGGGTGCCAGCAATATTAAGTGGAGAAGGTGGAATCGGAAAAACAGCTATTATAAAAGACTTATATGATGTCGTAGGAAAAAACATACCATTATTTGTGTTCAAAGCGACTGAATTCAATAACCTCACCAATGTTAACAATCTCCTCAGTAGTTACGGCTCTTTTACCGTTAATGATCTGGCAACCGCCTACACAGGCTTAGAGGAAAAATGTATTGTTATTGACTCCGCCGAGAAATTGTCAGACATCGAAGACAAGGAAGTTTTCAAAACATTCGTTAACACTTTTCTTGAAAACAAATGGAAAATTATTTTTACTACAAGGCACAATTATTTAGACGACTTAAGGTATGTGCTTATAAGTTTATATGGTCTTGCCTTTCAGACACAGGACATTAAAAAAATTAGTAATGAAGAACTAATAAGCCTTTCTCAAAATTATAATTTCTCCTTACCAAAAGACGAAAGGGTGCAGGACTTAATTTGCAACCCATTTTATCTTAATGAATATCTGCAAAACTATAACGTCATAAAACAAGATATTACTTACTCCGACTTCAAGGACACTTTGTGGAATAAAAAGATTGCTAACACGGCATATACAAAAGATCGAACCCATATCCGAAGAGAAGAGTGTTTCATGGCACTAGCAAAGAAAAGAGCTGACGAGGGGAGCTTTTTAGTTGAAGCTAACACTCTTGATCTTACTATTCTCCAAAAATTAATAGATGACGAGATCGTCGGATACGAGAAAAGCTCACGAGGATATTTTATTACCCACGATATTTATGAAGAATGGGCGTTAGAAAAGTATATAGAAAGCTCGTTTCGTTTAAAAAATAAAATTGCCGATTTCTATAATAATTTAGGCAGCTCTCTTGCTATCCGAAGATCATTCAGACATTGGCTTTCTGACAAGCTTCTCGTCGATAAAAATGCCGTTAAGTCACTAATTGAAACAACTTTATCTGACTCAGCTATAGCAAGTTACTGGCAAGACGAAGTATTAGTTTCAGTTTTGTTGTCAGACCACAGCAAGGAAATTCTTGAACTCTTTGAAGAAAAGCTGTTGGAGAACGATGCGAAATTATTAGTAAAAATTACCTTTTTACTCAGAATTGCCTGCAAGGGAATTGACGAAGCTACCTTCAAATCTTTTGGAATTTCCAGAACAAATGGGATAGCAATACAAACTTTATTTACCCAACCAAAAGGAAGCGGTTGGAATTACATTATTGATTTCATCAATCGCAACAAAGAAAAGTTAGGTCTTAAAAATGTAAATACCTTTTTAGCCATACTTGAAGATTGGAATAGTAAGTGTAAGGGAGGAGAAACTACAAAAGCTGCTAGTCAGATTGCTTTGTTCTACTATGAAAGTATCGCAGAGCACGGTGGTTTTGGTTATAGATCTCGTGACGAATTTGAGAAAAAAATTATTAAAATAATTTTAGACGGATCAAGAGAAGTTAAAAAAGAACTCTCATCCATCATAGATGAAATTGTCCAAAAAAAGGAGATTACACACAGGGATAAATATTACGAACTCGCTGAAGTGATGCTTTCATCTGTGGTTGATAGTGCAGAAGTGGCGCAGGCAATCCCTGAAAAATTACTCTCGTTAGCAAATGTATATTGGATGAGAGATGTTGAGCGCGATGATCCATATGGCAGTCACTCAATAGAAATTGAGCAATACTTTGGTCTAGCTTTCCATCTTCAGGAGTATTTCCCGTCAAGTCCGTATCAAACCCCTATTCTTATTTTGCTACGCACTGAGCCAGATAAAACTTTGGATTTTATTCTTTCATTTACAAACAAAACCGTTGAATACTATACAAAGTCATCGCTTAGCAAAAATGAATTTCAAGAGGTAGAGATCTTTGCTAACGATACAAAATCTCGAACTCAATATATCAGTTGCAGGTTATGGGAGATGTATAGGGGCACTCATGTAGCTCCTGGTGTATTGGAGTCCATGTATATGGCGCTCGAAAAATGGCTTCTTGAGTTTGGAAAAACAGCTACAACCGAAGAATTAGAAAGGTGGTGTGTATATTTATTTAAAAACTCCAAGTCAGCCTCGATTACTTCCATCATTGTCAGTATTATTCTTGCTTATCCGTTCAAATTATTTAATGTCGCTGCGATGATATTTAAGACAAAAGAATTCTTCCTTTATGACACGACAAGATATGTAAAAGACCAAAGTCACAAGAGTATGCTTGTAAGTTTGCGAGATAATTTTCCTCAACGAGAGTATCTTACTCAATTCTTCCAGGAGGAAAGAATAAAGGCTTGTGATGACAGACATCGAACAAATACCCTTGAAAATATAGCCTTATACTACCAATTATTTAGAAGCAATGAAGAAACTGACGAGCAAGCTTCCGAAAGACAAAGAGTCATATGGAAAATATTTGATAATTACTACAAGAAATTACCCAATACTTCAAGAGAAACAAAAGCTGATAAAACCTGGCGGTTGTATTTAGCCCGTATGGACAGACGAAAAATGCAGCCGAAGGTAGAAAAAAAAGATGGACAAACACTGATAAGTTTTAATCCTGACCTTGATAAAGATCTTAAAAAATATAGCGAGGACTCCTTACAAAAAAACAAAAAAGCGATGGCCTATACCTCTCTTAGCGTATGGGCAAATCTAAGGTGGAGAAAAGAAGGAAACAAATATACAGAGTATAAGAAATACGAAGACGATCCACTGAGTGCTTTAAGTGAACTAAAAAAACTCATAAAAGAACTTAAGGGCGGCGATAAAGACATGGGTTTGTTTTATCGTGCGACCCCCGTGTATGTGTGCGCAGTCTTAGTAAGAGATTTTAAGGAGAAACTTAAACTTGAAGAGTTTAACTACTGCGAAGATATTCTAATTAAGCACGCATCTCTTCCTCTTACAGACGAATACAAATACTCAATTGGCGATGGGATTGAGGCTTCAATTGGATCACTACCTTACCTCTACACCTCCTCCTTCAATACTGAAAGAATTAAAAAGCTGCTTCTACTGTTGCTGTTTGATGATTTTCCCATAGGGATGGGCGGAGGAAGATTAAGAGACTACCCAATCATTGCAATTTTGCATCATCTTTGGAAAACAAATCCCAAAGACGCGCACTCACTGTTTTTAGGGTTCCTACTACTAAAACCCAGATACGAAGACTTGTTTGAGGAGATCAGACAAGAAGACATCAAAAAACAGGTATATAGTTTATCAAGAAAGAAAGTTCTTAGAGAATTTGAAAAAAGGTATGGGAAGGAAATCGAAAATGCTGTATCTAACCAAATTAGATACTCCGATATCGAAGATGTCGAATCCATTGACTTAGAAGTCCTTAACACAGCATTTGAGCTGATACCCAATCAGACCCAAGACGAAGACCATCAAAAGTTCCTAGCAACTATATTCCCTTTGTTTTCTAAAAAGCTTTCTGACAACGAAAGAAACGGTTATACCTTAAGTAACCGCTTCTTAAGGAAATTTGCATACTTCGTATTAACCTCAAATCGTGAAGGGATTGAAAAATATATACAACCGTTTGTTGATAACATCAAGGACTTTGACTACGCCGCAGATCTTTTTAGTGATTTTGTTAGTGTTGAAGATGAAATCCATCAATATGAAGAGTTTTGGATAGTTTGGCAACTTTTTTATGATGCAGTCGTAAAAATGACTAAGGAGAAATGGCAACCACATAATACAAACACAATAATTCACAATTATCTATTTGCTTGGCAATATTGGAAAAAAGACGCTAAGAAATGGCTCTCATTAAAAAACAGGGAGAAGGCATTCTTTAAAAAAGTGGCAGAGGATATGGGACATCACCCAGCTGTCTTATACTCCATATCTAAACTACTAAATGAGATTGGAAGTGGATTTGTAGATGATGGGATAGTATGGCTTAGTGATATGTTGGAAAAAAACACCAATCTAGGTTCAGAAGACCTAGAGGTTAATACAGTTTATTATCTGGAGATTATCGTCAGGAATTATGTGTTTCATAACAGGCGTGCAGTAAAAACTGACCTCACCCTTAAAAAAAGAATGCTCACAATACTCGACTTCCTGATAGAAAAGGCATCGGCAACTGCATACCTCATAAGAGAAGATATCTTGTAATCAAATGTGACGCCCTTGACCGCGTGTAGCGGCTTGTGTGGGACTTTCGTGCCTAGAGTGGCATCTAACTACCTTAATTTAGCTTCAGAAACCTTGTGGGGGATTTGTTGAGGGAATTAGGGGTTTTAATAGCTACAGTCTCGAATTGTTGCCCAATCAACTGTGATCCCAGAACTGGCTCGGTTAATAACACACTGCATGGTTTCCCGAAACCACCAATACTCAAAAGCCAGGAAAAGGGCAAATAGCAGGAAGCCAATAACGATAGCCTTCTTCATATTTACAGCTTATCAAGATCGTTGATGTTGTTGCGATAGATGATAATCTGCCCGCCGTTAGTGATGGTAATATCCACCCTTTGATAGTTGGTTGATTTCATCTTGATGCACCACACGCCCTGGGCGTTCTGATAAGCTCCTTCTCTTTGTTTGTCGACATCTCCACAAACCTCATGCTCTTTGGTAACTGAGACAGTCTTATCTTCCCAGAACATAAAGAAGTTACCTGGTTTTGTTCCCTCGAACTTGTAGGTCATCTTGGTAATGTCGATACCCAAGATATCCTTATGCTCAATCAGAAATCTCTCGGCAACTTCCCTTAATTCCTCTGGCTTACTGTAAATGCCTGAGTAGTCGTAATTAGGCAAGGGGTCGGTTCTCTTGGTGCGCTCAGCATCTCCAACACCAATGATGTAATTGGTTTTGGGATCTACTTCAAAGCTATGGTTTTCAGCTTCGTAATACTCCACAGCTGGGTTGTTATAGTCCGTTCCACTCTCATCTGGCTTGCCATTAAAACGGCTACAGATGAACTCTGGTTCAAATTCTTTACTGACAGTTGGATAAATGCCGTGCAGGAACTCTCTGATGTTGGCTACTGCTTTGGCTCTTTCCGCCTCTGGTCGTGCAGAGATGTTACAGAACTCCTGGCGAACGGCTTTATACTCGTCGCTTTCCTTGTTGACGATTTGAGCCATTCTTTGCTGGAGTTCGATGATCTTTTGAGACTTGGCGTCATTTTGGATTGATTGAACAACTTTTGATTGAGCCAGGAAACGAGGGACTAACACGACAGCCAAGATAACAATTACAGAGAGGAAAAGAATAAAGAAAAGGACATTAGACTTATTTTTATGTTTCATATTAATTTTTCACCTCCTCTTGGGTCAAAACTAATAATTACCCTTGAGGTGTTGCATATTAACTTCGCTTAAGGGAGATTGTCAAATCAAACAAAAAGCTCCCCCCAGCGATGGCTTGCGCCACCTGCCACCCTTTCGGATGACAGCCTCGACAGCGCTCTAGGGAGAGCTTATTGCTGTCGAGGACTTGATTGCCATGCCCTTGCGGGTTTAGGCGGTTAGATTGTTAAATTCTACGGCTTATCTCTGCCGTGCAATAGCCTCAAAATGTCATCTTTTTTGAAACGCCTATCTTTCCTTTGACCAAAACGGACGGATTGTAGTATGCCCTTTTTGTCCCACTGACGAAGGGTATTGGGATGAACGCTAAGCAATTTACTTGCCTGCGAAAGAGTCAAAAGCTGTGGAACGGTTTGATCGGTCATAATTGATAGCAGACTCGCTATTTGTTAACATTAGACTACAATAAGCAACAACTTATTGCAACTATGACGATGAAAATAAAAACTTCAGGATTAATTAACTATTGGAAGCTATTCCTATTGAGGTATCTACTACTCGATCACGGTGTTGTAGATTTAGGAATATGTCTAAAAGAAACTACTGAATTATTAAAACAGTTCCTAGGTCTCACTCAAGAACTGAGACTAAAAAATGTCAGTGCAGGCGTAACTGACCAAACAGCGGAATATCTTTTAGATAGATACAAAAGTGATGAACAAGGATTTATAAATAGGGTAATTGACAGAAAACTTACCGTAAAAGATTTATATTCACTATTGAATCACCCAAGTATTCCCAACGACGATACCAACGCGCACTTAATAACAGATATTCTTTCCAATTTAATCATTACTTTTGACTTTCAACAAAGCGAAAAGAAAATAAAAGACACTCTTGATACTTGTCTCAAATCAATTCTTCAAACGAAACTTAAAACCCATAAAAGGATGCCTCTGGCTTCGAATTTTTACTCTTATTATTATCAAAAAAATCATTTTATTAAGTCTATCCCTCGTTATCTCGAGGAGTGTGCTTCTGATGTGATTAATCTTCTTGAAGGACGAGACGGAAAGTTACTTGGAGAAGAAAACAGTAGAACAACCTTTCTAGAAACTCTCCTCTTATTGGAGCGAGAAGGCATAGTAACGATAACCAGAATGGGCGTAGCAGAATCAGAATCGCTTAGTTTAACGATGATTACTATAAAGGTGAATGATTTTTTCAAAAGATCTGCTATTCCTCAAAAAACAACCCCCTCCCTAGCTCCTCAACTACCCAAAGGCTGGGGTTTAGTAATTGATGAGCGTCAACCAAAAATAACGAACTTTAGCCAGGTTGTTTTTACCTTCCCAAATAACTGGTCAAACAAATATCGATATTTCGTGTGCCTGTGGAAAAATTATGGACAGAAAGTCGACTATAAAACGGTTTACGAGTTTGAGTCTGGAGGACAAACTTATCCAGGAAGGGAAAAACCCTGGCTAGTAAATAGAAGAGTCAGGGATACTTTAACTAAACTAAAGGGCAAACTCGCAAAACTTCCAATTAACATTGAGATCTCAAAAGGCTTCACCCTGACAATAGAATAAATCTCGTAAAAGCGCTTAACTGCTGACAAATGGCGTCAGTCGGCTTCAGTTTTCTTCAATTGACTTGCTTTTAATCCCATCCCGTAAGCTATGGCTAGAACAAAAACTCTAGCCATTTTTTATAACTATGAACCAGCAATTAAACGAGCATTACTACCAAACCAGCGATTTATCTCTCGCTACCACTCTCTCCCTCTGGTGTCCAATCGAAGATATTGATCGTTCCAACCCCCGTAAGGCTTTGTTTATCTTCCAAAACACAAAAGAACTTCAGAAACTCGTTGATGAGTATTACCGCAATGAAATCAAAGTGTCGCCACAGGTTTATTTCAACCAGTTGCGAGTCGTTAAAGCACGGCTCTATGCCAACGAATAACTATGATAAGCAGAAATTTATTACTAGAACTAAAGCAAATTATAGAGGAGGAATTTAACCTTAAGCTGACTCTCCAAGAGGTCACAGAGATTGGCACTGGCTTACTAGCATTTGTCGAAACCTTATTGAAAGTCGAGTCTGTAAACATTCAAGGAGGTAAACAAAATGGAAAATAGAGACGACAAACTAATAAGTGCATTGAGGTTGGTTTTGGAGGCAGAATTCGGTATCAAAGTAGCCCAAGACGAAGCATCGATATTGGCAAATACCCTGACAGATTTCTTTGAAGTGCTCGCACTGATTGAACACAAAAAAGAATGTCCTAAAAAAGATGAACTTGAAAAAATCCTGAAACAAAAGTGGGGCGAGAAAAGAAAAATTAATATGAACATAAATCACCATGACAATCACGATTAACGACATAACAGTCAAAATTAAACTGTTGAAGTCAGAAACTATTCTGGCTCAGGCAACAATAATCCTCTTCGATGTTTGGAAAGAGCATGGTTGGAAGATCTTAAAATCGGATCGATTGCATCCCCAATTTCAAGATTTCATTTGGATTCAAGCCCCTAGTTATAAATTTATCGGCAAGTGGAATGAGATCGTTTTTATTGACGATAGCAAGCTCTTTGAACAAGTCCAGGAGAAAATCTACGACGCTTACCACCTTGCCAGAAGCAAAGATCCTAATTATAGAGTTGAAAATCAAATTTCGACAGAGGAGATAAACCCAGATGACATCAACATATAAAACACATAGTAACTATAAAGGGATTTATAAAGGGACATTTATAGTAACAATTTTTCCCTTTAAGAGGGAATGTATTTATACAGTTACTATACAGAGCTTATGGGAAACAGAATGAATCAATCAAGAAAAAACGCGGGCGAGGTTTTGTATAAAACAAGACCGCTTGAGCAGGTGGTAAAAAAGCTGAAGAACGAATCTCAAGGTCAATATGAGGTTTTCAAGCTGTATTGCGAAGCGAATAGTTTAGTTGCACTACGAGCCAAGCTGGACACCGTTCCAATTAACGAACAAGCACCTCTCCTTACCAGGAGAGGTGGGTTACCATACCGCAGGACATTAGACCGCTGGAGTCGCAGGTTTCGCTGGGTCAAAAGGAAGGAAAAATGGACGAGAGAACAATGCAAAGAAATATACTCCTGGTTTACCGATCAGAGGCACAATAACCCCTCCTTTTTAATGACGGTAAAGTTACACCGAGGTTACACTAAGGCTACACCGAAAAACGGCGGTGAAGATATTCCAACGCTATTCCAAGACTATCCCAGAAATGGCGGTAAAACTACTGCAACCCTACGGCAAAATGACGGCGGAAAAGGGATAAAAGGCGGACAAAAGAAGGATGAAAATAAGGAGGGAAAAAGCCTATGAGAACAGGTATCTATTATTGTTTGATATTGCTCAAAAGTTCCTTTATGTTGTGTGTTGCAAAATTACTATGAAAACTGTCCTACTCTGCCGAGTATCAACTCCAGAACAAGAAGAAACGGGCTATTCTTTACCAGCCCAGGAGAAGCTATTGAGAGAGTATGCTCAAAAACACGATTATGGCATCAGTAAAATCTTCTTCATTTCAGAGTCAGCTAGCGGGAAGAAGCAAAGAGAAGTCTTTAACTCCATGTTTAACTATGTCAATAAAAACAACATCAAAGCAATTATTGTCGAAAAGGCAGATAGATACACACGCAATCTTAGTGACTCTGTTGATCTTTACAATTGGTTGAATCAGGACGAAGAGAGACAACTCCATTCTGTAAAAGACTCCCTAGTTCTTCACAAAGACTCACGCTCTCAGGAAAAGCTGAATTGGGACATAAGGATTGTCTTTGCTAAAAATTACATAGATAACCTATCGGAAGAAGTAAAAAAGGGACAGACAGAGAAGCTAGCACAAGGCTGGCTACCCACTAAGCCACCAAATGGCTATAAAACCGTTGGAGAAACGGGGCACAAAATCCATGTTATTGACGAAACAAGAGCACCCCTCGTGAGGAAATTGTTTGAACTTTATGCTACTGGTGGTTATTCCATAAAAACACTGGCAAAAACGATCCATGAGGAAGGCTTACGCTCTCCCATGGGAAACAAGCTGGCAAACAGTCGTATCCATTCCTTGCTGCGCGATCCCTTTTACATTGGTAAAATGAGATGGAACGGCGAAATTTATGACGGCAAACAAGAGCCGTTAATCAGCAAAGAGCTTTTTGATAAAGTCCAGGCACTACTTGTGAGCAAAACGACACCTAAATATATGAAGCACTCTTATCTTTTTCAGGGATTAATCCGCTGTGTTGAATGCGACGGCCTAATCACCTGGGAAACGCACCGAGGACACCACTACGGGCACTGCAATCATTATCACGCCTGCACTCAGGAAGGTTGGGTTAAAGAACCAGAGGTTGAAGAACAGCTACTATCAGGCTTTGACGGATTGAAACTCAAAAACAGCCGCATAGTCGAATGGCTTAAGAAAGCACTCAAAGAAAGCCACCAGGACGAGATCGAATACCACAACAGCACCGTAGGCGAGCTACAAGCCCGCTACGAGGCTATTCAGAAGCGGATGGACAAATTATACGACGATAAGCTGGATGAAAAGATTGCTCTAGATTTCTACGATAGAAAGTTCAGGCAGTATTCCGATGAAAAGAATGAGATTACCGACAGCATTAAGCGACATTCGACAGCAAGCACTGGATATTTGAAATTCGGCATAAATGTCTATGAGCTATCCCAAAGAGCAAAAGACATCTATCTGACAGCAAAGGGTAAAGGCATGTTGGAGGAACAACGCAACCTCATTAGACTAATATTCTCCAAGTTGGTGTTAGATGAGCGAAAATTAAGCTGGGAATACTCCAAAGCCTTCAAGATACTCTCCGAGGCAGTTAGCAAGACTAATTGTTCGAAAGTGGATAAAATCGACGATTTTGAAAATGGAAAATTCGAACATCGCAAAAAGAGCGATGTTACGGGACAAAAGGGCAATTTGTTGCCTGCTCGTCCCATCTGGCTCCCCCGCCAGGACTCGAACCTGGAACCTGCCGGTTAACAGCCGGATGCTCTACCGATTGAGCTACAGGGGAAATATAAAGAAATTTTCAATTTTCAGTTCTCAATTTTCAATGAGAACGCAAACTTCACATTTTAAAAGAGCGAGCAGACGGTTTAATACATCATATCTTACCACAGAAATATGGGTTTTTGAATACGGGCTTGGCCGTTTACTTCCTCTTTTTGGCTAGCTTGGTTTCCTCCTTGCCGAAGGTCAGGAGATAGAATATCTCCAGGAGCCCGGCGGTGTTGATGACCAAAAGCGCGATGAACCAGTACTTCTGGTCTTTCCTGGCCGCTCTCCAGGTGGCCAGCCCCTTCCAGACCAGGCTCCACAACAGGAACAGCAGAAAACCCGGATGGTTAGGGTTGAGGGACTCGAAATACCTTTCTAATGCTTCCATAGGGTTATTTTATCAGTTCCCAAGAAAAACAAGAGGCGCTTTTTACGGCCTCGCCGTTTATTGCGCCCCTTATTTTGTCATGATGAGGTGGCTAACTATCATGCTCTTCTGAACAGGCTCCCGATCCAGATTAGGGCAACAGCTCCTACCGTCGCCACCACAATGCTCCAGACATTAAGTCCGGTGACCCCGGGTGCCCCAAACAAATTCGCCAAAAAACCGCCGACGATGGCGCCGACGATACCCAGCACGATGTCCATTAACGGACCCTGTCTCTCATTAGTTTTCATTATTAGAGAAGCCAGCCACCCGGCCACTAAACCGACAATTATCCAGACTAAAATTGGCATGTGTTTCTCATCACCTTTCTAACAACGAGCGTACCAATGGATTGTGAAATCAAATCCAAGAACCTGTAAGTATTGGGTAAGATGGGGGCTAAATAGCCTTCAGTTTCAGAAAATCCTCTTTCAGGACCTCTTTAATGGTGGCCCGGTAGATGGCGACTGCCGGATGGTAAAGAGGGATATATTTGGCCTTACCGTAAGGAAGGGCGGCCTCGAATACCAGGCCGTGGATCCTGGAGATGGAATCCAGTTTATCCGCCAGCCCGTAATTCTGCATGATGAAACCCATGGAAAAACGGCCGAGCGTGGCGATGACCTTGGGCCGGATGATCCCGATCTGCCTTCTGAGGAAAGGGGCATACAACTCGAGCTCTGCCGGCTCCGGGTCGCGGTTCCCGGGCGGGCGGTCCTTGACGATATTGGTGATATATACTTCTTTCCGCTCTATACCCGTCGACTGCAGGAGTTCGTCCAATATCCGGCCCGCCGCTCCGCAAAAAGGCCGGCCGGTCTCGGCTTCGTTCCTCCCAGGCGCCTCCCCGATAAACATGATCTCGGCATGGTGGTTGCCTTCCCCGATAACCGGGAAATAGCCGTTTTTTTTGCGGTATTCGTAGAGGGGAGACTCGGTCAGGTGCAGAACTTCGTCCTTGATCTGCCTGAGTTTTTCGGTGCGGTCGTTTTGGGCCATGTGCTTGGAGCCTATCCGTTGAGGATCGAAACGAACTCATCAAAGGTGACGGTCCGGCTGTCCTGGGAATTTCTTTTTTTGACCTCTACATTGCTGCCCGTCCGTTTGGAAATAACAGTGCGGTAAGGGATGCCAATGAGATCGGCGTCGGCGAATTTCTCTCCGGCTGTAGCATCCTCACGGTCGTCATACAGCACTTCCATATTCCGCTCTTTGAGCTTCCGGTAGACGGCCTCGGCCTTTGTTTTGACCTCCTGGTTAATCAGATCCAACCCGACCAGATGAACCCGGTAAGGGGCTATGGCCTCCGGCCAGATAACGCCGCGACTGTCGTGATGCGCCTCCACGGCCGCCGCCATGGAGCGGCCTATGCCAATGCCGTAGCAGCCCATATAATAGGGTTTTTCGCTGCCGTCCCTGTCGAAGAAGGTGGCACCCTTCATTTTCTCGGAGTAATAATAGCCCAACTGGAAGATGTTACCCACTTCGATGCCGTTATTTTGGACCAGTTTTTTCTTGTCCAGATGTTTTTTGGGCAAAACGTCCTCGTGGATATGCTCCTGTCCGTCACCCGTTGTGAAAAACTTGCTCTCTCCTACTTCCGATTCCACCACGAACTCATGGCAATAGTCTCCTCCGATATAACCGTTGTCCGCCTCCACCACCAGGGTTTTCAAACCCATCCGCTTGAAGATCTTCAGGTAAGTATCCCACATGGTGCGGTAAGTATCTTTGAAGGCGGTGGCATCCACATCAAAGGAATAGGCATCCTTCATTAAAAACTCCCGGACTCTCAATAATCCCCCCCGGGCCCTGAGCTCGTCCCGGAACTTGGTGGAAAACTGGTAGATATTGAAAGGCAGATCCTTATAGCTCAGTTGGAATTTCCGGACCACGTCCACAAACATCTCTTCGGCCGTGCCTCCCAGGGCAAACTCCGCTTTCCGGCGGTCCTTAACTTTCATGAGCTCAAAACCGGTGGTTTGGGTGCGGTTGGTTTCCTCCCATAGTTCCAGGGGGTGAAGTACCGGTGACAGCATCTCCTGGGCTCCGGTCGCGTCCATTTCCTCCTTGATGATCTTGATGATCTTTTGTTGTACTCTAAGCCCCAAAGGCAGAATGAAATACCGTCCGGCCGTTGACTCGCGGACAAAGCCGCCCCGGTGGAGCAGTTTGTGTGAAGCAAAACTGGCATCGGTCGGATCCTGCTTGATCGTTTTACCAAAAAGTTTTGAGTATCGCATAAAGGGTATTATAGCGAAATTTCCAAAACCGGGAGGTTGAAACGGGCAGTCCTTTCATGGAGGGCATGTCCCCTGTCCTTCTGCCGCCACAGCTTAGAGCCGAAGTCCACCTTGGTCTTCTCCATGGCCGCATACACTTTGCCGGCCTTTTCGTTCCGGGTAGGAGAAAAGGATTCGAACAGGCTGCCTTGCTCGGTCGCCGTCTCGGAAAGCTCCACCAGGACGCAACCCGTCGCCCGGTACTCCTCCCCCTGCTTAAATATCTTTTCAAAAGCCTCCCTGACCTTCTGCTTAAAGAGCATGGGATATTTTTGCCTGCTGGTAAAAGTTATTTCCGCCGCCCGGAAGCGGAAATGCTGGGTCTTCAGGAAAACGGCCATCTTTTTGACCCAATATCCGTAGCGACGCGCTTTGGCAAAGGCCTCCTCCACGTTCTTGGAAAGTTCAGCCCAGACGAAATCCATATCCGTCGACGGAGGGGCGAAGGTGCGGGTTCTCTGCATGGACTTGTACTCGTTCTTGGCGGCGGGGTTAATCAGGTAAACGGGCTTTCCCCTCAGTTCCTGCCAGATCTCGAAATGGGGTTTGGTCAGGCGGCTCCGGATAAAGGCTTCGTCTTTTTGGGCAAAACCGAGCGCTGTTTTGATGCCAAGCTTATGTAAATAGGCGGAGGTGGCCGGGCCAATACCCCACACCTCCTGCACCGGGATGCCGGACAGGAATTCCTCGATTCTTTTGCCCGGTACGACCGTGACTCCCATCGGTTTTTTAGCCCCGCTCGCGAGTTTGGCGAGGCTTTTGGTCAAAGAGATCCCTACGGACACCGGGATCCCGAGCTCGCTGTGAATGGCCTGCCGGATACGGCGGGCGATCTCTTCGTAACTGCCGTTCAGGGGGCGGCGCAGGCCGGCGAGGTCGGCAAACCCCTCGTCTATCGAATACTCTTCCACCACCGGCGAGAAGCGGCGGAGGATCTTGAACATCTTTTGGGAGAAGAGCGAAAAAAGTTCATAGTCGCCGGGCAGGAAGACGGCCTTTGGGCAAAGCTTCTTGATCTCAAAGCCCCGCATCCCCCGCTTGACGCCGTAAGCCTTGGCTTCGTAGGAGATGGCGGTGGCGATGCCCCGTTCGGCCCCGATGACCACGGGCCGCCCCTTCAGTTCTGGGGTAACCGCCTGCATTACGGACGCGAAAAAGGCGTTGCCGTCCAGGTGCAGGAGGACGGTCGGGAAACTATGGACCTGGAACATGTCAGTACTTCCTGATAACTGCCTTGACCACGCCGTGGATGTTCAGTTCGTTTTTGGGAACAATGGGCTTGTATCTTTTATTGGCAGGCAGCAGGGTGATTAAGCGCCCCTTTTTTTCCAAAATTTTCAGCGTCCACTCCCCGTCCACCTGCGCCAGGACCACCTGGCCGCTTTTGGCTTCGGAGACGCGCTCGATGAGAACGATATCCTTGGGCATGATGCCGAGGTCCTTGAGGGAGTCGCCGCTTACTTTTAAAAGGAAGGTGCGGTCCGGATTTTCCACGAGGTATTCTTCCAGAGAGAGAGGGTCCGCGTTCTCGTCCGGGGTGGGCACGGGAAAGCCGGCCGGCACCTCACCGTAAAGGTTGAGGGAGAAAAACGCATCGGTCGGCGAGAGTTTTGTGCCCTTATCCCTTTTCAGGAAACCTCCGGCCACCAGTTTGTCCATGACCCTGAAGACGGCATTCTTGGAAGAGAACTTCCACAGGTTCAGAAGCTCCGAATAGCTCGGCAGCCGGTTGTGCCGGCGGTGGAAGTTTTTCAGGGACTGGAGCTTTTCCGTGATTGGTTTCTGCATATGCCCCCATTATAGTGAACGAATGTTCACTTGTCAAGTCTGGTGGCGAGGTACTCTTGGAGAGCCTGCTTGACACCGGCGAAGGCGATACGGTGAAAAGGGATCTCGGAAGGCGGGAAAAACCTGATCTCGCTGATGTCGTCCTGGGGGGTCAGACTGTCTGTATCGACGGTAGCCACAAAAATGGCGCCGATGGTGTAGTAATAAACTTTCCGGTACAGATAGATATCGTTGTATGAGCGGAAGTAGGTCAGGGAGAGAGGTTCTGCCCCAAGCTCCTCCTCCATCTCCCGCCGCATCGACTCCTCGAGCGTCTCCTCCGGGGAAACGAACCCGCCCACCACGTCCCAGTAGTCCTTCTTGGGGGCGATCCGGCGCCTCACCAAAAGCACCTCTCCCTGCCGGTTCTCAATGATGGCCCCGTTGCAGAGATGGGGGTTGATGTACAGGTGGAAGCCGCATTTGGAGCAGGAGAGAAAAAAGCGGGATTGCTTGACAAGCCCGCCCCCGCACCTGGGACAGAATTTGAAGGCCTTGTCCTCGAACATAGGGCCATTATACCCTTTTTGGGCCGTCTTTGAGTATAATAGGGGTATGGTCCTGTCCGTCATTGTTGTTTCCTTCAATTCCAAGGACATCCTGAAAAAAAGCCTGGCCTATCTGGAATCAAGACTTAAGGAGAATTTTCCCTCTCCGGCAGATTATGAAGTGATCGTGGTGGACAACGCTTCCTCTGATGGGGTTAGGGAATGGCTGTCCGGGAGAGAGGGCGTCAAAATCGCTCTATTAAAAGAGAATGTTGGTTTCGGACGGGCCAACAACGTCGGCCTTGAGCTCGCCTCCGGCGAGTTCGTGCTTTTTCTCAATTCCGACGTCTATCTTGAGGAGAACATCGATTTTCAGGAGTTGACGGAATTTTTAAGGAAGGATGACCGGCGGGGAGCCTTGGCTATCAAACTTCATCTCGGTAACCAGAAGCTGGACCCGGCCTGCCACCGGGGGTTTCCCACCCCCTGGAATGCTTTTGCCTACTTCAGCGGTCTGGAAAAAATGAGCAGGCGGACCTTTCTGAAAAGGTATTTCGGAGGCTACCACCTGACGCATATGGATCTGGATTCGATCCACGAGATAGACTGCCCGAGCGCTGCCTTCTTCCTGGCCAAACGTAAAATAATCGATCATATCGGCGGCTTTGACCCGGATTACTTTTTCTATGCGGAGGACATTGACCTCTGCTACCGGATAAAAGCCTTAGGCTACTCGATCTGGTTCTATCCCAGGTACTTCGCTAGGCACCTGAAGTACCAGAGCGGGCAGAAAAGCAGCCGGAAAGAGGTGAAGCGGGCGACCCGCGAACAGTTCTTCACCTCCATGCTGATGTTTTATGAAAAGCGCTACCTAAAGAGGTACCCGTGGCTGGTGAACCAGATGGTGAAGGCCGGCGTGAGAGGCCTTTTAGCCGTTAACCGCCTGCTGGTATGAGGATAGCCATTGACGGGCGCCTTTGGAGTCAGGGGGGTGTGGGGAGGTACATCAGGAATCTGGTATGGAACATTGGAGAGCTTGATAAAAAAAACGAATACACCCTGTTCGTGCCAGATTCTCATAAATTCCAAATTCCAAAATCCAAATTTCAAACAAATTTCAAAGTTCAAAAAACTAAGGCCGGATGGCATAATCTGGAAGAGCAGACGGGTTTCCGGCACGAACTGGACAAGGGAAGGTTCGACCTTGTCCATTTTCCCTACTTTTCCCATCCCGTTCTCTACAACCGCCCCTTCGTCATCACTATCCACGACCTGACCATCCTTAAGTATGCTACCGGCAAGGCCACTACCAGGCATTATCTCGTCTACCTTTTCAAAAGGCTTGGGTACCGGGCAGTGCTGAGGCACGGGATATCCCGGTCCAGGCGGATCATTGTCCCGACCCGGGCGGTCAAGGAGGATATACTGGCGGAGTTTGACCTGTCGGAGGACAAGATCAGCGTTACCTACGAGGGGATCGGCCGGGAATTTGGCGGATCCCATCCCGGACCAAAGGAGCGACTCATCCTTTATGTGGGTAACTTCTATCCGCATAAGAACGTGGAGTTTTTGCTCAGGGCATTCGGCTCTCTGTCCCGGCAGGATTACCGGCTCGTATTGTGCGGGCCGGAAGACTATTTCACCGGCCGCATCAAGGCCCATATCAACGGTCTCAAGCTTGATGACAGGGTGAAACTGGTGCTCAGGCCTAAGGACAATGAGTTGAACAACTACTATCGTCGGGCGAAAGTTCTGGTGCTGCCGTCCCTATTTGAGGGCTTCGGCCTGCCGGTGGTGGAGGGAGCCCACTTCGGCTGCCTGCTGGTGCTGTCCGACATCCCCGTCTTCAGGGAGATTGCGCCCCCAGGGGCCCTGTTCTTCGATCCTCAGACGGAGGCCGATCTCGGAGAAAAGCTTGTGCAGGCCATGGAAACAGACCGGGCATTAAAGGCCGACCGGGAGTATTTCGGCCGGTTTTCCTTCCGGAAAATGGCGGAAGAGACAATAAAGATTTACCGGGAGGCCGCCCTATGAAAAGAACGGCCATCCTCTACGATTGGATAGATAAATGGGGAGGAGCCGAAAGGATACTGATCACCCTTTTCGAGGCTTTTCCCAAGGCGGATATCTACACGCTGTACACGGATTTTGGGAAAGCCGGCTGGGCCAAACCATATGCCGGCCGCATCAAGACCACTTTTTTACAGGGAGTGCACGGGCGGATTCCCCTGAAACCCATAAAGACGCCCTTAATGCCCTATGCCGCTGAGTCCCTGGATCTGACAGGATATGATTCGGTTTTGTCGGTATCCTCATCCTTCGTTAAAGGGGTATTGACCAGGCCGGAGACAAACCATGTCAGTTATCTGTTTTCCCCCACCCGGCATCTCTGGCACGAAAAAAGACACTACTTCAGCCGCTCACCGTTCTTTTCTCCCATGACGGCCTTCCTGAGGGAATGGGATTATATAGCTGCCCAAAGGCCCGACCGGCTATTGACCTTGAGCCGGTACGGCCAGGACCTGGTGCGCAAGATCTACCGCCGCAACAGCGATCTCCTGGCCCCACCCTTTGACACAGCTTATTTTGCCAGGCTGAAAAAACAGGCCAAAAGACCGCGCGGCCTCCCTGCCCATTACTATCTGTTCGTAGGGCGGCTAGAGCCGTACAAAAAGGTGGACCTACTGCTTAATGTGTTCAGGGGACGGCCGCAGGACAACCTGGTAGTGGTCGGCGAAGGGAGCCGGAAAAGGACACTGGAGAGTCAGGCGAAAAACATGAGAAACGTTTCTTTTCTGGGCGAAGTGGGCGAAGAGGAGCTTGCCTATATTTACCAGAAAGCCAAGGGAGCCCTGATGCCCCAGAGCGAGGATTTCGGCTACACGGCGCTCGAAAGCCTTTATTTCGGCACACCCGTCGTCTGCTATGCCGGAAGCGGAGCGGCGGAACTGATCAGCGAGGGAGTGAACGGCCTGCTGTTCGAAGAGCAGACGGAACAGGCGATGGCAGAAGCGCTTGAGAAAACTCATACACTATCATACAATGGTCAGCATAAGCTCTGGGAAAATTATTCGGTGGACAACTTTTTGGCGGCTTTGCGAAAATATATAAAGTTATAACAAGTTAAATCAAATCCTATGAAAGCCATCATCTTTGCCGGCGGCGCAGGTACCAGACTGTGGCCTTTATCCAGGAAGAACTCCCCTAAACAGTTTGGCCGGATTTTCAATGGCAAATCCACCCTGCAGCTCGCCGTGGAGAGGGTCGAGAACGAATTCGGCATCGAGAATATTTATGTCAGCACCAATGAGGCCTATGTTTCCATTGTCAAGGAACAGCTGCCCCAAGTGCCTATCGTCAACATCATCGCCGAGCCGGAAAAGAGGGATGTGGCCCCGGCCATCGGCTTCAATTTCATCAACTTGAGAAAAGGGGGCTATAAAGGGCCCATAGCCATTCTGTGGGCCGACCACCTGATGAAGCGGCCGACAGACTTTTTGTGGGCCTTGAGGGAAGGAGAGAAACAGGTCAAGAAAGATCCGGAAAAATTCGTGTTACTGGCCGAAAGGCCGAGGTATGCCGAGAACAACCTGGGTTGGATCCATATCGGCAAAGACATTGGCGACCGGGTTTACGAATTCAAAGGTTGGAAGTACCGGCCGCCCTTGGCGGAATGCAAGAAGATGTATGCGTCGGGAGAATGGTTCTGGAATCCGGGCTACTGGGTAGTGGACCTGGATTTCACGCTGTCTTTGTACAAGAAATATGTGCCTGGTATGTACCGGAAGCTGACAGAGATAGAAAAAAGTATCGGTACGGTCGACGAGGCCACGGTCATCCGGAGGGTCTACCCCACCTTGGAGAAAATTGCCTTCGACAATGCCATTATGGAGAAGTTGCCTTCCTCCCAGGCGGTAGTTCTGACCCCGAATATGGGCTGGTCGGATCCGGGCACCCTATACGCCCTGAAGGAATCCCTGGTCCTAATAGGGGCCGAGAATGTCAGCCGCGGATTGGTTCACGACATGGAAAGCCAGGACAGTCTGCTAGTAAACGAGGAAAAGGGAAAACTGATGGCCACTATTGGCCTGAAAGGTATGATCGTGGTCAACACGAAAGACGCCATCCTGGTCATTCCCAAGGAGCTGGCCATCAATGTGAAGGATCTGGTGGCCAAATTTGAGAAAGACGAAAAACTGAAAAAATACACCTGACATGAAACGGCTCGTTATCCTGTCGGTTGGCCTGGCCATAATATCCTTCCTTTATTACCGGATGAACTACCTGCCCCGAAACATGTCCCTCGGTAGTGTGGAGATATCGGGGATGAGAAAGGCCGACCTTCTGCCCTATCTCGCTAGGGTAGGCCAGATGCCGGTAGCGGTCAAGATCCATGAGCGCCAGTACCGGTTTACCCTCGACCAGCTGGGGATCATATTTGACCTTAATGACACCTACCGCCGGCTGGCCACCGGTTCCGGGGCGGTGCCACCCACACTCATCTTTACGGACGACTTTTACCGGAAGGTGAGGAACATGAAATTCGATTTTTCCGTCCATGAAAACCGGGTGATTGTCAACGCCCGGAACAAGGAGCTGGCCTATGAGTATCGGGAGGATGTCTATGTGATCGATGCCATGGATCTCCAAGTAAGGATCCTGAAGCATTTCGGCCGGAGGGGAGCCATTGCCCCCAAAGTGCACCGGGTCATAGAGGACTACCTGAAAATGAAGGTGGATGAATATAACCGAAAACTAAGGGTTGTCAAGGGGAAAGAGGTGCGGCTACTGGTAAATGGCACCGAGGAAGTCGTTGTTTCGCCGAAGTATGTGGAACAGGTACTGATGGTCGATTATGATGATCAGACTGAGCAGGTGAAGGTGGATGTGGATCGGGTCAGGCTCGGAGCAGTCATTGATTCGCTTCTCTCCGGGTATGTGAATAAGGATCTCGGAGTGGACAAAGACAGGCTGGCGGAAAACTTTGTCTCGCTCATTGATTCCCGTTTCAAAGGGCAGCCTTCAGATTACCTGATCGTCAGCCTGAAGGAAAAGCCTAACTCCTCGGGCACGGAGCACGACAAGTTCATTGAGATCGACCTATCCCAGCAGAAGATGTACCGGTTTGAAAAGGGCCGGTTAATTGCCGTGCACGGTGTCTCGACCGGGCTTTATTACCCTACTCCACCGGGGAAGTATAAGATACTGAATAAGGCCACGAACGCCTTCTCCGATATCTATAACGTCTGGATGCCCTACTGGATGGCTTTTTCCCTGGACCCGAAGGTCAATGCCTACCTTGGCATCCACGAACTCCCCTACTGGATAGATTATAGCGGCCGGGAGATCCGGCGTCCAAGGGACTTCATAGGTTCTCCCCATACCGGCGGTTGTGTTTCCCTGGACGTTGGGGAAGCGGAGGTGGTTTACGCGTGGGCGGATGTCGGGACCCCGGTCCTGATTTATGAATAGGAATTATTTCTTGGTCTGTTTCTTGATGCTGTCGATGACCCGCTTGACTTCCTCGTCGGGGGCCAGGTAGTAATGTTTCAGGGGCCTGGCATTCCCGTCGAGCTCATAAACGAGCGGGATGCAATAGGGCACGTTCACTTTTGCCACCTCGTCCTCAGAAAGATTGTCCAGGTACTTGATGATAGCCCGCAGCGAATTGTGGTGGCCTGACAGGAGAACATCCTTGCCCTGCCTCAAGTCGCTTTCGACGGTCTCTTGGAAATAAGGTACGGAGCGCTCATAGGTGTCTTTGAGTGATTCGCTGGCGGGCAGAAGCACGGGATCTATCCCCTGGTATTTTGGGTCGTGGGCAGGGTGCCTGGGATCATCGGCTTGAAGCTTAGGGGGCGGCACATCGTAACTCCTGCGCCACAAATTCACCTGTTCTTCTCCATATTTTTCGACCATGCCCGGTTTGCTCTCACCTTGCAGTGCTCCATAATGGCGCTCGTTCAGTTTCCAGCTATTGACCACCGGCAGGTGCATCATGTCCAGGGCGTCCATGAATACCCAGAGTGTTCTGATAGCCCGTTTAAGGTAAGAGGTATAACAAACATCGAAGGTGAAACCCTCTTCTTTGAGTTTTCGGCCGTATTTGTAAGCTTCCTTGATGCCCTCTTCAATGATGTCAACATCTGTCCAGCCGGTGAATTTGCCGGACCATTCTGTCAATCCATGCCTGACAATGACGAATCTGGCCATGTTTATTGGTTCATGTACGGAAACTGGTAAAAGGCGGTATTTTTTGCCATTGCCTCGATTTCCATTAAGCGGTTGTATTTGACCAGCCTTTCCGACCGGGACACGGAGCCTGTTTTAATCATGCCCGCTCCCGATGCGACGGCAAAATCGGCGATGAACGCGTCCTCCGTTTCCCCGCTCCGGTGGGAGACGACGGTGTTTTGGCCGGCCTCCCTCGCCATCCTCATCACTTCGATGGTTTCGGTCAGGCTGCCTATCTGGTTGAGCTTGATAAGGATCGCATTGGTGGCCTCAAGGGCGATGCCTTTCTTGAACCTCTGGGGATTGGTGACATACAGGTCGTCACCGACGATCTGGATCTTGTCCCCGACTTTTTTCTTCAGCCCCACAAATCCCTGCCAGTCGTCCTCTGCATAGGGGTCCTCGATGGAATAGATGGGGTAATCCTCCTTCAGGGCGAGGTAGTAGTCGGTCAGTTCGTCGCGGGTGAGGGTCCGGTTTTCCGCCTTAAGAGTGTATTTGCCGTCCTGGTAGAATTCCGAGGCGGCCACGTCCAGAGCAATCGCGATCTCCTCCCCGGGCGTATAACCGGCCGTTTCGATGGCCTCAACCAATAAACGTAAAGGTTCCCGGTTGCTGCCCAGGCGGGGGGCAAAACCCCCTTCATCTCCGACGGTGGTGGGCTGGTTCATGGCGGTGAGGCTTTTTTTCAGCTTCTGGAATGTTTCGGCCGCCGCCCTCAGGCTCTCGGAAAAGTTCTGAAAGCCATGTGGCATGAGCATGTATTCCTGGAAGTCCGAAGCACCTTCCGCGTGTTTGCCGCCATTGATGACATTGATCATTGGAACAGGCATGATCAATCCGGCGTTGGGAAAGAACCGTTTCAGGTATTGATAAAGCTCAACGTTTCCGGTCGCCGCCCCTGCCCTGGCTGCCGCGAGAGATACCGAGAGAATGGCGTTGGCCCCGAGTTTGCTTTTGTTGGCAGTGCCGTCTGCCTCGATCATGATCCGGTCCAGGGTCTCCTGATCGGAAACATCCCTGTCCTTCAACAGGTTATTGATGATGACGTCCACATTGTGCTTGGCGGTCAGTACTCCTTTGCCAAAATACCTTTTAGGGTCCTTATCCCTCAGCTCCAGGGCTTCATAAGAACCGGTGGAGGCACCCGAAGGAATGGCCGCCCAGCCGGTGGTGCCGTTTTCCAACACGACCACGGTTTTCAGGGTGGGATATCCACGGGAGTCAAGGATCTCGACAGAGGTGATGTCTTTGATCTTCATGCAATTATTATGCCATAAACACGGGTTAAATTGGCAATTATTTGCTATATTTTTACATATGCCGGACATAACCCGCCAGGAGATGGTGATCGAGAATGTAAAGCTGGAATACTATGTATCGGGCCGCGGCCGGATACTACTCCTGATCCCGGCCTTCCATTCCGATATCAATCGGTTCCGGTCCCTGGTTGAATATTTAAGCAGGGACTACAAGGTTATCCTGCCCCACCTGCCCGGGGTAAGTAACGGAGATGCCTTGAGTCACTACAAGTACAGTATCAAAAACTACGCCCATTTCATCAAACTTTTTATTGAAGAGTTGGACCTGAAGGATTATCTGTTGGCCGGGTTTTGCCTGGGAGGGGCCATCATCGTCAGGCTTTTGGAACAGGGGGTAAGACGGCCCAAGCACATCTTGATTTTTGAAGGGATATACGATGCCGACTTTATCCATCTGAGGCCTTTTTACGAGTTCATTAAGAAGGCCGCTTTGAGGCTGGGGGAAAAAAGCCATCTGCTCAGGGGAGTGATGGACCTCTTTCTGCACGACGAGCGGATCATGAACGTTTATTTTCATCTGGCCTACCATGGTGAGAAAGGCCTCGACGAGATAGTGAAACACCAGATAAGAATCACCGAAGTAATGTCCACCCGGGCCTATATAGAGGTGGCCTTTGATATCTTCAATCTGCACCTTTCCAAAGAAGAGCTTTCTTTCAATATCCCGGCTACTCTGGTATACAACAAGTACGACAATATCATCGATCTGGGACCCACCATTAAGGGGATGCAGCGTATTTTTCCGAATTCGGAACTGATAAACGTGGATCTGACCACTCACTCTCCGGCCGGGGAAATCGATGTTGCTCTTGTTAACCGGATGGTCGCTCCCCTTCGGAAAACCCTCAAAAAACTGTCTTAGCGCTTTTCAAAGTATAAAGTGACGGTCGAGGTGATGGTTTGTGTGCCCGGCTCGAAGGCAGGCGCACCGCCTCCGCCATATCCTTCAGCTCTCATTTGGTCATAAACTATCGGACCGTTTCCGGGAACCGATTCCACGATGTTGACTATCTTGCCAAGCCTGATGCCCAAAGATCTGGCCAACTTCTCCGCCTGTTCCTTGGCGTTCTCAATAGCCTTGTTCCGGGCTTCCTCGCGGTATTTTTCCGGCTTGTTTATCTCGAAAGTGGTGCCGTGGATCTCGTTGGCGCCCACGCTGGTGGCCGTTTCCACCACTTGGGAGGCCAGGGATACGTTGTCTGTCTTTATCCTGACGCTCGCGTTGCCGTTGTACCCGTTGATGAGGTTCTGGTTGTTCTCGTAACTGTAGTTAGGGTATACGGAATAGCTGGTCGTACTGATGTTCTTTTTGGGGATGCCGAGCTTGCCCATGGCCTCGATGATCCGGTTGTTGATGGTGGCAATCTCCTTTTGGGCGGCCGCAGCTGTTTCCTTATTATTAACAGTGATGCCGACCTGGATGGAGGCGGTGTCAGGTACGGCCTCCACTTTACCCTCGCCCACTACCGACAGCTCGTTGGACCTTTGGCTGGTGGTGACGGCCACCGGGTAGGAGATATTGAAATATTTGATAACGAAGAGAGCTAACACGACCAGAACTAAAATTGAAACAAAGGTTGAGATGACTGATTTGTTTTCCATAAAAACATCCTAAGCTAAACTAGAAAATTAGTCAATATGGATGGGGTCATTTATTGACCATGATGGGCAGCCGGACCCCGCGCTTGGCCTCGACCAGGATCATTTCCGTGGCCACATACAGACCCAGGGTCAGAAGGGTGGCGTCGGTCACGTCAATACCCAGATCATGAGCCTGCTGTTGCAGGAGCCACAGGTCCAGATTGAATGCCTGAGCCTCATCCTGGTTCTCGTCGGTGTTGAGGGTGGTTTCCGGCCTCAGGTTCACGACCGCGTATCTTTCCTTATGGTCCGCTTCCAGATGTTGTATGGCTGCTTTTTCCTGGGTGACTGCGTGGTCGACCATGGTCTTGCCGCTCGGCAGTTTGGCGAGATCCGCCTTGGCCACTTTTTGATTAATCAGGTTTATGAACCGTTGCCCGTCCAGTTGAATGTCGGGATATGGGGCCACGGCCTTTTGGATCATGGCCCAGACTTCCGGTGCCCTGGTCCGCAGAGCCTCGATGATCCTGGCATTGTTGTCGGCAAAACCGCAGTCTGAGGCATCCCCATGGGCGTGCCCTCCGTCATGCACCCCAACCTGGGCATAACCGCTTGTCCTCAGGTCCTGGAGGGTCCGGGATTCCGTCTGAAGGAAATCTTCCTGCCCGCCGCCGAGAAGCCATCTGACCGTAGCGATGTTCAGATCTCCGCCCAGGGCCTGGCCGTAAGGCTCCCTGGCCATGATAACTCCGTTCGAGTCTACCCTGTCGCCAGTGCGGCCATCCACACAGAACCTCGGCCTGGCTTTGGCCTGTGTCTGGGGCAAGGGAACAATTCTGCTCAGAATTTTCGCCTCGATGGCGGGATCCACGGGCAGTTCGTTAATCGGTTGGGGAGGTAGGTCTACCATGGTCATTTAATTGTGTTAATGCAATTTATAATAACGATGATTATACTAGCGGACCTGCTTTATTACAAGAATTTTACAGGGTTGAAGTATAATCTTTAAATGATTCCGATCAGCGATACGGCACCAAGAACAAGGGTCCCTTTCGTGAACTGGCTGATCATTGCCGTCAATGTCGCCATTTTCATTTTTCAGCTTTCCGTTCCTAACCCCCAGCTATTTGTCAATGAATACGGCTTTGTGCCGGCCACCCTCTCCCCGGCCGACCCGGGCACGTGGATACAGGTCTTTACCTCTTTCTGGTTGCACGGCGGTCTTTTGCACATTGCCTCAAATATGTGGTTTCTGCATATCTTCGGAGATAACATTGAAGATCAGTTTGGCCATCTGTCATATCTGGCTTTTTATATAGTGGCTGGTATCGCGGCTGGTGTCATCCAGTACCTGGTCAATGCCACCAGTGTAATTCCGATGATCGGCGCGTCAGGGGCAGTGGCCGGAGTGTTGGGGGCATATTTCGTCTTTTTTCGGGACCACGAGATAAGATCATTGCTTTTCACCCCCTTCGGCTTCTTCACCACCGTTAAGATCTCCTCCGTTTTCTTTATCGGCTATTGGTTCATTCTCCAGCTTTTCAGTGGTATCGGCAGTCTCCAGGACGTGGTGGCTGATCGGGGCGGAGTGGCCTATTTTGCCCATATCGGCGGATTTGTCTTCGGACTGGTGCTCGGCAAACAGTTTCAGGCGATCAAATACCGGCCGGAAGGGACGGAACTAGAGTCCTAATGTTTGGACGGCAGTTTCAGCGATCTCTTTGGTTTTAGGAAGAGCTTTCAGGACTTTGATTTCCTCCAGCGAGAAAAAACCGTATTCGGAGGCCTCCTCATTCAAAATTATCTGTGCTCTTTGATTCTCCATCTCGGCCAGGAAACAGATTAAAACACCGTGCCATTGCCCCCGTACGTCATGGAAAATTTTAGGTAATAAGTGGACATTTCTAATATTTATGCCGAGCTCCTCCCTGATCTCTCTGTGCAGACAGTCCTGGATTTCTTCGCCGAACTCCAGCCCCCCGCCGGGGAACTGCCAGGGATAGCCGGCCAGACTCTTGTCCTCCGGATCCCATTCGGTCCTCTTCGTGAGCAAGAATCTGTTTCCTTTTCTGATCACCGCGATGATGACGGGGACGATTTTGGGTTCGTTCATACTCAGGATTTATTGGCATCAAAGTAAGCCTTAAGGAAGATGGCGAGATACATGGCCAAGCCATATATGCAGGAGGGCATTAAAAGTGAATAAACGCATTTTCCGCCTGGACAGGCGGGGTAAAAGATTTCCTGATAGGAGAAGTATCCGGAGAACAAGATCCCCAAGGCAGAGACAGCCATAGCCGTTTTCAGGAGTTTGTTTCTGCCGGCATCAGGACGCTTCTTCAAAAGCAAGACAGAAACAGCCAGAAGAACGGCGAACATAGCCAGACCATATATGCAGGCCGGATAGCCCAGGAAATTGGGGCAGCCCTCTGTCAGGGGACAACTGCCGGCGAAGATTTTAGATGCTGTCAGGTACCCGGAAAATAACACTCCGGCCAATGAAAAAAATAGCAGGAACATATTGCATATGGTATCCCTTTTCCCGATATTTGGCAAGACTAAAGGACGCCGATCCTGAGATTGTTGCCGTCTTTTGTCAGCGGGGTCTTGAAAAGCCGGCACAGGTCCGCCATTTTCCGGTTGACTTCCCCGGCCTCCTGGCCGGACAGCTTTTCAAGCTGGATCTTGCGGGGTATTGGTCCGTTCAGGGCCAGCTTGATCCTGATCCGGACGGGCTTCAATATCACCTCCCTGATGGCCCGGTTATCCGTCCTGACCTCAAAAAGGAATGACTCGTCATTTCTCAATATGGGATCGACCGCGTAATCGTCGATCATCTGGCCGGTATCGTAAAAAATAACCTTCTGTTTGTATACCTCCACTGCTTGGAACACATGGGCCGAGTGGCCGTAGAAGATGTCCACCCCCGAGTTTATGAGGCTCCGGGCGAAATCCACATGCCGTCGGGAAGGCTTACGGACCATATTCGGCCCCCAGTGGGCCGAGATCACCACGAGACAGCCCTCGTTTTTGGCCCGGTCTACCTTCTCGAGAAGGGACAGATAACGGCCGTCTCTGGTGTCGATAGGCAGATAGTTGGTACCGGCGCCCGTTTTCTTGGCCTGCCAACCCGGCTCGTTGTCCGTGAATGAAAAGACCCTGATCTTCAACCCCTTGGTCTCGAGGTCCGACCCCCGGGTGGCTGCCGTCAGATTAGAGCCGGCGCCGGCGTGTTTGATATCGGCTTTGTCCAGGGTGGCAAGGGTATCCTGCAACCCCTGAGGTCCGTAATCCAGGATATGGTTATTGGCAAGGGAGCAATGGTTGACCCCGGCAGCCTTCAGTACGGCCACGTGTTTGGGATCGGCCTTGAAGAAGAAGGTCGGGTTCTCTTTCGGCCCCCTTTTTCTGGACTTGGTCAGGACGCACTCCAGATTGACAAATATTCCGTCCGACTGGTGAAGATCGTTGAGCGCGTCACCCCAAATCCCCCCGGGCTCATTGATCGAATTTAAATAGTTATTGACCAGCCTTCCCAACATCACTTCACCTGTGAAGGTCAATAACGCCATCTTAAATTAAGCATAGACAGTCAAAATACAATTAGAGTATAAAAGAGGCAAGAATTATGTAATAAACTGGTATAGAATGGTTTCTATGGCGTCAAATAGCCGCTCACTCACCCGGTTTGCCCGCTTGTCGATTATGACCGCCCTGGTTACGATCCTTCTCAAGGTAATTGCTTATCTGCTGACCGGGTCCGTAGGGCTCTTGTCGGACGCCATGGAGTCTCTGGTTAACCTGGCGGCGGCCGGGATGGCATTCTGGATGCTGAAACTGTCGGAGAAACCGCCCGACGAAAAACATATGTATGGCCACTCCAAGGCAGAATATTTTTCGAGCGTTTTTGAAGGGACGCTGATTCTATTTGCGGCGGTTGGTATATCCTGGACCGCTTTGCAGCGGATATTCGTCCCCCGGCCGATTGAACAGCCGGCGTTAGGTTTGTTTATCTCCATGCTCGCCGCCCTGATCAATCTCCTGGTGGCCAGAAAATTGATAACGGCCGGCCAGAAATATCATTCGTTAACCCTGGAAGCGGACGGACGGCACCTTCTGACGGACGTATGGACATCGGTGGGCGTATTTATCGCCATTGTCGGGGTAATGATCACCGGCGTTCAGCTCTTGGATCCTCTGGTGGCGCTTTTCATCGCTTTTAACATAGTGGTGTCCGGATTCAGGATAATCGGCCAATCAGTGATGGGCTTCATGGACACGGCCATTAGCGAGAAGGAGAAACGTGAACTTTATCTGGTGTTGGAAGAATTTGCTACCAAAGGAGTGCAGTTCCACGGGATAAGGACCAGGCAATCCGGGGTCAGGCGGTTTGTGTCTATGCACGTCCTGGTGCCGGGCGAATGGCCGATACGTAAGGGGCATGATCTTTTGGAAAGGATAGAGGCAAAAATCAGGGAGAAGATTTCCAATATCACGGTTTTTACCCACTTGGAGCCCTTAGAGGACGAAAAATCCTGGGCTGACATCACCCTGGACAGAAGTTAATAGAGGTGAACCACGGACAGAGTCATTTTTTTTCCTTGACAAGGATTTTGTCGACCCGATTGCCGTCCATATCCATTATCTCTATCGTATGGTTCTCGAGCCGGATTTTATCCCCGGAAACCGGAACCTTTCCCAGCTTATACATCACAAATCCACCGATGGTATGGAAAGTTTCCAGATGCTCTCCAGGCAAGCCAGAGATCTTGAAAAAGTCTTTGAATTCATCAAGGGTAACCATCCCGTCGACGAGAAAAGAGCCGTCCGACCTCTTGATGATATCCTCCTCTTCTTTTCGGTTGGCCTCGGGCAGTTCCCCGACCAAGGCTTCCAAGATGTCCTGAATCCAAATGAGCCCGTCGATGTTACCGTATTCGTCAATGATTAAACCCATATGGATGCCGGTCTGTTTAAACATCTCCAGCACCCGCAGGGCGTTGACGTTTTCGGGAATAAAAAGAGGCTTCAAAAGAGCTTTATTGAAATCAATTTTTTCTCCTTTCAGGTAGTTAGCCAGAAGATCCTCTGTCCGGATGATCCCCAGCACCTTGTCTACCTCACCTTGACAGATGGGGTAATATGAGTGGGGGTGTTTGCTGATTTTATTGCGGACAGTTTTGAAAGAGTCATTGATGTCAAGCCAGACGATCTCGTTCCTGGGTGTCATCAGGGCATTTATTTTTTTGTCGGCAAGCTTAAAGGTCCGCTCTACGATGTCTTTCTCGGCAAACTCGAAAACACCGGCCCTTGCCCCTTCCCTGATAAGCGTCTTTATCTCGTCCTCGCTGACCGGCAGGTCCTCCGGTTGTTTTATACCCAAAAGACGGTTAAGGATAAAGTCCGTTGATGTACTCAGCATGTTAACCAGAGGGGTAGTCGTTCTGGAAAAGAGAGTCATTATTCCGCTCGTGTAGGTGGCATATTTTTCCGGATTGCTGAGAGCGATTCTTTTCGGAACCAGTTCGCCGATAACGAGTGACAGGTAAGTGATCGTCAGGACAACGATGGCCAGAGAAACCGGCTGACTGAATGTTCCGACAAACGGGAGATTTTCGAGACTTTCGGCGAGGGGTCGGGCCAGCTGCGATCCTCCATAGGCGCCGGCAAAAATCCCGACCAGAGTAATCCCCACCTGAACCGTAGATAGAAAAATGTTAGGATTTTGGGCAAGGTGCAAGGCCTTCTCTGCCCCCTCGATACCTTTGCCGGCCTTTTGTTTGAGCTTTGATTTGCGAGATGAAAGAACGGCAATTTCGGCTAAAGCAAAAAAACCGTTCAAAAGAATTGCCAGAACTATAATTATTATTTCCATTACTCTGTACCACTTTACCAACTTTATTTGTTCAAATCAATCCTCCCGACGTTTCCCAAAGGGAAAGATCCTAAAAGGCGGTCAGGATGATGCCCGTCAGGGCCAGCACTATGCCGAAGGCTTGGATTTTGGTGACTTTTTCTTTCAGGAACATGATGGCCATGGTGATGGTCACAATTGAAAGGGCCGAGGATATTGGCGTCACCAGGATGACATCTCCGACGGTCAGGCCGTAGTTGACGCTCACGACCGCCGCGGCCTCCAGTATACCCACCAATGCCACTGTCAGTTTGGCCCTGGTTGATATTTTCGGTACGTCGAGCCTGCGCTTGGCCAACAGGGAAAAAAACAGAAGCAGCAGAATGACCCCTGTTTTTACAAAAATAGTAGTCGAAAGCCAACCAATGCCTTCGGAAATGACCTCGCTCAGGTTCCAGAATATCCCGAAAATAAAGGCGGCCACGACGGTTTCCTTAACGCCGGAGAAAAGTTTGATACTCCGTTCACTGATATCGTTCCACTTCAGGGCCGCCAGGGTAACGCCGACAATAATCAGAAAAACACCGGCCGTTTGCAGCATAGACAACCGCTGCCCAAGAAAGATGAAAGCCAAAAATATCGTGAAAACGGGCCAAAGGTTGATGGTGGCCGAAATAACAGAGACGTTACCTATCTCAAAACCACGGTAAAAAAGCAGATAGGCAATCGTGTAAAAGATGGCGGCAAGAGGCAAAAGTACGACAATCAAGGGTGGAAGACTAAGGTTAAGGGTAAAGAAATAAACAAGGATGAGGGCGGAGATCAGGCCGGCGAACTGTGACCAGAAGAACGTTTTGAAGTGGCCGATCTTTTTGGAGAACAGGCCGGCAAAAAAATCCGATGTTCCCCAGCCGAACATGCCCCCGAGCCCGGCCAGAATGCTCAAAAGGACTGTATTCATGTGTGTGCTGCCCAGCAGGGACTCGAACCCCGACCCCCGCGTCCAGAGCGCGGTGTTCTACCTTTAAACTACCGGGCAAATGTTGAGGCAAGATATATTTTAGCACACTTATGGTGTAAAATACGCTTGTGGTCACCCAGAAGAGGCTTGAAAAACTCCAAAAGGTTGTGCAAAACAGGCAGCGGGATCTGGTGGTTGTTCTGGAAGACCTGTATGACCCCCACAACGCCGAGGCAATCTTTCGAACCATGGATGGTTTTGGCGTCCAGACAGCCTATCTCATCTTTGATAAGCAACCCCCTTTCAATCCCAAAAAGGTAGGCAAAGCAACCTCGGCGAGCGCCAACAAATGGCTGGACTTTGCGATCTATAAGAGTGCCGGAGAATGCCTTAATGATCTGAAAAAAACCGGCTACCGGATAGTGGCAACCGTTCTGGATGACGAAGCGCGCAGCCTGTATGGGTTTGAATGGCCGGAAAAGATAGCGCTTCTTTTGGGGAACGAACACGCCGGACTGTCGGCAGAGGCAGTGTCTTTGAGCGACCACAAAGTCTATCTCCCCATGCTGGGTATGGTGCAGAGCCTGAATGTTTCGGTCGCCGCCGGGATTTTCCTGGCTGAGATCGTCAGAAAACGGCGAGGCAAAGACTTCAAGCTAAACCGTCCCGCCCAACAAAAACTCCTGCAAAACTTCCTGAAAAGATAAACCAACCGCCGCGGTTGGATTAGGGTTGATGCAACAATCCGTAGATATTCTTGATGACGAAGTGGAAGGCGTCCCCAAAGAGCTCCGGGTCCTTTTTGGTCAGGGTTATGATCTCTTCTTTGGTGAACCGCCGGAATCCCACTGACTCTTCATTGAGGGTTGGTTCGCTATTGCTATAGATCTCGTAAACGACAAAGTAGTGGTTTTCCTGGTGGCCGTTAACAAAACGATTATAAATGCCTTTACCTACATTTTTAAAGGCAAAGTCCTGTAATCCCATTTCCTCCAATGCTTCCCGTTTCAGCGCGTCGTCATAGCTTTCACCCGTGCGGACATGCCCGCCCACGGGCGATACATACTGACCCGGGTCCTGTTTGTCCGAAGCCTGCTTGACCAGGGTCCAGCGGCCTTTGGAGTCAATGACCTCCGAGATGACGGTGACGTGCAAAAGGCCCCGTTTATGCGCCTCGTCTTTGGGAACGGAGCCGATGGTGTTCAGATTCTCGTCAACGATATCAACCATTTCCATGGCTTTAGTATAGCTCAATGCTCGAATTTGTTCACGATTGTATCAAGCTCCATCCATCTTTTTTTCTTAACCGCAAAAGGAACATCATCCGGTATCACTTTCCCGGCGGCCGTGAAAGGCCGAACAGAGTACATGGCGATATAGGCTTTTTCAAAGCCGACTTTTTTGCAAAGCTCGACCGTGTTCCGGTATGCGTCTTCCATTTCGCCGCAGAAACCGACGATGATGTCGGTTGTGAATTTTGCTTCCGGGATTTTATCCCTGATTTTCGTCACAAGAGTTAGATATTCTTCATGCGTATACCAGCGGTTCATTTTTTTCAGAATATTGTTATCGCCCGACTGAACGGGTAAATGGAGGGTCCGGGTGATGTTCGGATGTCTGGCAACCACCTCGATCAGCTCGTCCGAAAAATCCCAGGGGTTTGAGGACACGAAATCCACTTTTCTGAACCCCAATTTGGCTACCTCCTCCAATAGATAGGGGAATAAAGTCGGCAGGCGGAAGCGTCCCAGATGCTTTACATAGACGGGTTTGATGTTCCGCCCGACCTTTTTTTGCTGCACAAGATCGGCGCCGTAGGAGTTGACGTTCTGGCCAAGAAGGATCACTTCCTCATACCCTTTTTCTTTAAGATTGCGGCATTCCGGGATTATGTCTTCAAGGGCGCGGCTCACCTCCCGACCCCGGGTAAAGGGAACCACGCAATAGGTGCAGAAGTTGTTGCAGCCGTTGGAGATGGGTACGAGGGCGGATTTCTTGTCGGTCCTGATGGGCTGGTTATCAAAACCGACTTCCTCAATGGGCATGAACTCGTCCACGGCCGGCATGATCTCCCTGAGCCGGGCCAGGTATTTCCCCGTCTTGTCGCGGTAGGCCATTCCTACCATGCAACCGGTGACGATGATTTTATAGAACTCTTTTTTTTGCCGTTTGGCCTCTTTGATCAGGGCCAGATTATTGACCAGCCCGTAAACGCGGTTTTCCGCGCTGTGGCGGATCATGCAGGTATTTACTGCCACGTAGTTGGCGCTCTGGTAACTGCGGGCTTTGGTGAAGCCCCGGGCGCGGAAGGCGGCTGCGATCCGTTCCGAGTCGGCACTGTTTTGTTGGCAGCCGAAGGTTTTGATAAAGTACTTCATCGGAAAGATTTTAACACACGGAGGCCAAGAAGCACCAAAAGGAAAAGATTGTTGAAGGCAAAATACAGAAATTGGGGTTCGATTATTAGTACGGCTCGGCTAAAACCATTACTGGCCTTACACCTGCCGCCTATCAACCTCGTAGTCTCCGAGGAATCTAAGGATTCCTAATCTTGGAGTGTGCTTCGCACTTAAGATGCTTTCAGTGCTTATCACGTAGAAACATAGCTACCCAGCGATGCTCC
>DBQA01000001.1 GCA_002305675.1 Patescibacteria group bacterium UBA1406
ATTCTTTTCAATGATCCTTACTCTATGGGTTTTGCGACCAGCTTTGGTCAGCTCATAAGCGCAGCCTAATCTTGCTGGGCCGGCGCCGATGACAACTATTTTCATATTTAGATAAGCAAAAAGTGATGCGCCAATAGTCCGATCACGTTAACCAAAAGCCCGACGGTCAGGGCCGGGTACCAGACTTTGGGCGAAACATGGGGTAGTATAAATAAAAAGGCCAGATACAGCAAGGGCACCGTATCAAAGAAGTAGCGGTTACCGAACTGCACCCAGCCCGTTCCTACCGACAGCATCAGGATAGCCAGGATCAGAACGGTGACTATGGCGGCCAAGGCCAGAAAGATCTTTTCCCTGGCTTTCAAGAACGTTTTAAAGTCGGCAAACTGCAAAAGCAAAAAGAGCACCGGGTAGGTAAAAAAAACGCTGTTGCCTTCCATATCCCTGATTATGTATGGCCGGCCGAGCTTTATCCCCAGAGGATTGAGGAAATAATAGTAGGCGTTGTGGCCGATATTTTTCAGGGACAGGATACGGTTCTCGCGGATATCCTTGTCATAGCGGATATGGCCCTTCTGATATCTCATGCCGGTTTCCGTGATTTTGCCGAACCTGAGGTAATTGTAGCCAAAGAAAGCCAGGAAAAAGATAAGGGTAATGCTGCCAACTACCGCCGCTTCCCGGATAACAGACCGGATGTTTTTCCTGGTAAAGCTCAGGTAAGGCGGATACAGAAAAAGCAATAGGTAAAAAACCATCGTGTACCTCGAAAGCCAGGCCAGATTGACAAGGATGGCGGCCAAAGCCAGGTACGCCAACCGGCGGCGGTTCAGGTACCGGAATAAAGCCCACAGGCCGCCTACAGCATAAAGGCCGGCGACGGTTTGGTTGGTCTGCCAGATTGCTCCCTTGACCGCCAGGAAAAAGAGGGGGGACACCAGGGCATAGGCGATCCACAGGAAGGCAGATTGGTACTCTGTCAGCTTGATCTTGAAAAACCTGGCCGCCTCTTTGGCGGCGAGCAGGAACCAGAAACCGCCCAAGATCGCCGCCACCATGGTATAGAGAACGTCGCTGGCCTCAAGCCGGCCGACCAGATAGAATGGCAAAACGAATAAGGTCGGCGCCGGCCCCCAGTACATATACCACTTGCCCTGGTACAGGGACAGGTCAAAGATGTTCGGGGAAATCAGGTCCAACCGGCCGTGGATCAGGGCATTGATCTGGTAATTATAGTAGTGGAAACCGGTGGCGCGAAAGAAATTGCGGTCTATGGCCAGGGACAGGGCGGCATATATGCCGACTATAAGTAAGCCCGTCAGGACCAGGATTTTGCCGCGCATACACACCATTATACCTCAATATTTTCGGATTTTATGGTACCCTATCAGTACCCAAATTTCTATGGAGAAGAAACTGAAGGCGACCGGGGTGGCGGTGTCCAGGATAGCGATAATTTTACTTATGGTCCTCTTCCTCCTGGAGGCCCTGTTCTTCGCCACCCGCATCGGCCGGGCGATCTCGCCTGACGAGACCTTCCACCTGGAACTAATCCAGAGGTATAGGACGAGCGCGGAGGTGCCCGTCCCCACGGACCAAAGGGCCTATCACCTCGGGCCGGTGGGACAGCAGCCGTACCTTTACCATCTCTTCATGGGCAAGGCGCTCTACCTGAACGTTTTCGGTCTCCCTGACCTCATCTATCTCAGGCTCCTGAACGTTGCTCTGACATTATTGGAGTTATATTTAGTCTACCGGATAGTCAGGCTCGTCACCAAAAACAGACTGGTCATCCTGTCCACCTTCGCCCTCCTGACAAACACGCTCATGTTCACCTTCATCTCGGCCATGGTTTCGTACGACAACCTGGTCAACCTGTTGGCCGTTCTGTCCGTCTACCTCATGCTGAAACTTTTGGAGAAGGGGGGGCGGATTTATTTTTGGGGTTGGACTCTGACTTTGTTAGCCGGCTCCCTGACCAAGGTGGCCTTTTTGCCTTTGGTGCTCCTTGAGGGAATGGTCGTCGCCTTCCACTACCGCAAGATATTTCCCGACCTCTGGCAAAGCAGGGTCAAAAGAGCGGAGCACGCGCTCATCGCCCTAGTTCTGGCGTTCGGGCTCCTGAACCTCACCCTTTACGGCCGGAACCTCATCAGGTACCGCGCCATCGACCCGCCCCTGGACCGCGTCATCGGCCTGGACAGGGCAATCGGTCACAACTGGCTTTTTCGCAAGTTCCATAACCTGCGGGTCACCCGGAACGAGAGGGAAAGGATCCCGATACAGCGCTTTGTGGGGGAGTACGTCAACACCACCCTGGACCGAACCTATGGCATACTCGGCCACAAGACGCTGACTAAATCGATAGCCGAGATCATCGGCTTCAAGGTTATTGCCGTCTTTTATGTCCTGATGGTGCTGCTCAGCTTTAGGAAAATCTGCCAGGATAAAAAACTGTCGGCGCTCCTTTTTATCTCCGTGGGATACCTGGCGGTCGTTTTCCTTAACAACTACCTGGGATACCTCGGCCATTACTCGTTCGGCGAGGCCCTTCAGGGGAGATACAACTTTCCGGTGCTGGCCCTTCTGTTGATAATCGCAAACTACAGCCTGTTCAGCGTCCTCGGCCGGAAGTGGGGGATAGCCGTCTTTATGGTCATCATCTCCTTCTTTATTTTTGAAGATTTCATCTGGTTCTATCTCAACGCCTCGCCCGACTGGTTCAGGTAAAACTCCCCCTTGCTAATTTTTCCCGCAGCGCCTACAATATATTCCATGCCCAAAATCCTCGTCACCGGTGCCTTCGGCCAGATAGGGTCCGAGCTTGTTCCCACTTTACAGAAGAAATATGATCAAAATAATGTTATTGCTCTTGGCCATCAGAACGTGGCCGCGGGTTTTGAGGGAATTGTGGAAAAGGCGGAGATCACGAACATCGAAGCTCTCGCCGCCCTCGTAGACAAATACGCCATCGATACGGTTTTCCACCTGGCCGGGTATCTGTCCGTCAAAAGCGAACAGGACCCGCAACGCGCCTGGGAGGTCAACCTGACCGGTTTGAAAAACGTGCTCGACATTGCCCGGGAGAGAAAGATCAAGGTTTTCTGGCCCTCCTCCATTGCCGCCTTCGGCCCCACCACCCCCAAGGTCAACACTCCCCAGCACACGGTTCTTGAGCCGACCACCATGTACGGAGTGACGAAACTCGCCGGCGAAAACCTCTGCCACTATTACTTCCTCAAGTACGGCCTGGACGTCCGCTCACTCCGATATCCCGGGCTTTTGGACCACAAGACCCCGCCGTCCCTGGGCACAACCGAGTATGCCAAGCAGATCTTCTACGATGCCATCCGGACAGGGGAATATCACTGTCCCTTAAGGGCGGATACAACGTTGCCGATGATGTCCATGGACGACGCCGTCCTCGCCACACTCGGCATCATGGACGCTGATGCGGAAAAGATAAAGGTTCGGACTAGCTATAACCTCGCGGCCATCAGCTTTTCCCCACAGGAGATATATGAGGAGCTGAAAAAGTACGTACCGGGTTTGAAAATAGATTACCGGGAAACGGAGATCCAGAAGATAGCGGACTCCTGGCCTCAGGTGATAGACGACTCGGCCGCCCGCACCGACTGGGGCTGGTCCCATCAGCATAGCCTGGCCGACATAGTCCGGGAAATGTACGAAAATATCAGGGAAAAAATCACTACATGAGCCACCAAGACTATCTGAACCTCCTCAAGGCCGAAGTGGACCGCATCGACCAGGCCGGCTCGAGCAAACGGCAGGAGAAGATAATCCTCGGCTTCACCGACGAGAACCCGCCCCGGGCGGTTATCGATGACCGCAAATACTACGTCTTCAACTCCAACGACTACCTGGGCCTGAAATACAATGCCGATCTCAAGGAGGCAGAGCACGAGGCCTCCAAAAAGTACGGGGCCGGCCCCGGCGCCGTCCGGTTCATCTCCGGTTCCCTGAAGGTCCACCGCGACCTGGAACAGGCGGTGGCCAGGTTCCACGGCCGGGATGACGCCATCCTGTATTCCTCGGCCTTTGCCGCAAACCTCGGTACCATCTTTCCCCTGATAGTCGGCCAGGCCAAGACATCCCTCGTCAGGGACAACGTCCTTGTCATCTCGGACGAGCTGAACCATCGCAGCATCATTGACTCCATCCGTCTCGCCAATCTTGCGAAGGAGAACCGGGCCATCTTCAAACACCTGGACCTCGATCACTTAGAAACCATCCTGAAGGAGGCCGCCTCCAAGTACGACCGGGCGGTCGTCATCACTGACGGCGTGTTCAGCATGCTCGGTGAGCTCCAGGATCTGAAGAGGCTCCATGCACTGAAGGAAAAGTACGATCAGGAGTTCAAGCACGGCATCCTGACCATCGTGGACGACGCCCATGGGGTCGGGGCGATAGGGGAGACGGGCCGGGGAACGGAAGAGGACGCCGGAGAGCGGGCTGATGTTCTCATCGGGACTTTCGGCAAGGCCTTCGGCTCGGACGGAGGCTATGTGGCGGCCGGCCAGACGGTTATCGACTATCTGAGGGAGTCTTCGGCCACCTACATATACTCGAATCCCATCCCTCCCTCCACCGCCGGAGCGGCCCTCGCCGCCCTTGAGCTTATGGACACGGATGAGGGCCGGGAACTGACCGGCAAGCTCGCCGATAACATCCGCTACTTCAAGGAGAAGGCCAAAGCTGCCCATATCCCCTTTGCCGCGGACAGCCGCCATCCGGTGCAGCCCGTGCTGATAGGTGATACCCTCAAAACCAAGCAGCTCGTCGGAGAGCTCTTTACGGAGGGGTTTCTGACCACGGCCATCAGCTATCCGGTGGTGCCGCCGGGCCGTGACGAGATCCGCGTCCAGATCAACGCCGTGCATACTCCCGAATCCATCGATCTTCTCATCGGCGCCCTGGCCAAAAATATTACCTAAAACTCAGACCTCGGCCGGGTCCCGGGTATAATGGAACTCGCCGGTGTCCATTTTCCCGGACACCTCCCGCGGTAAGACCAGTCCGCACAGGTGAAAAAAAGCTTCCACCGACCAGTTGCCCCGGTCCAGAACTTCTTCCAAAATAGCCCTGAACCGGGCCTCTTCCCTGTCCAGATAATGAGGCCGGAGGGCCAAAAGATGAGCAAAAGGCAGCGGCAGTTCCGAATCGATGGTCACCAGGCGGGAGTCGTTCCAGACCCGGGAAGCGGTCATGCCGTCCGTATAATGCCCGGATCCCTCGCTTCTCTCGAGAATGAGCCCGGCCAGGGGGCCGGTCAAGACTACGGCATTGTGTTCGCCGCTGGCCCTTTTCAAAAGCACGTCCCCGGCCATGAACTCCAGACTTCCCAGCCGGACGGGGATGTCGCGTATAAGCTCCACCGGCTGCCTGATGGCCCGGGGGACATCGGACTCGAGCGCCCGGTATATCCTCTGGTAGCGCTCCTTCTCCAGCTCCACCACCAGAGACCCGACCATATTGGCGGGCGTGGCAGCACAAAGATGGGAAGGCGTGTTATTCGCCTCCTGGAATATGCTGGCATCCAGACCGGCCAGGGCGGATATTTCCGGGCTGGGCGGCCTAGACAAAATCCTGGCCGCGAAAGACCGTTCAATGTCAGCTTCAAGGTACAGTGTCCTTTCGGTCATGATTGATTGGAGAGTATTATATCAAGCGGAGTAGCTCCCTTGCCGGCGCCAAAGACATCTCCCTGTCCGCCTCCCCGGTATAGCCGGCGATGTGCGGGGTGGCCACCACGTTGTCAAGCTCCAGGAACTCCCGGCGGATGGCGGGCTCGTGCTCAAAAACATCCAAAGCGCATCCCCGGATCCGCCTTCTTCCCAGGGCCCGAAGAAGGGACGGCTCGTTGACAATGCCGCCCCGCGCAGTATTGATGAGCACGGCGGACGGCTTCAGCAAAGCCAGTTCCCGCTCACCGATAAGGTTTTGGGTTTCCGGAGCCAAAGGAACATGCAGCGAAACGATGTCGGCATCGGCCAAAAGGCTTTTCAGGTCCGTCTTGTCAATGCCGTGCTTTTTCAGGAATTGGCTGTCCAGATACGGATCATACCCGAGCACATCCCTTACCCCGAAAGGGGCGAGCTTGGCAGCGAACAGACGTCCGATAGCCCCACAGCCCACGAGCCCCACCACCTTGCCCGCGAGTTCCGAGCCCATGAGCTCCCTGGACCGCCATTTTCCACTCCGAAGGAGCGCCTCCTGGCGACGGAAGTTCCTCAGGAGCATGACGGTGAGCATGACGGCAAATTCGGCCACCGCGTTCGCGTTCGCGCCGGGGGCCGAGAGGACCTTTATCCCTCGCCGGCGGCATTCCCCCAGGTCGATATTATCAAGACCGGCCCCTGCCCTCAGGACAAACCTCAGGGATGGGAACCCGGCCAGATACGTCCTGTCCGCCCGGGTATACGTCCTGATGAACAGGGCCTCGACAGCCGGTTTCTGGCCGTCCTTAAGGGCACCCGAGAGCACCTTATGCCCGTTCTCCCTGAGGAGGGCAACGGCATCGGGATGAATCTCTTTCTGGTCCGGCAGATAGATCAGCATACGGACATTATAGCGAACGGCGGAGGTTTTTGAGGGCAGCGGCCGAGGCAAAAAGCATCAGGTCCCTGACGATGATGAACAGCCGGTGAAGGATGGACAGGGACACGCCCACGGCGACCACGTAATTCAGGCGGGACAGGAGATAGCCAAGAACAAATTCGCGCACCCCGAGACCCCCGGGTGCAGGCAGGAACAGGAATCCGGCCACCCAGGCGATGATATAGGAGCTGATGATGTAAAGCTCCTGGTACACCCCGTCAAAGAGGTCCACTCCCAAGGCCCGCAGAAAGACCAGAAAGGACAGGCCCGACAGGAGCCAGAACAGGATGTTCGCAAGGAGGATCTTGGCGAGGTCCGCCACCGACAGGGCCGGCAGGTGCATGGGCAACCTTTGGAAAATAAGCCGCCAGACAAGCTGCACGAAACGGAAAAAAGCGTTCAAGAGCAGTAGGCAGACAACGTACAGCAGAAGATACAGGGGCATGTAGGGAAAGGGCAGGACGATGGCCAGGAAAAGGAGGCCCGACAGGATGTTCATGAAGAGGTTGAAAACTACGAGCTTGGTGACCGACTTCCCTGTCCGGTGGCTCTGATCCTTGATGAGCATGGCCAGACCGGCATGATTCCAGATCCCTCCCGGGATATAGCGGTACAGATTGGTCCGGCTTAAGGTAGCCAGATATGAGGCCAGCCCAAGTCTGACGCCTTCCAGGCCGAAGATGAGCTTCAGGCTCCAGGCATTTGCCAGAACGCTCAGGACGGTGAGGGCCATGGCAACGCCGAGAAGAGGCCAATCGGGCTTCACCCAGAGGGCGCGAAAAGTGTCCAGGTTGCCATAAATGAAGCTGCCGACGAAAAAGAGGGCGGTCACCAAAAATACAAATTGCACAATCCTGAACAGCATTTTGCCCTGACCGCCGGAGAGGCGGGCTTGATTTCGGGGTGATTCTTTCATACAATTTTAGTCTGTTAGCAATTTTTATCATAGCACATTATGAAACTCGATTTCCCTGACAAACAGATCCCCGCCTTCTTTGCCCGCAGCCGCCAGAAAAAGACGGATGTGGAGGCCTATATTGGAGGCCTGATAGAGCAGCTTGGGCAAAAGATCGGCAGCGAACCCGGCTTCAAGATCACCCTGAAGGACAAGGTAGAACTGTCGAAATGGGTCATCCTCAGGGGTATAAGGGAGTTCGGGACGGAGAACGTGACCATAGCCTGGACGGGCGGCAAAGACTCCACCCTCATCCTATGGTTGGCACGCGAGGCCGTCAAAGAGCACGGACTGAAGATGCCCCACTGCATGTTCATCAACGAAGGGCATGTCTTTGAGGAGGTCAGGGAGTTCGTGGCCGACCTGTCAAAGAAGTGGCGGCTTGAGGTGACCGAGGTCCAAAACAAGAACGTCATCAGCCAGACTAAAAAAGTCGGTGACCCGGTCACGGTCAAGAAGCTAGACGATTACAACCGCCGGGAGATAAAGCGCCTCGGTTACACGAAGGACACTTTCCCGTTCGAGCCGGAGTCATATGTGGGCAACCACCTGATGAAGACCGTGGCCATGAACCGTTACCTCGAAAAGACGCATTACCGGGCCGTCGTCACCGGTATCCGCTGGGACGAGCAGAAGGCTCGCGCCAGCGAGACATATTTCTCGCCCCGGGGGGACGATTTCACACCGGAGCACACCCGTATCCATCCCATCCTCCACCTGACGGAGCGTGAGATATGGCAGATCACCCTGGACTATAAGGTCCCGTTCTGCAAGTTGTATAAGGAAGGCTACCGCTCGCTCGGGGCCAAAGGCACCACCCACAAGGCCGGGGACAAACCCGCCTGGGAGCAGGATTTCGACAAGGTACCCGAACGCGCCGGCCGGCGGCAGGACAAGGAGGGGATCATGGACAACCTGAGAAAGCTGGGTTATATGTGATCAGATCTCTATCCCTTCCACCAGCTTTCCATCTCTAATCTCTTTTTTGAACAAAGAGCGGCCGCGGCAATAGTCCGGTAGCGCCACCCCGAAATAATCCAGGATGGTGGGGGTGATATCCAAAAGGGAGGCGTTTTCCGTTTCTTTGAGCACATCCTGTCCCGGATATAAGGCCAGTATCCCTTTCATCCGGTGCTCGCCGGACTTATGGGTGATGGGGTCGGTGAACAGCCGATGGCCGGAGAACGCATAGATATTGGTCGAGACGATGGCGCCCTCCCGCATGAGGAACTGGATATCGGGGATGGTCGCCGGATATCTGTCCGTGCCGTATAGATTCTGCGAACTGTCAATAAAAGTCAGGTCAGTCCCGAAATCCGCCTGCATTTCCCCGATAATCTTTTTGATAAGGGTCTTGTTTTTCCTAGTCAGATATATCCCGCCGTACATCCCGAAGGAATAGGCCTCTGTCCGGTCCCAATCGATGTCGGCATAGGAAAGCACCAGCCTGTTCATCAGCCTGTTCCTTTTGCCCATCTCCATCTTGCCGGAATGGCGCACCAGCCTGAGCTTCGAGGCGAGCGTTATCAGGCGGTCGGGGTTCATCCCCAGAAACGACAGAAGGCGCTTCAGGACCACGGCCGGAGTATTTTTGAAACGGAGGTACCCCCGTTTCTTCAGCCAGACGTTCAGGAACATCGTCTTCTCGAGGGGGCCGGCCCCGTGGTCTGAAACAACCAGGAAGCGGTGGGTGCGGCCGTATTTTTTCAAGACCCGCTCCAAGTATTTGTCCACCAGCCGGTATATCTCGAGCATTGCCCGCTTGTCATTCCAGAAAAAGTGCTGCACGTGGTCCACCGCCATGAAGTTCATGGCAAAAAAGTCCCACTTCTCCTTCCCAAGTACCCAGTCGCTGACCGCGATAACGTCGGTGACCTCTTTTTTTATTTCCTTAAAGAGCGTTCTATAGCTCTCGGGATCGTTCCTGGTCGCCTTGACCCTTGGGTTGAACTCGTAGCGGGGGAATTTTTTAATAAACTCTTTTTTCAGCTCCGGCGGATAAATGAAATCGGATTTGAGCCCCGGGGTCAGAAGCCCTCCGACCATGATGCCGTTCAAAGGCCGCACGGGAAAGGTAATGGGGATGTTGACGGCCGCTACCCTCAGGCCGGCGTCTGACAGGAGCTCCCAGACGAACGGATAGGGGATATCCGAGGCCAGGTTGACCGTCAGTTCCCTATTCTTGTCCAGGCTGTAGAAATCGTAACTGCCGTGGTCGCCCGGAGAGCTGCCGGTCATCATCGTCGGCCAGGCCACTGGCGTCAGCGGGGGGACGGTCGACATCAGGTCGCAGGCCGCGCCTCCCGAGAGGAGTTTTTTGAAGCCTGGCAGTTTGCCTTCCGCCACCCAGGGCCGTATCAGGTCCCACGTGGCGCTGTCAATGCCGAACATAAAAAGTTTTTTCCTCATATGTTTTCGATGATGCCGACGAACTTCTCCCAGCTTAGCTCCCGCTTTACCTTCCGGACGTTTCCGACAAACTTTTGCCTGTCCCCCTGGAAAAACCTTATTATAGCAGCCGCCATATCCGGGGGCGTAGCCTGCTTGGCCATAACGCCGATTTCCGCGACCGCAAAAAGTTCCGAGAGGTCGCCGGCCGGGGTGGCGATGATGGGAAGGTCGAAACCGATGGCGACTTTGGAAGGGCCGGTGCCCACGGCCCGCCGGTAGGGAAGGACCAGGGCATCGGCGGCCCTGAACAGGACAGGCACTTCTTCATTCTTGACATATCTGTCCATCAGGACGATGTTTTTGGCCAGGTGCAGTTTTTGGATCCGCTCTCTATAGATCCCGGCATCCTCCCAGAACTCGCCGGCCACCAAAAGCTTAATCTGTGGGTCCTCTTTGACAACTGCGGCCATAGCCTCTATCAGGATATCCAGCCCCTTATATTTCCGGACATGGCCAAAGAACAGGAGAAGGGGAGGGGACAGCTTGAGCTTCTTCAGGCTCTCTGCCCTCTCCGGAGCCCGTTGCTCATGGAAGATGTCGTAGAGGGGATGGAAAAGGCGGGTGATCCTGTTTTTTTTCCGCGGGAACATCTCTTCAATGGCTGACTGCACGGCCCGGGAATTGACTATGTAGCGGTCTCCCAGGGAGAGCACCAGCCTCGCTGCCAGCCGCTTCAGGGGGTGGTCCTCGTGGTCGAAGGCGTTATGGGCGATAATGACTATCTTCACCCGGGAAAAAAGTTTCAGAAAGGTCATGATAACGAGGTAGGCCGGAGCCCAGAACCAGGTCCACCAGGGAAAAACGACCCGGTCCGCACCGGTACTCCTTATGTGAAAAAAAGTGGCCAGCCAGCTTAACGGATTCAGCCAATCGATCAGGGGCCGCTCGTTCTCAATCCGCGACAGGACCCGGCTCGTATCCGAGCTTGTTGCTCCGGGGAACAGCCGCTTCGGATAGGGTCGGGAAAACGAAACAAGCTCAATGGAGGGGTCCCTCCGGCGGTAGGCCTGGTACAGGCTGTATGTATAGAGGACGATACCGCCTTTGAATCTCGGGGCACTTGGACCGACCAGAATCGCCCGGCTCATCTTGCAGTCCCCCGTCCTAAGGAAAAACTGATGGCGTGCTGGCCAGTGCCGGGTTGTGGTTCGGACCTGCCCGACAAAGAGTAACCCGCCAGATCGGCATAGAGCTTGGATATGAACAGGCCGCAACCGGATCCTTCAATCTGGCTTTCCCCGGCCTTGCCTCTTTCGCCTAAAGCAAACGGATCAGCGGGCAGGGGATTGAGCGATTCGTTCCTGACCGAGATCCCTTTTTCTTCTTGGGCTATATGCATCTGGCTCTTGATGCCGTATTTGCGGGCATTATTGATAAGATTGTAGAGGATTATAGCCTGCACTCCGTCAAGTTCAACATCCTCTACAGGCTCACGATAGGTCGACTTACTGCCGAACCTGACCACCGTCCCAAAGTTCACTTTCTGATTCATAAGGGCCTGGAAGCTGTCATTGTCCTGGTGCAATAAAAAAGCAAAGGACCGGCTCAGCACCGGCAGGAACCGGGATACACCGAGCGCATGTCGCCGCTGGTCCTCGTAGAACCTATAGAGCTCGTTGTCTGTGCTGACCTCGGTCTTGTCCAATATCGTCTGTACTTGGCGGACCAGATCCTCCATACTCCCAAAAATACCCTGGAACGCATTTCCAGAATATTCCGTTTTCGCGGATCCGGCTGCGAATGACATTTCCCGGGACCCGGCCGCTTTTTCGAGTTCCCGACGAATCACTGCGTATTGGTTCCGCAGTTCGATCATGCTTTCGGGGTCCGCGCCCAGAATGTCCAACCAGCCGCCATAGTTGCCCACTAAACTTCTCAGATCGTGGAAGATTAAATTATCAAAATCAGATGGCCCCAAAAGTCTAACCTGATCAAAGCGCTTTTGGATCGACGGGTCTGAGCTAATTTGTTGCCAATCAAGGGGGAGCAATGTTTGTCCGATTTGTTCTCCGTGTGGTTGATCGCTCATGAAACCTGATTTACTTTCTCCACCCCTGGGGATGTACCTGATACCATTTGACCAGCGAGTTGACAGAGTCCCTGATGGTGCGTTTCGGGCTCCATCCCAGGACCTTCCTTGCCTTGTCTATCTTTGCGACCATGGTGGCGTATTCGCCTTCCCGAGGGGTGGTCCGCGCGAGCGAAAATGTTTTGCCGGTGACCTCCTGGACCATCTTCACCACCTCCAGGACGGAGTTGCCGCTGCCTGTACCAAGATTAATGATCTCACTCCGGCCGCCCTTGGCAAGATACTCGAGCGCCGACAGATGGGCCTCGTTGAGGTCGACAACGTTGATATAGTCCCGAATGGGGGTCTTGTCGGGGGTATCCACTTCGGGGGAGGTGATATAAAAAGGCTCTATCCCCAAAGCGCCCCGGACCGCGTTCTGCACGAGAAGGGTGGACGGCTCCTTGGAATCACCCACAGTTCCGTCCTCCGTCGCGCCGCAGACGTTGAAATAGCGCAAAATCACATAGTCCAGCTTACCAAGCTTCCCGTACCACTCGATGATCCTTTCCACCATCCGCTTCGACTCCCCGTAAGGATTTTTGGGACGGGTGGGATGCTCCTCATCCACCGGCACATACTCGGCCTCGCCATAGACGGCGCAGGTGGAGGAAAAAACGAGCTTCCGGATACCGAAATCGGTCATCGTTTCGATAAGGTTCAGGCTGCCGGAGATATTATTGCGGAAGTATTTGCCCGGGTCCTTGACGGACTCGTCGACCAGGCAGTGGGCAGCGTAGTGGACCACCGCCTCGATCCCTTTTTCCATCTCGAAGACGACCCGGAGATCCTTGGTCAGATCGAGCTCGAACCAGCGCAAGCGCTTTTCGCCGTACTTTTCCTGGAGATACTCGAGAGGTTCGCGATATCCGGTGGCCAGGTTGTCGATGACCACCACCTCATAACCTGCCTGCAAAAAGAGGTCGGTCGCCACCGAGCCGATGTACCCGCCGCCGCCTGTCACCAGGATCTTTTTCCTATTTGTCATCCTGTTTTTCCGTCCGGCTGAGACTGATAATTTTTTCGAGCTTGTCCCGAACCGCCCGGTCCATGTCCACGTTCAGGGTGTTGGCCAGCATGAACACGGTCAGGACAACGTCGGCGAATTCCTCATACATATTCGTCCTCTGGAATTCATCAAGCTTTTCCTTCCGTTGCAGGGACAGGGTGGCCAGGATGTCATTCGCGAGTTCGCCGACCTCTTCCGTCAACTTGACCGTCTTTGCCAGAATGTCCTTTTCCCTCTTTGTTAGGGTGGCGAATTCGATGCGAAGCGCCTTGCTCTTCACCTTCAGCTTTTTCTGCAGTCCCTTCAGGGATATTTCCGCCTTGTCCATAGCTGTTTATTTTTGTTCTTTCAACCGCTTCAGGTCCGCGTCCACCATCATCCGCACGAGTTCCTCAAAGCTGACCTTGGGTTCCCATTTCAGGACCTTCTTGGCCTTGGCCGGGTTCGCCTTCAGATCGGGGACTTCAGCCGGCCTAAGGAAGCGGGGGTCGATCTTCACGTAGTTCTGCCAGTCCTTGATACCGGCATGGTCGAAGGCGATCTTCACGAACTCCTCCACGGAATGGTTCTCGCCCGTTCCGACCACGTAATCATCCGGTTTGTCCTGTTGCAGCATCAGGTGCATCGCTTCCACGTAATCGCCGGCAAAGCCCCAGTCCCGCTTTGATTTAAGATTGCCGAGCCTCAGTTCATTGGCAAGCCCAAGCTTGATCCTGGCCACGCCGTCCGTTATCTTCCTGGTCACGAACTGGCGGCCCCTGATCGGGGACTCATGGTTGAACAGGATGCCGTTCGCAGCGAACAGCCTGTAGGACTCCCGGTAGTTGACCGTCATCCAGTAAGCGTAGACCTTTGAAACGCCGTAGGGGCTTCTCGGGTGGAAGGCCGTCTTCTCGTCCTGGCGGCCATTGTCATTGCCAAGCCCGAACATCTCCGACGTCGAGGCCTGATAGAACTTGGTGGCCGGCGAAAAGAACTTGATGGCATTCAGAAGGTACAGTACGCCGAGCGCGTTCACTTCCGTGGTGAACTTGGCCTGGTCCCACGACGCACCCACGAACGACTGGGCGGCCAGGTTATACACCTCGTCCGGCAGCACTGTCTTGATGGCGCTATACAAGGATGACTCGTCCGTCAGGTCGCCCTGCAGGAACTCTATCTGTTTGGAAACACCGACATACTCAAGGTTCTCAAAGTTGGGGTTGGAGTATCTTCTGATCAGCCCGTAAACCTTGTAACCCTTGTCGAGAAGGAGCTTGGCAAGATATGGACCGTCCTGACCGAGTACACCTGTGACTATTGCTTTCTTCGCCATTAATTGAATGGAGAACTTGTAAAAGAATATTATATAGTATTTCCGGGAATTTTAAAAATCCCCTGGATTATGCTATACTATGGGTTAATATAGCTGTTTGCTATAAGCTACTCACCTGCAGGCTAAGGGCTTGTTTGCAGGTCGCTCTTTGAAAACGTTTTTTCGCGCCGCAAGCACCTGTTCATATTATGCCTGACAGAAAGCTTTCGGTCAGCCTAAAAACACCGACCAACTACCAGATCTGATGATCAGGTTGCGTGACAGGAGGAGGGGTTTATCCCGTTTCCTGCTGCCACGCAGCCTGAATCCACAGGTCCTGCGAATTATCCTACACCGGAGGTTTACATGAACGGTCAAGTGAAGTTTGTCGCAAAGCAGGGAGATGAGCTTGGGGAGGCGGCCCTCGCCGTGTTGGCGAGAAAGGGCTGCCAAACTGAGCTTGTCGAGAGCGATGACCCCGATCTTGAGGGTCTGTGCGTAGCCTATTTCTCCTCCCAGGCTCCTTACCGGGGCAGGGGGTGGAGGGGAGGCCGCTGGTCCCGGGTGGCGAGCGTCTCCTTGTACCCGTCCTGGGCTGCTTGTGCTCAGATGCACGTCGAGCTTCGCCGGAACGAGAACGGCGAAGAGAACGGCTTCGAGCACGCAGTCGTATCGGCGGCCAGGGAGTGCGAGGCCGTCCTCGCCAGAGAGCATAAGATCAATCTCACTCCGGCTTTGCATGACAAGCCACCCAAGAAACAGCGTCAAAGGAAGGAGCGCAAAGGTAGAAAGTTTTAGCAGTTGGTCGTGAGAGTTGGGCTGCCGGCCAAAAACCGGCAGCCCTCTTACCATCTCCAGCCAGTTCGACTTGACAGGAAAACCGGTCTGCTTATATAATCAGGCATTAGACATGAAATTTAGGGTTTTGTCCGTCATCATTTTGGTCCTCCTTATTACCGCCTAGGGCGGGGGAGGTTGACTGACGAAACTATTAAAAACCTAACCCGCCAAAAGGGCGGGTTTTTTTGATGGGAAAAAATGACCGCGACCAAGGAAATTAAATACAGCTTTGAGGCAGGTGGCAGGCCGCTTGACGAACAAACCCTCATGCGGGCCATCAGGGAGGAGACCCACAAGTTCCCCCATGTGTCCGAAGGCGAATGGCCGGGTGTGAAGGGGCGGATGGGGGAGACCGGGGTGGTTGCCTACGGGAACGGGACCGGATTGATATTTGGGGCGGTCCGCCACCCCTCATTTATCCCCAGGGAAATCAACGGTCACGGGGTTGAATATCAGGGTCCCCAGACTTTGAAGCATCTGGAAAGGTCGTTCCTGGTCGAACATACCGACGAGTACGTGGCCCGGCACGCGAGCGGGATGCTGCAGGTCCTCGGCCTGCCCGGAGCCAGGTTATCCGACCTCGCCGAGTTCTACGAGGGAGCGGGGGCCGGCGGCAGCGAACCCGAGGCCTGGCTGGTATCTAAGGACGGCACGCCCTACCACATCGATGACGGCGGAGAGTTGCAGGACAATCTTCTTGAAGAGACTTTGGATGCGGTCTCCGACCCGTCCGTTTTCCTGCGGACACGCGCCCGACAGATAAAAGCCAGGAAGGAAAAATACCCCGAGGCCACCGTCGTGGATACGTCGTCCATGCCGACCGGGAGCCCGGCCGAGATGCGCGTTCTGGAAAGCGGGGAAATAGGCCCGTACGTCAAGGCCATCCAGAACATTCTCTACAGTCGCTTCATGCATGCCTACCACCCCCTGGCGAGGGGCCTGATGGATAAGATCGCCGACGCATACCATTACCGGGACTGGCAGGATATGCATGGTTCACTCGGGAACATGGCCTACCTGGTATTCTCCGCCTCCCACCTGAGCATCGGCCTGCCGCACCTGAGAAAAGGGAACGAGGCCATGTCCATCCCGGAACAGGAGGCTATCGCCGTGGCCGACATCTTCAACAGCAACCTGGCCACGCTGGCCGAGCTATTGATGTTCTCGACCCCCATGGTCTACGGCATCACCCCGACCGTCAACGTGGACGGACAGGAGCTTTGGCCGCGGGATATGCGCTCCATCATGCGTTACGCCCTGGATACCACCTATCCCGCTCCCTTCATCATGACCCCGGCAAACTACCGCCGCCGCGTCTCTGACCAGATAGTGAACGGCCTGTCGCATACCATAGACAGGGCCGCCTATATGACCGAGATCCCAGACCTCCAAAATGGGGGTTATACGAAAAGGGCCGTCATGCACGGCCGAGTGAGGATACGCGCCGCCTCCAACGAACCCAGAAATCTGACCGGTCGGGTGGAGTTCACCGGCTGTTCCGCCTCTCCCTCCATCTGGGACGAGGCCGCCCGAAACTCCCTGCTGCAACTTCTGATGGTCGGCGCCTACGAGGCGCTGGCGAACGGTCAGCATCCCGCCGATTATTTCGGGGGCGAGTTTCCGAATCTGGCCGAATGGAAGGATCAGCAGGCCCTGGCCATCGAAGCCTCCCTGTACGGTTTCCGGACGCCCCGGATCACGTCCCTGATAGGGGAGGGGATCCGCTTCGTCGACCGCATGCAGGACAAGTATTTGACCCGCGAGAACGGGCACGGTCCCGTTTCTGCCCTGGGCACCCAGGCCCGCCTGGCCAGGGAAAGGCTTCTAAACCTCCAGGCCCCGCCTGCCCAGAGCCTGGGCGATTATGTGGACTCACCCCGGGGACCGTTCTCCGAGGTGGTCCGGAACGAGCTCATGGGCGGCAAGACCCCCCTGGAGGTGACCAGGGAAATAGAGTCATACCAGCTTGCCATGGCGGATAAACTCCTCCGTTGACACCATCCGGGAATGATGCTAGAATGGAAAACCATGATCACAGCATCTACAAGTTTCGGTTTCTTTTTCTTTTTTACCCCGCAGATGGCGGGCTGATGCTGTAATAAAAAAATAAATAATCAGACCCGCCAAAAAGGCGGGTTTTTTTGTGTCCAAAAAATGAACCGCGAAAGCAAAATATCGGCCGCCAAAGACGCCACGAACACCGGAGAGGTCATCGGCCACCGGGAGGAGGGGAGGGTATTCCTCAGGGCCGGCAAGCTGTATGCCCTCAAGCACAACATCCACCGTTATAACGGGGGCGAGGGGGTGAACCCGTGGGGGCGGGAGAACGGGGGTTACAAAGAGTCGGACCTGATGGAGATAGGCTACCGGTTAAGCCCGTTTCCCACCCCCAGGGAGTCCCTGGACCTGAACGGCAGGGCGGTCACCGAATTAAAGGACGGCGCCATGCCTGAGTTCGCCACCGTGGGACTTGAGATCGAGGGGCCGGTCTATGACCGGACAGGGGAGTCGCTCATTTCTGTCTACGGCGACTGTGGGGTCGATGTGTTGAAATACCCCCATCCCGAGCTCCTAAGTTTTTCCCTGGAAACGGCCACCGGCAAAAGCGGGGATCACTATCCCAGGACACCTGTCGAGATCGCAACCTCACTGGCGCAGACAGTTCTGGAAGGACAGCGGCTGGCCTCCCTCAAGGGCGGACGGGTCGTCTACACCTCGGTACCGGAGGGAGGTCACCATTCGCAGGCAGAAATAACCCCCCATCCGTACCTGCTGTCCTTTGCCCCCAAGGTGCTCGGCTATACCTTGGAGAGGCAGGCCGATATCCCCGCCGAGGTCCTGGAAACATATGCCGGGGCGGGCGTGGACATCGTGCAGAGCCTGGCGGAAACGGGGACGCTTAATTGGCCGACCCACGCCCTCCATGTGCATACCGGTGTTCCTCTCATAGAGGGTCAGGCCGACCCCCGGACCGCTCTGGCTATGGGACAGCTCAGGCGGACGGAACTTGCCAAAGTGATGAGTTTCGCCCTGTACAACACGCGCCACCTGTACGGTTACGACACGGGTGGGCGGGATGTCCGTTCGGTCATCCGCCGCCTCCTCGCGAGCGCCCACAGTTCACAGATCCCGGACCGGGCCATTATTTTCGTGAAAGAGGCCTTCCGGTCGCTGAAAGATGGGAGCATCCACTCCCTGCCGCGCTACCCCAGGGGCGGACAGCACGACGTGCTGCGGCTGAGGATGGATGGGGATAAAAGGACCGTCGAGTCCATCGACGCACCCATGAACCCCGACCTGAGACTGGTGCTTTTCTGGACCTACTTCAACCAGGTTATGAACGTCATGGCGGTCGAGGCCATGGCCGCCACCGGAGGCGATGAGGCGGCCGTCCTGCCTTATTTGCAGACAAAGTGGGGTAGTCTTTTCCGGCCTATTTCCGCCCTGGGCCAGGACTCGAGCTATGAACATGACCTGGAGTTCAACCGCGCCGGGTTCGCGGGCGTGCTTTCCCGTTACGGGGCCGGAAACATTGGTCAGGTACTCAACCTGGCCGGAGCAGTGGTCGATCATTACGGCACCATGTATCCGGCAGTCAAAACACAGGCCGATATCATCGGCCAATGCCTGGACCGGGTCACATCCCGCGGGGAGGATAACGATCTCGTCGCGTATTTCGGCACGGAGAAGGGCTATTTCGAACCCAACGGCCTGAACCTGGGCCTGGTGACGGACCACAAAAAGGGTTTGGACCCCAAGGAGCTCGTGCTTTCCCAGAACCTGGCTACTCTCTGCCAGGCGGAAGCTTTGGCCCACGTCCGTGACGAACAGGACCTGAGGGCCTTCTTTGCCTAACTTTCCTTGATCAGGAGGCCGGAAACATCAAATCGGTACTCCTTCCTTTTCCGGTCGGTTTCATAATAGAGGATCAGGTGCTCAAGTCTGTCGGGCATTCTCTCGACCGAGAACCTGGCAAAAAAGCGCTCTCCGGGCAATCTGGTCTCGCAAATGACCGTCCTATAGGCCGGCTCATGCATCAATCTTCCCGGATTTCGCCAAGAGCCCATGAAATAACCGGCCTCGGGCAGTTCGAAATAGGCATTAATATCATAAGGATAGGTTCCGAGACCTATCCGGACCGGAGGATAAGGCCAGGCCAGCTTCTGGGCGTCCTTCCCGATGCCCAATCGGTAAATTCCCCCGAGAGCCTGGTCTTCCGCTTCCCGGTACTGCGGTCTGCCTTTGCCACGGTAGAGTATGGCCACGTCCACCGCCTTGAACACATCGTTCGCCATGGCTGCATCCATATGGCGCTGCCTGTCCACGAACTCCAGAAGATTGAGCACCCTGTCGGGCATGGCCATCACCAAAGGCTCTCCGCCTGCCAGATAGAGGTCCGGGCCCATTTCATCCCTATAACGCCGGCTCAGGTCCCAATTGAAATCCTGTCCTTTCAGTCTTCTCTGGATATCCTTAAATATCTCTACCATTTGACGGTACGTTCGACTTCTCTCTGGCGGACCGGGTCACGGTAACAGACATCCATGTAGTTCTCCCCGGGGTGGATGTCCACCTGCCAGTCGAACCGCTCCCCATCCTCCGGACCTGCTGTCCGGTCGTGCACGGCCAGACGTCCGCTCAGATATAAAAGACTGGGATAGGCAATGCCTTCGGCCAGGAAATGGGGCCGGCTGTACGCCAGTTCGACCAGATAGTCCGCCCGGTCGATGATGACCTCCGGACCGTTCATGTTATATCCCTGGACCCAATTGTCGTTTCTGACCGCTCCCGTTCTGATGGTAAGCCCTAAAGGGCTTATTACCGGGCCACGGTCCGTCATGATGGTTTCCAGGGGGCGGCTGTCCATGGCGATGCTGCGCGTCAGGCGGGCGTCCATCTGGGGCATGTCGATAATGGTCGAGAGCGCCCTATCCGGATAGATTCCTGCCTTGTGGGGAAGATTAAGGCCCAATATCTCCACGCTTCTGGTCAGATTAAAGGGTCCATATCTCTCTTCATCGGCCAGAAGATCGGGATGGGAAGCGAGCCGTCTGGCCAACAGCATCTCGGCGGGCTGGTAGCGGTAATACCAGTGATTTGCGGCCACGAAAAACCGTCTGTCCACAAAAACATGCGGCCACAGCAGGCTGTTCGTCGCCGCCGCCCTTAGCGGATCCACCATCCGCACTTCGGGATCGTTCGACCAGCTTGGTATTTCTGTTTTCATTAAATAGACCCCATTGTGTCATAAATCTGTAAGAAAAATATATAAATCTGGTAAAATTAGCTAATGTTGCCCCAGATCCTCAAACTAACCAAAGAGCTCATATCCATCAGATCGACCAAAGAGAACCCGGCCCTGCTGAAGGAGGTCCTGGAGAGGGCCTTGGCCGAGGTGGGGGAATTTACAGTGGAGCGGTTCGAACGGAACGGCTGCCCCAGTGCGCTCGTGTATTACGGAAGCCGTCGTCCAAAACGCTTCAAGATCATCCTCAACGGCCACCTGGACGTGGTCCCGGGCAGGGACGAGCAGTATCAACCTTTCGAGAAGGACGGACGTCTCTACGGCCGGGGAGCGTCGGATATGAAGGCCTCCACCGCCGCCCTCCTGTACGTCTTCAAGAACATGGCCGCTAAAGTGGACTATCCCCTGGCTCTCCAACTGGTCACGGACGAGGAGATCGGCGGATATGACGGCACCAGATACCAGGCAGAGCAGGGGATACTGGCTGATTTCGTCATCGCCGGCGAGGGAACGGAGCTGAACATCAAGAACGAGACCAAGGGCGTTATCTGGCTGAAGATAAAAACCAAGGGCCGGACCGCGCACGGCGCCTATCTCTGGAAGGGGGAAAACGCCCTCTGGAAGCTCATGAGGATACTGGAAAGGCTCGAGGCCGAGTTCCCCGAGATCCACAAAGAGGCCTGGGCCACCACCGTCAACCTGGCTAAGGTGAGTTCGACCAATGAGACCTTCAACAAGGTTCCCGACCAGGCCGAGGCCTGGCTGGATGCCCGCTATATCGCCAGGGACAAGGAGAGTATTGTACCGGCCTTGAAAAAGATAGCCGGGAAAGAGGCGGAGCTCGACTTCTTGGAGAACGAACCCGAGCATTATACTGCCCCTGACAACCCCTTTATCCGGAAACTGGCGGACGCGGTCAACGGGCACTTCGGGAACGAGAAGGTAAAGCTTCTCAAGGGGCACGGCGCGTCCGATATCAGGCACTATTCGGCCATCGGGGTGGCCGGGGTGGAGTTCGGTCCGGTCGGAGCAGGTCTCCATACGGACAACGAGTGGGTGGATACCAAATTCCTGAGCGACTACTACGAAATACTGGCGTCTTTCCTCAAATCATTGTAGCCTATATTTTCGATATATCCGGACTCCACCGCATCCAGACATTATATTTCTTATTCCTTTGTATTTATACTATGAGTTTTATTTAAGTGTATAATTATATTGTTCAGTTCTTCACCAGCAGCTCGGCAGCTGCCCGCAGAATCTCATCCGGGGTAGGAAGGGGACAGGTTGAGGATGGTTCGATGAATTTCAGGACCTGGTTCGGGCTTCTTAGATCTTTCTCTACATCAAAATAAAGCACTTTGTGCCTGACCATCCAGGGCGTATGCTCCGGATTGGTGCGGGCATACAGAGCCACGACGGGCGTGCCGACCGCGCTCGCGATGTGCATCGGTCCGGTATTGTTGGCTATCAGGAGAGGGGAGAGCTTGATCAGGGCCACGAGTTCCGAAAGGCTGAGCAGGCCGGCCAAAGAGATGATGTTCGTTCTGCTTTGCCGTTCTATCTCCCTTATGGTTGCACTCTCCGCCTCAAGGCCGGTCAGGCAGATCTGATAGCCTAGTTTTTTCCTTATCAGACGGGCCGTCTCTGCGAACAATGCGGGCGGATAACGACGTTTCCGTTCGGAAACTCCCGGATGAATGACCAGCCAGCGTTTATCAAGATCCACGCCGCCCTCCTTAAGTTTCCGTTTCACTGCCTCCTCCGCTTCTTTGCCGGCCGTCAGCAATACCCGTCTGTCCCGGGCAGGAACCCCGACCGACCCCACCAGAGCGAGAAGACGCTCGACCGCGTGCCTTTGCAAGAAAAAGGGTTCCGGGTCCGGTACCCAGTCGGTCAAGAGCCGATAAGGATTCTCCCGGACATAGGCGAGCCTCCTCGGAATACCGGCCAGATAACAGAGCATAACGGTGGGAAAGGCCGACTGGCTGAAGTTCGTGAATATGACCGCCGCCTCGAACTTCTTTTTCCTGATAGCGTCGATCAAGCCCATCACCCCGGCCTCCGAGTCCCGCAACCCGTCGTTTTTGACCCAGGGGAGGGTGTAGGTGATAACTTCGTCCACTTCCGGCAGCATACGGGCGACGCCGCTGCCCATACGGGAGGTCAGAAGAGTGATCCTTCGTCCAGGACGGTCTTCCTTCAATGCCCTGATGGCCGGCTGAGCCATAAGCACGTCCCCCAGATTGTCCGGCCGGACACAGAGAATATGGTCCAAGTTCTTGAAACTGTCGCCATTCATGATTATCCGGCCTGCCCGGCAGCGAGTATCTTCCTGATGGTGTTGGTGGTCGATCTCTCCGGAATATAGGGCAGGATCTCCACTTTACCCCCTAACGCTTCGACCACCGGCGTTTCGGGCAGTATCTCACGGCTATAGTCGCCCCCCTTGACGAAATAATCAGGCCTGACCTTCTTGATCAGGTTGACGGGTGTATCCTCGGCGAAGGGAACGATCAGATCCACTGCCGTGATGGCGGACAGAACCTTTATCCTCTCCTCCAGGCTGTTTATCGGCCGCGTCTCCCCCTTGAGCCGGCGGACGCTGGCGTCGGTGTTCAGGCCCACCACCAGCACATCTCCCAGGGATTTTGCCTTCTCCAGGTACCCGACATGCCCGCTGTGGAGAATGTCGAAACACCCGTTCGTGAAGACAATGCTTTGTCCGCTGGAGCGGTACTCTTTCAGTTTCTCCTGGAGATCCATGTCCCTCGCGATCGATTTGTTATTCGAAATCAGGTAGAGCTCCAGTTCCATTTTCGTGCATGTTGTTGTTCCATTCTTTTGTACTACCACTGCCGAGGCAGCGGAAGCCAGTTCCATCGCCATCTCACCTCCGGCCCCGGATGCCATGGCCAACGCCAACGCGCTCGTAAAGGTGTCTCCCGCTCCAACGGCCTGCATGTTATCAAGCTGTCTGGCGTAAGTACGGTAGGGGACGGGCCTGCCTTTCTCAAACAGGAGTGCGCCGTCATGGTCCAGCGTTACCGCCGCCCGGCGGGCGCCGGTCAGCTTTAGGATGTCCCGGCCCTTATCCCAAAGCTGGGAAACCCTTTCCTCGCCGGCATAGCTTCTGGTCAATCCAAGGAGGGTCCTGATCTCCTCATAGTTAGGTTTCACTACCGCCGGCCGGAGTGGCCGGAACCTGTCCGGTTCTTTCGAGTCGACCACCAAGAGCCGCGGATTTTTGTCCTGCATTATTTTGATCTGTTGGATAAACGTGTCCGTCACCACCCCATAGCCATAGTCAGAGATGACTATTCCGTCCGCTTTCGCATATTTTTCGGCCAGCCACTCGATCAGGATACCCTCGGTAAATCCGTCCATTCTGTCTAGACCACCCCTGTCTATCCTCAGGAGAAGGTGGCCGTCGGTGGTGATCCTCTCTTTGGTAATAGTCTCCCGGCCATGGTGGCGGTGCAGCCCTTCCGTATCCACCCCGGCCGCCATCAATAGCCTGGACAGGCCGTAACCCTCTCGGTCTTCCCCCACTACGGACAAAAGACTGGTGTTTGCGCCGAGAGCGGCGGCGTTGACGGCGGTATTGGCCGCTCCTCCCGCCCTGAGGAGGGTTTCTCCCGCCTCCACGATGGGGACGGGAGCTTCCCGACATAACCGGTGGACGGCCCCGTCCATATACACGTCCAGCATTGCGTCACCGACGACTATTACCTTCAATTCTCCGAATCTATTGATTATCCGTGACGGTTCCTGTGCCATGGAGGTGCCCGTTCGGGCGGCCAACTGCTATTCTTCTGTCAGTTCCGATGATGTACCGCGCGGCCTGTTCCATATCCGAGGCGATCACTGTCGGTGTCCTCAGGCCGGAAAAGTTCCATTCCGATTCATTCTCACCGTTGCTGATGAGTACCGTCCGACAGCCTGCCCTAACGCCCGCTTCCACATCGTTCAGAATATCACCGACCATCCAGGAGAAATTCAGGTCGGCCCTCAACTCCCTGGCCGCCTTTTTCAACATGCCCGGTTTGGGCTTGCGGCAAGAGCAGTGCAGGGCATAGTGTTCCAAAACGCCATTCGGATGGTGAGGGCAGTAATAGAAGCCGGACAGTTTGACCCCGTCTTCGAGTAGCATCTCCCTCAACTTCTCCTCGGCCTGAAGAAGGTGTTTCTCGCTGAACTTGCCATGGGCGACACCGGACTGGTTGGTAATGATGACCAATTGATAACCTTCCTCCATTAGGAGCCGCAGGCCGCTGGCAGTGTGCTCGCGCAGAATTATGAAGCGCGGGTCCACGTTGTAGGGAACGTTGTACACAAGCGTACCGTCCTTGTCCAGAAAGACCGTCTTCTTCGGTTTGCCATTACTTAAGGCCATGATGTCTCCAGCATTGGTAAGACCATGATCTCGGCGATGTTCGTTTCGGGCGGAGAGGACAGCACAAATTTGATCGTCTCAGCGACATTCCTGGGGTCCTGCAATGTACTCGGGTCGGTGTCCGGAAAACGGCCCAGGATGAAGGGCGTCCTCATGCCTCCGGCAATGACGGCCGTAACCCTGATGTTCCTGCTTCTGCCCTCGGTCAGGAGGGCATGGGACAATCCCAGAAGCCCCCATTTGCTCGCATGGTAAGCGGCGGCGTTCTTCCAGGTCCGCTTGGCAGCCGTCGAGGTGATGTTCACGATATGGCCGGGTGCATCATGTTCTGCCGCCGCTTTGAAAAAGGCTCTCGACAGCACGAAGGGTCCCCTCAGATTTATCCGGAGCACTCTATCGAATTCTTCCACCGACATCTCTTCCACGGACTTGGTGACGTCTATGCCGGCATTATTGATAAGTATGTCCAGTCGGCCGTATTTCTGTGATACCCTGTCCATTACCTCATCGATATTCTTCTCGCTTGCGATGTCGAGATACATGCCCTCTATCTTCCGTCCGGTCCCGCGGACTTTTGCCACCAGATGATCCATGTTCTTCTCGTTGATATCTCCGACCACCACCCTGGCACCGTTCTCCACCAGTATCCTGGCCGTGGCTTCGCCGAGCCCCTGTGCCCCTCCAGTGATCAGAATGACCTTATCGGTCAGCGGATTATCCATAATCCTCTCCCTTCCTTTTCAGACCGTTACTGTTCGCCTTGTGCTGGCCGGGGAAGATCTGCTTTTCAACCAGTTCGGCGATAGTGTGGATGACGGCCAGATGGATCTCCTGGACCCTTTGCGGATTGGGGGAAGGGACCACTATCCCGACATCCGTGTGGGAAAGGGCCTTGCCGCCATTGTTGCCGAGTATCCCCACCGAGATCAACCCCTTTTGTGAGGCTTTCCTAAAGGCCCTGACCACGTTTTCCGAATTGCCGCTCGTGGAAATGCCCACGAGGATATCTCCCTCCCGTCCATAAGCTTCGACCTGCCTGGCGAACACCTGGGCATACCCGTAGTCGTTGGCCAGGGCGCTGAAGACTGGGGAGTTGGCACTCAGGGCCAGGGCGGGCAGGGCCTCGCGGTCTTCCAGCATAAAATGGCCGACCAGTTCGGCTGCCAGATGCTCGGCTTCGGCCGCACTGCCGCCGTTACCGCAGACCAGCACCTTCCGTCCTTTCTGGAACGCGTCGGAAATGACCCGGCTCGCCTCCAGGATAGGCGCCTGGAGTGTCCTTTTTGCTTTTTTCACCGTCTCGTGCAGGGACCGGAAGTTATCGCTGATGATGCCGGTTTGCGTTTCATACTCCTCATAGGCATCGTGGTTCGCCGTCAGCACCTCCTCATAAATGGCCGCCAGGCTGCGGGCGACTATCGCCCAGGTGAAGAACGTATTGACTCTTTTGGTGGCATTCTCTCTCATCAGTCTGGCCAGGTTCGCATTCCCGAGGATGCCCTTCAGCCTGTCGGCCAGAAGCTCCGGCTCCTTCGGAGGGACCAGAAAACCGGTTTTTCCGTCCGACACCGTAAATTTGATGCCACCCACGTTGGCGCCTACAACCGGAACACCACAGGCCATTGCCTCAAGCAGGGTTATCCCGAAAGGTTCGTACCAGGGGGTACTGACAAAGACATCGGTCGCGTTGTAATAATACTTGAGCTGGTCGCGGTTCTTGCGGCCGACAAAGGTAACAAAATCATAAACGTTCTCCGCCTTGGCGATCTCCTGCAGTCTGCCTATCTCGGGCGTCATTTCGGGGTCGGGCTCGTCGCTTTCTCCGCCCACCACCACCAGTCTGGCTTGGATGTCATCCCGCTTGTGCAAGATACCCAAAGCCCGAATCACGTTGTCTATACCCTTACGCCTGACCATCCGCCCAAGCTGCAGAATGATCGGGCCGTTGACGGGCAGGTTCAGCGTCATCCGGGAAAGCTGCCTGTCGATAGGGTAGAACTCGTTACGGTCGTAGCCGCAGGGAACGATAGAGATCTTGTCCTGATTCGCCCCGTAGAAAAAGATCAGATCCTCGCGGTCCTGTGGGCATTCGGCAATGATGCGGTCGGCTTCCTCAACTATCCTTTCCTCGATAGCGAACCGTTCGTCGGCAAATTCGTCTTCCTCCCCCTGGTGTTCCCTCCGCACGCGGCCGAGCGCATGGAAGGTGACCACGAAGGGGGTGCCCGTCTGCCGTTTCAGATCTGCCGCCACCAGGGCGGACATAAAGAAGTTGGCGTGAATAAGCTGGTAATTTAGAGGGTGCTTGGCTATGAATGCCATCATGTTTTTGGTAAATTCCTTCATATAAGGCAGCATGTCTTCCTTCCTGACGAACCTGACCGGTCCGGCTTTGACGTGGATAACCCGGACATGTTTCTGGTAATCGACCACCGGCGGCAGCTTCAGGTTGTCCCACCTGGTGAATATGTCAACCTCATACCCGAGCCGGGCCAGATTCTTGCTCACCTGGTCCACGTAGACGTTTTGCCCACCGCTGTCGACCCCGCCCAGGGTGGCCAGAGGGGAGGCGTGTTCAGAAATAAAGGCTATTCTCTGTCTCATAGGATTTACCTGAATTTATAGCCCGGGTCATGACCTCTTTCCATCGCCGGGTGAATCTCTCGATCCCAAAGAAGCTATTGGCGGTCAAACGGGCAAAAACACCCAATTCATAGGCTTTCTCCCTGTTTTGCAGGAGGTCCCGCATTTTTTCCACCAAGTAGTCAACGTCGGTATGGATATATCCCGACACACCGTTCTCGATAACCGTCGGCAGTTCCGTGGTGGCGAGCCCCACCACCGGCAGACCGGTCATCATGGCCTCAATGAGGGTGAGCCCGAGGCTAGTGTGCCGGATGGGATAGAACAGGAAGCGGTAGCGGGACAAGGTCCGGGACAGCTCATGGTGGGGGACCTCACCGAGACCGCCGAGCCTCTCGGAACCCATACCTATCAGGTCGAGGGGAACCAGGTCCCGCACCTTCTCAAAAACATCCAGTCCGAGCCGCCGGCCGCGCCGATCCAGATCATTGACGACTACGACACCCTTAGCCCACTCACCGGTGTAATTGGCCGGCTCCAAGAGCCGCACGCCATGCTCGATGACCGCCGTGGGAGAGTTACCGTTATCCCACATCAGGCGGTTGTAATGCGTGACATGCACCACCAGGATATCCGGTTCCCTGACCACATGGCGGGTATCCGTCGGGCTTTCCCGGGGAGGGTCGTGCTCCAGGTAGATCTTCGGCAGTTCAAGCTGGGCAGGGGAGAATAACCTCTTACTGTCGTCCAGGTAATGCTCCCTGTCCTGAAATAGAATGATGTCGAATTCGACTTCCCTCACCCTGTCCGCCGGCACTTCCCGTACATTGTCCGGCCAGGGTAGACCTTTGGCCCGCCCGCCGTACCCGTTCTTTTTCCAACCGGCTACGGGCAGGATGAATTCATAGTCTGATATCTGCGACAGGTAGTACAGGTAATTACCGTGGACATGCCAGGTGAAAACTCTGTATTTGCCATTTTCCTTCGTCATAATCCGTGGCCATGATCGGAGAACTGGTATGTTGCCAAATTCCCGTGCTTTTCACCGAGTAACCGCCAGACATGCCCGATAATGTCCGTATAGGTCGCCGCCTCGCCACCCGTCAGGGCGACGTGTTTTTTCCTGTCCAAAGGCCCCCATCTTTCGACAGACGAATGGGCGGTGAACAGGATAATGCTTTTTGTACCCACCGCCTGGGCCAGATGGGAAACACCTGTGTCATTGGCAATAACGAGCTCTGCATTCCTTAGGAGTTCCGCCAGGCACCCTAGGCCGGTCTGGCCTCCTAGGTTGGCGGGGTGGTGGGCCATGAAGTGCTCCACCTGCTCCAGAAGATCGATCTCTTTGCGGATCCCGGTCAGGGCGGTGGCAAAGCCGGCCGCCTCGAGAGTGTCGCCGAGACGGGCAAACAGGGCAGGGTCGTGCCTTTTCCGCGGGTCCTTGGCACCAGGATGGAGAACGGTATAAGGTCTCCCCGTCAGGCCGGCCCTTTCCCTAATCATAAGGTATTCCTCCTTCTCCTCGCCTGATACCGGGAACTCCAGATGGTTGCCCTGAAGCGGGATGCCCCTGGCCTTTACGAGCATCAGATATTTGACGACCTCGTGTTCCTCCTCCTGCCAGGGCAGGGTGAGCCCGTAGCCGACCACTTCCTTTGCCTGAAAATCGGCCGCCACCCTGTTTGTTATCTCACCGCTGCCATGCATCTGCCAGACAATGTCAAACCTCTCCCGCCGCATCCTTTCCATGAATGACTCTGTCCTGGCACTGTCATACGGCTGCTCTGGCAAACCGGGATAGCCCGGGAACTCGATGAACCTGTCCAGATATTTACCGAACCTGTCGGCAAAAGGAGCGGCCCAGGGCAGGGAAATAAGACAGATCTCGGCCCGGCGGTAGTGCCGTCTCAGTGCTCTCAGGGCAGGAACGAGGCAGATAAGGTCGCCCAATTCCAAGGCCCTGAATATGGCAATTTTTCTCATAACCTGATTGTAAGAATTTGACTTATGACCGTAATCAGAAGGGAGTAAGAAGTCCTTAAGAGCAAAACAGAAGCCTTACCCCTATCTTACTCTTTTAACGGCTTTTTATTACAGCGGAAGGGTATAAATTGGAAGATGGAATTACCGAACCTCAAACGTAAACCGGCGCGGCGCTTTTTAAGCCTGGTGCTTTGGTTCATATACGGCCTGCTGAGCTCGCTGGCCGTTTACCTCCTCTTTCCCAATGAAGGGATAGAGGCATATCTGGCGCTTCTCTTGATGCCGGTCTTCTTTATGGCTATAGGCATCATGGACGGCCAGGCGGAAAAGATGATCGGGGAAACCCGGTAAACCGATACGGACCATGAAAGGGGAGTACGGGAAAATAATCAGGAATGTATGGCGACTCCTGGTTATTACCTGGGAAGAGGATAAGGTTCTTTTGGCCGCTTACTTTTCTACCTCTTTTTTAGGGGCCGTCCTTCTCTATGTGGTGTACTATGTGTACAAGCTGATGATCGACCAGGTGGCCGCAGAGATTACCATGGGGGGCTTGTCATCGGTCCTTTTTATCATCGTTTCCACCTTCCTGTTCTTTGAGTACCTCTCGCGGTTCGTCAATTTCACCTTCAACCAGTACTACTTCGATTACCTGATCCGTGCCAAGCTGCAGAACGCCCTGACCAGAAGATTCATGAACAAGTTGGCCGAGCTCGATTTCGGCCTCCTGGAAAGAGGGGATGTCAGGAACCTGATCGCCAAAGTGGAGGGGTCATACTCATACCGCCTACCGGAGATACTCAAGACCCTTAATGCCATCGTCTATAATCTCGCCGCGCTCCTGTTTTCCATGCTCATTGCCCTCCGGCTGAACCCTGGCTATTTCGTCATCCTTGCCCTGGTGTCCGCTCCGATCTATTATCTGAGGTCGAAATACGGGAACGCCGCCTGGTCCCAATATTCCAAGAACGCCTCCGAAACGAACTATATCTGGTATCTCAGGTCCCTGTTCACGAACTTCCAGACGCTCGCAGAAATGAAGATCTACGGCCTCCGACAATATTTCATCGACCGGGCTTCAAGCTTTCAGAAAAAGGTCCTTTCCGACTACCAGCGGCCGATACGGACCTACACCTTGTTGTCCAGTCTGAGCTTCATCCTGATCCCTCTGGCCATCTTCTTTGCCGTCCTCAACTTCATCGGAGCGGTCCGCACGGAACGTTACTCGATCGGCGACTTCACCTTCTTCCTGAACACCTTGTTCACTTTTTCCGGCCAGATCTCGAGCGTCCTTCTGAATTTCGGTCTGGTGACCGAGAACAGCCTTTTCCTGCATGACTATTTCAAGCTCCAGGACATCCACAACCAGATCGCCGCACCACGCCCTGCCGTCCGCCTGGAAGGATTGCGGCCCCGGGAGATCGTTTTCGAGAACGTCAGTTTCAGTTACCAGGGGAGCCGTAACCTGTCGCTGAAGAATGTGAACGTGGTTATTGAGAAAGGCCGGAACGTCGCCATCGTCGGCCATAACGGGGCAGGAAAGAGCACTTTCATCAAACTGCTCCTTAGGTTTTACGACCCGACCGAGGGACGGATATTGATTGACGGGAAAGACCTGCGAAGAATAGACCTTAGGGAATGGTATGCGCATATCGGCATCCTGTTCCAGGATTTCGCCCGGTATTTCACCACTCTAAGGGAGAACATCAGGTTCGGCAACCTTCACCGACCGCCCAACGGCGGGATCAGCGAGGCCCTGCACAAATCCGAGGGCGAGGACCTCCTGGAATTTCTGCCTAATAAATATGACCAGATCCTGGGACGGTGGTTCGAACACGGCGTGGAGCTGTCAGGCGGACAGTGGCAGAAGGTGGCCATTGCCCGGGCCATCTACCGCAATGCCCCCATCCTGATCATGGACGAGCCGACCTCGGCCATCGACGCCGAAGCGGAACATGCCATCTTCAATAATCTGGACAGTCTCTATCGGGATAAGAGCCTGCTTTTCATCTCCCACCGTTTCTCCACGGTCAGGAAAGCGGACCGGATATTCGTGTTTGAAAAAGGACAGGTGGTAGAGAAGGGAAGCCACTTGGAACTTTTACGTCAAAACCGGTTATATGCCCACATCTTCCGGCTACAAAGCCGGGGGTATGAGTAAGGTATCTTCCACCCGGGTTTCTTTAACAGTCCGGTCGGCCTTCAGAAGTTCAATGGCGGTCAAGGCCACTTCCGCCACTTTGACCCCCTTGGTGAACGATGTTAGGTGATCACACCCGATCTTCGGTTCAAAAGGAAACTCCTCGGCGCAGTTCATCCCACACATGGGGCAGTTGATGGTCCATGAGGCGAGGGCTCGGTGCCGGCGTCGATGAAGAGGAGCGGAGTTGATAAGGTTGGCACACCAGAAAACACCTACGGCCGGCGTATCCAGAGCATAGGCCAGGTGATAGGGACCGGTATCGTTACTGATGAGGAGAGCTGCGGCCGACAATAGGCCGGTCATCGCCCGGATAGTCAGTTTACCTGCCAGGTTCTCACTGGGCTCAGTCATTCTGGTCTGTACCTCCCGAACAACGTCCATTTCATCCTCAATGCCGGTGATAACAACCCTGAAACCCCGCTTGGCGAAAAAATCCGCGACGGCCGCAAACCTGTCCGCCGGCCAGCGGCGTCTCGGGTCCGAGGCGCCGGGGTGAACGACAATAAAACGACTACTGATATCCGCGACCTCCTTTATCTCCCTGGCATCCTTGTCCGTCAGGCTTACTACCGGTCTGGTTTGGGATGAGGTGGCACCGACACGGGAAACCACTTCCAGGTAGCGCATGTACTCGTTCTGGTAATAGACATACGGCACATTGATGTCGAGGGCAGCCGCATCGGGGGTTCTTAAACCTACTGTCAGGGATGCTCCCAATTTGTGAATAAACGGATTGGACTGTCGTCCGCCGCCATGGAGCTGGAAAGCAAGATCGAAACTTTCCGCCTGCATCTTCTGGAAAAAGGCATCCGTCTCCCTTTGGTCCTCATGCCGGCCGGGCTCCTGCCTGAGTCCGTCGCTGACAGGCACGACTACCGTCCTGTCTATCACTCCTGGTCTGCCTGCCAGAAACAGGCGATGCCACGGCCGCCCAAGATAGACAATCTCGCTCTCAGGATAGGTTTCCCTCAGGGCGGTCAGGGCGGGAAGAATAAAAATGAAATCGCCCAATCCGTTCGCCCTCAGCACGGCTATCTTTTTGACATTGACCAGCTTCCTGTTAACCATCATTTAGGTAGAAGGATATTCGCCCTCCTTGTGAAATGGGGCAGATTGAAGTAAGAGTAGAATAAGAAATTCTTACAAATTTTTCATAGTTTGGGCGTAGAATTCTATTAATGGAAAGCATAACAGAGGGCTTGAACTGGTTCGACGCTGCGATCATCCTCCTGGTCCTGTTTTTTATCATCGAAGGGATCAGGCAGGGTTTCTGGAAATCCCTGGCCGACTTCCTGGCCTTTTTGGGGGCGGTCACCCTGGCTTTTCTCGGTTACCAGCGGGCTGCCGGGCTTATCCAGGACAGTTTTCCCATCGCCCCATCATTCGCAAACGCCTTCGGTTTCCTGGCGGTGGCCGTGTTAGGCGAAGTGGTCCTGAACATCCTGCTTCTGGTGTTCGTCTCCCGGCTGCCCCGGAAGTGGCTTGTTTTCAGGGGAGGCCGGACTTTGGCCGCCCTGCCGGCCGCAGGCCAGGCACTGGTCCTGGCTGCTTTTTTCCTGACCCTGGTGATAGGCTTGCCCCTTAACCCCCAAGCCAAGAAAGCGGCCATGGAGTCATATCTTGGCAACGCCATACTGAAGCATTCCGGCCGGTTCGAAAATTCGCTGAACCGGATCTTCGGCGGCGCAGTGGAGGATACTCTGATGTACCTGACAGTCAAGCCACAGAGTAATGAGCGCGTCAGTTTGCCCGTCGAGATCGAGGAGCTCACCATAGACGAGGCCGCGGAAAGTGCCATCTTCGGACTGGTGAACGAGGAGAGGCAAAAGGAAGGGCTTGCCATTCTTGAGTGGGCGCCGGAGGCCCTGCCAGTAGCACGGATACACGCCACGGACATGTGGCAAAGAAAGTACTTCGCCCATATCTCCCCGGAAGGCCGCGATGTCGGCGACCGCCTCGAGACGGCCGGCGTTCTGTACTTTGTCGCCGGCGAGAACCTGGCCCTTGCCCCGACCGTAAGACTGGCCCACAACGGACTGATGAATTCATCCGGCCATCGGGCCAATATCCTGCATCCCTCCTTCCGGAAAATGGCAGTCGGAGTTATAGATAACGGCATCTACGGAAAGATGTTTGTCCAGATTTTTATTTCATAGAATATATCTATGGGCAACAAAAACCTGACCCAGATCATCATCCTCATCCTCCTGGTGGCCGGCCTGGTATTACTGTCTTTCCGGCGAAATTATGGCGGCACGGACAACCTTGACGTTCCGGACAACAGTCGCCTGTCCGAAGACCTCAGGCAGATAGTGGTGGTCGCCGACGGTCTCGAGATACCCTGGGCACTGGCATTTCTACCCGACGAAAGCGTCCTTGTCACCGAACGGCCCGGCCGGGTGCGTCTGATAGACAGGGACGGAAACCTCCGGGAGCAACCGGTCGCCGTCATAGACGAAGTACTGCATGAAGGGGAGGGCGGTTTATTGGGAGTAGCCGTGCATCCGGACTTTGACCGGAACAGGTACGTTTACCTCTATTACACCTACTCGTCCGAGGGCAGCAGTACTTTGAATAAAGTGGTCCGCTACCGGTTTGAGAATAATGCCCTGACCGATACCCGGACCATCCTTGAAGGCATACCCGGCGCCATCAATCATAACGGCGGACGCCTTAGGTTCGGACCGGACAGATTCCTATATGTGACCACCGGTGACGCGGGGGAGCCTTCCTCGGCACAGGACCAGAGCAGCCTGGCTGGCAAGATCCTCCGCCTGACAGGTGAGGGTGCACCTGCCCCTGGAAACCCGTTCAACAACGAGGTATACTCGCTCGGGCACCGCAATCCGCAGGGCCTGGCTTGGGACAGCGAGGACAAACTTTGGTCCGTTGAGCACGGTCCGACAGCACAGGATGAACTGAACAGTATCCGGCCGGGCCGAAACTACGGCTGGCCGGTTATAACCGGTGAGGGGAGCAGGGAAGGGATGGAAAACCCCGTCCTTCACAGCGGTGACAATACCTGGGCGCCAGGCGGGGCCGCTTTCCTGAACGGGACACTCTACTTTACGGGTCTCAGGGGAAACGCCTTATATAAGGTTGATGTTGCGGCCTCCCCACCGGCAATGGAGGAACTCTTTTCCGGGCGGTTCGGCAGGCTGCGGGAAGTGGTGGCCGGCCCGGATGACATGCTTTACCTTACAACCAGCAATCGGGACGGCCGGGGCTTTACCCAAAGCGGGGATGACAAGATCATCCGCTACAATCCCAATTTACCTTAAACCTTCTTTTTAAGGGGAGCTAAGGCAGGACCGTGGATAACTTCACCATCTACCGTAAAGCGGGAACCATGGCAGGGACAGTCCCAAGATGTCTCGGCACTGTTGAAATTAACCAGGCATCCCATATGCGTGCATTCCGGGGAAATCTCATGTACCTTTCCATTCTTATCTTTATAGACGGCTGTTTTCTTACCTTTTTCAGCGATGATTTTTCCCTCCCCCGGTCTTAGGCCGGATACTTTTTCAGTCCTGGCTTTTTTCAGCCTGTCACTGATATATCTTTTGGCAACCTTAACGTTCCGGTCAACAAGTTCTGCCCCCTCGGCCGCCGGTTTAAAGCGCTGCGGGGAGAAAAGGCCGGCCCAGCGGTTGTCCTTGCCCCGGATCAGGTCAGAGATAATCTCTGCCCCCACCATACTTGTGGTCATACCCCAACCTTGAAATCCTGTCGCCACAAAAAGGTGTTCGGCGTTAGGCATGAATCGACCTATAAAAGGTACGTGATCGAACGGGTAGTTGTCCTGGGTGGACCAGCGGTAATCTATGCTCTCCACCCGAAAATGCGACCGGGCATAATCCTCGAGCTCCCGGTAGAATCGGTCCGTATCCGAAAACTCCCCGGTCACATGCAGCCCGCCACCGACAATGGTTAGAGTACCTTTTTCGGTCAGCTGGGTCCTGATATAGTGGGATGGTCGCTCCGTGCTGTCAAACATATCTTTGGCGACTCTGTCCTTGACACGGATACCCAGAACGTAGGAGCGGTAGGGGGTCATCCGGGCAAAGAAGCCGCCCCGGTCCAGAAAAGGGAAGTGGGTAGCGATGACCACTTCTTTGGCCGTGAGCTCTCCCTTGTTTGTTTTGACAATACATGGCTCACCCACTTCCACATCCAGGGCCCGGCTGTGTTCAAACACATAACTACCCTCCCTGTCGATTATTTCCGCCAGCCTGAGCAGGTATTTTTGCGGGTGGAACTCTGCCTGGTCCGAATATCTGATGGCCCCGGCGGTCGGAAAAGGCAAGGGAGCCGAGCCCTGGTATGAGACGGGTAACCCGGCCCTTTGGGCCGATTCAAACTCCTGTCTTAATATCTCGAGGTCGTTATTCCTTTCGGCATAAACATATTCAGATACGGATCTGAAATCACAGTCTATTTTATATCTTTTGACCACGGCAGCGATCTGCCCGATCGCAGTCTGGTTGGCTTCGCCATAGATCCGGGCGCCGTCTTTCCCAAAGTTCTTTTCCAGATCGGCATAGATCAAATCGTGGGCAGAGGAAATATGGGCGGTTGTATGGCCGGTCACGCCGGAACCGATCTCCCGGGCTTCTATGACGGCCACCTTCAGGCCCGATTCCTTCAATCTCAGGGCAATATTCAAGCCCGCAATGCCGCCGCCAAGCACTGCCACGTCAACTTTAATGCCATCCTTCAGGATGTCGCACCTGCTTTTGAACGTGGAATCGAGCCAATATGACACCGCTTTACCAGGTAAGCTTTCCATAAATCCAGATTATTAGATAGTGGTTTAAGAATTGTTTATACATTGCGTCGGGAAGGGGTAAGAGCCTGCGATCTCAGGAAATAATATAAGATCAGGCCATGTGCGAGCAGAAAGAATCCGACCCAGATGGAGATGTTGGAATAGTGGGGGATCATGCCGGGGCCGGTGAAGAACCGGCCGAACTCCTCCTCCCAGGGAAACAGACCGGCTATGTGGAGCAGATACTCCTGGACGAGTTTCAAACCCAGGATAAGCATTAGGGTCAGAAAGAAAGCGGTTTTGGAGAGAATCCTGACCATCCTCCCCAGGACGAGGCGGCCGAACTCAATGAAGATGAAGAAGTGGTCGAAAAAATTGGCGAACCAGAACAGGACGGGCCGCCAGGCGGTCAAGGCGAAAATGACCGTACCTATCAACCTCCATCCCAAAAGCAGCAGCCCGGCGTTTTTCGCCCAGGGATTCCGCCAGGTCTGGATCATATACAGACCGAAGACCAGGGAAGCATACATGTCGAGCATTTTGTCCCACATCTGATAGTCGGAATGGTCCATGTCTGATCCAAACGGAAACAGGCTCCAGTCCAAAGCATCCGTCATCATGGAAAGCATTATTCCGGGGAGCGGATATCTGAAGACCGTCCAAGGCACAGTCATACGCACAACGCTCAGCCATAAAAGCATATACCGAACATAGTAACTATAAATAAGAATAAAGAAAAAAAGGAGTATTAACTTCGTGAGAGTTGCCCTTAATTCATCCCTTTCATAGAAATCTTACCCAAAGTTTAATTATTTTTTACTCTATTTGAATACTTATAAAACAGCGATAATGGAAAACAAACAGACCCCTCCGGTTGTCATCAGGAGAAGTATTCCGCTTCTGGTGGTCCGGATTGTACTTACCGAACTCATCTTTGAGTTTTTGTATATATTGTGGCGCTTCCTGATCGACATTAATATCCTCGAGCTTGAGCCTGAAACCCTGTTGGCCATTCATACGGCCTCGCTGCTGCTGTTTTTCCTCTTGGTAACAGTGGTCCAAACGGCAATCATAGTCATCATTATCATAGATTGGGCAAATCGTCATTATGAGATCAGAGCTGATGAAATTGCCTTCAAAAGGGGGATCTTTTCCACCCAGGAAAGGACCTATCCCTACAGCAACATACAATCGATCCGGGTTGAACAGAGTCTGTTGGGTAAAATATTAAAATACGGTACCGTAAACATTTATATCCCTACTTTGGGTTATGACCTGCATTTCACGGAAGTCCCCAAACCCCAACAGTTTGTAGAGATGGTAAAAAGCGCCAATCCCAACGTCGAAGGGGGTAAGTTCCTGTTCCGGCGATAGCGGTTTTCGGAATCTGCTATAATCAGTTTATGAGCTTGTTTATGGTTCTTATAGCCACCGCCTCCTGCTGTTGTAACCCCAGATAAACGTCTCGTCTAACCCTCCCGTTTTCCTTATCAATTAAAAAAACAACATGCAAACCTCTGACATCATCAACAAATTCCTGTTCCAACTGGCCAGGTACAAGATAGGGGGCACCAACGGAGCGAGCGTTATTCTGACGGTGAATTATCAGGACAACCTGTTCAAGATCACGAGGACCAGCGGAGCTCCCAATGAAAGATTTCTGAACGAAGTTAAATCATTAGCCCGGGACCTGCTGCGGCGTAAACACAATGTCAATTTCGCCCAGGCCAAACCGGGCAAGTAGTGCTATAATTTACCTCTATGAATCTTTCCGTAGGGATCGTCGGGTTGCCTAATGCGGGCAAGTCCACCCTTTTTAACGCGCTTCTGAAAAAACAGGCGGCTTTGGCAGCCAACTATCCTTTTGCCACCATTGAGCCAAATACCGGTATTGTTCCTGTGCCCGATGACAGACTGCCGGTCCTGGCAAAGATAGTCCGCACGGAAAAGATCGTCCCGGCCACGGTGGAGTTTGTGGACATTGCGGGTCTGGTGCGGGGAGCCCACGAAGGCGAAGGACTGGGAAACAAATTCCTCTCCCACATCCGGGAAACAAATGCCATCTGTTATGTCCTGCGTTTTTTCGAGGACCCGGACGTCGTGCATGTCTCGGGCAGGGTAGACCCATTGGAAGACCTGGCGGTTTTGAACGAGGAGCTTATCCTGGCGGATCTGCAAACATTGGAAAACCAGAAAGACCCCAAGCAAAACGCAGGCAAAGAAGACAAGGAGAGGTGGGTAATTATCCAAGCGCTTAAACGACATTTAAATGATAGCAAACCCGCCCGTATCTTTGAGTTTAAGCCGGAACAAAAAGAGCTTATTAAGCCTTTGAACCTTTTAACCATGAAACCGGCCATTTATGTGGCCAACATGTCCGAACCCCAGCTCAAGAAGAGCGGGGAAGTGCTGTTAAAATTTCCTTATCAGCCAGTTATCGCCCTGTCCGCCAAGGTGGAGAGCGAACTTTCGGATGTTGAGGATAAGGAAAGGGAGGAGCTTCTCAGATCGGTCGGGATTGAGGAACCCGCCCTCAATCTTCTGGCCCGCACCGCCTATGATACGCTGGGACTGATGTCTTTCCTGACGGCCGGGGAAAAGGAGGTCAGGGCGTGGACCATCCGAAAGGGTACTTCTGCCCAGAGGGCGGCCGGTGTTATCCACACCGATTTCGAGAAGAAATTCATCAAAGCCGACGTTGTCGGCTATCCGGATTTCGTGGCCAGCGGAGGATGGACGGGGGCCCGCACCAAAGGCCTCGTGCGTTCGGAAGGCAAGGACTATGTCATGCAGGAAGGTGACGTGGTGGAATTCAAGATCGGTGGATAAATCACATCGCTTTGGTAAAATAAGCGGATGGGTAAATTTTTCGTATTCCTGATTACAATTCTCTTTCTGTCCGTCGGGCTTATTCTATTACGCCCCAAACAGACCGCTCCAGCTATTGTCGATGACGGGGGAGAGATGGAAGAAGAATTGCATCCGCTTTCCGTTGCCGCGCTGAGACAGGGAGAATACCCTGGCAGCGAGATAACGATCGAGCAGACCCTGGACCCGGGCACGAACTACAGTCGCCAGATCGTTTCCTACAGATCGGAAGGGCTGAAGATCTATGCCCTGATGACCATCCCGGGCGGGGACAGGCCAAAGAACGGCTGGCCGGCCGTCATCTTCAACCATGGGTATATACCGCCCACCGAATACCGGACCACGGAGCGTTACTTATCTTATGTGGACAGTTTTGCCCGGAACGGCTACGTTGTTTTCAAAAGCGACTACCGGGGTCACGGCAATTCCGAGGGTGAGCCGGGGGGGGCTTACGGGTCGCCAAATTACACTATAGACGTGCTGAACGCGCTCTCTTCGGTAGCCAGGTATCCGGACGTTGACCCGGACCGGATAGGCATGTGGGGGCATTCGATGGGAGGGTACATAACACTTCGTTCCATGGTGGTCGACAGGAATATCAGGGCCGGCGTTGTCTGGGCAGGCGTGGTAGCCTCCTATCCTGATCTCATCAACCGGTGGCGTCGTCGTCCGTCCACCATCCCCACACTGCCCGGTGGCCGGGGTTACTGGCGGATTGAACTGATCGAGAAATACGGTACGCCCGAAGAAAATCCGGAGTTCTGGAACTCTATTTCAGCCAACAGTTTTCTGAATGATATCTCCGGGCCTCTCCAGTTACACCATGGCACGGCAGACTATTCCGTACCCGTGGAGTTTTCCGAAACGCTTGTCAGGCAATTGAACCAGGCGGGCAGACCGGTAGAATATTATTCCTACCCGGACGACGATCACAATATATCCGCCAACTTCAATACGGCCATGGACAGGTCGGTCGCTTTCTTTGATAAACACGTCAAGGGGAAGTGAGTTAAAAAGGTATTCGGCCCTGCTCGTAGATTATACGGGAGGGGATATTCTTAAGCACGGACTGCTCGAAGGCCGCCTTGGCCGGATCAAGCGCATACAGGGGAACTTTTCTGCGCCTCAATTCCCGCATCATTTTTTTAGCCTGCCAGACAGCAGATACCGACCATCCCTGGACCGGCTGGGGCTCCTGGTACTCCACCGGATGACCACCTCGGGAGAAGGTCAACCCCTTGACCGTGTTTATTAAGGGTTCGGTACTGTCGTACCCTTGGATGAACTCCGGAAATGTCCCCAGTCTGTTCGTGATCAGGATGTTGCGCCAATAAAGCTGCCAGGCCAGATTATAATAGCCGCGTTGCCAGAGTCCCTTGGCCATCTGGTTGTTGTCCATCTGCCAGATGGAACCGTTGTGGTAGGAGAGCGGGCAGAAACGCAGTTCACTGTCTGCCAGTGTTCGCACCCCCCAGCGGACGAACATGTCCTCTGAAAAAAGATGGGTAACGATCTCTCGGGTATACCGCTCATCCCCGGACCCTTCGAATAGCCGGGTATTCAAGAGCCATCCCATCACCGAAGACTTCACTGCGAGTGCGCTGAACGTCCCGTTTGTCCTTTCGGATCCCAGGGCAAAGTACCCGGGCCCTCCCGAACTGCCGGCCACATAGAGGTTCGAGATAACGGAAGATTTCAGGGCCTGTGCCCGCATTACCAGTTCGGACGCCTCCTTCTTCAGGTCTGCCGGAGAGGATATTCCGCACGGACCGACCATGTCTCTGACCCTCCACTCGGACATCTCCGCCATCTGTCCGTACAGTTCGGCCGCAGAAAGGAGTGCATCATAGGCCAGGCCCTGCACCTCGGTAGAAGCCACCGGGGCATTCGCCCTGGTTCCGTCCTGCCTGAAGTACGAGTCGCGGCCGTCCCGCCAGCTCTGGAACTGAATGCCCATGGGGTTCGGGCTCTGGGACTCGATAAAGCCCTGCACATTCCTGTCCATTCTCCTCTTGATCCACTGCACCGAGTTGACGAGGGAAGCGGCCAATGTCCTGGCCGTTCCCTTGTGCCCGTCCACCCGCCGGCTCAAAAAATCCGGTCCGTACTGCCGGTTGTGCTTCGCGACCAGTCTCACGAAAAGGGGAGTAGAGTCGACGGCACCGTAATAAGGGGTCACCCTCCAAAAGCGGGTGCGAGCTAGCCTTAGGGCGATGGGGTCGTCGGCACGGCGGTGCTCATGGAGGATGCGGCCGAGCTCTTCTTCGGACCAAAGGCCTTCCTCGTCGGCGCAGGTCTGGTCGGCCTCCCCCTGCCATGTGGCCAGATGGACCATCGTATCCTCCGCCACCTCCCGGTCATCATCAAAATCGTCTGCCATGATCAGACTGTCCCTGCCGAAAGGGACGGTAAACAGCTTGTGGTCTTCGCGGTCCGGATCCCATTCATGGGGAAGGGCCGCCAAAGGGATGCGGGGACCGGCGCCGGGAATCAGCCTGGCCCTCTGATAGCCCACAGAAACCACGTTTGCCCTTGGTCGGGTTTTCTCCACTGCCACCACCATAAGTCTTTGGTATTATTAAAAAAAGAAATCCGAGTTGTCAAGCGGTTTTGAAAATGCTATCTTTCGGAAGACATGATGAATGAACCTATCTGCTTCCTGGACGTCGAGACGACCGGCGGGAGCCCTTACCGAAGCCGCATCATCGAGATCGGCATCATTAAGGTCCAGAACGGCCGGGTGGCCAAAAAGTATGAGCGACTGATAAACCCGGAGACAGCCGTCGACCCGTTCGTCAGCCGCATGACCGGCATCCGCCAGAAAGACCTCGAAAACTCACCCACATTCATGGACCTCGCGGACGAACTCCTTTATCTCCTCGAGGATTCGGTGATCGCCGCCCACAATGTCCGCTTTGACTACGGTATGCTCAGGCACGAGTTCCGGCGCTCCGGGATTAAGTTTCAAAGCCGGCATTTCTGTACCGTCCGGCTGGCCAGGCAGCTGTATCCGGGCAGACAGAACTACAACCTGGACGCGCTCATCGAAAGCTTCAACCTGACCTGTCTCCATCGCCACCGGGCCTATGACGACGCGAAAGCCATCTGGGACTTCTACAAACTGGCCGAAACCCAAAACCCGGCCGAGGTTTTCCACGAGGCCTTGAAAACCATCATGAAAAGGCCGACCATCCCAAGCCACATTCCCGCCGACATTCTGGACGACCTGCCTGAGGCGCCGGGAGTTTACACATTCTATGCCGAAAATAACGTACCGCTTTACATAGGTAAAAGCAAGAACGTGAGGGAAAGGGTGTTTTCCCATTTCGTCAACGACCACCAGTCCGCAACCGACTTAAAGATCTCACAGCAGGCGGTGGATGTAGAAGTTCTGGAGACCGCCGGAGAGCTCGGGGCATTGCTCCTGGAGTCGGACATGGTTAAAAAGCGCCAGCCTCTCCTGAACCGACAGCTGAGGGACATAAAGCTGATGGCGCTCCTGACAAAAACAGCGACCAAGAACGGCTATTATTCAGTGGAGATAACTCAAGCCAGCCGGATCCCGGTCGAGTTGGCCGGTCGCATCATGGGGGTCTTCAGGACCAAGAAGCAGGCGGAAGATTTTTTATATGAACTGGCCAAGGAGCACCACCTTTGTCCCAAGCTCCTCGGCCTGGAAAAGGGGAGGGGGGCTTGCTTCTATTCCCAGATAGAGGAATGCTTCGGAGCTTGTACCGGCCAGGAGCCGTTCCTCAAATACAACCTGCGCTTCGACGACGCCTTCTACAAGCGCAAGATAAAAGCCTGGAGATTCGACGGTCCCATCGTCATCAGGGAAGCAGGGGAGAGGGAAGAGCTTTTCGTGGTAGACAAATGGTGCCTGCTCGGCCGTTACGACCCCGGAACCGAAGGGTTCGATCTCTCCTCGGCCGAATACCGCTTCGACTACGATGTCTATAAAATACTTTACAGGTATCTGAACAGACCAGGAAAAAAGCTGCTTCACAGAATCAGCATGCCGTCACCGAAGCTGAAGAAGCGGTATTGACGGGATACGGCCACCCGGTACAGGTCCAGGGTCTTTTCCCGGCTACCGATGAAGGCCGAGATCATGAGCAGCAGGGAAGAGCGGGGGAGGTGGAAGTTCGTCACCATCCCGTCCACCGTTTTGAACTTGTAGCCCGGTGTGATGAAAAGGTCCGTTTCACCCTGCTTGCCAGCGGCCAGGCTTTCGAGCGTCCGCACCACGGTCGTCCCGACGGCGATGATCTTCCGGCCCGACTTTTTGGCCGCTGCAATTTTTTCCAGAAGCTCCGCGGTCACCGAGAAGCGCTCCGTATGCAGCCTGCCAGTCCGGAAATTCTCTTCGGTCAGGGGCGCGAACGTCCCCAGACCGACATGCAGGGTAACAAAGTCGTACCCAACACCTATCGTCCTTATCCTCTCTAAGAGCCTCTCCGTGAAATGCAGCGAGGCCGTGGGGGCGGCACTTGACCCATACTCGCGGGCAAAGATGGTCTGGTACTCCGTCCGCAGCCTCTTTTCGCTGTCCGGCTTTTCAATATAAGGCGGAATGGGCATATGGCCATGCTTTTCGAGATAGCTAATAAGCTCGCTATATGAAAGGGGAGAGCGGACCAGAAAATACTTCCCCTCTTGGGCAGTGACCGTTATCCTGCCGCCGCCTTCAAGGACGATCTCTTCACCCGGTTTTATATACCTGTCGAGCATGGCCCTGTACGTATTTTTTCCGGCACTCTCCAAGAAGAAAACCTCCAGGCGGCCGCCGGTCCTTTTCCGGCCGAAAATACGGACGGGGATTACCTTGGTATCATTGAATATCAATAAAGAGTCTGTCGGCAGATAATCCGGCAGATCCAGAAAAACCCCCTCCCTGAGAGTTCCTATATCCCGGTCATAGATCATCAGCCTGGCAGTGTCGGGCGGGATTGAAGGGCGCTGGGCAATAAGCTCTTTTGGGAGATTGTAATCGAAATTCCAGATCTCGTCGTACTTCATTTCCGCATCTCTTCGATCAGGCGCCGGTTGTAGGAGATCATGTCGGCTATGAAGCCGATGACCAGGATATTGAAGCCTATCCCGACCAGAATGGATGAAATGACCAGGGACTGGACATGACCCGACGGGTCGCCCATGACAAGGGCAAAATACAGGAAACGAACCACCCCAATCGTCCCCCCCAGGATAAAGAGGCCACCGATGAAGGAGAAAAAAGGCAGTGCCTGGTAAAGCAAAATCGTCCGGACAATGGTCGCCCCCGACTTGCCGATATGTGACAGGACGCCCGAGATGAGACGGGACCCGCCAGTCGTGCGCTTGCGAAAGGTGACCGGAACGTTTTTCGTGACCAGGTTTTTGTAATGGGCGGAAATGATCATCTCATGGGTGTAGGTATGACCAGAGGAGATATAGGTCTTTTCCGCCACTTCGCGGGTAAATGCCCTGAATCCCGAGGAGGCATCCACCACATTCGTACCGGTCAAAAATCTGATCATGGCACTCCCCAGGATATTGCCGTATTTCTTGCTCTTCGGCATATGCGCCAGCTTCTCTATTTGCCTGTCGCCAATGACCATATCCGCCTCGCCCTTCAGGATAGGCTCCAGGATGAGAGCGATCTCCTTCTGATCGTACTGGTTGTCGGCATCCGTGTTCACTATAACGTCCGCCCCAAGCTTCAATGCTTCGCTGACGGCATCCTTGAAGGTTTGCGCCAGGCCAAAATTCCGTTTGTGCTTAAGGATGTGATCGACACCGTTCGCCCTGGCCACGTCGCTGGTCCGGTCGGAAGAGCCGTCGTCGTACAACAATATCTCCAGCCTGTCCACCCCTTTGATCCGACGCGGGATGCTCCGGATGACATCGGCAATGGTCTTCTCTTCGTTGTAGGCCGGAATGGTGATTATAAGCTTCATGGGATCAATAGCCCAGGGGGCAATAGTATAAAAGTTCGCCCGAAACAAACCGGTAGTTCAGGAGGCACGAGGCAGGGACGATCTTCTTCGTGTCGGCGCCGGAGATTATCCTTTTGGGCTGCATATCTTTATAATCCCCACATTTTACCAAATACTGGTAAGGATATAAAAAGTGATACAGGTAATAGACCTCCGGGCTCAGGCTGCCCTCGTAGATGCAAAGGGGCGTATCCTTGGGGAACTTGAGCATGGCGGCATTCCACTCCCGGACGACCTCGCGGTACTTACCGGTAACATAGGCCGGGGTACTGAGCGTGCTTTTGATGCTCAGGAACGTCTGCCAAAGGAATAAGGCCGCGAACAGGTATAACACTGATCTCCTCTTGCCGATATAAAAAAAGTACAGCATCCCGAGCACTAGGGCCGCAAGGAAATAGAACCAGGCGGGGTTCTCCACAAACTCCCGCAGGAAATAGACCGACATTGTGTTACCGAACTTATACGAGCCCAGATAAAAGCCGCGCTTGAACCAGAACAGCAGATAGAAGATGAACAGCACCCACAGCCCGTGGAGCATGACATTCTCTTTGCGGTCTTTGACATAGGCCATGAGATCGGCCAGACCGTAAACAAAAATGACGGCGATGATCGGGTCAAGGTACCGGCTGAAGATCAGGTACTGGTTGTTGCCGACCGCCCCCTTGACCATATGCGTCAGGGTCAGGGCGAGCGAAAAAACAAAGGCCGCCACCACAAAGAGACGCGGTACGAACTCGTGCCAGTCCTTTTTCGTCCACGCCCGCCTGGTGCCGGCGGTAAAAAAGACCGGCAACACCCACAGGAGCAGGGTGAAGATGGCAAAAAGCTCATTCTTGATCAGTCGGAAGGACAGGCCCAGATTACTGAAACCGGTCCGCACGGCTTGGAAATAGTCTGCCCTTTCATAGAAGCCGCCGTCCGGGAAAACGAACCGTTTCGCCACCAGGTCAAGGATCCCGTAAGTGACCACGGCCGCCGCCAGAAAGCCAACATAGTTCAAAAGCCTGTACCTGGCTTCGCGCCGGTGGATAAGGAAAGCTGCCACCGCACCGGCCAGGACCAGGGCGGGCAGGTAGATGACCCCGAATGAGCGGACCAGCCGGAGATAGTAAATGAGAAAACCGATGACCATGCCGGAAATGCCGGCGGTCCATTTGCGCTTCAGTTCGTCACGGATGGTGAATTTCAGGGTCACAAGCGCCAGGAAGGTAATGAAGATATAGACCGTTTCGGACATGATGCTCGAACTGTAAACGAAGAGGGGAGGGTAGACAGCCAAGAACCCAGCCACCAGAAGGTTTCCCACCAGGAAATAGGCCAGAACGGGCACCAGGGCGGAAATCAGCATAGTAGACAACAGGATCAGCCGATATTCAAGGTACGGATTGTTGGCCAGGTTCGAGAAGGCCGAAAACAGGAACGGCCAGCCGGCCGGATAGAGCTGCGGGTCGCGGGTCATCAAGGAATGCGGGTTCAGCCGGACCACCTGCCTGGCCGTATCCATATAGATATATTCGTCGTAGATGATCCAGGGAAGCTTGATGAATCCGTAGGTGACAAGTCTGAATATGAAGCCGACTACCACAATCACCAGCAACCAGAACCACGGTTTCCTGAACATGAAATAATTATAGCAGGATTGGAAAATGCAAGGCCGTCTTTGTTATACTGGTTCTATGTCGTTAAAGGAAGCCGTGCTGCAATTCCTGGAATATTGCGAACTGGATAAGAACCTCTCCCAGAAAAGCATCCGGATGTATGGCTACTACCTTAATTTTTTCCAGGACTGGATGACCAAGAACTTCGGGAACGACGCGGAGAATGTGTCAAAGGTGAACGACCAGCACGTGCGCAAATTCCGGCTATACCTGTCCCAACAATACTACAACCCCTTCAAGGGTCCGCTGAAAAGGCAGTCCCAGAATTATTTCCTCATCGCCATCCGTTCCATGCTCCGGTATCTCCTGAAGGAAGAGGTACCGGTTCTGTCGCCTGATAAAATTGAGCTCGGCAAGACTCGTGACCGCGAGATAAAATTCCTGTCCCCGGAGGATCTGAAACGTCTGTTCGACGCGGTGAACTTCAAACGGCTGTCGGGCCTGAGGGACAGGGCCATCCTGGAGGTCCTGTTTTCGACGGGGTTGCGCGTCTCGGAGCTAGCGAACCTCAACCGCGACCAGATCAACCTGGACCGGGGCGAGTTCGGGGTCATCGGCAAAGGCGGCAAGGCCCGGGTAGTCTTCCTCTCCAAGAACGCCGTGGACTGGCTCGGCCGGTATCTCCAGAAAAGGCAGGACGACTGTCCAGCCGTCTTTGTCCGCTACCGGGGCAAGAAGCCCAACCAGCCCGAGGAAAAGAGGCTGTCTCCAAGGCAGATACAGAGATTGGTGGAAAAATACCGCCGGAAGGCGGGCATAACCGTGAAGATCACCCCCCATGTCCTCCGCCACAGCTTCGCCACAGATCTTTTGATGCACGGGGCAGATTTAAGGTCGGTCCAGGAGATGCTCGGCCACAAGAACATCGCCACCACCCAAATTTATACCCATGTCACAAACCCCAGGCTGAGAGAGATCCACGAGAAATACCATAGCGGCAACAAATAGAAGGGTTATTCTATCAGGGTGAGGCGCTTTTGCTTTTCCGGTTCCAGAAGATACCCCCGATGGAACCGCTCTCCGTTCGCTATCACCACCCGGGCGCCGAGTCTGGCCAGGATGAGTGATTCTTCCACCTTGTGCAGCATACCACCGGTCACGTCATAACCGTGGCTCGCCCCCAGACTGTGTTTAACGGCAGGGTAGATCTCTTCGGTGATGCCCTCGATTGTCCGGCCCTCGCCGTCGAGGACCCCGTCCGTCGTCCCCAGATGCAGGACGGTTATCTTAGCGGTCCTGTCGCGGCGGAAAAGCTCCCTGACCAGTATCCCGATTATTTTTTCCGTCGAATAAATCGTAAAGCCGATCTGTTTATCTATGATAACGTCGCCATAGAAAAGGGGCACGAGGCCGATTTCGGCAGAGTGGATGAGGGGAGTGAGAAAACCCTCATTGCCCTCCCCCAACCCCAAAACAAAGCTCCCGGCGCTGAAGGAAAAGGCGGGCACCCCTGTCTCCACCAGGACCTCCAGGCACAGCCCATGCAGCTTAAGGGCCGCTTCCTTGACCTTTGATGCCCCGATCAGGCTGTTTTCGTCCCTGAATCCGCGCTTCGTCTGGTATTCGGTGGCCGGGACATGCGCATATGAACCGGCACCGTTCCCAAGGTATAACTGCCGTTCCCTTGGATCATAGACCTCCTTGATAACCGTGGCGATGTTTTGGACCACGTCGATCCGGGCACTGAACGCCCGGTCTTTATGGGTAATCAGACTGCCGCCCAGTTTGACGATGTAGACGGGACGCATATATATGTATATATTATCAGAGAAGGCCGTTTTCCGGTTCAGATACACTATTTAGAGCCTTATTAAGCTCTTTTTCTAATATTATCCGTCTTAATCTGGCTGACAGCCGGCCTGCGGGCAGACAGGGGCCAAAGGTGGGGATAGATTAAATAAATATTCTGGTAACCAAAAGAAAATAAACCGTAAAATCGCATGATAAATCGTACAGCCGATATTTAATCCCCCCGCCTGAGCCGGTTCCACAATGTCGTTAAAGATATATTATACGACATTATATCCCTCCCTGCTTTGCGGGAATTCTCCCTCCAAAATGGCCCTCGGCCAAGGGTGCCCATATGGAATCGGCATATACCCATAGGTGTAGGGATCCTCACTTCTCCGATATGGTGTACAAATATGGTCTCATTTAACGGTGCATTTAGCGGATTAATTTCCAATTAATTACCAGACCATACCTCCTCTCCGCTCGCATCTGGAGATGGTGCTTAGTTTAGAGCTTTACTACGCTCTATATAAAATTTTTGAACCGGAATTTTGTTTATGACCACACAATTGCCATGCTTTCTTTAGAGCTTTGGGTCAGCCCTTATTAATTTACGGGTTGTTGTTTAGCTCTGTTTAATGCACTCGAAATATCAACTGGCATGTCTTCCGGAAGAGTGCAGACCACCTCGTCCCTGCTTTATCTTTCTTACATTACATCCGTAAACCAAGTTTTCCACATTGACCCCGCGATTCACTTACGGACGTAAATATTATAGGATATAGGTACTATAGGATATTACTATAGGATACAGTATTGTTCACGTCCGTTCTACCCTCTTCCCTGCTCCCCTATGGGTGTCAGCCCCATCCGGCGGTCAAAAGCACCAATACCGTCATTAAAGAAAAAACTATCAGATACTCGCGGATACGCTCACGGAACACGGTATCCTGGATAATCTCCTGGGTGATCCCAAGAAGCACATAGGCCACCGCCACATTATATAAGGCGAATATGGAGGTTTTGATGGGCATGAAGTTCAGGACAAGGACGGCAAACGACAGCAGGATCGTCAGAACGGTCGCGAACTTATATATCCGCTCCTCCAGTACCGCCTTAGGGCTGGACATCCAGATGCCGTGGAAAAAGAGCGGCCAGGAGATGAGCGCGCCGAAGAAGGCGTTGAAAAGGAAATGTAACCTAAATGACAGGAGGACGGTGTACATCAGGAAAAAGACCACCAGGGTCAGGAAGTTGGCCACGGAGAAGGCGGCCCGATATAAAGGCAAGCTCTTCTCTACTCCCACGTTGAAGATATTTTCCGATAAAAGCACGGCGTACGTACCGACGCTCAGAGCCAGGAAATACGGAACCTTGGCAAAGAGCCGATCCGGTAAAAGATAGTAGAAAAAGAACATACTGACGGAGAAGTAGACAGGCAGGATGAAAAGAACCACCCACTCTATCTGTTCTATCTCTTCAAGTAGCGCCATATACGTGGCCGCATAAACCATCACCAACAGCAGCGGGACCAGATAAATGGCCACCTGGAATGGCAAAAGGGTAAGGAGGGAGTTGGCGCCGACAATGAGCAGGGTGGCGTAAACGAACCGCTGTCTCTTGCTGGCCTTGCGGATGCTCTTTAACCACAGGCCCTTCAGGTTTTCCAACAGCCTTTTCATCTTATTCCTTGAGGCTCATATTGGTAAAGGTGGACTGCACGTCCTCCAGGTCCTCCAACGTTTCCATCAGGCGCAGGGCTTTCTGGGAAGTTTCCGCATCCACGTCAATATAGGTGCGGGGTTTGTAGACAAGCTCCGGGGCTTTATTAATACCCGTTTCCTGGGCTTTTTGCCAAGCCGCGGACAGGTCATCATAGTTCACGTATATGAAGTATGTCCCCTCTTCGTTCTCCATATCTATCGCTCCCAAAGCCTCAGCGGCCATAAGCGCCTCTTCTTCGGTTTTGTTTTCCAGCATGAACATCCCGCAAAGGACGAAGTTGTACATGACAGCCCCCTTCTCTACCAGCTTGCCGCCGTTCTTGTCCATAAGGATCTTGATCTCTGTTTGTGTCCGTCTGGGGTTATCGGAAGCGGTTTTGATGACATAGGAGATCCCGCTTGGCCCGATGGCCTCATAGACGACCTCGCTGATGTTCTCGCGCCTCTCTTTGACCCGGTCGATGATCCGCTGGATGTTATCCTTCGGCATATTGACCTCCTTGGCCTTTTCCATGGCGCTTCTCAGCCGGATGTTCGCGCCGGGGTCGGTGATGCCGCCCCCTTCCTGGATGGCCAGCATGATTTCGCGCGTCACTTTCGAAAAGAGCTTGCCCCTCTCATGATCGTTAGCCTCCTTTTTGCGCTTGATGGTTGCCCAATGCGAATGACCTGACATACTCTTATTATATCATTAAAGCTCTCCCTTGACTTTTGGATTTCCTTAGATATACTTAAGTTTTATGAATAATTTCGACCTCGAGAAGCTAAAAGAAAGGGCTGTGGAAGTAGCTATCCAGGGCAACTACCAAGAGGCTATCCGGATCAACACCGAGATCCTGGAGCACAACCCACAGGATGTAGACAGCCTGATGCAGCTCGCCCACGCCTACTGGCAGATCGGGGACCTCCACAAAGCCAAGGATTATTACAAAAGGACGCTGGAAATAGAGCCGAACAACAACCTGGCCAGAAAAAGGCTGGCCCTCCTCAACTCCGTCACCAAAAAGCACCCGGGACCCTTGGAGCGGAAAAAAGGGAGGATCGTTCCCATCACCGATCTCATAGAAGAGCCCGGCAAGACCAAAATCGTGCGCCTAGGCAATATCGGTAAGCCGGAGCACATTTCGCTCCTATCCATTGGTGAGGAAGTGTTTCTCAATATCAGAAAACGGAAGATAGAGATCAGGGACACCGGCGGAAACTTTATCGGCTACCTCCCGGACGATATCTCCAAGCGGTTGACAGAGTTCATCAACCACGGCGGCAAATACGAAGCCTTCGTCTTTTCCATAGACAAGAACGAGATAAAGGTTTTCGTCCGCGAGATCAAGAAAGCCTCCCGATACCGCAAGGTCTCAAGCTTCATCTACGAGGATATCATCCCCCGCCTCGAGGATGAGGAAGATGAGGAGGAGACGCCCGACAAGGACCTCGAGGATGACGAGGACGCCATTCTGACCCCGGACGAGATCATCGAGGACGACGATGAGGATGAGGAGGAGGACGACGAGGAGGAGGACCGCTACAACGAATACGAGGAATGAGGGCTTATTTTGAACGGTAGTGCTTGACCTCGTTCTCGGTGAAGACTATTCCCCCCTTTATCTTTTCCTTCCTGAGGTTCCTTGTGATCTCATCCACCTCCCGCCTCCCTTTATAGTCCCGTAGCGACAGGGCGGCCAGTATGAATGAGGCCAAAAGTATCAGGCCGGCAACGGTCAGCATATCGTCAACCCTTCCAGGGTCACTTGTAACTCTGCACTATCATTTTATCAAGATACAGACGAATAAAGGAGTCCTCTGTCCCCGCTCCCTTTATCGCGCAGCCGTAATAGTCCGAAAGAAGCCGGACCGCCGGCTCATTAGCCTTACTATTATCTATCTGGCACTTCGGGGGCAATTTGTCCCTAAGCTCTATCTCGAAGACCTTAAGACCGGCGCCCTCGATACGCCTGCTGATCCGCTTGGCGGCGCCATAGCCCTCGGCGGACGTATAGATAACCACCTTCCCGGGCACGTTTGTCAGGCTTTGCTGATAGAAAAAACCCTTCAGCCGGGTATCCAGCTTATCGGCAAAATAGTTCTTTTTCCTGCTTTTGAGGTGATATACTTCGGTAGCATCCGTCATGATCAGGCGGTCGTTCCTCAAGTTAAACTTTCCTTTCAGAATGGTCCGGTCAAATATGTTCCGGGTGGAAAGGGCGTTGTCGCCGCTCGAAAGATCCGAGGAGCGGTAGGTAAAAAAATAGTCCATAAAGGGCTGTCCGCTGGCCTTTTCTACCACCTCCCCTGCCTTGGGATAGATGACGATATCGACGGGAATACCCGCGAGCTCCTCAAAGGTCCGGGTCAGGATCTCGGTCCGCCGGTTCTCGATCTTCCCCAATAGATTGACGCTGCCAAGGCGGTAGAGGCCGTATCCCCCGGGCACATCCACATAGATATCGGGGTCGAAATAGACGATGTGGGCCAGGTTCGTAAGCCTGTTGTAGGAATAGACAAACGGGGTTTCAGCGAAGACCCCGATACTGATCCGCTCCCGCCTGTTCAGAAAAAGCGAGCCGGCATATTCGCGCCACAGGAACAGAAAGATCAGTCCGGCGAGGATAATGCCGATAATACGGTAATTCGTGTTCGGCTTATTTCTTGGCACAATCGATGCAGAGGGTTGCTAAGGGATTGGATGACAGTCTGTCTGTGTCGATCATCTTGCCGCATTCCTTGCAGACTCCGTAATTGCCCTTATCGATCCTCTCCAAAACCTCATCTATCTCCGCCAGCCTTTTTTTGAGCTGATTGCGGTTGGCCTCATAGTGCTGGTGGGCCATTTCCTCCCGGACATCGATCCCGATGTCGGCATTGTCATTGGCATGGTCCGGGTCCAGGAAGGGGTCGGATTCGTCAATCTGTGCCAGCCTTTTTACCAGGCGCTCCTTCTCCTTCTTGAAATAGTCCTCTATCCCCACCAATATTTTCTTCGGATAGTTAGGTGTCATGATCTTTTCTTAAAGACAACTTTTATTGAAAAACTCACCAGCGCGGCGACCATCACCAGGAGATGCAACAGTTGTTCCTGTGACAGTATATTTTGACTATCAAAGTATACCCTGTCCCCACTCCAAAAGTCAATAATAAAGGCAGGCAGTGCCAAAGCTCCGAACAGGAAATTTCTGAGGGCAGTTTCGGACACTTTGCCTTGCTTGGTCTGCCGGCGCAAAAGATAGTAGGCGCCCAATAACACCAATAGGGCCAGCGTCTCATAAACATGCGCCAGGGAGAACGTCCTGACGAACGAAAAAAAACCGATGAGGGTTCTGGCCAGAAGAAGCGGCACGGCCAGAAGCCGCACCATCTGGTCAAACGACAGCTTCTGTTTCATGGAGGCAAGACCCCAGGTCAGGAAGAATCCCAGCCAGAAGGCGATCTCCTGCACGCCCGGATAGGTGAAGAGCAGAAAGCCCCTCAAGAGGCTCGGGGCAAACACCTCGTAATGGAAAAGTATATAGCCTATCCGGCCCAGCACCAGCCCGGACACGGCCGAGGCAAATAGGATGTCTATCAGCTTCTCCTCGCTGAGAGCGGTCTTACGGATATTTCTCCAGAACAGGAACAAGGCTAGCGCCAGGGACAGGAATATCCCGATACCGGACAGGTAGACATTCAGTCCGGACAGGACTAAAAGAAAGTTTGGCATAGGTATATTATATAATATATATGACAGCCAGGGTGGTGGAATGGCAGACACGCAGGATTTAGGATCCTGTGTCCCAAAAGGACGTAAGGGTTCAAGTCCCTTCCCTGGCACCGGACCCCGCTAGAGTTTAGAGTTCTTCCCTTTGCTCCACCTCAAAGAAGCTGAGTTCGTTGGCCTTGAACAGGTATTCGATCTCACCGGTGGGACCGCTCCGGTGCTTGGCCACGGCCAGCTTGATGATCCGCTTGCTCTCGGGCAGAAGCTCTGAATCGTCATCGGAACGGTACAGGAACATGACGATGTCCGCGTCCTGCTCGATGGCACCGGAGTCCCTAAGATCAGCGAGCTGCGGCTTTTTCTCGCCTCTCTGCTCCACCGCCCTCGAGAGCTGGGACAGGGCGATCACCGGCACCTGGAGTTCACGGGCAATGTTCTTGAGTCCCTGCGAGATATAGGAGACCTCCTGCACCCGCGAGTCTGTCCGGCGGCCGGGGTCGGCCAGCTGAATATAGTCCATGATGACAAGGTCAAGCTTCCGTTCTATCTGGAGTTTTCTGGCCTTCGTGCGCATCTCGGTGATGCTGAGGGCCGGGGTATCGTCTATATAAAGGCTGGCGTCGGCCAAACGTCCGTACGCCTGGGTCAGCCGGGTCATCTCTTCATCCGTCAGCCGACCGGTCTTGAGCTTCCAGGAGTCTATGCCCGCCTCCATCACCAGCAGCCTGTCCACAAGCTCCTCCTTGCTCATCTCCAAGGAGAAGAAACCGACCGTTTTCTTTTCCTCTAGGCAAAGGTAGTTGGCAATGTTCAGGGCGAAGGTCGTCTTACCTATTCCCGGCCGGGCGGCGATCACGATCAGGTTCGAGGGATTGAGACCGGCCAGCTTGTTGTCCAGTTTCTTGAAGCCGGTCGGGACACCTCTCATACCCACACCGGACTTCATTATCTCCTCTAGCTGCTCGTAGCTCGTGGTCAGGATGTCCTTGACCTGGATGAAGTTCCGTTTGATATTCTGCTGGGACAGCGCGAAAACCTCCCTTTCCACCGTATTCAGAAGCTCTTCGATGTTGCCTTCCTCCAAAAGGGCCTTCCGGACGAGGTCTGAACCAAGGCTGATAAGCGCCCGTTTGATGGCCGACTCCCGCACCAGTCGCGAATAATGCTCGATGTTCGCGCTCGTCGGAACTATCTGCAATAGTTCGGCGATGTACGCCTTGCCGCCGCACTCCTTGTAGTGCTTCTGCTTTTTCAGTTCGTCCGACAGCGTCAGGATATCGATCGGTCTGTTCTCCTGGAACAGCATCAGCATGGCTTCATAAATGTAGTTGTTCTCCCGGGAATAGAAATGGACGGGCTTGAGGGTTTCCGAGACCAGGGAGATGGCCGTCGGGTCAATCAATATAGCCCCGAGCACGGACTGCTCTGCATCCTGGTCGTGCGGTGGTAGCTGGTTATCGGGATTCTGCATATTAGGTACCTTTTTACGATGTTATCTCCAAGACCGCAGTCTCGTTCTCCGGCATGCTCTCCGCCTTGACGTCGAGGCGCCTGACAGGCTCGAGGCCCTCTTTGCCGGCGAGCTTCAGGTATTCGCTCACCGGGGCCAACTGGCCGAACGTCTCCTGGTTCATGGCCGGGACTAGGTAGTGCATGGGGATGGTCAGCTTGGGGCTGAGCTTGTCCCCGAGTTCCTTGGCCGTCTTGGCATCGATGGTATATATGCCTCCGACCGGCACCATCAGGATGTCCACGTCGTCGAGCTGGGCCAGGATCTCATTGGCGGGCATGTGGCCGAGGTCGCCGCAGTGGACAACGGTTATTCCTTCGGCGATGATCTTGAAGATGATGTTCTCCCCCCTCTCGCCCCCGCCCTGATCGTCATGAAAGACCTGATAGCCATAGAACCTCACTCCCCGGCTTTCATACTCGCCGGGAAAGTCAAAAACAACACGCTTTCCCTCCACCAGCTCCGTCTGATTATGATCCCGGTGTTGGTGGGAAACGGTGATAATGTCCGCCTCCACTTTGGGAAACTTCAGGCCCGTCATTTTCGGGTCGAACGGGTCGGTGAGGATGGAGGCTTCCTTTGTCTTGATAAGGAAACTGGAGTGTCCCAGGTATTGGATTCTCATAAGTGCTTAACAGTTTACACTCTTGCGCTGAAAAATTCAAGCCGCCCAGGCAGCGAATTCTTCAAAGGAGCCGGCCACGAAGTCGGCATACGGCAAAACCGGCTCCCGGCGGACATTCTCGGTAAAGGCGGCAAAAAAATGGGCCACGCCCGCCTTTTTAATCTCGTAGTCCGAATAGCCGTCCCCGAGGACATACACCTGTCCGGGCAGGTTAAGCCGTCTGACCACCTCTGCCTTGCCGCCGCTCCTGGACAGGGGGTTGTCCCTATCGTAGCCTGTCACCACCCCCTTTTCATCATAAATAAAAGTGTTTGCAAACACATGGCCGGCGGGTATCCCGAAGTCCGCCACCACCGGGACCACGAACTCCCGGAATCCGCCCGTAACGATATAAATGCGGTCGCTCAGCTGTCTGATGAGTTCCCTGTTCCTCTGGAACGAAGGTGAAACGCTTTCCCTGAACTCCTTGATTATGGCCTCGATATGCCGCTTCTCAAGCCTGAGCATCTTCAGGCGGCGGGAGAGGCTGACATCGAAGGTTATCCTTCCTTCCATCCCGAGCCGGGTGATCTCGGTCACCTCGGTGATGAGCGCCTCGTCCCTGGTCGGATCGAAGACCATTCTGGCCATTTCCTCCAGTGCCTCCAGCCGGATGAAGGTGCTGTCAAAATCGATGATGAAGGATTTTTTGCTCATGAATTTTCCCATCTTAGGAAAAGGCGGATTGTCTGTCAAACTGTGCTTAATTACGGGCTTTGGAACACCCCGGTGTTTTTTGCAATTTCTCGGTCAGCCGGGTGAACGTCCGCAGATTATGGATGCTGGACAGGCGCCAGGCCAGGGAATCCCCTATCTTGAACAGGTGATGGAGATAAGCCCGGGAGTATCTCTGGCAGGTATAACAATCACAGACATCACTGATCGGCTTAGAGTCCGTGCTGTACCTGTCACGGTTGATATAGATAAAGCTACTGCTTAAGTCGTCGTCCAGCACATACAGCCGGTGGTGCCGGGCATCCCTGGTCGGCAGAACGCAGTCGAACAGATGATAACCGTATTTATGGCCTTCGATGATATCCTGGGGCTTCCCCACGCCCAGGGCGAAGCGCAGCTTGCTGTCGGGCGTCAGGGAAGCGTTGAAACGGAAAAGGTCCCGGTTGAACCTCCCTTCGGCATCCACCGGCCAGCCGCCGTATCCGTAGCCGTCAAAGCCAATCTTCAGAAGCTCGTTGGCGCATTGCTCACGCAATCGTTTATCTTCCCCACCCTGGATAACGCCGAACAATAGCGGTCTGTTGCTTTCTTTCATCTTCCTTTTCTCGATCTGCCGCCAAAACTCCTCCTGGCTCCGTTTAGCCCACTCCACGGTCAGTCGCACGCTCTCCTTAATTCCGTCCTTTTTGGCTTTGGGGTTCGTGAAATAATCCAGGCAGACCATGATGTCCGCGCCCAGGGCGAACTGGGTTTCTATTGACCTCTCCGGTGTCAGTCGGGCGGTTTCCCTTTTCCCTTTAATGGTCCAGTCGAACTCCACCCCGTCCTCCGTTATGCGGCCGCGGGTTCTGCCTTGGTGGATCAGGGACATTATCTGGAAGCCCCCCGAGTCCGAAGCGACCAGCCCGGAAAAATTCATCAGGGCCTTGACCCCGCCTACTTCCTCCAATACGTCCAGGCCGGGCTCCAGCATCAGATGATAGGTGTTGACGACTACGCCCTTGATCTTGGCGGCGGAAAGGTCCGGCGCATCCACGCCCTTGACCACGGCCCGTGTGCCGTCGGGCAGAAAAATAGGATATTTTGCTTTTATCATGCGCTAATTCTACCATGGTATAATATCTTAAGCTCAATGTAAAGCCGGTGCGGCAGAAGAAAAGTTACTGGTGTGGCCCCACTTCCCTGAAGATGGTGCTGGATTATCTGGGCATCAGAAAGAACTCCAAGGAAATCGCACTGGCCACCCAGTGCTCGGCGGATGCCGGCGTGGAAGCCGACAGCATGGTCAAATATGCCGAGTCCCTTGGCCTAAGGGCTTTCTTTAAGGACAACTCCACCATCGAGGAACTGCGCCACTACGTTCATGAGAAGAATATCCCGGTCATTGTGGACTGGTTCGACAGCGACGACAGCCATTACTCGGTGGTGGTGGGTGTGAACGGCAAATACATCTACGTCATCGACCCATATGTCGGTTACCTGAAGAGCATCAAGATAAACCGTTTCCTGCGGATCTGGTTCGATTTCCCCGGCAGCATGATCAGGTCAACCGCCGACATCTATCTGCGGCGGATGGTGGTGGTATTGCCCAAAAATGGAGTTGACAAATCAGCGGAATTTAATATAAATAGTAAATCTGAAATCATCGATCATACCCATGAGCAAGGCTGAAGAAAAACCTGGCGGTGAAAGAGCGCCAAACGGCCAAAACGGCAGCTATATCCTTCCCAAAAAGGTCGGTATCATCTTCAGCGATGTCAAACGGGAGTACTTCCCCACCGAAGCGCAGTTCATCACGGAAAAGACGGCGCTCAGGGATGCCACGGTTATAGCAGGCTATATCAACAAGCTGAACATCGAGACCATCCTTTATCCCGGCACGCCCGAAGTGGCGGAAAAACTCCGCCATGACAAGCCGGATATGGTCCTGAACCTGGTGGGGTCGGTCCGTGGCAACGAATACCTGGCCTCCACCATCCCCGCCATGCTCGAGTTTTTGGATATTCCATATACCGGGGCCGGCATTCTCGGCGAGTCGCTCTCATACAATAAATTCCTCGTTAAAAAGCTCCTGCAGCAGCACGGCATTCCGTTACCGAACTACCAGTTGTTCAACACCCCCTCCGATCCCCTCGACCCCATTCTGAGGTTCCCTCTCATCTCCAAGCTCAACGAGATCCACGGCTCGGTGGAGATCACCCGCAAATACGCGGTCTCGGAGAACGAGAAAGACCTGCGCTCCCGCCTCAAATTCCTGATGCAGACGTATGAGCAGCCCGTCGTGGTAGAGGAGTTCATCGTCGGCCGGGAGATCTCGGCCTTCCTGCTGTGGGGGGTAAAGCGCAAGGTCTATATGAGTGAGAACATTTTCGAGAAGCCCCAGGGAAAATACGTGTTCGCCGATTTTGAGACCCAGTGGCTGGAAAAGGAGTCCCATATCACCAACCAGAAATATGAGGACCCCGTGCTCAGGGAGCTTGTCAAAAAAGCCTTTGAGGTTACCCGCATGGCCGATTACGGCAAATTCGACATCCGTATAGACGGCGCCGGCCGCTACTACTTTATCGATTCTAACAGCAATCCGTTCTTCGGCCCAAAGGAGATCGACTGCCCCATGGCCAGCGTCCTCGAGATGTACGGAGTGACCTTCACGGAGATACTGAAACGCCTGTTGTCAAATACCATGCGCGACGCAACGCGCGATTGACATAAAATATATATGGCATCTACCGTCCAAAACAACCAAAAACCAAGTAACGGCGCCACGAACGGCGACCGCCGGAGCGAATTTTTCGTATACCTTTACAACATCGTGGAGGACGAATGGAACTTCATCAACGCCCTCTCCACCGAGGAAAAACGCCAGCATGAGCTGGTTAACTCCGTCAATACCGCCGACGCCTTCTTCCTGGCATCAACATCGGAAGACACTACGGTCTATGTCTCGCCCATCCCCATCTCCAAAGCTTTCCGTGACTATGCCCAGGCGGTCACCGGCGGCCATGTCACGGAAGTGGTGGTGCCCGAGTTCAAAAGCGGTAAGATCTGCCTGGACCTGATGGCCGACCGGAATCTGTTCAAGTCCCTCGTCGACAGGGCCAGGCACTATAAACGGCTTGTATTGACTGGCTACGCTGCCACGGAGGAGTTTTACGCCCTCAAGGAAGGGCTTATCAAGGAAGGGTTGAATGTTTATACTCCCGAGGCCCCGGATATCGACTCGGCCTGGACGGTCAACTTCTTCGGCAGCAAATCCGGCATCAGGCAGCTGGCGCAGCAGAGCACGGCCGTGGAGCCGGACCTGGTGATGCCCGAGGGGGTCATCTCGGTGGGAGTTTTCGACGCCTCAAAGATAGCCGCCAACAAATATCTAAAGGAGAGAGGGGTGGTCATCAAGACCAACAAAGGCTCGGGCGGCAGCGGGGTGCTCATTTTCCGCGACGGCGACCTGCCCGCCACCTATACCGAGTGCGAAAAGACCATCAGCCAGATCCTCAGCCGCGAACCGTACTGGCAAAAATACCCGATCGTCATTGAAAGCCTGGTCAAGATAAACCCGGCCGTGGGTGGCGGGTTTCCCAACGTGGAGTTCAAGATCCTCAAGAACGGCCATATCGATATGCTTTACTACTGCAAGTGTATGGTCACGCCCCAGGGGGCTTTCTACGGTGTGGATATCAACGAGGACGTCATCAGCGAACGATATGCCGCCCGGATTGTGGACACCGGCTTTTACGTCGCCGAGAAGTACGCTTCTGCCGGCTACCGCGGCCACTTCGATGTGGACATGATCGCCGCCAAGAACAACATCTTTGTCTGCGAGTCGAATACCAGGAACACCGGCGGCACGGACATCTTCAAGCTCGCGCTGCGCCTGATAGGTAAGGACTTCATGGAGGACGCCTATATCATCAGCCGCAGCCACCTGCCCCTGCACAGCCAGACGCCGCCGTTACTCGCGGATGTTCTCGAGGCGCTTTCCCCGCTTCTTTTCTCGCACCGTAAAAAGGAGGGGGTGGTCGTCAACTCGGAGAACAAGCTTAAGGAAAAGGAGTTGATCTATTCCATTTTCGCCGCCGACAAAAAAAGGGCCTATAAACTCGAAGACCAGATGAAGCAGTTACTGAATAAACTGACTTGAAAAAACTGACCATAGCTTTCCTCTACAACATCAGGCATGTCTACCCGGACCCCGGGGACGCAGCGGCACATAACCAAGCCGACTACGACGACCCGCCGACCATCCAGCACATGACCAGGCACCTGACAGAGATGGGTTACGAGGTCATCCCCATAGAAGCCAATGAGGATGCCTATTTCAAGCTGCATCAGAACCGTGACCGGATAGGCCTGGCCTATAACTACTCCATGGGCCTGTACGGAAAGTCGCGCTATGCCCATCTGCCCTCTATTCTGGAGATGCTCCGTATCCCCTACACCGGCTCCTCCCCTTTGACCCAGGCGTTAGTTTTAGATAAGGCCAAGATGCAGGAGGTTTTGAAAGCGAGCGGCGTCCCCACCCTGCCGTCGCAGGTATTCAGGAAGGCCGACGAACCTCTATCCCCGGGACTGACATACCCTTTGATCGTTAAACCCGTTTCCCAGGGTTCTTCGGCCGGTATCACCAAGGACAGCGTGGTCAACAACGCCGAAGAGCTGAGAAGGCAGGTCGGGTTCATCCTGAAGACATTCCAGCAGCCCGCTCTGGTACAAAGGTTCCTGACGGGCCGGGAATTCTCCGTGCCTGTCTTAGGGAACCCGCCCTCGGTCATGCCTATTATCGAACCCGTTTTCTCCAAACTGCCCGAAGGTTTTCTCCCGTTCGATTCCCTGGAGGTGAAATGGATATTCGAGGAGCAGGTCGAGGAAAACCATCTGCAGTGCCCCGCCGAACTTAACGAGGAGTTGAGGAAAGAGATAGGGACCATTGCCCTAAACGCCTGGAACGCCCTCGATATCCAGGATTATTGCCGGATGGACATGCGGCAGGACCATATCACCGGCCGGATCTATGTCCTGGATGTCAACTCGCCCGCCGGAATGATCCCGCCGGAAGTGTCCATGTCCTCCTATTTCCCCCTCTCCGCTCGGGCAGCCGGCCTGAGCTACCAGGAACTCTTAGGTAAGATCATCGATTCCGCCCGCAAGCGCTACGGGATTTGATAAAATACTGATATCGACGTCTCTTCTCGCGGGTGTAGTTCAATGGTAGAACGAATCCCTTCCAAGGATTAGACGAGGGTTCGATTCCCTTCACCCGCTCAAAATCCCTTGCATCGGGATACCGCTTGGGCTATAATATCCTTTGCTCTGGTTATTTGAGCGGCCTGGAACCACCTCTTCCCATTCCGAACAGAGTCGTGAAACGGGCCAGCGCTGACGATACTTAGGACTTGTTTCTAGGGACAATAAGTCATAGCCAGGGCTTTTTTTATGGCCTCGGTCAGACGATGACCGGAATGATCTGGGGGCTTCTCTCCATATGGGAGTTTATAAAGCCCGAAAGCTCTGTCACCAACTGCTCCTCCAGGCCTTTCCGGCCCTTGTTCTGCCGGATGATCCGGCCGGCCAGTTTCTCTATCTCCTGGAAAAGGTCCTTTTCGTGGAAGATAAATCCTTTGGAAATGAGCTTGATTTCCTTGTCATTGACGATAATTACGAGCACCCCCTCCTTGCCCAGGCTTTCGCGCTCGTTCAGGATGGTCTGCCCCACGTCGCCGATAGACCGGCCGTCCACCAGCATGTCCCTGACGGGGATCCGTTTCTCCGTATACACCCTGCCCTTCTCCACCACCAAGGGTTCGCCGTCGTGCAGGCGGAAGACATCCTCATCGCGATAGCCGGCATCCTCCATGACATCGGCATAGGCACGGGCATGCTTGACGGTGGTCCCGATGGGAACCAGGTACTTAGGCTTGGTCAGGCGCACTAAGAGCTTATGGTCGCCCTGTGAACCGTGACCGGAAGCATGGAGCTGATCACGGACGGCGGTATAGATGACGTCCGCCCCCCTTTCGATAATGTTCTCGATCACTTCCGTGACATTTGCCTCGTTGCCGGGGATGGGGTCCGAGGAGAACAGGAACCGGTCGGTCTTTTGCAGCTTGATGGTCCTGTGCCGACCCGACGCTATCCTGTCCAGGGCAGACCCGAACTCTCCCTGAGAGCCGGTCAGGATGACACAGACATTCTTCGGGTTCAATTTGCTCGTCGCCTCTTCGGAAATGACATGCTCCCGGTTCAGCCGCAGATATCCCTCGCTGAGGGCGATCTCGGTGTTCCTCTTCATGGTCCGGCCGACAAAACAGACCTTGCGGTTGAATTTCATGGCCGCATCCACGCACTGCTTGATGCGGGACAGGTTCGAGGCGAAGGTGGTCATGAAGAACCGTCCCTTCGTTTTTCTCATCTCTTCCTCGAACGTTTCACCGACGATCATTTCGGACAGGGTAAAACCCTCTCTTTCCGAACCCAGGGCATCGGACAGAAGTACGTCCACTCCCCGGCCGCCGCTCCTGACTATCTCCGCAAAATCGGGCGGTTCGCCGTAAACAGGCGTCAGGTCGAATTTATAATCCGAACCGTGATAGACGTTCCCCGCCGGCGTTTCGATAAAGATGTGGGTGGTGTCCGGAATGGAATGCGTCATATTAATGTATCTGGCCTTTATGCTGCCGAATTCATAGTCGTACCGGTGCTTGATGATATTGACCCTGGCCTTCTCGATGGCCAGTTCCGCCAGCTTTTCCTTTATCAGGAGGGCCGCAAGCTTGGGCGCAAACACGGGCGGAAAGTTGAGTTGCGGCAATATGAACGGTACGGCGCCGATATGGTCGTCGTGGCCGTGGGTGATCAGTAGCGCCCTGATCAGGTGCAGCTTATCCTTGAGGTAGCTGACATCGGGGATGACGAAATCCACCCCAAGCTTCTGGAGCTCGGAGAGGAAACCCACCCCGCAGTCTACGAGGACGATATCCTTGATCGCACCGCCTTCGCGGTACTCGTAGACGAACATGTTTTTTGTAACATTGGATTGACCCCCTAGGGGGATAATTCTTAATTGCATAACTATAGTATAACTAACTTCATAATTTTTGTCTTAGAGTGACCTGAGCAGTTTGTCGAGATCGCCGGTAATTATCCGGTCCAGGTTGTGGAAGCTCTTCCCCGCCCGATGGTCCGTCAGGCGGTTCTGGGGAAAGTTATAGGTCCGTATCTTTTCCGATCTCTCGCCGTGCCCGGCGGTCTGGGAAAAGGCTGAAATGACACCCTTTCTCTTGTCCTCCTCGACCTGGGTTAGCCGGCCGGCCAATAGGGACAGGGCTATCTGCCTGTTCTGCACCTGCGAACGCTCCCGGGAACAGGTGATGGTGATGCCCGTCGGCTTATGGATCAGTCTTACGGCCGTGGACACCTTGTTGACGTTCTGCCCGCCGTGGCCTCCGCTCCTGTAGAACTGCCATTCGAGCTCATGCGGCTGTATCCGGACCTCGTATTCGGAGATCTCGGGGGTGACAAGGACCGTGGCCGCCGAGGTATGAATACGGCCATATCTCTCGGTCACCGGTACCCTCTGGACCCGGTGGACGCCCGTCTCCTTTTTTAACAGGCTGAAACAGTTGTCGCCCTTGATCCTCAAAAGGTTTTCCTCGAGAAGATTCACTTTCCATCCCTTCTTCTCGGCGAATTTCAGATACATGTTAAGCAGATCGGAGGCCCAGATCTTAGCCTCTTCTCCACCCACGCCTGAATTGACCTCGATTAAGCAAACGTTGGAATTCATAGTGTGTCAAAGTTCTTAAACTGTCGCCAGAAGGTCCTTAAGGGATTTGGCGGCGGTCCGCTTCTTATCTTCCTTGGTTGTCTTCTTGGTATGGGTGGCGGCGTATGTCTTTGCAAACTCGCGCCTCTTGGCAAATTTCTCCACCTGTCCCTGGGTGTCCACATATCGCTCCTCCCCGGTGAACAAGGGATGGCATTTGTAGCATATCTCGACCGTGATCGCGGCTCTGGTGGAGCCTACTTTGAAGGTGTTCCCGCAGGCGCACGAGACGGTGGCTTCCTGGTAATACTTCGGGTGTCCGGCTTTTTTCATAATAGGTTATTATACTACAACGGAGGGGTGAATGCCAATTCAATATTCGCCGAGCTCCAGCTCGATGTTCATTCTCCGGCCGTCCCGCCAGACAACAAGATCCATAGTATCACCCACCTTTTTCTTTTTAATGATGGTGGCGATATCGTTTTCCTCACTGACCTTTTTCCCGTCTATCTCTAGAACGACATCATCCCTTCTCAGGCCGGCGGTGGCAGCGCTCGTGCCCGACATCACCTCCAGGATATAGGCGCCGGAGGGCAGGTCGTTCATAACGGCCACATCCTGGGAAAGTACCCGGTACCTGATACCCAGATATGGCCGGCTGATACGGCCGCCCGAGGTGCGATAATTGTCGAGAAGCTCCTTGACCACGTTGACAGGAATGGCGAAACCGATGTTCTGGCCGGACTGGGAGACGGCCGTATTGATGCCGATGACCTCGCCGGCTGAATTTAGAAGCGGCCCGCCCGAGTTGCCGGGGTTGATGGCCGCGTCCGTCTGAATGACATTGTCCAGTCTCTCCACATAGTTTTCGAACGGCGAACCGGCGGTTATTCCCCGCCCGATGCCGGAGATGACCCCGGTGGTGACGGTGTTTCTGAACTCGCCCAGAGGAGTGCCGATGGCTATCGCAAGCTGCCCCAGCTTTAGACTGCTGGAATCGCCCAATGTCAGGGTCTGCAGACCCGCTGCGTCAATCCTGATGATGGCCAGGTCGTTCGTGGGATCACGGAAGATCTGCTCTGCCGGAAAGGTCTTGTTGTCTGAGGTAATGATGCTGTAGGTCGCATCCTCGTCGGCGACCACATGCCGGTTGGTGATGATAAGGCCGTCCTCCTCCACTACGAACCCGCTGCCGATATTCTGTTCTATTGTCTCTTCCTGGCCGGGCCGGACGTTGAAGGGCGAGAAAGGGTTGAAAGGGTTGAACTCAAATACGTCGCCGGAACTCGTGGTCTTGGCGATGGAAATGGTCACGACCGATGCCAACGCTTTATCCACCACGTTCACCACTACCGATTCCTCCGTGCCGAACTCGATCACCTCACGGGGTATCGGGTTTTCTCTGGGGGCCTGGAAATACTGGTTCAAGGGCCCCCCGTCAAGGTAACCAAGGTTCACCCCGATGACCAGAACCGCCACAATGATTAACAGTAAAGTCACCGCTCTTCTCATGCCATTATTTTACCAATTTTTCGATGGATTTTTGGAGCTGAGTATCGGTCTCGTCAGTGACTGTATTGCCGTTCTCGACCTTGTTCTCCACCTCCACGCTCGGCTTGATGCCCTTGGAGTTTATCCAGTCGCCACCCGGCAGTATCCATTTGGCTATCGTGATGTGGAGGCCCGTTCCCTTCTCCAGGTCAATGGCCTCCTGGACCGATCCTTTACCGAAAGATTTCTGCCCGACCAGGGTGGCCTTATTATGGTCCCTGACAGCGCCGGCAAAGATCTCAGAGGCAGAGGCAGACCCTTCGTTGATCATAACGACCAGCGGGATGCCGAGGAGCCTGGGCTGTTTTTCCACCTTATAATCTTTGCCTGTCCTGTCCGCATACTCCTGCCTGATGACAAGGTCACCCGGGCTGAGAAAGTCCGAGGCCAGATAGACGGCGCCCTCCAGATACCCTCCAGGGTTGCCGCGCATATCCACAACCAGTCCCTTGACCCGGCCGGCATTCCACTCCTTTCGGACGTTCGAGACGGCCTTGTCCCATTCCTCGGCCGTATCGTCACCGAACTGGGAGACCCTGATCAAGGCCACTTTGGCACAATCCTTCTTGCAGCCAGCCAGCTGTTTATACGACAGCTCCACCGAGTTGACCTTTATCTGCTCCCGGGTAATCTCTACCTCAAAGGGATCTGCTCCCGCTCGGAGAATGCCGAGCTTTACCTTAGTGCCCCTTTCTCCCCTGATCTTGTTGACGGCCTGCGTCAATGCCCAGCCTTCCGTGGATTCGCCGTCGATGGAAATAATGATGTCGTTCGTTTTCAGTCCCTCCTTTTCGGCCGGGGAGTCTTTCAGGGGCGATACCACAATGATCCGCTCGTCCTTCATCCCGAGCTGGGCACCGATCCCCTCGTACAAACCTCCCAGATCGGCTTTGGATTGCTTGTTCTCCTCAGGGGTCAGGAAATAGGTATAGGGATCTTTAACCGAGGCCACCATGCCTTTAATGGCGCCGTAGATCATATCCTCGGCCTTAAGCTTGCTCTGGTCGACATATTTGACCTTCAGGGTGTCCCAAACCCTCCAGAACAGCGACAGATCCGCCTGGCCTTCCGATCTGGGGGTGTTCTGATAGAAGCTGGCCGGCGGCAGTGTGCTTGCCGTAGCCTTCTGTTTGGAACGGATACTGTATTCGCCCAGGCGGTAGCCGCTTCCGAATATGAAAAACACTATCGCCAAGACCAGGAGAAAGTTGGAAAAACGGTTCAATTTTCTTTCCTTATTATCCATGGGCATGTCCCATTATACAATTCTTACGGATTATAGAAGTAGATAATTTTGTCGCCGGCCAGGTAGAGTGCATGGCTCCATTTCTTGTGCAGGAGGCTTTTCCATTCCTCCTTGTTCTTGAAGATGGCCTGCGGCAGCTCATGGTGGTGGTACGGGGAGGCGTATGCCACGAGGGCGGACGGGTCCAGGGCAGCTATCTTGGCCATGTCGATGATGTGCTCGGTACTGGCCACGACCACTTTCCTCTCGACACTGTCCAGGTCTATCTCCCTGTCCTCTTTGATATAGCTGCAGACACCTCCGAAGGTCCTTTCCATCACCGAGGCCACCTCATACTCCGCCCCTTCCCTGACATGGAACAGGAACTCCTCCTTATCCCGTTTGATGAACTTGGCCTCGAGCACGAACGGAACCTCCACTGTTTCGACAATTGATAGGGTCAGGGAGCCGTCGGTGTGGTTGATACCCCTGACCTCGGCTGGTTCCGGTGAGGCGATCTTTTTGCCACCGATGAGCCCTTTTTTCTCGGCAATGATATCTCCGGATGCCAGTTTCTCCCCCAGGTTCACCCGGATGTATTTGAAGATGTCCTTGGCCGGAATGCCAAGCTCATCGGACAGATGGATGACCTTTTCCTCCTCGGTCCGCTCCTGCATACTTTCCTTGCCCCAGTCCACTTTGTCCCCTTCTTTCAGCTTGTCCGCCATGGGCAGGATGTTTTTCGGGATTCTGATGGTAAAAGACATAAAAACCATTATATACAAATCGAGGATACGTGGCTAGTGCCCGTTCTCCGGCTTGCCGCCTGAGCGTTCCAGCTCCCAAATGCTCTCGGCCCAGCCCTGCATGGCAAAGGCCTGGCTCGACCAGAGCGCGTTCTCCAGGAACTCCTCCACCGTGATCCAGGCCAGGACGGACCCGTCCACATTCGTATCCAGGGCAAATTCGCCGTCCACCTTCAGGCAGAACCCCTGGAAGAAGGCTGTCTGGGCCTGCGTGTTCTGGATCTTCTCCGCGGTCAGCTTCACGGTCGGCAGCGGGATCAGGTCCTCCTCGTTCAGCTCAAGCCCCGTCTCTTCCTTGAGTTCCCTGAGCGCGGTCGACCTCAGGCCCCGGTCATACCTTTCGTGCTTGCCGCCCACCAGCTTGTACTTCACCTGCTTGTCCGTGGGCAGGCTTTCGGCCAGTATCTCCATCTGATTGGCGGTATTGAACCTGTAAAACAAGACGATCCCCTGCCCGATGACCATCTCCAGGTTAGGGAGTTCCCAGAAATAGTTGTAATACTTCTCCGGGTCAATGTGCTTGGCCACCACGTCCACCATCCGGGCCACCTCTTCTTCCCTGTCCCTCAGCCCGAGAACCGCCGTCATCGCCTGGGGTAGGCGCTCCTTGACCTCCTTGACCTTGCGGCCGTCCCTCATGATGCCGCTGACAATGAGCGGATGCAGGGCCTTCGTATCCAGGGGCTCGGTGCCCAACCGGTAATGAAAGATGGGCACGCCTCCTAGCATCTTGGATAGGATGGGAGCCATCACTGCCCCGCTCGTGCCCACCCCGACGATCTGGTCCGGAAAATCTGGAAGCTCCCGCAAGATATAATGAAGGTCCCGGATAAACTCGCTGAAGGTATACTCCTCCGTCGGGTTGGAAACAAGCCGCTCGGGGGGCAGATCGACCATGGCCGTCCGTCTGATCCGGTCGCGCATCTCCATCTTCAGTGACCGGTGGATGGCCTCCAGGTTCAGGCCGTAGACCCGGGGCGGATAAAGCATCTCGACGATACCGGAATCGAACAGCCGGTCCATGGAATAAGCGGACTCGAACCCCGTCTGGTCATGGTATCGGCTGTCCAGATAGCTCCGGACGGTATGCATCTGGAACTCGATGGTCTTGCCCTCGAACTTGGCATGCACCTTGACTATCTGCAGCTTGTCAGAAGAACCCCGATTTGTTATACGGTAGTCGCTGTCGTTGTCGATGGTGTCGTATACCTCTTCGTATGACAACAGGGATCCGCTCGCGGCCGCTTCTTCCTGCATCCTGTCCAGGAAGTCGAATATGTCCGCCTTTTCCAGGAAGACGAATTTTGTCCCTTCCTGGTCGTCGATATTGAAAGGGTTTTTTGTCTCCTTGCGCATCATCTTCAGGATGATGTCCCGCGGGTTCTTGGCCCGGCTCTCGATATAGACCTGCCTGTCCCGGCCCCGCATATTCTGCCAGGTGCGGGTGGACAGCTTGGTATAACGGCTAAGGGCCGACAGCCTGACCCTATCTTCGGGGGTAAGCACCCGCACCTCGACGGTGGAATAATCCTCCGGGCTGTGCAAACTCAAGACCTCAAGGTCGTTCGGCGCGCCTATCACCCCGTTAAAAAGATTGGTGTTCATAAAATGGAGGAATTCGTCCAGGTTGCGGTTGCTGTCCTCGGTGGAAGCGGCCGAGCGGTAGGCCAGGTCCATCAAGAGTAATTTTCGTCGGGCTTCGTACTGGGCGTTCATGGTTGCTTTGGGCGAGAACATTATCAGCATCAGGTCAATGGGATTCCGGATGGCTTTGATTTCGTTCGTCACCTCGATCGAGGCATGATACTGCTTCAGAAGGCCGTTTTCCGGGTTCTCGAATAGTTCGATCACCCGGTCCGCCTGGTCCAGGGAACTCACCACCATTCCCTCCTTCTCGGCCTCAGACAGGTCCTCCAGCCCGTACTGTCTGGCATACATGGACACGAAACGCTCGTGCAACGCTCTTTTCCTGTCCACATCACCGAAAAGGCTCGGTATTTCCTTGAAGTCCCTTACATCCAGAAGCCTTAGGACCGTTTTTCTGGTCAAGAGGTACTGGAGCAGGTTCGGGTCGTTTTCCCTCCTCATCTTCCGTAATAGCGAGGGGCGGTGGAAGCGGTTGGCGTCCATCAGGGAGCTGTTGTCGGCGACCGGGAAGAGCATGTCCTCCCCCAGTAATTCGTAGTTGAATATACGTTCTTTAGTCATCAGGCACCTGATTATAGGATAAAAGGTCGGAGAGTTTCAAGTGCGTTTGTCTCAAAGTGAAAACCTGCCCTGCCGATAGACGGTCCGGCGGGTACCGTCCTTCAGGATAGCCTCTACCGTCCGGTCCTGCTTGGCGATGATGTCCGTGTGCTCGGGCGATTCGTTGAATCCCAAATTCTGCCAGTCCCTATTATTGAGCTTTCGGGCGTCGCCGTCATAGGTGTCATGGTAGGAAGTGCCCAAAGCCAGGTGGGTGTTACCGAACCGACCCCCATAGTTCTCGTCATAAAGAGTGTTGGCCATGAAACGATTGATCCTGGAGAAGCGGACGTCCGTCAGGGAGTACTCTCCGACCTTGTCGGCGTTCTTCTGCCTGATTAGCTCTTGCAGGAGCTTTTCGTTCTTGGCCGCCCGGGCACTGACGACCTTCCCTTTCCTGAACTCTAGATGTATGTCCCTGATGATGTTCCCATAGCGGTAGAGGGGAAAGTCAAAGAAAATCCTTCCCTCCGTCCCCCGCCAATCGGGACTGGTGAAGATCTCAAAGCTCGGGATATTGCGGCCGGAACCGCCCATCCATTTCCGTTTTTCCCCCAGGGTCAGCCAGAGGTCTGTATCCTTGGCAGTTACATGGAGCTTGTCTATCGGCAGTTTATTGAGCTTCCGAATGGTTCCCTCGATGTCCGAAAAAACCTGTTTCCATTTATGGACCGGGTCCTTTTCATCCAGGAAACAGCTCCGGATTATCTCCTGCCAATACTCCGAGAGCGTCAGTCCGGCCTCCCTGGCCATACCCGGCGTGCCGTACAGGGCCAGCGTCCAGGTCAGTCTACCCCGGTCTTCCTTCTCATCCAGCCACCGGCGGTAGACCAGGGTGCTTTTGTTGGCCAGCATGATCTTCCCCGGATCAATGCCTTTCAGATAGAACGGGTCCTTGGTGGCGATCAGGTAGATCCGGTGATCGATGGTGTCCACGAGGGACTTGGTGTATTTCTTGGGAAAGAATTCGAGCTGCCGGTCATTCGCCAGTTCGTAAAAGGCCCGGGTGAAATCGCTCTCCTGCCCCTTGACAATGGGATGGCCTCCTTTCTTCAGGATCAGCCGGTAGACGGACAGTGCCAAAGGCAGCGCCGGCGAATCGTACTGCAGATAAACAACGTCGCCCGGCTTGATGCCCTCACCTCCTCCTAAAGCAAAATCGACGAGAACGCCGGCGTATCTCTCCAGTTTCTCGGAGTTGACGGGCAGACGCATGCGGAATTTACCTATTTGGTATCAATTATAATGTACTGGTCGAGCGAGCTTCCGGTCATGAGGGCCAGTATCCTCTGGCCGATACCAATCTTCGAAAACCCTGCGGTCTCCAGTCCCCCGGATTTGGCGTTGAAGTAGTTACGCACGGTGCCCGTTTCCACGTCGGCCGGGATGGAGGTCTTGTCGAAGTTGATGATGGTGACCCGGTAATTGTCGCTGTCCACGTTCGAGACCTTGCCCACCGCCAGGGTCTTGGCCGGCTCCTTATAGACGGTATAGCTCTTTTCCTCGCCGGCGATCTCGGAGATGAAGGCCGTGAGCGTGTCCCCCTTTTTGACGTCGCCGATGGCGAGCTCAGTCAGATCCTTGTCTGCCGCCGAATAGAACTTGGTGACCTCCGATTCCAGGTTGACCTTGACGGTCTGCCCACCGGTCTTTAGGATGAGCTCCTTGTCGGAGATAGAGTCCACTTCCCCGGTCTGGGCCCGCCTAGCCTTTTCCCTCAGTTCGAGCACTTTCTGCTCCAGTTTGTCCTTTAGCACCTCTGCCTCATCAGTGGCCTTCTTTTCCTCACTGTCCGTTCTGGCCACTATTGAAGGTGCCGGAGCCAGGTAGTAAATCTTCAGGATCTTCAGCCTTTCGTTCTCGCCGCCTGTTTCGAAGATGGCCACCTCATTCAGGCCGGGTTTCAAAGGCAGTTTGAACTCGAACTTCCCGTCCTTGACCGGCAGGTGGTGGAGCCCGAGAATGTTTCCGGCGAAGATACCAAGGTCTTTGCCTGCTTTTCCGGACAACGTAAGAGCGCTTGCGTTCGTGATGGTGTTGGATTCCGGAAGCTTGTCAAACATGGCGAGCTTTGAGGTCTTGGCGGTGATCCGGGGAGTGATCTCCATGGAATTAATGAGGATGTCCGAAGCTTTTCCCTTTGGCTGCGAGTTGGAGAGGTAAAGGGCACCGAAAATCCCGAGCATTATCCCGATGGAAACGGCCACGATGATTTCCTTGTTCATTACCATCAATTATAACAAAAAGCACAATTCTCAGTCCGACAGTTGTTTGAGGCCCGTTATATCCCGGATATTTTGCGAGGAATAGACCTTTATAAAGCCTAGGCGCCTTGCCTCCTTGTTAATCCTGGAGAGGGCGGATGCCGGCCTTATATTGCCCAGAAGCCCCACCTCCCCCAGAAACAGATTCCTGGGCGAGAAGACCTTATTGGTAAGGCTGGAAAAAACGGCCGCTGCCAGGCCGAGATCAGCCAGAGGGTCGTCCACCCGCAGACCGCCGGAAACATTGACATAGATATCGAACTTGTCCACCGGCAGCTTCAGGTATTTTTTCAGGATGGCCAAGATAAGTTCGAGCCTTTTGCCGTCCATGCCTTTGGCCACCCTTTTCGGGAAGGCAAGGCTCGTGGCCACGACCAGGGACTCCACGGTGGCAAAGACCACCCGGACCCCCTGCCTGACACCAATTGAGGCCTTGCCCACCGCCTTCCCCTCCCAGTCTAGGAAGAAGGCGCTCGGGTTGACGACCTCGGCCATGCCCTCCGCCCCCATTTCAAAGAAACCGACCTCGTCGGTCGGACCGTATCTGTTCTTGAAGGCCCGCACTATCCTCAGGCTGCCCATCCTCTCCCCTTCCAAAAACAGCACGGTATCCACCATATGCTCCAGGAATTTGGGCCCGGCAATGTCGCCCTCCTTGGTGATGTGGCCGACAACTATGGCGGTCACTTTATGTTTCTTGGCAAATTCCACTATCCTCAGGAGGACTTCCTTGGATTGGTTCATGGATCCCGGAAGGCCGGTGTTACCCGAAAGGTACATGCCCTGGAGCGAGTCGAAGATGACAAGCCCGGTCTTCTCTTTCTTCACCACTTCTTCGAGTCCGCTCAGGAGGGCCTCGACCGATTTGGCACCGGAAAAATAGATGGCGCCCGTGTCCACATTCAGCCTTTCGGCCCGCTTGGAAAGCTGTCTTGGCTCTTCCTCGCTGGAAATATAGACGGACCTCAGACTGTCGGCAGTCTTCTTCTGATGCCCGAGGACGGACAAAAGCAGGGTGGATTTTCCCACCCCCGGCTCGCCGGAGATGAGAACGACCTGGTCTTCGGCAAAGCCTCCGCCCAGCACCCGGTCAAGCTCCTGGTAGCCGGAAGGCCTCTTGCCAGGATGGACCTCGTCCTTCAGAACGGTCTTTAACGGGGCGAAGGAGGCCACCTCATTGGAGCCGACCTCGCCGCTCGCAGCCGCCTCTTTGTATTCGGTGATGGTATTCCATTCTCCGCAGTCCGGACAGCGCCCCAGCCAGCTCGCGAACGATGAGCCGCAGTTTGTGCAGACAAATGCGACTTTGTTTCTGGATTTCATACCTCTATTTTATCACTTTTCACCATGTAACCGAGAATATGATATACTATAGGTCTGGTTCAAGGTTCTTTAAAAGAGGAGGTAGTGTGAATGGATCAACATGGAGGTTAGTCCTCCTGGCCCTTGTGCTCGGGGCCATGATAATATTGAGCACTTCAATAGCCTCGGCGCAAGAGGCTTTCATCGATCCCGGTTTCTTTTTCGAAATGGTAAAGATCCACGGAGGAAAAGTGGAGATTTTCCAAGTTAGTAGTTACTGCGCCGCCTGGGTGGACCCGCCTCCCGGATACGGAACAGACTGGGTGGGATTTCTTATCCTCCCCCAAATGTCCAGGTGGGTCGATGGCCGTCTTTTGGTTGCTTTACCGCCTGAGTTCTGTAATCCGCCTCCGCCTCCGCTGCCGGCTATGGATCCCGATTCTGTCCCCCAAAGGGGTTCGGACCGGATTGAGTTTCGGTTGCCGGCCTTGCAACCGGCCTGGCTTTTGGCAATTGCTGCCTGCCTCCTATTGCTTGGGGGCCGGCTGGCTGCTGTTAAAGTTCGGGCTTGAGATTTTTTTGGAGGGGTGTTGCGCCCACCCCTCCTTTCCACACTTCAGAATCCGTAGTAGTATTAAGCGTCTTTAACCAAGTCATATAAAGATTGGATGCTTTGCAGTTCTCTGACATGTATCTGCGGCTGCCATTCAACCCCATTTTCAAAACGGCCATTCGCTTGTGCTTTACCAAGCTCGCGCCATCTTTGCACAATAGCGTCTCTTCTAAAATAGACATGTTTTAATAGTTCCGGTGGCAAGGAATGTTTTCTGGCAACCCTAATTACGTACTCCAAATACCGATGCATTTTTTCTTGGTTTATATCTAAGGAGCCTGTATTAAGACTAAGTTCATTGTACCCGCTAACGTATTCCGGCGGCATAACTTCCCCATTGAGCCAAGCATGATGCTGACGCAGACCCTCGTCAACATTCAGCATATTCCCCTGCAGCATGCCATATCTTGCCTTTAATCCATCAACCTGCTTGAGCAGTTCAGAAATAGCTTCAAGGCCCAGCAGTTTTTTTCCACTCATCAGCGGTTCCAGGCTGGTTTTGACATCCAGAACGCCTGTTTCAAATTGCCCCCTTACATCAGCTAGATCCAGCTTAGGGGCAGTTATCGGAATAACGGCAGCAGATGTTTCGGTCATATAATGACTATAACATGCATTACAAATCTGTGGTGATTTTTTTTACAAGTAGAAGTGCTTCAAAATGTCGCTGGTGGTGATGATGTTCAGAGGCTGGAGCCTGTCTTCCATCACGATAACGCTGCCTATTTCCTTATCCAGGATCAGCCTGATGACCTCTTTGAGAGTGGCCTTCCTGTCCACCCGTATGGTGGCCCGTTTCATGACGGTCTGGATCTTGTAAGTCTTTGAAAAGGCGTACTCTTCTCCCCGATCGTACCGCCCTTTTCGTTCCTTGGGAGCAATGAACAGGGGCAGAAGGTCGAACATGGACACTATGCCTTCCAGGTGGTTCTCCCGGTCGGTGATGATAAGCTTCGACAGTTTACTGGATTCAAAAAAGCGGGTCACCTCTTCGAATGAACTGCCGATATTGACGGTCTGAAGATAACCTTTTCCGCTCAACAGGCGGCCGATCTCATGACCGCTCTGCCTGTCTTCGAGAAGGGTGCGGAGTATCCTTCTCGCCGTCACTATCCCCAAAAGCTCCCTCTTCTCCGAAATGACCGGCAGGTAATGGATCTTGGACTCCAGCATCAGCCTGGCCACTTCGGACAGTGGCGTATCGAGATGGATCTTCGGCGGGCTGAACAGGCAGTTCCGTAACTTGGTGTGGGACGGGTAGGATCTCTTAATGAGAGTGTAATAAGGGGTCACTAGGCCCAGTAATTCACGGTCCTCCATGACCATGACCGCGTCGTGACTGCTTTTGAATTTGTCAACCGCTTCGGCCAGCTTGGATTCGGGGTCCAAAGAGATAATGCCGTCTGTTTTCAGAATGTCTTTCGCTTTGAGCTTATTGTTAGGACTCATAAACCACGAACGGCAATAAGGACTGGATCCTGGCCTTCTTTATCTCTGAAGCCAGTTTCCGCTGGTGCCAGGCGCATAGCTGGCTTCGTTCCCGGGACACTATCTTGCCCCGCTGGGTCAGGTATTTTTTCAGGACCTCAGGTTCTTTGAAGGAAGGCAGGGTCCCTTGTTTGCAGAAATAACAGTTTTTACTCATGGTTTTTTAGAACGGAATTTCGTCTTCCGAAACTGATTCATCGGCGGGCACGTCCTTATCGGCCGTAACCGGGGTTTTAGTGGCAGTGTCATCCTCCGGGGGCACTTCCTCTAGGTGCTCCTCGGCGGTTTCACTCCTGCCCTTGGCCTTCTCCTCGCTTCCCTCTTCCATGGTCCGGCCCATCTTGCTGCCGGCAGAAAGGACGATCATGTTGTCCATGACGATCTCGGTCACCTGCTTCTGGGTGCCGTCCTTGCCCTCAAAGGAGCGGTAGACGATCCTTCCCTCCACAAAGACCTTGGTCCCCTTTACCAGAAGCTGGCTGCAAAGCTCGGCGAGCTTGCTCCAGGCGATAATGCGGTGGTATTGCACTTCCTCTTTCTTCTCGCCCGAGGCGGTCACCCAGTCCCGGTTCGTGGCCAGGCCAAACTGGCAGACGGCCGTGCCTTGGGGGGTATATCTTAATTCTGGGTCCCGGGTCAGATTTCCGATTAATAACACTTGGTTTAGGGATCGCGCGGCCATTCTCTTAATTTAAACTTTTAAAAGCATGTATCTCAAGAGCTCTTCCTCGAAGTTCAAAAGACGCTGCATTTCCTTTATCTTGTTCTGGGGAAGCTCTATCTGCCATAAAAAATAATGCCCCATCTCTTGCTTGCGGATAGGATACGTTAGTTTCTTCACTCCCCAGTCGGTCTCTTTTTCGAGCTTCGCTCCGGTGTTCTTCACGATGCCTTTAATCTTCTTGGAAAGAGTGGTGAGTTCCTCTTCCTCCATGCTTCCTGGTAAGACTATCACTAGTTCGTACTTAACCATATCGTGGAACAAAGTTTAGCATACAAGGATAAAGTTTTCAATTGATTATAGACTCTCCGCCAGGAAGAAAACGATATAGGTCAGAAAAAGGACAGCCGCCTCCCACCTCTCAAACCTTCTCTTGGTCATGGAGAAGATGATGAAGAGAACAAAGATTGTCAAAAGACCCAAAAGGGAAATAAGATATTCGGGGAAAACCCTGAGGGCATACGGATGGATGAGGGCGCTGATGCCGACCACGAAATTAGCGTTCGTTACCAAAGAGCCGAAGATGTCGCCGTAGAGCACGTCAAACTCCTTCTTTCTGATGGAGGTGAGGGCGACAAAAAGCTCCGGGAGGCTCGTGCCCGGGGCGATCACAAAGAGGGCGATCAGGAACGGTCTCACCGACAGGGCCTCGGCCAGGAAAATGGCCGAACGCACCAGGAAATGCGAACTAACGAGAAGCAGCGCCACCGAGCCCACTATCACCATGACGGCTTGCCTGACTTTGCGCTTTTGCAGGGACTCCTCCAGCCTCAGGAAAAAATTATGCAAGCCGGTTCTGAACGACGGCCTTTTGTTGAAGACATACAGCGAGTACAAAAAAAACAACGAAATCAGGAAAAACCCGTCCACCCGGGAAAGTGAGCCGTCCAGAGCTAAGAGAAATGGGAACAGTGCCGCCGTCATGAGCATAAAGACCGTCTTCAGGGAAAAATCCTCGTTGCGGACAATGATCCGCATCGGAGAGATCAGGATGGCCAGGGTAAAGACCAGTCCGAGGTTGGCAATATTGGAGCCGATGGCATTTCCGAAAGCAATGTGGGGGGTCCCCTCCAGAGAGGAAGTAATGCTGACGAATATCTCCGGCGTGGCGGAGAAGAAACCGGCGAAGATGCTGGCAAGCAGGAACTTCCCCAGGAATCCCCCGTCCGCAACGGTCCGGATGGCCTCTATCAGCCATTCAGATGCTTTGTAAAGGACGAAACAAAGCCCCAGTATCAAAAAGACATGAAAAATGACCAGCATATAGAATCAGCATAAAGCATTTTGGGGAAAGGTTCAACCTAATTAGGTTGAACCCATTCATGTCAGCGGGGCGCATTTTGTTCGTAGTCCTCCGGAAAGAACCAGAGCTGGGTGCCGGTGACGATCTCCCTGGTCCGACGCCTGTCGATAAGATGCAACTGCCACTTCTTCAGTACTTTTTCGACCGCGTTCTCTTTTGCCTTTGTTTTTTGGTTCTTGATCCTTAAGTCCTTATCCGCATTGGGGAAAAAACCGAATACCCATTTGTTTGTACCGATAAACCTTTCCAAAGTACTATCTTTGTTGACTATAGTCATCAGCTGCAACATCTCGTGGGCCACGTACTCTGTCCGCTTGAACTTGGGGATGGACAGGTCGTCTTCGCTGAAAAACAGGTTCAGGCACAGCTTGTCCCGAAACTCCTTATCCTCTGGCCTTCTGCGCATTCCGAAAATAGACGCCAGGACAATGCAGAAGAATCTGGCGGTCCACAACCTGCCGGCAGCTGTGATGATGAAGAGGTCGATATCATCCGCCTCGGCGGCGTTCAGCATGGAGACCGTTCCGGACACGCCTACGTACCTAACCCAGGGCAAACGGCCCATTAGCTCGACCAGCCACCGGCGTCTTTTGAGTTTTCCTTCGCTGATCTTTTTCCGCTTCAGCGTGCCGGTGAGATATCGCTCATTGAGCCGTGACACCACTCTCCCCATTTTCAGAGAGTATCCCGTCTTGGGAACGTTCCTCCTGGGGTAGAAACGCTGGTATTCCTCCCAGGTAGGTACATATTTGAAGTGGGCAAAATATTTTAAGGGGTCCATCAGAATTCTTTCGGCTTGACAACGGAACCTTTATCTTTATCCTCGACGAGATACCCTTTCTCCTCGATCTGTTGGCGCACATTATCAGCCTCGGCGAATCTCTTTTCCGATCTCAGCCGCTCCCGCCTGTCCACGAGTTCCATGACCTCGGCGGGGATCTGCCTCTCGAGGCTTTCCCTTATTCTTAACCCCAGCACCCGGTCGAAATCATATAATGTTGTCAGTATATCCTGCGGCTTATGCTTCCCGTCAAGGAGCTGCCAGGCCACAGCCAAAGCCTGGGGGATGTTCAGGTCGTCCGAAATAGCTTCTTCAAATTCGCTATTATACTTGCCTATAATGGCCCCCTTCGAGCCTACAGGCAATACAAGAGACTTTAAGACAAAGGCTTTCCGCATCAGGTTGTCTCGGGCGGCGGCAGCCGCCGAGAGCGCCTCCCAGGTGAAGTTCTGCCGGCTCCGGTAGTGGGCCTGCAGGAAAAAATATCTCAAGTCCATGGGATCGAACCCTTTTTCCCCTACTTCCGAGAGCGAATAACCGGTCCCCTCGGACTTGGCCATTTTCCGTCCGTTCACCAGGAGATGCTCGTTGTGAAGCCAGTAGTTGACGAACCTCTCTCCGCTCGCCGCCTCGGACTGGGCGATCTCGTTCGTGTGGTGCACGGGAATATGCTCCACCCCACCCATATGGATATCAAGCGTCCGGCCCAAGAGCTTCCTGCTCATGGCCGAGCACTCGATGTGCCAACCCGGGAAACCCTCTTTACCCCAGGGCGAAGGCCAGGTCTGGAGCGCGTTTTTATGCACTCCCGCTTTGAAGAACCAGAGAGCAAAGTCTGCCGGGTGTCTTTTGGCCGGGTCCTGCACATCGCCCTTGCCCGCCCCGGCATCCAGCTCTTCCATCTTCTGTCGGGACAGTTTGTTGTAGCCTTCGAACCGGCTGACGTCAAAATAGACAGCCAGATCAGTGACATATGCATAACCTTTATCGACAAGCGCCTGGATCATGTCTTTCATTTCCGTGATATAGTCGGTGGCCCGGGGCTTATACTTGGGCGCCAGGAGGTTGAGGACGGCCGTATCGGTTTCGAAGATACGGATATACTTGTCTGCTATCTCCTGAGGGGTCTTCCCTTCCCTTTTGGCCCCTTTTTCCATCTTGTCCTCCCCCACGTCCATATCCGAGGTCAGGTGGCCGACATCCGTATAATTTCGGACATGCACCACCTCATAACCGAGATACAAAAGCGTCCTGACCAAAAGGTCGGCCATGGTCATACCCCTCAGGTTACCGATGTGCTGGGTCCAATAGACGGTCGGGCCGCAGTGGTAGAAACGGACCTTCTTGCTCTCCAAAGGAGTAAAGGGTTCCTGGCGGCGGCTAATGGTATTGTAAAGCTGTAGCATATTAAGTGATTATACTATTTCCGGCTATTCGCGGCTCTTGCTGCCGACGAACTCGCTCCGATTCAACTGCTGGGGCGAAGACTTTTTCCGTTTCAGACCCCTCATCCAGTCGCCCTTCTTTCTGGCAAATGACAAAGCCGGACCAGGGGATACGGCGGCCGCTTTTTGTTTTTGTTCCCTCCTTTCCTCCCGTTCCTGCCATTCCCTGGTGTAGGCGGGAGGTTCGTTTTCCTGCCTGGCTGTTCCCTGGGTATGTTGGGCGTGCATGGCGCTCTGCAGTCTCTGCCTGAGGGCCGCCTCTTTTTTCGCATCCTCCTGTCCGAAGATCTTCTGGGTGTCCAGTTTGGTATGTCCGCCCTCTTTATCGCTGAGGGGAGGCTTGTCCCGGCGGTCTCCCTTCAGCCATTCATCTGCCCAGTCTTTGGGCTTTTCTCCCGTAAACCCTCGCACCACTTCCCTGCCCATTTCCTTCGTGCTGTCCAGGGTTTCTATCCCCATCTCCCTGATCATTGAACGGAGCTGTCCTTTAACGCTGGAGTCCGTGGCCGGTTTCTTGAAAAAGACCATTCTTTGCTTATAGAATCCCTAATTTGAGCTTGGCATCCTCGCTCATCTTATCCATAGTCCAGGGCGGCTCAAAAGTCAGTTCGGTCTCGACTGCCTCAATTTTCGTCACTTCTCTGACCTTGTCTTCTACCTGTTTCTGGATCAGGCCAAACAGCGGGCAGCCGATGGTGGTCAGGGTCATCTTGATGCGGGCCACTCCGGCCTTGACCGTCACGTCATAGATAAGCCCCAGGTCCACAATGGAGATGTTCAGTTCGGGATCGGGCACTTCTTTGAGCTTGGCCCATACCTGTTCTTCGAGGGGCTGCTTCTTTACCATATGATAAAGATTATACCTTAATTGGTAGAATATGATTATGCTGGTAGATAAGGTACAGATAAAAGTTGTGGCCGGACGGGGCGGAAACGGGAGCGCATCCTTCCGCCGGGAAAAGTATGTCCCCAAGGGCGGCCCGGACGGAGGTAACGGCGGCAAGGGCGGCGACGTCTATATCAGCGGCCTGAACGATATCCGGCTCCTTAGGAAATTCAGGGAAAAACCGCTGATAAAGGCTGAGGATGGGACAGGCGGCGGCCAGAGAAAGAAGTCAGGGAAAAATGCCCCTGACACGGTCATCAAGGTCCCCTACGGCACGCTGATCACCAACCTAAAAACAGGTGAGAACTTTGAGGTGATGGACAGCCGGGAGCTGCATCTATTGGCCAGAGGAGGTTCAGGGGGCCGGGGCAACTGGGAGTTCCGTTCAGCCACCAACCAGGCGCCCACTTATGCCGAACCGGGTAAGCCCGGCGAGGAAGCGGATTACATCCTCGAACTGAGGCTGATAGCAGACATTGGCTTGATAGGCCTGCCTAACGCCGGCAAATCCACCCTTCTGAACGTCCTGACGAGTGCCCATGCCAAAGTGGCTAACTACCCCTTCACCACCCTGGAGCCGAATCTTGGCACCTTCGGGGAGCATATAGTTGCCGATATCCCCGGGCTCATTGAAGGTGCTTCCCAGGGCAAGGGCCTGGGCATCCGTTTTCTGCGACATGTTGAACGGACCAAGCTTCTCGTTCACTGTCTGTCCTGTGAATCAGCCGACCCGATCAAGGATTACCAGGTCATCCGCAAGGAGATCGGCGAGTACAACCAGAAAATTCTCGAAAGGCCGGAAGTGGTAGTCTTCACAAAGTACGATGTGCTGGACGGGCCGGCATTGAAGGAGTTTGTGAAGAAAACGCGTACCATCACGCCTGAACCGATTCTGATTTCGGTCCTGGATGACAATAGTATCGCCAGACTAGGACGAATATTAGAAAAGAAACTGCCGCAGACACCATACAGAAAAAGCAGAACGAGCCGATGACAGCCATCTGGAGATACACGAGATAGGCCGACACCCCAGCCCCAATGGTCGATTGCAACAGGACCAGGCGCCTGAAAAACTCCCCGCCGCGCACCAAGTCCATCACCAGCCACAGGAGCAAGAAGGAATAATGGGCTACTCCCAGAAGAGCTACCGGCAGAGGGCCGATGGTGGCATAAGGGCTACCGAGCACCAGGCCGCAGTCCACGAAAGGATTGTTCAGAGGGCAAATCCCCGTCTGCCCGGCATAATGCAAGTAGGTCAGGTAGACCGAATCCAAAAGCCCGGCGACCGCTAAAAGCATGACTATCCTCTTCATCCCGAAAATCTTACTAGTTATCCCAACCGATGTCAATCCCGCCCATACCAACCGCCGCGGTTGGCGGCGGGCCGGCACCACTGGCCGCAAAGCACACAAAATACGGGTTTTTGCATTATTTTATTACATTGGGAAGTTTGATAGAATTAAGGGGTAGGATTTCAATAGCGGGATTAGTACAGCGGCAGTATGCATCCTTCCCAAGGATGAGACGCGGGTTCGACTCCCGTATCCCGCTCAAAGAATCAGACCGATCCGTTGTTTGACCTCACGGATTTTTTGGGCCGAAACCTCCATCGCCTTCTCAGCGCCCTCTTTCATCAAGGCCTCTAGCTCGGCTTTATCTTTAATGTAGCGGGCGTATTCATCCTGGACGGGTTTCAGGAAATTTGTCACCATCTCTGCCAACTCCTCTTTCAATTCCTTATATCCTTTGCCTTGGAAATGCTCCTCTATCTCGGGTTCTGATTTACCGCTCAGGACCTTATACATGTTCAGTAAGTTGTAGAGCCCCATCCTCTCCGGCTGAAACAGGATGTTCTTCTCCGAGTCCGTGACCGCGCCCTTGATCTTGCGAACAATCTCGTCCCTGTCGTCGAGCAGAAACAGGGTGGCGCTTTGGTTTTCGTCGGACTTGCTCATCTTTTTGGCCGGGTCCTGAAGGCTCATAATGCGGGCGGTTTCTTTGATGAGTTTCACCTTCGGTAGCCGGAATGTTTCGCCGTATTTATTGTTAAAACGCTCCGCAATATCCCGAGTGAGTTCCACATGCTGGATCTGGTCTTCGCCCACCGGTACCACCTCTGTGTCATATAGCAAAATGTCGGCAGCCATCAAGACCGGATAGTCAAACAGTCCGGCGGAAATGATTTCTTTTTGGGAAAGGGATTTTTCCTTGAACTGGGTCATCCGCGACAGTTCCCCCATATGGGTGTAACCGTTCAGGATCCAGGACAGTTCGGCGTGGTGGGGATTATGTGATTGTACAAATAATATTGACAACTTAGGGTCTATGCCTATTGCCAGCAAGATAGCATAAGTTGCATATATTGAGTCGTTCAGCACCTTTCCCTCCTGTGGAACGGTCAGGGCATGCAGATCCACGACACAGAAAAGCGACCGGTAATCGGTTTGCAGTTCCGCCCATTGTCTGAGTGCTCCCAGGTAATTACCCAGATGCGGTGCCTGGGCAGTAGGCTGGATACCGGAGAAAATGGTCTGCTTCATAATGTAAATTATACGCTAAAATTTGTTTCTGTTCTCAAACGCCCGCCCCAGAGTACCATAGTCGGCATACTCAATGCTCGCCCCCATGGGCAGGCCGTAGGCCAGACGCGTTATCTTAAGGCCGGGATTGTCCTTCTTGGCCTGCTCCTCAAGCTTGTTCTTCAAGTAAAGCGCCGTTGTTTCCCCTTCCATATTGGGATTGGTGGCCAAGATGACCTCCTCGAGCTCCCGGCCGCTTTTCCTGACCCTGGCCATGAGCTGCGGGATAAGGATATCGTCCGGCCCGAGGTTATTGAGCGGGTCTATCCGGCCGTACAGTACGTGGTAAAGCCCATTGTATTTTCGGGTATCTTCCACTACCAGAAGGTCCAGGACCTCCTCCACCACGCAGATCTGTTTCCTATCTCTCCTCGGGTCGCTGCAGATCTGGCAAACGTCCTCCTCCGTCAGGTTGTAGCAAACCCGGCATTTTTTCGTTTTCGACTTCAGGTCCCGCAGGGCCTGGGAAAACCGCAGCAGCTGGGATTCGGGAACGTTCAGAAGGTAGAAGGCCAATTTGCCCGCGGTTTTGCGGCCTATACCGGGCAGGGCCTCAAACTGGTCAATCAGCTCTTGGAGGGGTTGTGGCAGGTTCATAGTTTAAATATGGGGGACGCGTCGAGCACTTTAATCTTGGGGTATCTCCCGAGGTCCTCAATGGTCCTCTCAATGGTATTCGTGGTGTACAGCTGTTCCAGGACGGATCCCTGCACGGCCTTGGGAATGCCCGGGGCAAAGTCGGGGTGTACCACGGCCGCGTAGACGGCCTTTGCCCCCTGCTGCAGGCTGGCCTCGGCGGCATGGAAGATGGTCTGGCCGCTCGTGGCCACGTCATCCACCAGGATGACCTTCTTGCCCTTGACGTTTCCGAAAAGCTCGATGGATTTTGACTGGTGCACGGCGTTCAGATCCCTTTTCTTCTCTACCACCACCGTGTCTATGGTCTGTTTGTTATGCCGGTAGAAGTGCTCGGCAAAATACCTCGCCCTCTCGATGCCGCCCTGATCCGGGGACCCGACCACATACTCGTCCTCCCCCTCCCCTGCCCCCAGGTCCGCGTACATCCTGTCCGCTATAAGCGGCAAGGCACTTAGATGCCTGAAAGGGATGGAAAAGATGCCGCCCATCGACTCGTCGTGGATGTCCGTGGTCATGACCCGGTGCGCCCCCAGGCTTTCCAAGACCGTGACCACCACATGGGCGGACACACACTCGCCTTTCCGGTGCTGGATATTCTGCCTGGCATAGCCGAAATAAGGGATAATAACGGATACTTTCTCCGCCCCCTCCCGTCTCAGGGCATCCATGGTCAGCAATAGTTCCACCAGGTTGTTGTTGGTGGGGTTAGAGGTGGACTGGACCACCACGCAATCGCGGCCATACACCTCGCTCATAATGGTCGCCTTGGTCTCGGAATTGGCAAACTGCACCACCTCGTGGCGGCCGGTTTCCAGGTCGTTGAGGCGGGCGATACTCTTGCCGAGTCCGGGGGAGGCGGTGCCGGCAAAAAGGATTGGTTTCATAAATTGAATTTTAGTAAAATATGCAGGATACTTCAATACATGAAAAACAACCGCAAAATCAGGATAGGTTTCGACTTTGATGGTGTTGTGTTCTACAATCCCACCCGCATCATCCGCCCGATGATCTACTTTGTGAAACGCTACCTTTTCGGCATCAAAAAAACAAGATTCTATATCCCCCGGCACCCCCTGACCCAGAAGCTTGCGGCCTTCCTACATAAAACGAGCTACGGACCGAACAAGGGATTCGAAAAATTCCTGGCCTTGATCTCCGATCCAAGATATGAGGTATATATCATCACTGCCCGCCTGAGCTTCATGAAGGACGACATCCAGGAGCTCCTGAGGACATACGACCTCAAGAAGCTGAAGCGGATTATCCAGAACCATGCCGACCACCAGCCGCATCTTTATAAAGAGGCACTGCTCAAGAAGCTGGAACTGGACTATTTCGTAGAGGATAACTGGGATATCGTGGAGCACTTGGCCAAAAAAACCGGGACGAAGGTCATCTGGATGAGCAACCTGATAGACAATATCTTCATCAAATACCGGCCGAAGGCCAAGAACCTCGGCCAGGCCGTAGATATAATCCGAAACGATAGTAAACCGGACTGATTACGGCTGTTCCTGCATCTCGAGAAGCTTGCGGGCAGCGATCTCCTGCGTTTTCTTGACCGCCTCGGCAAAGGCATCGGCGATCCTGTTCTCCATCACGCCATCCACCTCGATCATTTTGACTTTCTGGTCGCCGCTCATCACGATCCGGACGCCGTTCTTCTCAACCGTCACCTCTTCCTGCGCCAGAGCCTTCTGCATGGCCTGTGCCTTCTGCTGAAACGACCGCAGGTCCCCCAAGGCCTTAAACGGATTGAACATGTACTATAATATAACTGATAACGATGTCCAGTATAGCAAAATTTATCCATAAATATAAGCGGGAGCTTTTCATTGCCGTCCTTCTGTCGCTGGTCGCCGCGGCCGCTTTTATGCTGCGGATTTTCGGCACGGCCTGGGACCAGGAGCATTTCCTGCACCCGGATGAGCGCTTCCTCTATATGGTAGAGTCTGCGCTGAAGCTCCCCAAAGATCTCTGGCAATACTTCGATCCCCGGACCTCACCGCTTAACCCCTACCGGATGGGGCATGCCTTCTTTGTTTACGGCCACTTCCCCCTAACCCTGGCAAAGATCCTGTCCGTTATGCTCGGCTATGACGATTATTCCAAATACTACCTTGTTGCCAGGCCGCTCACGGCCCTTGCGGACGTCAGCGTGGTGGTGGCCGTCTACCTGGTCGCGCGGCGGTTCGTCAGAAAGGGCCGCCTACCTCTCTATGCCAGTCTTGTCTATGCCGTCCTGGTCTTCCCCATCCAGCAGGCCCATTTCTTCACTACGGACAGCTTCGTCAACGCCTTTTTCGTCTGGTCCCTGTACTTCGCCCTAGGCGGGCACGCGATCGGGAGCGGTGTGATGGCGGGCCTGGGGCTTGCCAGCAAGTTGAGCTTCATCTATACCCTGCCCCTCATGCCAGCGGTCCTGTTCCTGGGCCGGAAAAAATGGCCTGACAGGGTTCTGAAAAACGTTTTATTTTTCGTGGCCGCCTATTTGAGCCTCCGGGTCTTCGACCCGTATATTTTCCATGACGCCAGCTTCCTGAACCCGGCCCTTGACCCGCAATTTATCGACAATCTGAGGCAGCTCTCGGCCATGGGCAGCGGCGACGCCTTCTACCCGCCGGCAGTACAGTGGCTGTCCAAGGGGTTCTTCTTTCCCCTGATGAACATTTTCTTCTTCGGCACCGGGCCCGCCTTCTTCCTCCTGGCCATAACCGGATTGATTTTAGTCTTATCCAAAAAATGGAAAGATCCACTCATCCTGGCCATCCTACTGTGGGCCGGCCTGTTCTTTGTTTACCAAAGCCTACAGTTTGCCAAGACCATGCGTTATTTCATCTTTCTCTATCCCCTCTTGGCCAGCCTGGCCGCAGTTCCCCTGTCCCTGGTGCGCAACAGGCCGGTCAGGCTAATGTTGTTTGCGGCCGGCATAATCTGGACCATCGGCTTCCTGCACATCTATACAGTCCCCCATTCTCGGGTGCAGGCCTCACGCTGGATATACGCTCACCTCCCGCACAACTCGGTCATATTCTGGGAATATTGGGACGACCCCCTGCCTCTCAGGGTCTCGGATGTGAAGAGTTACCGGTTCTTGCCGGAGAACCTATACGCCCCTGATACCGAACAGAAGTGGGCCATGATCGCCAAGAAGCTCAGGCACGCCGACTATATCGTCCTCTCGAGCAACCGGCTCTGGGGCAGCATCACGGAGGTGCCGGAACTCTATCCCGTCACCAGCCGTTATTACGATTTGCTATTCTCGGAAAGGCTAGGCTTCCGGGAGTTGAAGGTATTCACGTCTTATCCCACCCTAAACTTTCTGGGGCTCCGGCTCGAGCTGGTAGACGACTGGGCGGAGGAGGCCTTCACCGTCTATGACCATCCCAAGGTCATTATCTTCGAGAAGGACCGGACGGCGTTCTCCGAACAAAGATTTCTGCGGGAGATCCTCCATGAGTAAAGATAAACAGCGGAAGCATTTTGACAAGGGAAAGCACCAGTATCCCGGGCATTTGGTTTTGAACCCGCCCCGCCATACGGAGCGGGAGTTGGCCTTGGTGATGGCGCCCCTTAGGCAAGGCCGCCTAAAGGACGGGGTGGCCGACTTCGGGGCCGGCTCGGGCCGGTTGACCATAGCCCTCCTGAGGAACAATATCCGGACCACGGCGGTGGACATCAGCCGTCGGTCACTGCAGGAACTTATGGCCCTGGCCAAAAGGATAGGCAAGACCAACTACCTCCGAACGGCCGGCCGGCTCGACAAGGGTCCCTACCGGGCTATCGCCGGCACGGATATCCTGCATCATGTCGATATCGGAAAATACTTGCCGATATTTAGCCGCCATCTGGATAAGGACGGACTGATAGTATTTTCCGAACCCAATGCCTGGAACCCGGCATGGTACTTGTTCCTGACGGTCCGGTCAAGCTGGGAAGTGGAAAAAGGAATCCTGCAGTGTACCTACTTCAACTTGCAGGGAACGCTTCGACGGGCGGGCTTCGGACGGGTACGGATTACCGGCTTCGGTCTGCTGCCCCCCCCGCTCCTCAACTGGTCGCCGCCGCTCGCAAAACTGAACTACTTCCTCGGAAATTGCCCGTTCCTCAAAATGTTCGCCTACCGCTTCATCATTGAAGGAAGAAAATGAGGTCCCTAAGGGTGAACTGTCCGTCCTTGTTCCAGTCGAGGGGGAGATGCCCTTTGAATTTGGCAATGTTACCGGTCCGCTTCAGGGTAAGATATGTCTGCCTGGGCAGGTACCCCGGTTTCAGAAGCACCAGGCGGTACGTTTCACCCACGGCCACATTACTGACCTTCTCCAGGATTATCCTGCCCTTTTCCCCAATAAGATGCGGCCGTTTGTAGACTAGCCGTTCCTCACTGTCATAGACCTCCGCTTGAAAATCCTCGCCCCCGTTCTTCAAATTAAGGAGCAGCCTGTAATCAAGCTCGATATTGACGTGGGGAATGACCTTTATCTGCCAGTCCAGAAGCGACGAGACCAGTTCCTCCCCTTTGAAGATGCCGAGCTGGAGTTGATGTTTGCCGGTCTTGGCCGGTGTTTGGAAATAAAGAGAAACGTCCGCTACTTCCTCGGGATGGACGGTAACCAAAGGGGTTGTCTTGTACAGGAACTCCGTGGGACTGATCAGGCGCAGTTCATAACCGTCGAGCGCATCCCAAATGCTCTGGCCGATATTTTTCAACCCCAGATGTAAATAGAAGCGGGAATTCTCAACAAGCTCCTCAGGGAGAATGTTCAGTAACCTGAAAGCGGTCACCTGCACGGGGTTGCCTCTTGTTTTACTGACGGACTGGACCTTGAAGTATTGCTGGTAATACTCGTCCGTACCCTGCTTCCGCCAGGAAAAGCCCAAAAAGGGCGGATTCTGATAGTTCAGGATGAAAGGGGTGACCGCCACCACCTGCGGGTCGGAGAACCATACTTCCTCAAAGGCTACCCGGATGTTCTCCGCCACCTGCTCCTCGGTGAGCGGGCCCCTACGCCAGCCGGTCTCGGTTATAAAAACGGGGAGCTCCTTTGAGAATCCGAGGTATGACAGGTAGTTCAGTTCCCAACGGTAGCCGGTTATAGAGCCCCGACCGTTCATATAGGGACTGGCCGAGAAGTCCGGGTTCGGATAGGAATGCGAGGTCAGGCCGTCGAGAACCCTTTCCCAGTCCTCAACGGTGTGGCCGTTCCCCCGGATCATGTTATCCCAGAAAACTGCCTGGTCCATGAACCGGGGAGGCGCCTGGGGACTGGCCTGGTCAAGCCCGGCAAGCATTACGAAATAATCGGCATTTGCCTCCTTTAGCCTTCTCGCAAACTCGTAAGCCACCTGGCCGTAGTGGACAGGGTCAGTAACCCCGCCCCATTCGAGACCGTGATTCGGTTCATTGAAGAGCACCACATACCTGTTCTTGACCACCCAGTTTAGGGAGTTGAGAAAGTCGACCCACCCGGCCGCTTCCGACGCTTCGGGCCGGCGCCAGCTGTCACCCTGGGGAACGGTAGCCAGGCGGACGATGGGAATAAGGTGCAGGGCGCGCATCCGGTCGAAAACCTGCTGCCATTTGGCCCGGTCACGGTCATTCTCCTGGATGACAACAGTGACATAGCCCCAATCGCCGCCGTTCGAGTTGACCAGTTTCCCCGTCGCCTCAAGGTCCTCATCCGATGGCACGGCCAGATGCACCCCGAACTTATTGTTCTCCTCCGTCCTGACCGGGAAGGCCGCACCCGCTTGCGGAGCCCACAACAGGCACCACAGGAAAAGGAGAATAATGACCCTCAGCGTTCTCATTGGTTCAATTCTATCAGAAATATAATGGTAGAATTTCTCTACCGATGAAGTACGAAAAAGCCCCCGAGATCCAGGCCATGATAGAGGTGCTGGTGAAAAAGCTGAACTTCGCCCACGTCAAAACGGAGTATGTGCACTGCATCCGGAGCTTTGATGCCAAAACCCGGGCCATTGCCAGAATATGGGGGATGCCGAAACTCTTCAGCGAAGTGGCCGGCCTCGAACCGCATTACATCATCGAGGTCAACAGCCGCCGTTTCGACAGATTATCAAGCCGCGAGCAGATCAAAACCCTCATCCACGAGCTGATGCATATCCCAAAGACCTTTTCCGGGGCACTTCTCTCCCATAAAGGCCGCTACCACCGCATCAACGAACGGGAGGTGGAAAAGATACTCCGGAATCTAGAGGGCTAAGCCAGGTTCTCCGCTTTGGCGGCGAGGATGAAATCGTTCTCGGAGAGGCCTTTGATGGCATGGGTGGTCAGAACGACCGTCACCTTGTTGTAATAGATATGGAGGTCGGGATGGTGGCCTTCCGCTTCGGCAATCTCAGCCAGGCGGTTCACGAAGTCCATCGCCTCTCTAAAATCCTTGAAATTGAACCGGCGTTTTATTTTTTTGTCGTCCACCACTTCCCACTCCCCTTTCAAAAGCTTCAGGTACTTCCCTATATCCTCCCTGACCATCGGCTTCTCCCATCCTTCGCACGGCACGCACTTCTTCTTCACCAGATTCATAATGTAGCTAATCATACCAAATGCATGGTCCTAGGTTCAACCTTCTATGGTTGAACCTTATTAGATTTAAAGTAAAATGTAATAATATAAGAAATTAGCACCACATGGTTAAAAAAATAGCCCTTCTTTCTATTCTTTTCGTATCATTTCTACTCGTAAGAACCTTGAGATTTAATGAATTATTTACGTTTGTCTACGACCAGGCGTCATTTTCAATCACTGCTCTTGAAATTTTCCAGAGTCATAAAATACAACTAATCGGCCCATCAGTATCATTCAAACTATTTGGAAGAGAAGTTTTTCAAGGGGGCTTAATTTATTATTTCCAACTCCTATTTTTACTACTCGGAAATTTTGACCCGAAATTAGCTACCTATTTATTCATTATTTTTTCTGGATTGATGATTTTCCCGCTTTACTATGGTGTTAAATTGTTAATCAACGAAAAGGCAGCGATTTTTATGGTGGTTCTATATTCTTTTTTACCTTTCTATGTTCATAGCACTATGTCATTATGGAACCCGTATTTCCAGTTTGCTCTCACACCACTTCTGATACTCTTTTTAGGTCTGTTCCATAAAAACCCAAAAAAACTAACTTTTCTTATCATATCTTTCCTGTCAGGAGCCTTATTCCAGTTTCACTATCAATATGTATTAATTATTACCGGTTTACTTATCTATTATTTTGGAATTAGAAAGTTAAATATTCAGTATCTATTAGTTTTCTTACTAGGCTTGATTATAGGCTATTCGCCCTTAATTATTTTTGAATTTAGAAATAATTTCTATAATACTCGCACTATTATTTTGTTCGTAACACACTTAAGACAGATACTTGGGACTGGCGGCTATGCAGCTTTTAATCTTTATTATCTTTTGTCTATATCGTTCTTCGTCTTCCTAATTACTGCATATATTCTGAGAAACAAACTGTATAACGTGGGTCTTTTCATTATTTTTTCTGCTTTGCTGTTATGGTCTATTAACATATTTATAGTCAATCCACAAAGAGAAGACGTGTCCAAATATTGGAGCTATAGTGATGAACTAAAGGTCTATAAAATAATCAGACATAACTCTATTAGGCGGTATAATATCGCCTCCTTTTACGACACACAAGCCACCACTCAAAAATACTTCCTGAAAAAAGATAAGATTAGTATCGAATTCAATAACTACCAAACAAATCCATACCTCTATGTTATATATCCAAATAATCAAGACTTCCGAAATAATAATGCTTATGAGTTAAACACCTTTAAGCCGTCAACGATAGTAAAAACATACATAATCAATAGTCATTATAATTTGTACCTAGTAAAACGAACAGTAGAACACGAATGATTCAACCTTTGATGTCGGAGTGGGCGGACTTGAACCGCCGGCCTCAGCGTCCCGAACGCTGCGCTCTGGCCATCTGAGCTACACTCCGAATAAACTTTTCCGCATTCCTATTATATAATAAACTGAGGGCCTGTGCCCGACATGACATGAAAAAAGTCCTATTGGTGACCCCCTATTTCCATCCCTACCTGTCCGGACTGACCGTCTATCCTCTGGAGCTCCTGAAGCCCCTGGCACGCTCCCGACGCATCACTGTCCTTACGCTCAAGCACCAAGACGCCCTGCCTGACCGGGACAGGCATGCCGGCATGGATATCATCCGCCTGAAAAGCCATCTCAAGCTCCTGAAAGGCCACCTCAACCTGCTTTACCCCCTACACCTCATCAGGCACATCCGGCAGAATGACGCCGTCCTGGTCGTCCTGCCGCAGCTTGAGGGCGGGCTGGCCGCCATACTGGCCAGGGTCTTGGGGAAAAGACTGTATGCCGTCTACCTCTGTGACCTTGACCTGCAAAGGGGTTTGCTTTACCGGGCCGCTTCTTATACCGCTACCCTATCCGCTTTCATCACCTCTGTCCTGGCCAGCCGGATAATCACCCTGACCGAGGATTATGCCCAAAACAGCCCGGTCCTGAAACGCTTCCTACCAAAAACCGTTTTCATCCCCCCCTCCTTGCCCAAGACAGCTCCCGCAAGCACTGCTTTTTTGACTGGGTTAAGAAAAAAATACCGGGAGAATTCGCCGGTCATCGGTTTTGTGGGCAGAATATCCCAGGAGAAAGGCCTGGACGTGCTTTTGTCCGCAGTGGACTTTCTCAGAGACCGGCATCCCGACATCCACCTGCTGATGGCCGGGCCTGCTCCGACCGAGGTGGTCGGAGAACAGATTTACGGACAGACGCTTGTGGATCGGATTGAAAGGGAAAAATTGCCGGTAACCGTTCTCGGGCGCCTGGATAAAACGGAACTTGCCGCCTTCTATAAGTTCGTCGACATACTGGTCCTGCCGTCCACCAACCGTACCGAGGCGTTCGGGATGGTACAGACAGAGGCTATGCTGCACCAGACGCCTGTCGTTGCCCCAAACCTGCCCGGTGTCAGGGTGCCTGTGAAGCTGACCAAAGGCGGCCTCCTCTTTGAGCCGCAGAATGCCCGCGACCTGGCCGGGAAGATAGAAGATCTTACAGGTAATATCGCAAACTACCGACCGTCCCGGTCTTCTTTGACTGTATTCAGTGAAGATAGAACCTCTGCCGGCCTTAGGGATATCCTTTGAATCACCACAGGTTGAGTTTTTTTCTTAGCCCGCTCAAGACCATGATCAGGCTGGAGAAGACGGCTATAATAACCCAGTGCATGGGATCCCATATGGGCACGGTCTTGAAAATGACCTCGAGAAACCCTACCTGGCTCGCCGCTACTGTCAGGATGAAGGACAGGATTATGGCCCCAAGAAGCAGCCGGTTGCCGAATATCCCGATCTCAAAAAAGGTTTCTGTCTCGCTCCGGTTGTTGATGGACTGCAAAAGCTGGGTCACTACCAGGACCATAAAGGCCACTGTCCGGGCATATTCGAATCCCGAGGGCAGGAAATAGTAATAGGCGGCCAGAGTGATCAGACCGATGGCAGCCCCTTCGATGGCGATCCGCTTCCAGCGGTGCAGGCTCAATATCCGTTCGGAGGGGTCCCTGGGAGGGCGCTTCATGATGCTTTTGTGCCCTTCCTCAAACCCGAGCGCCAGAGCGGGCAGGCTGTCGGTGACCAGGTTGATGAACAGTATCTGGATCGGCAGAAGGATATGCAGCTGCCCAAGCAACGTCCCGAAAAACACCACCACTATCTCACCGATGTTGCAAGACAAAAGGTAGCGGATGAACTTGATGAGGTTATCGAATATCACCCGGCCCTGGAAGATACCGGTGATGAGGGTGGCGTAGTTATCGTCGGCCAGGACCACATCGGCCACCTCCTTAGTGACGTCAGAGCCGCTCTTTCCCATGGCCACACCGACATTCGCCGATTTGATGGAAGGGGCATCATTAGCCCCGTCACCCGTGACGGCCACAACGGATTTCGTCCGGTCCTTGACCAAATTGACTATTCTCAGTTTCTGCTCCGGCGATACACGCGAGAAGACCCGGACCGGGTTATTTTCCCTGAGTATGTTTTGTAAAAGGATATCGTCGGAGATGGCATCCAGTTTACTGCCGTCAATGACCTGCTCCCTGTTCTCGGCGATCCCGATCTGCCTGCCGATGGAAAAGGCCGCCAGGGCATGGTCACCCGTGATCATGATGCTCTGGATACCCGCGGCCCTGGCCTCCCGCACAGCTTCCGCCGCCTCTTTACGGACCGCATCCTCCTGGCCCACTAAACCCAGAAACGCTAATTTATCTAGATAACTTTTGTATTTCTTGATCTTGTCCTTTGGGATCTCGTGATAGGCGAAAGCGAGATTACGCCAGCCGTTCTCGGCCCATTCCCGGACCTTGTCCTCAAAGTACTTCTTGTTCTGTCCCACCGACAGGCCGAGAATGACCTCCGGGGCCCCTTTGGCGAACAGGAAATACCGGTCACTTTCCAGATGTCGTGCCAGAACGAGCATCCGCTTCGTGTCCGAGGAGAAAGGCTCTTCATCGACCACCTCATATTGCTCCCGGATTTTCTGGTATGACTTGCCATATCTCTCCGCCGCCACCAGGAGCGCCCCTTCGGTGGTATCACCAATGACGCCGATCTCCCCGTCCTCATGGTGCTCGAGCTCCGCTCCGTTACAGATGACGGCGGTCTCAATAAGCATATTCAGCTCTTCCGATCCCTTGACCACGGTCTTCCCCTGATTATTGACCCAAGCTCCTTTGGTCTGATAACCCTCACCCTGTACCTGGTACTCATTCTTCTTGCTGGTGACCGCCCTGACCACATTAATCTTGTTCCAGGTCAGCGTACCGGTCTTATCGGTCAAAAGATACTTGACTGCTCCCAGGGTTTCCACTGCCTTCAGCGTCCTGACGATGGTTTTTTTTCTGGCCAGGGTCAGAACACCGAGTGACAGAACCACCGCTACGATGGCCGGCAATCCCTCAGGAATGGCCGCCACCGAAAGGGCCACTGCCGTCAGAAACGACTCGACCACCGGCTGGTCCTTGAAGATCAAAACACCAAAAACCACGGCCGATATCCCCAGAATGACCAGGGTGATGCGTTTGCCTATATCCATGAGCTCCTTCTGGAGCGGGGTGTCTTCTTTTTCCGTTTCGGAAAGAAGCGTGGCTATTTTACCGACCTCGGTGTCAAGAGCCGTCCCCGTGACCACGGCCCAGGCCTTCCCTTCCATGACGCTTGTGCCTTTGAAAAGCATATTGCTCTGCTCGGCCAGCACTACCCCGGGGGAAAGGACCTGGTCGCCTTTGTCGGCCGGCAGAGACTCACCGGTCAGGAGCGATTCGTTCACCTTGAGGCCGAACGCTTTGAATATCCGGCTGTCGGCAGGGATACTGTCGCCTGATTCCACCAGGACGACGTCGCCGGGGACCAGCTCCGCAGTGTCAACAGTCTTCAGATTGCCATCACGGTATACTTTGGCCATTTCTTTTTCCTGCTTTTTCAGGGCTTCTAGGGCCCTCTCTGCCTTGAACTCCTGGATGAAGCTGATGAGGGCGTTGACTACCACAATGACAATGATGGCCGCGCCGTCAATGCTCTCACCCAGGGCGAACGAGACCAGGGCGGCAAACAAAAGGAGCAGGATAAGAAAATCCTTGAACTGCGATAGGATCTTGACATAAATGGGAGTGGGCTTTTTTTCCGGCAATACGTTCGGGCCGACCTTTGCCAGCCTCACCTGGGCTTCCTTATCCGTCAGACCGGTTTCCCTTGAGTCCAGCAATTGGAAAACCTCTTCGCTGGACAGGTTGTAGTAGCTATTCATATGTGACCACTACGATCAACATGGGTAATATGTCTATGGGGGAGAACCGGCTTTCCCGGTATGCCTCAAGGAGAAGCTTCATCAGCCGACCGATATCGGCCGCCCTGACTTTCTCAAGGCCCGGCAATTCACCGTTCTTCTCAAGCGCCCCCTTCTGGGAAAGCAGCAGGTCATGCAGGAGGGACAGGAGTTCCTCGATCAGGAAGGCACTGCCCCCCCCGGCCTCTGCATAGGCATGCAGCCAGGCCACCGCCTTATCCGTCTCCTTGCTCAGGATAAGTCTAAGAAGTTCCTCCGGATCTTCCTGGACATTGTTCTTCAATAGGGTGGTCACGGCCTCTACCGACAGGTCTGTTGTCTGGACGGCAAGTTCGAAGAGTTTGGCCGCATCTCTGAAGGAGCCTCCCGAGCGGCCGGCAATAATGGCAAGGACATCGGTACCGACGGACAGACCCTCCCCTTTGGCAATCCGCTTCAGGGAAATGACTATCTCTTCGTCCTTGGCCTTGGCGAACTTCACTGTCAGGCAACGGGAAGTGATAGTCTCCGGAAGTTTCTGGGGCTCGGTCGTCGCCAGGATGAAAACCACAAAGTCCGGCGGTTCTTCCAGGGTTTTCAGGAGGGCGTTGAAAGCCTCCCGGGTCAACATATGCACCTCGTCGATGATATAGACCTTGTAGCGGCCCTGTATGGGCGCATACCCCACCTGGTCCCTGAGCGCTCTGACGTCATCTATTCCCCTGTTCGAGGCCGCGTCCAATTCGTATACGTCCAGAAACCGGTTGGCATTGACAGCCAGGCAGCTTTCGCAACGATTGCAGGGCTCTAGCTCTTTTTTCTCATCGGCAAAGGCGTTTTTCTGGCAGTTGAGGATCTTGGCGATGATCCGGGCGGTGGATGTTTTGCCCGTCCCTTTGGGGCCGACCAGCAAAAAGGCGTGGGGCACGTCCGCATTCTTGGCAAAGACGCTCGCCAGAAGTTTCCGCCGTTCGTCATTATCAATCTCGGCGATCTTTTTGGGCCGGTATTTCAAGTAGTACATCTTTAGCTTTTTATCCTTCTTAACTCGTTCGCCAGCACGCTGACCGCATGATCCAGGAACTGGGCAATGACCTTGTTTATCTCTTTGTCCTGCTCCGCCGCATACAGGCTCACCTGTGGGTAACAGACGACTATTTCACCAAGAAGATTCTCCCCGGCCTCATTGCCGAAATGCTTCTCGCTGACCCGTAAGGGAAAGGTCAGCACGGGATGCTCCTGGTTTTCATGAAGATACTCGTTAGCGAGTTTCCGGGCCTTGCGGCTCCCCACAAAAGCAACGCTCAGGACGCCTGCCATCAGTTCTTTTTCCGCCCAGGTCCGACGGAGGTAGTCTTTAACGAACTTCCGGTCCACCCCATAACGGGAATCGGCGGTAAAATAAACCTTCAGCATAAAAGTTTAGTCGCGGTAGTACCGCTTTTTTTTCTCAAGCTCCTTGGCTTTTTCTTTTTTAACTAACGAGGGGCTTTTGTAAAACATCCTGTTCCTGACTTCTTCCACAATACCCTCTTCGGCAACCAGCCGACTGAACTTCCTCAGGATGGAGTCTTTGCTTTGATCTCTTGTTTTTCTGACCGAAACCACTTTAACCGCATCTCCTTTTCCAAGCAGTGTACAACTGATAAATCGTCAATATAGTATACCCTTTACCGGCCGAAAAGCCAAGGGCGATTCAGAGGTTTTCCTTGACTATTTTCACCACTTCCTTCAGTGTCAGCCGGGTAGGCCTCATGGTCGGATTCTTGCTGGAGCCGTTGAGGATCATCTTCCCCGAGCTATGGTAATACCAGGAGTGGTGACCGTCCTTCAGCGTCAATTTTCCGTAAACCTTGATGAGATCGATATCAGTATCGGGACGGGCCTTAATCCGGATCCGGCCGGATCTCGGGTCGCGCCTGATGACCAGCTGGTAGCCTGCCTTCTGGGCCAGGGTCATGGAGTCCTCCACCGGTGTTTCCAAAACCAGGGCCCTGGTGTCATTTATCCTTATCTCTTCCCCTTTTTTCAGTTCCTTCTCTGCCCTCACTTTCTGCTTTAGAATAGTGTACAAGGATTCCACCGCGGTCAGGGCATACTCAAGAACGGTCTGGTCGTCGGGTTCGATATATTTATAGCCTTCAAGGAGCTGGTACAAGGACAGTTCGTGGTAATCAGCCCGAGGTTCGGGAAAATTGACCTCGCCGAAATTATCAATGACCACCGTCAGGTCCACTAGCCGGTCTAAGGCTTCCGGATGCCCTGTTTTCAGGAGCCTATTCTGCCTCAGGAAATCCAGGATACGCTTGGTAGCGCTTGTCTGCTCACTCAGGTGATGGTGGTCAAAACGCCCCAAGCCCGTATCCACGTGCACCACCTTGTCATCGCTGTCGGCCGGCATGTCCTGATAGGTTTTCCCCGCCGGCACAAAGACAACCTGGGCGTTAGCGAAATCAGGGAAGTATTTCCGGATCATCCAGACGCTCGCGGCAGCATCGAAATCGGGCCGGAGGTGGGTAACAATAAGCTTTGCCATGGGAAAATGATTATAGCAAAAAAGTCGGAATTCTTTATAATATCCCTAATGGTCGCCGTCATTCTCCTATACGCCCTGTTGGTAGCCCTGGCGGTCAGTATCATCTGGGCGGTCGTTCCCAGATTTTCCCCCATACCCTATTACCCGACCCAGTCGCAGGACCTGAGGCTCATCATCAGGACATTCGGCCTGAAAAAAGGCGACATACTCTACGACCTCGGCGCCGGGGACGGCAAAGTGATCATCGAGGCAGCCAAAATAAAAGGGGTAAAGGTGGTAGGAGTAGAGATCCATCCGCTCCTAGTATTCGTCATGCTGGTCAAGCGCTTCCTGCACCCGCATAAGGAAAACATCACGGTCCTCTGGCACGACCTATTCAACATCGATATCACCGATGCCACCCACATCTACCTGTATGTCGGGCCGTTCGTCATGAAAAGAGTGGTGGCCAAGGTCCTCGGCGAGATGCCGCCGCATCTGAAGCAGATCACCTCATACATGTATCCCTTCCAGCTGAAGGAACTGCCGAAGGGGCTCACCGAGACAGTGATAGAGGGAGAACATCCTATCTATATCCTTAAAAGAAGCTTCTGATATCCTTGACGGTGATCAGAAAGATCAAAAGCATCAGCAGGGCAAAGCCAAGGGCGTTTATCCTCGCCTTGACCTTTTCATTTATCTTCCGGCCGCTAACGGCCTCGAACATGACAAAAGAGAGCTGTCCCCCGTCCAGGGCGGGAAACGGGATGATGTTGATCAGGGCCAGGTTCAACGACAAGAGGCCCAAAAGCTGGAACACCGCTCCCGGTCCGCTCTCCACTGCCTGACCCGTCAGGCGGGCTATCCCCACGGGTCCGGCCACCTCCACCTCCGGCCGCTGGAAAGTGATGAACTTGCCAAGGATCCCAAATAGCTCCTGGTAAAAAAGAACGCTCACCCGGACAGACTCCCTGATACCCACAAACGGCGCCTGGTACCACGGATACTGCCTGATCTCCATGTCGGTGATCACCACCCCGAGCGCTCCCTGGCCCCGCGGCGGGTCCTGTCGGGGCACCAGGCTGGTGACGGCCCTGTCGCCATTGCGTTCGTAACGAACCTCCACCCTGTTCCCGGCCTTGGCTTTTGACAAGGAAACCATCTTTTCTACCGAGTCCACCCTTTCACCGTCCATAGAGACAATGACGTCGTCCTTCCGCAGTCCAGCCTCGGCCGCAGGCGAGCTTTTCGTCACCTCTACAACGGTCACCTTCTCCGAAGGAAGATAAACACCCCGGGAGAACATGAAGGAGATGACCGCCACCGCCAAGATGAAGTTCATCAGAGGGCCGGCGATAATGACGGCCGCCCGCTGGAACCAGGGTTTTCTGGAAAATGCCCGATCAAGTTCATCTTTTGTCCTTTTTTTCAGGTCGTCCGGGTGCTCGCCGAATATCTTGACGAAACCGCCAAAAGGCAGGAGGTTCAACGAGTACAGGGTCTCTCCCTTTTTGATGCCGAACAGTCTCGGGGGCAGACCGAAACCGAATTCCTCCACCAACATTCCGCTCTTCTTGGCCACATAATAATGACCGAATTCGTGGATCAGGATGAGGATGGATAAGATGATAAAGAATGTAATCGCCGTTACCATTCGTATATTCTATCAAACCGTCATCACTTCTTGGACCTTCTTTTCCTTGAGTTCTTCGATCCGCTCGGTGAAGCTTTTGCTAATTTTGTCTATTTCGGCCTCGTCCCGGTATTTCTGGTCCTCGGAGATGGTTTTACCGTCAAACTCCTCCTTTACTTTCTTTCTGATCTCGTCCCTTTCCTTCCTGATCTGTTCCCTACCTTCCTCGGCGAACTGGGAGACGAGCTTGGTGTATTTCTGCCTTTGCTCTTCGGTCAGGGGTGGGGTCTTCGCCCTCACCTGGGTGCCGGAAACGCTGACCAGAAAACCCAGGGCTGACTCCCTCAAAGTCCTCTCAATGTCCTGCGTGGTGGAGGGGTCGAAGGGCGAGATAAGAAGTTCCTGCGGCCCGCTGTTCGTGATGGTGGCAAGCTCAATGAGCTTCAGGGTGGCCTGGCCGCCATAAGTGGTCACTTTAATGCTTTCCACCAATGCCGGGGAAGCGCGACCGGTCCGGATGGTGGACAGGTTCTCCCGGGTGCCTTCGACAATAAGCTCCAGGTTTTGTTTAAAGGTATTGAAGTCCATCATGATTACCTATTATATTAGGTTTTACCAAAAAAATAAATCAAGCTTCTTTCCCTATGAGTCCGCGCGCGACCATCTCCAGTTTGAAACCCAGCAGTGGCTCTCGAAGGACCGTCGGCTGTTCCGGAATGTGGTCGAAAAGGCCTTCGTAATAAGTCTTCAGCTCGCTCAGGATGACAACCTTGTCGTTATCGGTCAGGCTGTCCAAAAAGGGACGTTTCGATAGGAGCGTGCTCCCGACCGTAAAGACAGCCTGAGGGTCTCCCTGGCAGGCCTGAATCAACCGTCTCACCTTGGCCTGCTTTTTGGCATCACCATTCACCTCCCGGTTCAGGAGTCGCAGGAAATTACCGCTTATGTCCTTCAGCATGACCTCCTGGGCCCAGCTCCTGACATCCCGCGTCTCCCCATTGTCGTTGGCCTCCTTTTTCTGGACGGAGCGGTAGTAAAGATCCTTAGCATAGGACAGGAGCTTATGTTCGTCTATCTCCCCGTCCGCACCGTAAAAGCCAGTCATTGGCTTGCCCTCGTGGTCCAGGTGCAATCGGCCGTAAGTGTCTGCTCCTTCGAAAAACAGATAGAGGGCGTCATCCAGAGACGGCAGTTCGGCAGCCGGCCCCGGTTCACCCTCCAGATACAGGCCGGCATAGTCCATCTTGGCCTCATATTGCGGGTCGGCCAGGAGGGCTGCCATTCCCCTGTCCGCTCCCGGACGGTTTCCGGCCCTGAGGTAGCTTCGGAGACAGTCCTTGAAATCCGCGAGCCTCCTGTATTCCGGGATATGCCGGGTGTCAAGATTGTTCAGATAGTTGGCAAAAGCTGCCAACATGACCTGACGCCGGGTGTCGGCAATATGTTTTTCTCCCTCCGACAGACGGCGGGGCATATTTCCGTTGATTATCTCCTGTTCGGGAATCAGGGTGGTGGACTTGATGACATGGTCTATCAGTCGGACCGCCCTTTGCCTTAGTTCGGCCGTCGCCTCGCCGCGGAAGATAATGAAATGCATGAACTCGTCGCCGCCCCCGCCGTTGACCCGATAGGTACCAATCCTGACCCCGGCCTGGCGGAGTTCCTCGAGTTCGGCCCGCTCGTCCGACCCCTCGGGGAAATACATCTTAAGCTCCCTGTGCGCCGCCAACCTCTCTGCCGACAAAGGGGCATACGGATTCTTTTCTTCAACGAAAGGCACCTTATCCGCTTCGCCGCTGATGACCCGGCTGTCCGTGGCCAGGTAGCTCGACATGCCTTTCAAGCCTTGCATAACGGTGGCAATACGGGCGTCAAAACCGTCCGTGCCCAAGGATTCGTTCCCGGCATGGAAGAGCATCATATCCGTAGCCAGGACCTGGACATGGCTTAAAGGCACCCCCTCCAGGGCCAGCCAGTCGTGGAACAGTTCGCTCGCATATTCAATTGCCGCGGGTAAAACATTCAGCCCGGTCTTGGTGTCCACCAGGTTCTCGACCGCCACCTCCCGGGTGACGTCGATAGCTTCCGTGGTATTATTGAATCCCTGCTGGCCCAAGGCCATTGCAAGCGTGGCCTTCTCCCTGGCTTCCATCAGACTGGCCTTCATGACGGGATCCTCCGTGCGGGCTAGGACCGCGCTGAGAGTGGTTATAAGGTCACTCGCCACCCGGTTGAACTCAACCTTGGTGCCGGCGTTTTTCGCTTCCGCATGGCGGAGCACTCTCTCTGTGGATTCGGGCGGCGACAGTTCTTCGGACCTGTGCACGACTATCGGCTCATTCGCGTCCGCCATGCGGCCAACCTCCCTGACTATCCTGGCCATGGCCGTTTCGGACCTCGTGGCAGGCGACGGTGCAACGTGTGCCTTCTCGGGAACGGGAACGACTGGGGACAGGCTTTCGGTCATAGGCTGTTCTGGTTGTCCCGGTCAACTTTTTCCACCAGGTCCAATATCCGGCCCAAAGCCTCCCTGACAAGCTTTGCCTGCTTAGGGTCATCCGTTGTCCTGACCTTCCGTCCGGTCTTTCTCAGGGGGGTGTAATTCATAGTATTATCCAACTTAGGATAACTATACTTGAATTGGGGAAAAAATGCCAGACCGGCCCCGAACATAGTATAATATGTAGATCTCGCGGCTGTAGTTCAACGGATAGAATGAAGGTTTGCGGAACCTTTGATCCCAGTTCGATTCTGGGCAGCCGCACATTACCTCTCCAGAGTGATATACCTGAACCTGTACTGACCCGAGCCACCCGGCTCGTCTCCAACCACCCTGGTGAAGGCGGAATAGTCGGGAAAGTAGGTATCGGCCTCGTACCTCCCCTCGACAAGGGTCAGGTACAACCTGCTCGCATATTTTATGCCCTCTGCATAGATCTCGCCGCCACCAATAATGAAGATCTCCTCCCGGTCGTATTCCCTGGCCTTGTCCAGGGCTTTCTCCAGTGAGGCCGCCCAATCGACCGTTGCCGGCAGGTCCGGGGGAACGGGAGAACGCGAAATAACTATATTCCGGCGGTTCTTCAAAGGCTTTCCCAAGGAGGTGAAGGTTTTCCGGCCCATGATCACCGGGTGGCCGGTAGTGATCCGCTTGAACCTCTTCAGGTCCTCCGGAATGTGCCACAGGAGCTCATTGTTCTTGCCGAGTTCCCTCCTCTCCCCTAGAGAGGCAATCAGGCTGATGACCGGTTTATCCATAAGATGGATTATACCTTTTTAAGGCAAAACGGGCACTCTTACTATTATGTTACATCTATCACATTTTTTCTTAAATCTAGTGGAGTACTTTAGCCAAGTATGTCCGAAACGCAACCGGTCAGCATGGAGGAGGTCTGGCAGAGCCAGATCCGCCAGATAAAGGAGAAGTTGGACGAGCGGGAACTGTATCAGCTCGGGTACCAGGTGCACAGCCATCCCTGGGTGGAACCCGAGGCGGGTGAAAACTATATGTTCTCCGATATCCTATCCCTGGTCTACGGCAACCGAGTAGGGCCCCTTGTCTGGTTCAGACAACGCCTTTTCCGCCCCATCGGCATCAGCACGGAGGCGGCGCCGCGACTGACGCTCGGTGCCCTGGTCTTAGACCGGGAATCAGACCCAGGCAACCAGATGAGAATAGTCACCTACCGGCCCGGACAATTGCGGACGGTCCATCGGCTCTCTAGCGCCGTTGACAACCGCACCCTCCCCTCTCTCCTTCCTTATCCGACCGCCTATGCCAACCTTGCCGACCCGGCCCAGATGGAGCTTTATCCGGACATGGTGAATACGCCGGGAGAGGTGGATTTCCAGCGGACGGTGAACGAGATGTTCCGCGATGCGGGCACCTTCCATTTTCGTTACCCCTACCTCATCCCTCCCGACCTGGAGGCCGGGGTCCCGCCGTAGCCAAACTACTTATCTGTATCGATGAAACCTCCCGAGACCGATAGTTCGGCTTTGATGGGGGGATGCGGAACATAATTTTCCAGAACGATATCCTCAGGGTTAAGCTTATCTATATCCCGCTCTTTTGTATTGATCCTGACCGACGGCAACGGATTCGGGGCCCGTTTCAGTTGCTCCTTGACCTGGTCCAGGTGGTTTTCATAGATGTGCACGTCCCCGAAGGTATGCACGAAATCGCCCGGCTCGTAGCCTGTGACATGGGCCAGGATATGTGTCAGAAGGGCGTAGCTCGCAATGTTGAACGGCACCCCCAGAAATACGTCGGCGCTGCGCTGGTAGAGCTGCAGCGAGAGCTTGTTCCCGATCAGGTTGAACTGGTACATATTATGGCAGATGGGAAAACGGGACGCATCCTCATAGGCAGCCATGGTGTAAAGATACTCCGGGTTCCAAGAGTTGACTATCAGGTTGTGGGCGGACGGGTCGTCCTTCAGTTCCCGGATGGCCCACTTTAGCTGGTCGATGGTCCGTCCCGGGGTCCTGGTGGGCCAGCGGCGCCACAGCTCCCCGTATATTTTGGGCAGCTCTCCCCACTTTTCGGCAAACCCCCCGTCGGCGGCAACTTTTTCCACAAACTCTTCCTTGGTCATTCTGGACTTAGGATTTTGAGCCTTGAATATTTTATAGGGATAGTCGTCCCATATATGGACCTTGCGGTCCAGGAGGTATTTGATGTTGGAGTGGCCGTGCATGAACCAAAAAAGCTCGTACAGGACGCCTTTCCAATAGACCTTCTTTGTTGTAAGAAGCGGGAAACCCGCCGACAGGTCAAACCTCAACTGCCGGCCGAAGACGGAATAGGAGGCATCGCCCGTCCCCCGGTCCACCTTGCGGTAACCATGGTCCAATATGTCCTGTAACAGTTCAAGATATTGGTATTCGGGATGTTTTTTTTCCATTTCCGGCTTTTATGAACTGCTAATTACTTTTTCCAGTCCCCGGCGGCAAAGCGGTTCGGCGCGTTGACATGCCAGTCGTGGGGTTTGGATTCCTGGATGGCCTTCCACATCGCCTTGGCCGACCTGGTATAGAGATGGTTTTGGGCCACATGCCGCCTCACCGGCAGCCACAGCTTCCTGAGCTCATGCCCGCTCACTTCCTGTTCCTTCAGCTCGAACTCCACGTCCAGGTTGTCGGCATCCTTGACGATTTTCGCCTCCAGTGACTCCCTTTTCTCATACTCCTTCCAGACGGAGATGAAGTCCGGGGCGAGGGCGGTATCGGCCAGCATATCCTCTATCGCCTTCTCCTCGTTGCGGGTGGAATACTGCCGGGAAAGGTACTGGAGGTCACCGGAACGGCTTTCGGTAATGTCGTGCACCAAGGCCATCTTCATCACTTTGGCAGTGTCGGTCGTCCCCTCGTGCTTGGCCAACGTCAGGGCGATCCAGGTCACCCGGAAAATATGTTCGGTGATATTGGCAAAATCAGGGTTGAGGAACTGCTTCCAGTTTCTTTGCAGGAACCGCAGGCAGCCTATCTCGTAAAGGAACTCCAGATCGCGTTTGACGCTCATTTTTCTAGAAAAACTTATACTTGCTTTTCCCGCCTCTTTCCAGTGGTCACCCTCCCGCCCTGCCATTGCCCCCGGTAAAGGCTGCCTCCGCCATCCACCCAGTAGAACTGAGCATGGACAATGCGGGCGCCGAGCTCGACCGTGACGGGCAGAGGCCCGGCGTTCATAAGGCCAAAGGTCAGCTTGCCGCAGTATCCGGGAGCGACGTTGCCTGTCCGCATGACAAGACCGCTCCGGAAGGTGGTGGTGCGGGGCTTGAAGTTGATGGTGATGTTCTGGGGGGTATTGACCTTCTCGATGGTGGAAACCAGATAGTATTTGCCCGGTTCAAAGGTGAATCTATGGCTTTTGCCGTCCTCATATTTGGCAACGGTCGCGATCTCGGGTGTTTCGCGTTCGTCCACGCCCAGAAAGGCAGTACCGCCCGCTATCTCGTGGACCTCGCCAAGCCTGAGATCGAAACCGGCCCCCTCCGGATCCCGAAGCTCCCTCTCAGACAGGTTCTCAACCAGTTTCTCCTTTTCCACAAGCTCCAGAAGTTTTTTCGGTCCGAGTACCATAATTGAGGCAATTGTAGAGGATAGGGATTTTTTTTGCAATTAAGAATTATGGCGGGTCATTCACCCCCCAATACCGGCGCATTGAGAGGGCTCTTATTGTAGTTCGAGACAAACTGTTCATATATGATTCTGCTGCCTTGGCCCTTCCCCAAGGTCAGCGTCCTGTTAAAGACATAGTCGGTGGTCCCAAACTTGGGATCATAGGTGGAATCGCCATGCTTAACAGGGCTTAAATTCACCTGGTAATCATTATAAGTGCCACCCACCGCCGCCCTGACAACTATCTTGCGGTTCCCAAAGACGTATTCGGGCAGATACTGCTTCGGCAGCTCGGCATCGGTAGTGGTTTCCACCTTTCTTCTCAAAATTCTTACCAGCTGGTCCAGGTAAGTCGCTTTGTATGTCACCTGTGAGACTTCACGTTCGGGAGGATGCAGACTCTCCCCGGTAACATCGTAGACTCCGAAATGCAGGCTGAGCGGGGTGTCGGTTGGATTTCTCAGTTTTAAATCCGTTTCCGGCAGAGGGTCGCCTGGATCCGGTTTATAGACGGCCGCATCCGTCCCGATCGGCATATCCTTGAAATAGTCGGGATAAATGTCGTAATGAGTGCCTCTTTCGGTTATTTCCAAGGGTGAGTCCAAACAGGCTCTGAATAGCGCGGTAGAGCCAAGGCACAAGCCATAGCCCCAGCCGTCCAGCTTTGAGGGATCGGACATCTGGGCAGCAATATACCCTTTCCTTGGGTCCGTGTTCTCCCTGGACAGACCTTGCATCTCATCAAATCCCAGAAGCTTGTTCAGGGAAACCTCTTCGTGTGGGGCAATCCTCACTCCATCCAGCCTTTGGGCGGCAATAGCTAAGTTAATCCACACCCATGGCCGGGCCTGCCACCCGATCTGGTACTCCGACAAGGCCTGTGGTATCGCCTCAAGCTCCGGCTCTATACCTTCGACGAACTCTCCTAGCCAGGAGTTGCCTAGGACGAATGCCCCCGTAGCCAGCCCGAACATTTTCAGGAACTCTCTTCTAGATAGGCCCTTCTTTCTCCCGTCACTGCTCTGAGCATAGGGATTATGGCTAACAACTTCGTTCATGATAAGTATTTTTTATTTTATTTATTTTCCTTTCTCCTGTAAAGAGTTAAAAAACAGCTTATATTTTGTATATAATATATTATAGGTCTTGTCAAGTGTATCTTAGAATTTACATACTATTTATAATAATTGTTACTCTAGGATAGAGCACTCTGGTTATTGAATATTTGTGCTCAATTCTGTTAAAATCTCACAAAATGCTTGAATCCCGGGAGTCACACGAGTGTCGTAAATTCTATTGGCCTGTGGACTATCGTTTGACGCTGGCAGAGCCTTTTGAGGACGAGTTCGGTGCAGAACTGCCCGCCCAGACACCCATCAGAGTGCAACTCATCCGGCAAATCAACGGCAACCAGGACAGGAGCTTTGTCCTGTTCTCCCCTCCCAGACACTTGATACCAGCAACGTATGGCGTGTACCTGACCGAAACCCCGGGCTATATGTCCGATCCCTACGCTCAAACCATGAGGCCCACCCAGTTCGTGGAAGCCAGATTCACCGATGATAATATTCTCCGGCTTGGCCTGTACCGTATACCCCTCTTTTCCTACCGGAGCAATGGCCCCCTGGGAATCGTCAAGAGTATCCAGCCGCCAACCCCAGTCAAAAAGGATGGAATTTTCCATCTTGAACCCAGGCTTAATTCGATGATTAACAATGCGCACTTGTGGCTTTTGGCCCAGTCGCTGTCCAGGAACGGCAATAATAACCACCGCGGTAAAGAATAGGTTGAACCTGATTAGGCTCAACCTTTATTAAAAGGAAACTGCCCCGGTTTTGGCCGGGGCAGCAATTTTCAGGACGGGCATAAGTCAAAATGTTATTTCACGGACTCCAGCAGTCTGACGACTTCCAGAATCCCCATGTTGCTCACCACTAGGATAAAGATCAGGACAGCGGCCAGCAAAATGAACCAACCGATGCCCCAAGTCTTATACATGAGCCCGAAGGCTCCTGCCACCAACTTCCACAATAGTTCGAGCGGCCAGACTATCAATAATCTGACAGCCCAGTACAACACATTACCGATAAATTTGATCATTGTCTTGCTCCTTGTTGGTGCCCGCCCTGTCAATGTTCGTGGCAGCGTCCAGGCAGGTGCGAACCCCGCTATCGGCTGTCACAAACCTATAGTAATATATATCACAACATTTGTCAAGCGTGTTTGCTCAGGATAAGACTTTCGCGGCCAGCCTGTCAGCCAGGTTCTCCCGGATAACCCGCTCTATCTCACGGGCTCCGGAAACAGGGTTAAATGAGTTTTCTATAAGATATCTAAGCTCGTCGTTAGTGACCTGTATATTAATGCCCTTCTGCTCCAGATACTCTCTAACCACTCTTTCCGACACTTTATAGCCAATCTGGAGCGCCGTCCGCAAGGTCAGTGGTTCATAAACGAGCACTTTGTCAAAACGGTTCAGGAACTCCGGGGTAAAAACGCCCGCGTCCAGGACATAGTCCCGGGTCAGCTTTTCGAGCTCGACATGGTTCCTGCCCTCCTCCACCCATTTCTGGATCTCGGTTGAACCGGCATTCGAGGTGGCCACCACAATGAGGTTCTTGCAGTCCACCTTCTCCCCGAAGCCGTCCACCAGGTACCCTTCATCGAGGAGCGTCAGGAAGATGTTCAGTATATCAGGCGGGGCTTTCTCAATCTCATCTATCAGAAGGACGGCATATGGGTTCTCCCGGATCTTGCCGGCCAAAAGGCCGGGGGTTTGGCTTTCGAACGAACCTATCAGGTCCGCCAGGCTTTGCCTGTCCTGGTAAAAGGACATGTCGAAACGGAGCATCCGTTCCTGAGAGCCGAAAAAGACCTTGGCCAGCGCCTTGGCCGTTTCCGTTTTGCCAACCCCGGTCGGACCCATGAACATTAGGCTGACGAGAGGTTTTTTACGTCCTTCCTCGATAAACGCCCGCCTGACCGACCTCGCCACTTCATTCAGAGCATGGTCCTGGCCGTATATCACCCGAGACAGAATGTGCTCTAGCTCCAGAAGCTTCTTTTTGGTGTCCTTGTTCAGCGCCCCGACAGGGATATGGGTCTTGCGGGAAACGACCTCATCCACCAGGGAGGGCATGACCTCCGTCAAACCCCTGTCCTTGGCAGAAACACAGGCCTCGTCAAGGAGGGTGATGGCCTTCTCCGGGAACGGGATATAGGTGATATAGAACTGGCTCCGCTTAATGACCTGCTTGAGGGTTTCGTAGGGAATGGTCAGTCCGTAATGGCTTTCCAGAACGAGTGCTTTGCTTTCCAGGATCAGGAGCGCTTTGAGGGGTTTTATCTCCTCCACCTGGACCTTGTTGAACAAAGGACGTAGCTTGTCGTTCCTGAACACGAGCTGCTCATAATAGAATGGGGTGGTGATGGCCAGGATCTTGACCAGGGGCCGGGACGCGTGTTTTTCAAAGACGCTGCTGAAATCCCCCGCCAGACTGTTGGTGACGTATTTGTGGAAGTCGGAAATGACAAGTACGATGTTCTTCGCCCGGGCGGCCTCCTCCAAAAGTTCCTCCAGAAAGGCCGTTTTCTCTTCATAGCCCGTTCGGGCTGCCAATACCTTCTCCATATTGAGTTCCAGGAGACGGGAATTCGCCAGGGGCGGGATAACGCGGCCCTCATAGAACTTGCTGGCCACCCCGTCGACGATGGTATGCTTACCAACCCCCTCATCCCCCACCAAAATGGCATTTGCCTCATATGTTTTAGCTAGGGCTTGCTCTATGGCTTTGACCTCCTCCTCCCTGTCTAGAAGGATATTCTTGTACGAGACCGGGGAGGTAAGGTCGGTGCTATAGTCGTCCAGGGTCGGGGTGAAGCCGGACGTCCAGTCCCGGCCAAGGGGTGGCGTTTGGAGCAGGTTCTCCAGGGAAAAGGCATCCTCCCTTTTCAGCTTGGCCGTGTAATAGTCCTCGAACCAGGCCTCCACCTCCGCCCTGTTCTTTTCCTCCAGAAGGTGCCTGTCCAGGAACCTTTTTTTCTCATCGACAGAGCGCTGTTCGGGCCTCCTGAATTCGCTCACCATGAAGGTCAACGGCCAGAGGACAATATTCAACAGGGTCCACACCGGCGCTCCAAAGAGCACAAAGAAGCCGAGAACGACAAGATAGGACAACAATAACGACAGCCGCAGGATGAACCCGATGGAGCGTGAGACAAGGTCTGTCGACAGCCGCTCCGCCAGTTCCTGGAAACTGAACCCCTTCCCCCTCTTGTCGGAAACGATCCGCTTCCAGGGGGAGAATAGATGCTTCAGGTGGTTACTGACGTTAAAATAGTAAGGCAGGAAAAGGAAAACATTGATAATGTTTCTGAACATAAAATCATTATATACGATATAATTGACTTATGCTCCTGTCCGATACAGACATCAAAGAAGCCATTCAAAAACGGCAAATAATCATCGATCCCCTGCCCGACTTTGCCGAGGCTTTGTCCGCCTGCTCCCTTGACCTGAGGCTATCCAATGACTTTGAGATCTTCGAGCACGCCCGCCTGCCCTATTTCGACACTAAAAGCTCCGAGAGCGCCGACCTTCTGACTAAGAAGATCACCGTCAACGAGGGAGAACGGTTCGTGTTGCAGCCGGGTGAGTTCGCGCTTGCCTCCACTTTGGAAAGAGTGGAGCTTCCCGACGATATCGCCGGCCGGCTGGAGGGCCGGTCGTCCCTCGGCAGACTGGGCATCGTCGTCCACTCCACCGCCGCCCTGATACACCCGGGGATGCGGGGCAAAATCGTCCTGGAGCTCGGTAACCATTCCCGGATCCCGGTTGCCCTCTATACCGGTATGCGCATCTGCTCCATCTCCTTTGAGAAACTGACCCGGCCGGCCGCCGTCCCCTATTACAAGCAGAAGGGGGCCAAGTACGTCAACCAGGAAGGCGTCACGGGCAGCCGCATCGCGGACGAGAAGTAATATCAATATAACACCGCCAGGATCTCCGCCACCACTCCCAGAAAGAATACCGCCTGAATGAGGTTGATGAACAGGGTGTTCTGGCCGGGGAACTTTTTCTGGTACATCCGGCAGATGATCACCACTATCCCTCCCAGGAAAACACCGCCCGTAACGGAGATAACGGTCATAAAGTCATTTACCCCAATGATGAAAAAAAAGAACGGCACGGCCAGGGACAGTAGGAGTGACTCCTTCTTACCGAACAGGAGGTCCTTGTTGAACAGGTCGTAGGCCACCCATGACAGCATCAGATAGGGCGTAAAAACGCTGAAGACCCCGGCCAGGTTAAACAACAGTGTCAGGGCGGCATTGTTGAAGACGTATTTATCTCCCTCCAGAAACATCACCAGGGAAAAGGCGAACATGAGGTAAACAAGAGAAGCGATGATCTTGGCGGCATAGATGGAGCGCTTGATCCCTTTGTCCTTTTTCAGTTCGGGAACGATGGAAAAGCCCGTCAGAGCAAAAAGAACCGATCCATAGGCAATGAGTGGCTTGGCGGGTAGGACATTGGCCAAGGCCCGGGGCGCGTCTAGGCTCAGAAGAGCGACCGCGATGACTATAACCAGAAGAACCATCTTCAGGAAGGTAAAGAACACATCCCAGCTCTCTAAGGACTTGCCGGCAAAGAACAGGAAGACAAAGGCCGTCCCGTAGAATATCATACTACCGGTGAACGGGCTGACCGGGGCTATCTGTGACATGAAGTTGCCACTCAGAATGAGGTAGGCGATAAGGGCACCAAAGGTGGAAAACAAGAGCAGGCTGGCTGACAGTGTTGCCCAGTGCCGGCCGAGCACCATCTTGACGTAGCCGGGAAGTTGGTGCCTGTCCGAAGTATGGTCGACTATCTCCCGGTAAAATCCGTTGACCTTGGCCATAAAATACGCGAGGACAGTCACCAATCCCAGGAACAAGGGGACACCAGCATCCCTCAGGGCGATGGGAAGGGAAAAAAGCCCGGCCCCGATGATCATCCCCAAGAGCATGAAAGTATTCTTCATAGATACAGTTTATAAAGTTCGCAGAGTTTGTAAAGTATGAATAATATTTAGAGATTATTGATTGGAGATTGGAGATTTTTGATATAATAAGCTTTATCCGGGTGTGTAGCTCAGCTGGCTAGAGCGCCAAACTGATAATTTGGAGGTCCATGGTTCGAGTCCATGCACACCCACCCCCTTAATGAACCTTCAGCATGGCGTGTCTGTTTATCCAACGATATTGCCACCATAAGGATATCCCAAAGACCATGAGATGCCAATAGCCGAGCGTGGCCCCGGTAAGACCCGCCCAGATCAGAGTACTCATTGTCAGGAAAGCCAACAGGAAGAACACGTTCCGGTTGTTGTACTTCTTCGAATAAAGTTCCAGGAACAGGAGGAATCCCAGAAGGAATAACCCAGTCAGCCCGAGGGGATAAACCCAAAAGAGGTCGATTGCCAATCCGGCGACAATGGCCATCGGAACGCTTAAAGATCGGTTGGCCAGATAAAGATGCAGCAAAAAGAACAGCGGAGTAAAGAAAAAAACCTGGCTTAAAAGGCTTAAGAAAGCCGCTATCAAAAACAACATCTAAAGGGCAATAAATACTGTGGCGGGCAAATCTTTTTCGCCCGCATAACTAACCACCGCCCGCTGGACGGGCAGCCGTTCGTCCTTCTTGATACTGGCCACCTTCCCCAGAAGAAAGGTCCAGCCACCCTTCTCGTCGATGACGAACACACTGTCGCCTGTCTTCAGTACTTCGCGGATGTCCGTTTCAAAGATGATCTGTTCGCCGTATTCACCCCGCAAATTACCTCTTACTTCCCTGTCCGTTTTGCCGGGTGCCTTGAAGTTGGCGGCGGTGGGCTTCTTTACATACAACATATGTCTTCCTTCCCGTTCCACCCGGCCCACATACAGTTCGCCCCAGACAATGGGAGAGTCTGAGAGCGGTCCGTTCTTGTCATACGGGAAGCTGACTATAAGCTCGGCCGGCGAGCTCCAGATCACTTCCAAAGGGTATAACCGTGATTTTTCCGGGATGGCTCCCAGCTGGTCGCGCAGGATCCGGTTCTCTTCCGTCAGCCGCCTGACCTTTTCCTCCAGGCTCGACATCCTCAGGGGCATGGACCCGTCATTCCGTTCCAGCCGCAAGGCTAATCTGATCGGGGTCACCAGGTTCTTTTCCAAAGAGCCGCGGATTCCAAGAAGGTTCTCGCTGTTCGAGAAAAACAGGATGATGAGGACTATAAATAGAAAGAATAAAATCCTGTTTAGCATGTCTGGTGGACCCGAGGAGACTCGAACTCCCCACCTCTGCAATGCGAATGCAGCGCTCTACCGGATGAGCTACGGGCCCTGTGCGCTCAAACTCGGGAAAGGTTCCTTGGAATAGATTATAGCAGAATGATGCCGAGAACGCCCAGGCCTATCAATGCCAGGGCCAGGACCGACCCTATCTGCCAGCCTCTGGCCAAACCGGCCTGCTGGATAACCGTCGGGGTCACGGGCTGGGTGGTGGGCAGAGGACAGATACAGTCTGTTTCTGTCGAACAGGCCGCGTTCAAGCACATACCGTTGATGCAGGACAGACCGCCGCTGCAGTCAGCATTGGTGGTACAGGCCTGGGAACAACTCGCCGGCGGAGCGGTAGTGGGGGTTATCTCCGTCACCGGACTGACCGAACAGAGGGTGGTCGAACCCGCTTCCTCGGCGATCAGCTTGAAACGGATGATGGCCATGTTCCCCGTTCCCGTCTTGGCAGTCGCGTTAGTACCCGTGAGCCAGATGGTGCCTGTCGGATTCTCTTCGTGGGACAGGCTATCGAAAAAGTTACCATTCGTGACAGACACCAGTTCCAGATACTGGGTCTCGTAGACCACTTTGGACTTCCCTTCCGAGACGGCCGCGCCAACGGTATCTATCGTGATGACAAAGTCATATTCCTGTCCCCGGGTGAGGGGGCTCGGCGGCGCTTCCACAAAGTACATGACGGCAGACGCGCTTCCGGCCATAAAAACCAGGGAGAGAATAAAGAACAGAATGGAAAACAGAACGGATTTTCTATACATACATACTATTATGCATATCTTTTTTTTCTTTTGCAATATCAGCTTGAATTTAATATTATTTCTTATAGAATACTGAACATGAAAAACCTGATCGTCATTGCGGACTATTGCTCAGATTCGCTCACCACCCAGGAACTGAGAAGCGCCGCGACGGGTCACCTCAACGCTCCCCCGACCAGCTATATCTCGTTCGTACACTCCACCCCGAACACCATCCACACCGCCTTCCTCCTGAAACAGATACTGGAAACGGAAGGCCGGATCGGCGACCCGAACAACCTGGTCATCTTCGTCAACACCGACCCCCGCCTGCAGTCCAAAACAGGAGTGGAAAAGGCGCAGGGTGCCCAATTCGTGGTAGCCAGGATGAAGAACGGCGCCTGGGTGTGCGGCCCAAACGCCGGCTACAGCTACTCCCTGGTGCTGAAAGACATCCAAAATCTCTACCTGTATCCCGGCCTGGACAAAGGCAGCCAGTTCAGGAGCCGCGACCTCTATATGCGCGTGTCCTCCCTGCTGATGGAAGAAAAGGAGGACGAGATGGAGCTTGAAGAGATCAGGAACAACGATATCCCTCCCCTGCCCGGCTTCCATATCGGTCACATTGACAACTACGGTAACATGAAAACGACCATCCCCAACTCCTATATGAAGGGAAAGCACGGGTACGGTGAAAAGCTGAAAGTGACCGTGGACGGGACCACCAAGGACGCCTACTATGTGGACAATATCTTTGGCAAGGAACCGGATGTCCTGGTGATAGCGCCCGGCTCATCCGGTCCAAAAGAGGACCCTTTCCTTGAGCTTGTTATATGGCAGCACCTGCCTTTGCAGTCGGCCAGGCTGGCCTTCCCGAGGGCCATCCCCGGAGATCCGGTGAAGCTAGGTTGATTTATCCTTCAGGAATGTTTGCAGTTTTTCCCGGATAGAGGTCAGTTCCGAACTGGTGGAGACGCTGAAATTCTCGCTCGCCATTTCCCGGTCCGTTTCCTCTTGCAGCCGGCTATAAAGCGCAGGTTCAAGCGTGCCTTCGTCCCGTCCCAGCTTGGCGAGCTCGAGCCTCAATTTTTCCTCCAGTCTTAGTTTGTACAAAGCCCGGTACGTGTCCCAGACGAGCTGTTCCAGGTTGGCTCTTTGATCGGGCTCCATCTTGTCCCAGTTGTCCAGGAGTTCTTTTTTCAGGTTTCCGTCAACCGGCAACAGTTGTAGTATGCCTTTTGTGGTCAGTTTCATAGTTTATGAGAGCGCTCTTGCTTCCGCCACCAAATTGTTAATGACTGCTTGCAGGCCTTCCTGGATATCGATGGGCATGATTCTCGGCGCAGCCGCCCCGGTCACCCTGTTCCTAAGGGTCGTCAGGACGGTCCGCAGATTGCGTCTCTGCGCCCCGGCCAAGCCCAGGTTCAGGGTGTCGTTCAAAAGAACGGCCATCTTCTTGGGAGGCAGGATCCGCTCATAAACTTTGAACAGCTCCTCCCTTTCCGTTCCCGTAGCCTGGTAGTTGAAGATGACGTTCAACAGTTCCGTATAACCCTGGGGCACTCCGGCCGTCCGCTCCGCTTCGGTGTACTCAAGGTTGCCTTTGGTGATGCTGTCCGGATTCAGGTACCGATCGGGCTCGGCAAAGATGTCCCCGCTCTTGTCAAACGCCTGCCCCTGCCTTTCCAGGGCTGCGCGGGCCGCCTCAAGCTGGGAAATCTGCTGGCCAAAATCCACCTGCATCAGCTTTTCCTCCTGGGCGATCCGGGCATCAAGGTAGCTTCTCTGTTCTTCCACGTACTCACGGTGCCTGATGCGCAGCCTTTTCCGGGCTTCAGATTGGATATACTGCCTGATCTGCTGTCGGTTCGCCCCGACTACCGCCGGGTAAGGAGCCTGCGAAAGCCTGTTCTCTATCTCCTCATCCGACAGGGTGACCATCTGGTCAGACGTGATAGTACCGCCGGGTATGCTTAAGATATAGTTATAAGTCTGCAACTGGTTTTGCGGGCTTGGCTCCACCGCCTCCTCCGCCCTGGCCCTGTTCTCTGCCTTCGCCCTGAGAACGGTTTGTCGCAGGGTCTCCCTTTGCTCCTCGGTCCCGGCCGGCAGGTTATAGGGAGGTTGTGTCAGTCTTTCTACCAGACGGTCGACTGTTTCACCCCTGAGCATATCGCTCGTTATGGCACCCGGCTGTCCGGCCACGGCGGTCACCATTTGGTTGTACGCATTGTCTAATTCTGCCAGGTTTTTAGGTGCTTCAGCAATGATGGCACGCTCCGCCTTTCTCATTTCCGCTTCCGCCTGGTTATATTCGTTCCTCACGTCCTGAAATTGCCTGATGTTTTCCTCCCGCTCCCTGATCTCCTGCTCCAGCCTATCAATCCTGGCCCTGTAAAGCGCCTCCACCCTTTGCTTGACCCGGGACTGGGCCTCATTGAACATGTTCTCAGGGATCCTCTGCTGGGCTCTCGGGTCCATCTGGTTTATCCTGTTGACCAGGTCCTGCAAGGCCGCATTCGTTTCGGTTATTATTTGCTGGTCCCGGTTGGCTGTCTCGGTGTTCAGTTCATGCCTCAGACCGGTCGGGGGCGGGCCGGGATTGTACAATTCCCCCTGCAACCTGGCAATCTCCGCATTCAATACCTGCGGCACATTCTGGTTCGGGGGAATGTTGATGTTCAGTTCGTCGGTCACGCGATGCCTTATCTCGCCCAATCTCTGTCGGTTCGTTTCAAAGGTTTCATAGTTCTGCAGTACAGGCAGTTCATTTCGCCTTTTTTCCAGGGCCTCTTTCCTTTCACGGGCCGGCCTCTGAACCTTTTCCTTCAGTTCCGTACTGTTCTTTCGCGCCTCTATCTGGGCGTTGAGGCCGGTAATATTGTTCCCCCGCCTTTCCTGCCTTTGTTCGCGGGCCGCGATACGCTCGAAATAGCGGGAGATGACGTGTGCTCTGGCCTCCCGGAAACGTCTCAGGTTGCCGGCGAAATCCACATTGGCCCTGACAAATCCGGCGGCGTCGATCCGAGTACCGGCTGTATCCTGAATGCCACCCAGTCCGTCAAATTCTGTCAAGATCTCGCCGCTCCACCAGGCCCCGGTCTGCTCAGGGTTGCCATCGTTATAGCGGTACAGGAACTGCTCCGGCAAAACATCCAGCTGCTCTGGCGGGACACCCAGGCCTTCATAGAACCTGAGACGGGTATAGACGTTGCCCAAAAGTTCCCTCCTCAACTCATTGTCCACGTTCCTCAACGTGCCATGCAGCCTGTTGTCCACGAGCTCCACCCGGTTCTGGTTGACCTGCAGGTCGTCCATATCTATCTGGTAGAGGGTTTTCATGTAGTCCCTCTCCAGGGGATAGTTGGCGGCACCTTTCAGTGACTGTAGTGCGCCGGGGCAGCGTTGGATCATGATCTCAAGACCCTCTTTGGTCAGTTCATGCAGACCCACCCACAGGGGCACGACGGCCGCACCGACGGCCGCACCCAAAGGATGGCCACCCGTCATTTCCAGCCCCGCCAGCCCTCCGGCTACCGTCCCGCCGGCTATCCCGGCCAAGGCGTATATTCTCTGTATGGCCGGTATCCTGAGGGGAATGTTCCTGCCCCAGACGGTGACCGTCTGATGCAGGTCGGCAATGGTCGCCGGCCGGTCGCCCGCTCTCGGGATGCGCTCGTGCAGGTAAGGGTCCAGGTGCTCATAGACAAACCGGCTCCAGGGCCCTTGGTCTGCCCCTAAAAGGATCTCGTCGTTCCGGCCCAGGATGTTCTTGTAACCCTCGGGATTGAGGGCAGCATGAAGCCCCACCGCAAAGAACTGGTAGGCGGTCTGCTGCTCCAGGAGCTGGGTGGCGATCATCCAGCCCTCCGGATTGGCTAGAAAACCGTTCAGTTTGTCCTTATTGATGACGTAGTTGCCAAAAGCGTCCGGTTCGCTCACCTGCCGCAAAAGCTGATCCTCGTAGCGGTGCTCGTTCGAGGCCACCAAGCGGTCGTAAACGGCCCGATTGGTTTCCCGCAGCCGGTTCAGCTTGGCCAGATGCCCCTCCAGAAAGTTGGCGTAGCGGCCGTGCACCTCCTCGGTGATCCCAACCTCTTTGGACACCTCCGGAGCGCCTCTCTGCTCCCTCTGCAGACGGTCCAGGGGTGTGCCCGTGCTTTCCGTGCTCAGGAATTGATGCCGGTCAAAAGTGCCCCAGATCTTGGGGGGANNAGGGGGGTTTTTACCCTTCCTGTTCCGTCGGCTTTCCTTCTTGCCGTTGTTGTTGTTCTGCTCTGCCGGCGGAGTGGTCTGTTCCCTCGGCAGCGTCATAGCAGCAGCTTCAGAGCTTAGTGCCATAGTATTATCGTACTTGAAAAATAAAATTATTCAAGTATATTTATAGATATGCCCGAGCCTATCCATGCCCCCATTGATGTCGGCCAGCAACCTGCCGATGTTGCCAGGACCACGGAGCGCATCTCCCCTGTCCGCCAGGCTGAAATACAGACATTGGGGAACAGCCTCGTCAGGCGGCAGATAAACAGGATCAATGCCAACGCCGGCAAGACCCCGGCCGAGCGGACAGCCTACTTTGACCAGCAGCCGCCGGGTATGCGTATCATCCAAAGCCTGAACGCTTATGTGACCGAGGGCGGTAACTGGGATTTCACCCAGGGCGGTAAAAAGCCCGAAGGTGACGCCAATGTGGGCAATCCGTTACTCGTCACCCTGTCGGCCGCTTCCATCGAGTCTCGCCCCGACCTGGCCGGCCGTCACGCCACCGTTACCCACGTTAAGCGCATTGAGGGAAATCGGGTCGTGTGCACCGTCTCTGTGCCTGTGGAGGACGGCAAGGCCGGCGTCCCGCCTATGGATATCGTCCTGACCAGGCAGGAGATGTTCACCGCCCAAATAGCGGCCGAAGCAGATGCCATTGTCGGTGCCTTCCCTGCAGAGCAGCAGGAGGCGGTCAGACAATATATCACCATCCTCTCGGGCAAGGACACGGGCCTGACCGAGGAACAGGCCGCCAAACTCATTGAGTCCACCGCCCGCCACGCCGGCTTCATCACCGTGGCCGACTTGAGGTCTGGGATTTTAAGAACTCTGAAGGCCAACCAGATAGACGTGACCGTCCCTCCGCCCGTCGATCCCATGGACGCTTATCAAGAAAAGTTGGCCAGGTGGCAGACCGATCAGGAGGCCCTGCCGGAGGACCAGCGGTCAGAGGCGGGCAAGCCTATCCCTCCCGGCCAGGAGGAACTTTCCAAATATCAGGAGGCACACACGAAATGGCAGCAGAACCAGGAAGCATTGTCTCAGGTTATGTCGAACCTGGAAGCCCACTTCCAGGGACAAACCTTGGCAGACCCCGAAGCACTGACCAGGTTCCTGGCCGCACAGGTCAGCGAAGCGGACCAGACCCTGCTCCAGAAGGAACTGGATGACATCAACGCAGACATGGAACGGATCAGAAAAGAACTGGAGGAGAGGCGGCTGGAAAAGACGACCGGCAAGAAGATCGGCTCCCCGGACGCTAAGGTCGATAAAGCCGAGGTCGAGACGGAGATCAAGAAGCTCGAGGACGAACTCGGTATGAACGAGGAGTTGCTCAAGGCTATAGAAGCCGCTAAAGGTGAGGGCTTGGAGGGAGCAGTAAAAGAATATTTCCAGGAAGTCCAGGCCGGGGAAGTCAGTGAAGAAGATTCCCAGATGGTCAGTGAGGCCATGGCCTCCGGCGACCTAGATTTCATTCTTGACCTGGTCAAGAAGAAAAAACTGCAAAGCTTCCAGGATGCTTCCGGGGAGCTCAGCGAAAAGCACAAGCACCAGATAGAGCTTTTGGAAAAACAGTTCGCCCGAATGAAAAAAATCAAGGGCGTCGGCAAGGCCGCACTTATCGGCATGGCCATGTTCATGGTCCTGGGGCTCATCCAGGGGATGGGCGGCCAGAGCCAATGATCGCCGGTTTATCTCAGGCGTGTTATATACTAAATTCATGGACAGACGGCAAAAAAAAATCACCCTGGTCATCGGACTTCTCTCGCTGACACTCGTCCTGTCGTATACTTTGGGCAAGCTCGACTTCTTCGGTTTTCTCTCCGGCCGGCATGCCCTGAACTTCATCCTCCTGGTCTCCTCCTTTCTGCTCTGGCATCTTATCAGCATCGTCGTTTTCCTGCTGGACCTGGACCGCAGCCAACACCGGGAGCGGGTGTATCTGGCGGTCGGGTCCATTTTCGGGGTCCTGTTCTTTACCATCAACCAGGACATTCTCATCAGCCTGCTGTCGACCTTCTTCTTTTTCTTCTTCCTGCTCTACACAAACCGGGCGCTCCAGGACAGGGAGAAGCTCTTTGTCAAATTCGCCCCCAAGGAGATACTCTTTCCCGTCATCCGGAGCGGCTTCATTTTCCTCCTGATCATGCTCGCCATCATGGGCTACTGGCAAACCCTGGAGAGGGCCAAAAAAACGAACCTTCTCTCCCCCGATATCCTCAAGCTCTTGAGCCGGCCCGGGGTGGTCATAGTCAACCGGCAGCTCGGGGCCCAGCTGCAGACGCAGCTTGGCGACCGCTTCCAGGAGGCTATCGGCACGAGCGAGAAGAAGGCCATTGTCGAGTTCGTCCTCTCTGAGTCATTGGAAACCATGTCCGAGGGCCAAACCCGGCAGCTTTTCGGCCTGAGGGCCGATAATATCCCTGTGGACAGAACGGTGGTCTATGACAATGGCGAGGTGGATGTCATGCCCGTCGTGGAAGCTGTTCTGCCTCGGGTCAGCGACAATCTGAACCAACTGGCCAAAGAGCACCTGATCCTTGCTCCGGTGGTCATCGCGGTCCTCATCCTCCTTATAGTTTCGCCGCTCCTCACCCTGACGGAATTCGTCCTGTTTTTGCCGACCGCCTTCGTTATCTGGCTTCTCTTGCGGACCAAGTTCCTGGAGATGACCACGACCACCGTGGAAAAGGAAGTGCTCAAGCTATAAGCCTATGAAGAACGGTCTCCGGCAAACCCTAACCCTCAGACAGCAAACCAGCGCGGCCATCAGGAAGTTCCTGGGCGGCCGAGGCTACCTGGAGGCGGACGTGCCCGTCCTGGCGCCAGCCCTCATCCCGGAAAGCTACCTGGAAGCGTTCGAGACCACCCTCCATAAAGAGGACGGATCGGCCAAAGCCTATCTCACGGCCAGCCCCGAGGCTTTTTTGAAAAGGCTATTGACCAAGTTTCCCCACAATCTCTTTTACCTGGGGAAAGCGTTCAGGAACAGCGAGCCGACCGGGAAAATGCACAACCACGAATTCACCATTCTGGAATGGTATAGTGTTGGAACCGACTACCGTGGTTTGATGAAAGAGATTGAGCAAATGGTCGGTTTTATCGCCAAAGAACTGTCTGTTGATATTGGGGTAGATTTCGCTCCCCCCTGGGAATACCTCACGCTTGAGGAAGCCTTCCAAAAATACGTCCCCTCCGCCCTGCCCGAAAGGCTGGACCGCCCCCTGCTTGAACCATCGGAACTTTTCGAGAAACACTATGTCCAGTATATAGAACCTAAGCTTGGGGCTCAGGGAAAACCCACTTTCGTTACCGATTTTCCCGTCTGGCAGTCGCCCCTGGCCAAGGTGAACCCGGATAACCCGCAGGCGGCCGAGCGCTTTGAGCTTTACATCAAGGGGGTGGAACTGGTCAATGGTTGGACGGAGCTTACTGACGCCGCAAAGCAGAAAGAGAATTTTGAGAACGAGATCGGCTTCCGCAAAGTGATGGGGAAAAAAGAGTACCTGCCCGACTGGGATTTCATCAAAGCGCTCGAAAAAGGTATGCCAACTTGCAGCGGTGCCGCCATGGGAGTGGACCGGCTGATGATGGTACTTGGAGGTTACCAGAGCCTCAAAGATGTTATCCTCTTCCCTACCTCTAGCCTTTTTTAATTTCCCAGAAGTCAGATCCGAAAGCATCCCATTCCAGGCGTTTTTCGTCCGGATTTTGGGAATTAAAAGAGTTGTTTACAAAATAAATTATGTAGCCCTCCCGCCCGGAAATATTTCGATATCCGTGCGCTACACCACGGGGAATATACAAAAGATGCGCTCTGCCCTCTCCCATAACCAGGCGCATAGCTTTGTTTTTAGTGGGAGAGTCAGCTCTGAGATCGGCCAGTCCGACCAAGAATTTGCTGTCCGGAGCCACAAACCAAACGTCTTCCTGGTTTTCATGCAGATGCCACCCCTTGACCGTATTCGGTGCTGATTTTGAGAAGTTCGCCTGCTTTATTTCAAATCCTTCTGAGGCAAATTCTCTTAAAAGACCTTTTTCCAGTCTGCCAAGTTCCAGAAAATAACCGTCTTCAGTCACAAATTTTTTAAGCTCCACGAGCCTGATACCGTCTATAACGGGTTTCATTTCATAATCTTCTGTTTTAACCAATGTTTGGTAATTGGGATCAATCAGGGCCATGCTAGATAATTATAAACTAATTAACTCGTTCTGCATACTCGCCGGTTTCTGGATTGATAGCGATCTTGTCGCCTTTTTTTATGAAAAGCGGCACCAGGACCTTCGCCCCGGTCTCCACCGTCACCTGTTTCTTGGCATTCGTGGCGGTATCGCCCTTGACCGCGGCATCGGCCTCGGTCACCAGAAGCTCCACCCTTTTCGGCGGCCTGACGCCGACGGGCTTGTCGTTCAGGAGGAGTACGTACATGTTCTGCCCTTCCTTGAGAAGGTCGGCAGTTTCGCCCACCAAGGCCCTCGGCACCTCATACTGCTCATAGGTCTGGTCATGCATGAAGGTCAGGGTCTCGCCGTCGGAATACAGGTATTGGACAGGGGTGGCCACCACTTCCAGGATCTCCACGCTCTCGTTGGAGGTGAACACCTGGCTCATGCCTTTGCCGCTCGAGATGCTCCTCAGTTTGGTGCGCATGACCGTCCTTCCCTTGCCGGGATGGTAAAACTCGGTGGCCGTCACCTGCCAGACATCGTTCTTGAAGTTTAGGTAGTCCTTTTTCTTGAGATTGGCCGCTGTAGTGATCATAGTTACCTATTATAACAGACTGTAAGGAACTTCATGCTTGAATTTGTTCCGGCGATAGCGCTCGATTATCGTCCTGGCATGGGGAAAACCCAGATTCCTGATCTCTCCCGGGCTGAGCTTTTGATCGCAATAAAGGTTAAGCACCCCATCAGCCTCTGCATACGCGAACCCGAATTCGGCCTCGTCCGTCTGGCCGGGCCAGAGTTCGGCCGAAGGTGGGTTATCGATTATCTCCGGCGGCACCTTCAGGAACCGGGCCAGCGCAAAGACCTGGGTTTTATAGAGGTGGCCGACAGGTTCCATGTCCGAAGCGGCATCCCCATGGCGGGTAAAGTAACCCAACAGTCTTTCCGACTTGTTCTCCGTGCCGCACACCAGTCCGTTCACCTTCTTGGCCTGGTCGAAAAGGGCCAGCATCCTCGTTCGGGCCATGACGTTTCCCAGTCTTACCCTGTCTTCTATTCGGAGCGCCCTGGAGATCATTCCCACCACCGGCCTTATGGAGAGGTCAATCAAATTTTTCCGGGGAATGGACATCTCTTTGGCAAGGCCTTTTATCAACCCATTGTCCTTCGGACTGTAATCCAGGATCATTGGATAGATATGGGCGGGAAGGTATGCCTCTTTCAATAGATACAAGACGGTCGTGGAGTCTATGCCGCCCGAGAGACCGATGACCACCCTGTTCAGGCCCGTTTTCCTTTGGACATTGCCGAGAAAGGCGCGGATCCTTTCGAGTTCGGACCGCGGATTTATCCGAAGGTCAGTTTTCATGGCTATAGTATACTATAGCCTTGTCATGGAATATCGAACTGCCCTTCTGGTCGGCCGTTTCCAGCCCTTTCACCTGGGGCATCTTTATCTGGTCAAAAAGGCCCTGTCCCTGGCCGGCCGACTCGTGATCGGTGTCGGCAGCACTAACATCAGGGATGACGATAACCCTCTCGACTGGACTGCCCGCCGGTCGATGCTGGAGATGGTCCTGGAAAAAGAGGGTCTTCGGGACCGGGTTGATAGGATAGTGCCCTTGGCAGATTATTTCAATGACCAAAAATGGCTGGACAACGTACTGGCCAGGGCCGGGACGTTCGATGCGGTCATCGGCAACAACCCTTGGACCAATCGGATATTGGGCAAAGCCGGCTTTAAGGTCATAGAGGTGCCTTTCTTCAAAAGATACCGGTATGAGGGGAGGGAGATCCGGAAACTGTTCCGGGCAGGCAAGACCTGGCAGGACCGGGTCCCCGAATATCTGCAGGACCTTATGGCCGATAATCTTGCTTGAAATTTTTGTTTGGGGTATCATTTATATAATATGTTCAACCGTTCCCGTGGTGAGATCGCTACCCTGGTGGCTATCGGTAGCCTTATTGTCCTTAGTATCGTCTCTATAGCTTCGGTATCCTTCGTCCAAAATAAAAGACAATCCACGAGCTCCCAGGCAGCCATTAACTGCTCATCGTTCGCTATTGACGACTGCCCTTACGTTTCCGGTTGCAAGGTCAGCGGCAGCTACTGCGTCAGGGACACTTCCACCCCCTCGCCTTCGGTGTCCCCGTCAAAAAGCCCGTCTCCGGCACAGGGGACCGGTCCATACAAATGTATCCCCAACCAGCCCTGCTCTGCCGGCACCGTTTGCGGCGAATGTGCCGTGGGCAGTGGCGGAGTGATGTACAGATGCGTAGGTCCGGGTGGCAGCACTCCGGCAGGAGGAACCAACGGATACAGCTGGAACATATATCTGAGGGACGACTCCTGCCAGCCTCCGGCCGGCCAAACTTGCCCCGGAACCGCTTACGGGCCCAACAAATGCAACGACTGCGCCAACGGCTACAAATACGGCCAGTGCTACAACGACAACGGCACCTGGCGTCGCTGCTCCGGGCCCGGCTACCTAGGCCAGCATACTAACTTGACCTACAACGCCTTCACTGCCGACCCGAGTTGCGCCCCGAGCACCTCGCCTTCGGCCGGGCCGTCCGGAACACCTTCCGGGACGCCATCCGGAACACCTTCCGGGACGCCATCCGGCACTCCATCCGGCTCCCCGTCCTCGTCACCTTCTCCCGATCCGCTGTCGGAATGCGAAAGACAGGGCTATGAGTGCAAGGAAAACGCTTGTAGCACCTATCCAGATATGACCCGTAAGTTTATTTCCTGCGGTATTGCCGGTGTGTATTGCTGCGAAAGCGTCTCTCCGACGGGCTCGGTTGACGCAATGACCTACAATGTGGAATGGTCCAACAATTATTCCGTCACCGTCAAGGGAAGGATAACCGTCCGGGGTTCGGCTACCATCACCGAAAGGGGTTTTGAATATGCGGTCGGTACCACTCTGCCAAGCAGTTACAACAGCAAACGTGTCGTTTCCGGAACCGCTGCCGGCGACTACACATCGGAATTCTTCTTCAGTACGACCGGCGTGGACCCCGGGGAAAAGCTCTATTACCGCTCCTATGCCACCTACAGGGTTGGGAGTGAGGCACCCGTCACCAGCCGGGGCTCTGTTTTCAGCTACCTCAGGCCCGGGTCCCCCTCTACGTCCATATCGCCGGTGACATCGGTTTCGCCTGCCACCTCGGGAGTGCCTTCTGGAGTACCGTCCGGTTCCCCCTCTGTTTCGCCGGCTGTCTCCCCGGCCACCTCCCCACCCCCGAGCGCCACCGCCTGTGAACAGATGGAGTGTCCGTCGCCGAATCAAGCCGTCAAGATTTGGCGGAAATGCACCAGTCCGAGTGCTGCCGGCTGTGGCTATTATAATTACTACACCACCGAAACGAACTGCCTCAATAACGGGACCACTTTAAGTGCTTACGTTGTTTATTGCAATCAGCAGTTAAGGACAATCCAGGTTTCCGTGACATTGTTACTGAACCGGCCTATCGACTACAAGCCGGACGGTTATATGTTTTTGAGCGCCGGCCAGCGCACCGGCGCCCTATCCATCGGTTATGACGAAAAGGTCAGAGTGAATTTAACCCCGGCTGACCTGCAGCAGACCAGAATTACCAAAAACGGATCATTCACTACGGAGAGACAAGAGTACAATGCTTATGAAGCATACTTCTGCTATCAAAATATAAACGGTGCAAAAGTATGCTATTCATCGGCAAGATTGGGTTTTCCGTCAGGTCCTAATCCGGCCTTGAATTTTACAGTTAGCGTCAATTAATGGGAAATTTGATACATAAATATAAAAAGGTCGTCGTCAGCCTGGTCCTCGCGTTCTTCCTGTCCGGGTTTTTACTGAAGAACGTCTTCTTCGCCGACAGCCAGCTCATCAGGCCCAATTTTCATGTTCTGCTGGCTGCCCGGGTCAGACTGGTCTGGCAGAAAATAGACCCAACCCGGTTCCTGGCCAGGTTCATCAAGCCCGAGGATGTACCGGAATACGTGGAATACGAGGAGCTGGAAAAAAGCCTTCAGACCGTGGCCCCGGGCGTGTCCGCCTCCTCCATCGGCAACTACTCTTTGATGGAGTACGACACCAATAACGTGCAGTGGACATCGGTCAAGTATACCTTGGGGAACGGCGAACTCATCGAGGTCCAGTACCCCGACGGCACCGAGCCGCCACCGAAAGAATTGTTTGAGAGTTTTTAGCAGTTTTGCCATAATGGATATATGAGACTGGGGCCCTTTTATCTTGATACCAAAGAGCTCTTCCTGATCATCCTGGCCGGGCTGGTTTTCTACGCCAAACAGGCAGGTTGGGACATCCCCTACTTTGACGAGACCAACCTCCTGATGTTAGTGGTTTTGTTTTTCCTGGCGAAGGGACTTCTCCCCGCCATCCACAACGAGAATTTCCTGATCCTCGCCCTGGTGACCCTGTTTTTAAGCTTCTACCTTGTACCTTTCCAGCTCCTCCTGTTTTTCCTCATCGCCCTAACCCTGTTCAGGGTCATGAAAGTGATCTGACTCCAGGCATAAAAAAACCACCCGTTTAGGGGTGGATTTTCTATTGGTAGTTGCTAAAGCGCAAAACGCATTGACCGAAAAACGGATACCGCACTCAACCCATCCCCGAGACAGGGATGGATGTAAAAAAAAAGAAAGGAGATGATCCAGCCGCTCCTTCCAGAACGGCTACCTTGTTACGACTTAG
>DBQA01000004.1 GCA_002305675.1 Patescibacteria group bacterium UBA1406
GACGGTCCGGGATTTCACCGTGGAAAGCGACGTCGTCAACACGCAGGTTGAAGGCCTGATCAAAGGCGCCCAGGTGGTGGACCAGAAATACATGTCCGACGGCACGGTGGAAGTCCGCCTGAGAATGCCGCTTTACGGGAACCTCTCGCAGGTCCTGGTGCCGCTGTCCATCGAAAAACGTAAACAGCTTCCGCCTCCGCCGCCTCCCGAGCCTCCGGCGTCTCAGACGCCCGCGGCTCCTGCTCCGGCGGCTCCTGCTCCGGCCGCGGCTCCACCGGCGGCTCCTGCCGCTCCTCCGCCTCCCCCAAAGAGGCCTCCGAGCTTACCGAAGACATTGGAGAAACCCGAAAGCAGGGAGTTACCCACACTGCTGATGGCCTCCGAGACACCCCCGCTTTCCTTTAGGAGATTAGTCAGCTGCCTGACCTGGGAAAAGCTGACCCGGGGCCTTTCCACCTGGGGCGGGTTCAGGTATTGGGGCAGTTCGGCGTCCGCTTGCCTGTATTCGCGGTTCACCCGATCGGTGAGGAGCCTGTTTTTATAGTACTCGTTCTGCAAAATCGCGAACTCCCTTTGCTCCTCTGCTGTGACATTTCCTTTTTGACCTCTTATCTTTTGGAGCAGGGTAGGTTTGGAGCGTTCGGCATGGTATTCCGTCCAGACCTTCTGCATCAGGTTCTCGGTGTCCCTGGCCTCAAGGTGGCGGCGGATGATCTTTTCGATGGTGTTCTGGTGCTTGAGAAGGTTTTTGGACGACTGTTGTTTTTTATCCTCCCTTTGGGAGAGGTTGAACCGGTAGTTCTTGAAGATAAGCTGGCTGTCCTCCTGGGCCTTGACCTCATGGAGGTGGCGCCTCATCCACTTCATGTTCATGATCTTCTGATGGTGGTCTTCCAGGGCCAAAGAGGTCTTTTCCTGGGCCCTGATGATGGTGGCGCCGAGTTCGGTCTTGGCAAACTCGGGGTTTCTCTCTAGGAATTCGCTGATCTGGGTCTCTGCCCTTAGGTTTTCCCCGGCGAACAGGGCATCCCGGTTGGATTCCACGAGGTCGCTGGCCAGGCCTCTCAGCTTACCCTCAACTTGGGCGAAGTCCCTTTCGGCCTGCTTCTTCCTCTTGCGGTAGGTAAAGATGCCCTCGTCCTTCCCCTTCTGGACGTTGAAGCGGGGGTCGGAAGTGCGCACCTCTTCGACAAACTCCCGCTGCCAGCGCTCGAAGAGTTTTTCCCGCCGGTAGCGGGGATGGTTGCGCCCGGCGATTTCTACGCCTGCCGCTACCCCGAATATGAAGGATTTGCCAATCTCCCCGGCTTCGCGCTCTTCCTCTTTGTTTTCCTCTCCGGTATTGACAGGACCGGCCTGCTCTGGTGGAATTTCTTCGGGCATAGAATCATTATATACTAGAACACGTAGATGAGGCTGACGAGGATAAGCCCCCAGAAGAAGATGGTCCCCAGTAACACCTTGTCCTTGGTGATCATCTTTTCGGGCGCTTCACCCTCCTTGTGCTGGTAGAGAAGCTGGGCATAGCGGGTCACCCCAAAGACGACGAAGGGGATAGTGAGCATGAACCACTTGCGGGTTTCCGCTCCCTTCAGGAAAGGTTCGATTATCTCCGTGAACCGGGTGCGGATATGGGGCGGGTCCTCGAGGAAGGTGTAGAAAGAATAGGCAAAGACGGTCATGACGGCAAAGGCCGTCACCAGAAACTGCAGGAGCTGCGAGGTATACTCGTCCAGTACAGGCCTGGTTTTGCCTCCCTGATTGATGTATTCGGAGTGGCGCTTGACCGAGGCTACGAATAGGGAGAAAAAGAAGACGGTCAGCCACAGCCAGATGGGTACATGGAAGCCGGTGATGACCTCGCCGGCCAGAAGCCTGATCATGAACGAGGCGGAGATGGCAAAGACATCAAATAAGACATGCCTTTTCAGGTACAGCGAATAGATGGCATGCAGAAGGAAGAAGGTGAACACCAGGATGGCCAGGCTGATGCGCAGAAAAAGCGAGGCGGAAATGGCAAAGATGACCAGGGTGAACATGGTGAAGGTGGCGTCCGGAATGGACACCTTGCCGCTCGCGATGGGCCGGGTCTTTTTGCTCGGGTGCTTGCTGTCGAAAGGCAGGTCGATAAGGTCGTTCAGGATATAGGAGGCGCTCGAGATGGCCGAGAATATAACGAATGTATAAGTACTCAAGAGGAATAGGGAAGGGTTGAAGAGCTCGCCGTTAAAGAGGATGGCGGTATAGACGACCAGATTCTTGATCCATTGGGTGGGGCGCATGGCCTTGAAGATGTACATCAGCCTGTCCTCCCGGCTCACCTTCGGCTTGAATATGAGGTTGTACAACGAAGACATGCTTCTAGTATACACAAGATCAAAATTTGGTGCCAGGGAGAGGACTTGAACCTCCACGCCCTTGAGGGGCACACGACCCTGAATCGTGCGTGTCTGCCATTCCACCACCCTGGCATTATCGAGTGGACCCCTATATTATATAAAATTTACTTCTTCAATGCCTCTTTGGCTGCAGAGCGTCCCACGGCAACGGCGTAATTGGTGCCGCGGTCGTAGGGGTATGTCTGCTCCATACTGGCAAAATACAGACCGTCCACCGGGCTTCGGTATCCGGGCATCAGCCGGTGGTATTCGGTGGTGTAGAGGGGCTGGGCGTATTTGATGAAGAAGGACCTGTAACCCAGGACGTTCGGGGAGTTCACGAGCTTCCGGTCTATCTCGGCGGGGCGGTTCGTATAGTTCGCGAGGTAGATGAGGTGGTGGTTGTTGAAGTGTTTCTTGTCCATGAAGTTCGTATGCTCTACCGCCACCATCCAGGGGTTGTCCGGGTCGGCGATGTTCAGCCAGTAGGTGCTCGAAAAGACCTTGTGCCTGGTTTCCAGGACCAGGCTCTGGGCACCCAGGTACTCTATCTTCTCCAGCCGTTTGCGATAATAGCCTGGCAACACCCCATTTTCCAGCTTCAGGAAGACGGGCGAAGGCAGGGTGGAGATGACAGAATCAAATTTAGAGTTTTCAATTTTAAATTTTAAATTTGTCCGGGCCAGTTCGCGAACTTCGGTGTTGTATCGGATCTTGACCCCTTTATTCACGAGGTAGGCGGCAAAGTGGTTGGCGAGCGCCTGGAAACCGCCGGCCGGGTAGGCAAGAACGGGGGTCCTTTTTTTGATCCGTGCCCAGAAGAAGCTCGTGGCGATTCTCTGGGAATAATCGGTGAACTTCTTGCCAAAGAGAGGCTTCCAGAGCGTTTCATAGGCTTTTTTACCCATGGTGGCGGACAGGAACCGCTCCGAGGTGATACGGTCATAATGGGGGAGTTTTGGTCCGAACTTCAGGGCGGCCAACACCAGGCCTGTCCGTACCCGGTCCGCCAGAGGCAGCCGGCCGAAGCGTAAAAGGTCAAGGGGAGTGTCCAGCTTATAGATTTCGTTCCTGTCCCCGAACACGGTGTGATAGAGGTCGCGCCTTCCTATGGTTTTCCTCTTCGTCACACCGGGCCGAGAGGGGTAAAGGGTGGCGGTTTCAGGCCGCCGTACCAATATTTCCTTAAAGCCGATCTCTTTGGCCAGACTGAGGATGTCGTGGTCGTTGGTGAACAGGTGGTGGTAGGCGTAGTCCAGGTACCAGTCCCAGCCGGGCTCCCTGAAGCCGGCGGCGGCCCCTCCAGGCGCGCTTTGCCTTTCAAATATCCACACCTCGTGGCCTGCCCGGTTGAGCTCGTAGGCGGCGGTTAGGCCGGCGAATCCGGCGCCGAGGATGGCGGTTTTCATACAGCTATTTTACCACCCTCCTCTTGCCCGAATATTACTTTTTTCTTACATATATCCCATAGTTGACACTATAATAGATCTATGGTATAATTCTGTCAGTTAGTAATTAAAGACTATTTCTATGAAAAAAGTTGTCGGGAATACAATCTTCTTAGCCCTTCTGTTATTGTCTCTGATGGGGGCTAGGTTTGTCGAGGCGAGCGGCATCTACGGACAGTACGGTGCGCCTGTGGCTCCTGGCCAGGTGGCCGTCGATAAGATGGTCCAGAATCCTGCCACCGGGGAGTATGTTGATAACTTGGGCCTGGCGGATACCAAATTTGCGGCCGAAAGCTCCGTCTTCTTCCGCATCACCGTCAGCAATACGGGCGGGACCACCCTCCCTCAGATCAAGGCCGTGGACACTTTACCCTTATTCGTCAGGTATGTCAATGGGGGCAACTACAATACCAACAAGAGGGAAATTGTCCTGACGTTCGATAATGTCGCTCCGGGCGAAAGAAGGAGCACCATTGTCCAGGTCAAGATAAATCCTGTCAAGGAGCTTCCCGCGGAGAAGAGCATTATCTGTCCCGTCAACAAAGTGGTCGCTTTTGAGACCGATTACAGCCGGGCCGAGGACACTGCCCAGTTCTGTATCGAGAGAAAGCCTATTGTCCAACAGGAAGTGCCTAAGGCAGGTGACCCTATATCCCTGCTAATGGGACTTGGTTCGGTCACCACGCTTGTGGGAGGACTGAAACTGAGGAAAAAGTACAGCTAAGACACATTTCTTAACAATTGCCCAGCCGCTGAAGTGCGGCTGGGTTTTTTAGTGGCCTGTAGTAAAGGAGGGAAGTAGTAAATTAAGGCAATGTGGAAAACTGGGGGATAAAGTTCTTGTAGATTACTGTAAAGCTGATTATATACGAAAAATACTCTTGACAAACTAAAATTTGCCTAGTATACTATGGGTTGAATGGGGGGTTGCGACGGATAGATAATGGTCGTGATCAGAAGACTCAGGTTGAGTGACGAGCTCGGCTTGAGTCTTTTTTAATGCCCGAGTTCGACAGACCTCAAACAGGGGGATTGGGGCGAACAATAGCCCCTAATCTATGTTCTTTTGGTTAGGAGGGCACCGTTTGCGATTCTATCGATATTTAACGGAAGCTGTATATTGACTCTACTCCCATGGCCGAGCTCTTTAGTTTCGTAGTCGGGGTTTTCCCAGGTATAGTAAGCGTAACCCAGGCCACTTAAAGACCGTCCTTCTTTAAACCTTAGCCGTCCCAATTCCTTTGAATACTTCATAGTGGAGGAAAACGGTAGTTTAGAACTTTCCTCTGTGCGAAGTAGTGCTGCCAGACCACCGTTAGCAATGGTTAAATAAAGATACCCGCATCTGGGGTTAGCATAAAAACCGGCGGCATCCTCGTCGCTAAATCCGGCCGAATTCAAATTAGGATGGGTGTGGTAATTGGCTAGGGGAGTACTGCCAAATAGGTCAAGGAAGAACTCTGACAGCTGGAAATCGGTGTAATCCATTGCTCCAGTCTTACCCACAAATATCTTACCACCCTTGACCTGACCATCTTGCCAGTATAGTCTTTGCGATCGCTCTTTGCCGTCTAATTGGGAGAGATCAAACGTATACAGCATCGGCTGGATAATATCTTCCGGCAGGAGAAAATCCTTTGGAGTTTCTGAATTTTTCGGCAGGCCCTTTCCAGGATGCTTTATTATTTCCAAATACCTTTCCAAAGCAGTTCTTCTACTTGTTTCAGGAGTAATGGGTGACTGTCCTGTCTCCTTGTTTAATTCGTTCATTACCTATTATGATACGAAAAACCCGCCCTTGAGGGTGGGTATTTATTTGGCTTTCTCCATCCCACTTTGCCTGGGATAAAGAAAACCGGCATAGGGGTTCGTGGGGAGGGGCGCCCTTGGGAGGCGCCCCTCGACCCAACTTGCCTACGACGATCTTCTGCTACGGGACGAACACCTGCTTGATGCGGCGGTTGGCCGCGTTCTGGACGCTGATCAGGAACGACTCGGGCAAGCCCTCGCCGCTCTGGTAAACGATCCAGATGTGTCGTCCGTTCGCGTTGTTCGTGCCCGTATCGTGGACCAGCAGCTCATCGCCCGCGAAGGTGCGGGCCTCCAGGTTGGTGACGTTCATGGTGTAGAGCTGAACGCAGCCGACCTGGACCTGCGTGCCAGCCACGACGCTCGTGACGGTGACCACCTGAGTGGCCGTGATGCCGCCCGTGACCCACTCCCAGCTTGACCAGCTTCCCACCTCGTTCGGGCGGAAATTCAGGCTCACATCAGACAGGCCGAAGCTTTCGTGGTTCAGATGGGTGGGGGCACCATTGTTCGGGCAGGAGGCGGGCGCGATGGCCGCAGAGGGCTGGAGCCCGGAGACGACGATCCCAAAGACCTGATCCGCGACGGTCTGCTTCAGTTTGAGCTGAAGCACGCCCCTGAAGGGCATACCGTCGGTGAAGATCCGGTAGTGGGTGGCGTCGACTGCAGTTAGCCCGATGCGGGTATTGCTCATCACAGCTACGTCCACCACCTCGGCGTTGTTGGTCTCGATGACCACGCAGCTTTGGGTGGTGTCGGGATCGATCTTCACGAACCCGACCTGGTTGCGAGCGTCTTCGTCAGGACTCTCGCCCGCGACCAGGGTGTAGGCGGTGTTGGCGCAGGTGCCGGGGTCATCTTCAGGACCGAGTTCAATTCCGTCAGCCCGGCCGATGCCGGTGGTCAGGACGGAGCCGAAAACAGCCAGCGCGACCAGGGTCAGCGCGATGCCCAGGCGGACAAAGATGTTATTCAGTTGTGTGTTCATGTCAGTCTCCTTGAGTCTTGAAAACGATTGAGGTTGCCTTATGGTTTGATTGCTACGCGTACCTTGTTACTTTGTCTTCTGCCTCCTTGTTTTTTGTCGTAGGTTATCCCGCCGTTTTACCGGCGGGCCCCTATGCCGATAGATAGAGAAATTTGGGGCACCCCGGGATCATCCAAGCATTATGGACAGCCCGGGACGCTCCAGGTTCTCTACCTGATACGGCATAAGATATGTTAAAGAGCACACAAATAAACAGTATATATTATTATGGGATACTTGTCAAGAGGCAGCCTAACCACTGTAGCAACGTCTATAAAAGGCGAGTGATCCTTATAAGGATACGGTTATTTTTCCAGAAACAGGGTGGTGTAGTTCTTGTCCGTCTCGTCCTTGATATCGCTCACGCCGAGGTGCCGGATATACTCGGGGAATGTCATCCCGAGCCTTTCCGCCTTATTTTTTAAGAGGGCATAAAGCTTGGGCGAGAAGGTGATCAGCTTCTGCACACGGTTCATATATATACAGTATATATGCAATTAAATATAAATTGCAAGCATTTGGTAAATCAGTCGATATAACCGGATATGCAAGACCTATAGGATTAGATATATTTAGCAAAATCGGCTAGGTAAGGGTATAGAGGCATACAATGAGGGAACATTATTACATATAGGAACGTAGTGGAAGTACGCCCGAAACACTTACCGTATTCTTACAAAAATCAACTATTATGGGGGTGTTACACACAGACTTGACAAGTGTCCTATAGTGTGCTAACATGATTATGTTCTGTAGAATTGGCAGCATTAGCGGCCGCCAAGGAAGCAGGACATTTCGCGAAAAGTCTGGGCCTCGCAGTTTGCTTGCGGGACCTAAGACTCTAGCTCTTTAACAGGGTATCAGGGATTATAAGATAAGCATCTCTTTGGTGGTGATGCGAAAGTGCCTATCCTTCTTCCGCAGAGGGGAGAATGATTGAACATTCTCTTTTCTACGGAAGGAGGTGGGTAACTGCGCAGACCCATCTCGCCCGCCCGAAGGCCGAGTGGCCTGGGCGAAGACGATATCTCTCTACTTTGCCCTGAAGGGCGTGCACTAGGAGGTGCATCATGATTCTCAAACTGATCGTCGTTTTAGTAGTGTCCGCCATGGTGGCGGGGTTGGCAGCCTGGCTTGTGTATTCGCTGACCCCCGTTGCCTGGCCCCGGCGCCGCATCGTCTCGAATGTCGTCGGTGTGCTGGTCTTTATCCTGGCTGCTGTCGTGGCTTGGGCCCTGGTCCCCCTGATTTACATCGGGGGTGGCCCGTCCGTTCCGCCAACGCCTCCGCCGGTCTCGGCCGGTGAGGTGAAGGTTGGGGTGGATGCCCAGTCTACGCTGCCAGGCGAAGCAATGGTGCGGATTTCGGTGCTGCCCGACACGGCGGAGGTGGCTTCGGCTGCCAACGCCATTGAGGTGCAGCTTGGGGGCCAGACGAAGTACACGACCTATACCGGTTCGCCGGTAATGGAAGTGGCCTTCAATGGTCTGCCTGCGGGTACGCAGACGGGTGTGGTTAAGGTTCCGGCCGAGGATACGGTGGTGGTGCCTGCAATGCAGGTGTTCACCGTCAATGTCCTGGCCGAGCCGACGCCGACCCCGGAACCGTCCCCCACCGAACCTGCGCCCGAACCGACCGCGCTGCCGCCGACGCCCGAACCGACCGCTGTCCCGCCGACCCCCATCCCGACTGTGGTTGCTACCCAGCCGCCTCAGCCGACTGCGCCGGCTGCTGGCCCCGTTGTGATCGGGGAGTTGGGTTTCGTGGGTGCGCCGGATAACGTGGATCGGGCTATCGTGGACGTTGCCCGGGGTGGTTTCATCAATACCCTGGGCATGGGCACCGAAGCCTGGCTGGCCGAGCCGGGCAAACTCCTGGTCGGCCCCGACTTCCCGCAGGCTCAGATCGATGCTGCGGGCGGGGCCATCGAGCGGTTCAACCCGCTCAACCAGGACGGCTGCCGGAACAACCCCCCATGCATTTTGATGGCTCCTGGCGGGGGGTTCTCTTTCGCGTCCCTGGGCTGGGGCGTGATGGAGATGGAGGCGACTTTCGGTCACGTGACGTTGAATCTGCCCGGCGAAGAGGGGCACAACTATCACGTGTATATCCGTGGGCTCTACGGGGACGGTCGCCCCGACACGGATGAAAACCGGGATGTTCTTCTCACGGCATACAGCCCCGGGCATGTCGAGGTGACCTACTACCCCGGCATCCCGAACGGCGGTTTCGTCAGCGAAGAGCAGTTCGAACAGCGCGTTGTCACTTCCCAAAGTGGCGGCACGAACTGCGGAGACCGCGGCTGCACCAAGCTGACCGTGGTCTTTTTCGACCTGAACACCGGCGCGTTGCTTGTCATCCGCCAGGATGCGCCGGGTTCCGCCTGGCGTGTCGTTCAGTCGAACTTCTAAGACGAAAATCCCTGAACCCTAGATCCCCCGTCTGCTTGGAGGAGCGGACGGGGGAAAACCTTTGTCACCGACCAACGTCGTTGCCAGAGGTTTTTTGAACATAGGTTATAAGTTAAGGCAGTCTGCATGCACAAATATCAAAGCCTGATAGTGATCGTCATCGCGGCCGTTGCCCTTCTTCTGGGCGTCAGGTTTGCCGCCGGCGCTTACTCCGAGGGGAACCAAAAGAGAGCGGAAATGGAGGAGGCCAGGTTAAGGAGCGAGGCCGTCCAGGGTTGCACGGAGTTTGCGAGCAATGTGGAGGAGGGGATATTCATCCCGCATCTCTACCGGCTCTGTGTCCGGGACAAGGGTTACCAAACCAGCGTCCAGGAATAAGACGCTAGCTTTTTTTATAGAGGAGGAGCGTGTCCCCGTCGGGCAGCTTTATTCTTCGGTAAAGCACGAATCCTTCAGCGTCCCCCCGTAAGAAATACTCCTGGATCTGTTTTCTCGCCTGATAGTCCCGCAGGGCATATTCCGGACCGATATCCTTGAGGGGGATGGCGGCGAAGTCCATTTGGTCCACATACCCCGAAAGTGCTTTGTCATTCGGAAAGCGCGCTTTCCCCCTGAGGAGGAGGTTGAAGTTCGTGTCCGTCTCCTGAAGCCTGTCCGGCACGCCGTTATAGCTCTCGTAAAGGGCGAGGTGCACGGTGGAGGCATTTAGATATGCTTTATCCGAATCGATGAAATACATGACGCGGTAAGACCGGTCCCGCCTGAGGGCTAAAAGCTCTTCGGCGATGAGGTCATTCGGCCAGGAGGTCGTGTCGAAAAGCAGCCGGACCGGATACGTGTCCAGGTACAGGACATCCGTCCACCCGATGAGCGGGAATTGATAGGTGTATTTGTAACGGGGGTAAACGGGAAAGCCGAAGGACAGGATAGTGAAGCTCGTAAAGAAATGGATGAGCATCAGGATTATCCCTCCCCGGCTTAACAGCCTGGGTTTGAGAGCGGCCAGCCTAACCGCGCCGTAACCCATGACCAGGGCATAGAAGGGCATGGCCGTCATCAGGAAACGGACGTTCTTGTTGCCCACGAAGAAGGTGAAGAAGAGATAGGTGAATATCACCTGCCCCAGGACCAGGGCGGACAGTTTCCGCTCGTGCTTCAGCATCAGGAATGCGCAGATGAGAAAAAAAACGAACCCCGGAAAGCTCAGGACGAACATAATGACCATCTTCGGGTAGAAGAACAGGTTGTCCGGGGAGAAGAGCGTCTGGGGGTCGTCGAGTTCCGGGGTGGCCGCTACCTTGGCCAGGCCGGCAATGACATCGATATTTGTCAGGTACCAGGGCAGGGCGAGAGCGGCAACAATAACAATGCCGGACGTGATATTTAATACCCATTTTAGCCAATTGACGGTCTCTTTTCTGGCGGCGAAAAAGATATAAATAAGTGGAACGAGGTAGTCTATGACCGAGGTCCACCTGGTCAAGAGCGAGAATCCGAGAGTAAGAAAGAATAGTAGGGAATACCTGGTCCGCCGGAAAAAGCGGGACCTAACCAGGAAATAGAAACCCGCAAACTCCAGGGCAATGAGTGGAAGGTCGGTCATATGGCTACGGGACCATTGACCAATGGTGATGAACACGCTGAAGAAGGCGGCGCTCAGAAGGGCCGCCCATTTGTTATGGAAAAGTTCCCGCGCCAAAAGGTAAATGAAGATGAGGCTCAGGGACAGGAAAATGGTGCCCGTGAGCTGGATGGTCTTGAAACTGTATTCGCCAATCCCCACGAACAGCGTGCCCACCAGGTGTACGAAAGGCGGATAATAGGGGGTGATGCGCCAGAAAGCGGCCGGATCGAAGCCCGCTGACGAGGTCAGGTAGTGGTAGAAGCGGGCGCTGATGACGGAGTGCTGGGCGGCGTCCCAAACGGGCGGAGCATCGTTCAGGAAGATCCAGATGACGTTCGCGACCACATGGAAGCTGACCAGGAGGAATAATGGCAGGAGCGAGGCATTGTTTTTGCCCAGGCGCAAACTTCTAAGTGGGGTATAATTTTTCATATGCACTTAAGGAAAATTGTAGCAAAAGTAAAACTGCCGGTTTTCCCATTGCTTCTGGCAAGTATGGCGGTGCTGATAGCCTTCTTGAGCTATGAGCCCGGCACCATCCTCTCCGGCTGGGACACGCTGCACCCGGAATTTGACTTTCCCTTGTACCTGAAACGCATCCTGAGCGTCTGGCAGCCCCACCAGGGCCTGGGCGCTCCGCCCTCGCAGTCGCATCTCGCCGAGCTCCCCCGGGTGCTCCTTATGTGGCTGGGGTCCCTGTTCATCGGCGCTTCAGCCTTGCGTTACGCCTACATGTTCCTGATGCTGGTCGTTGGCCCTTTGGGAGTGTTCTTATACCTCCGGGATGCGGTCCTGAAAAAGCAACGGCACGCGCCGGTGTTCGCTTTTGCGGGAGCCTTGTTCTACCTTCTTAACCTGGGGACGCTGCAGCATTTTTACACCCCCCTGGAGATGTTCGTCACCTTCTACGGGCTGGCGGGCTGGTTCTTCTGGGCCCTGGAGAGGTTCCTGGCCAAGAGCGGGAAGAAAAACTTGCTGTTGTTGGCGGGTATCACTCTCCTTGTGGCACCCTCCTCGCACACGGCCACGCTCTGGTATATCTTCTACGGGGGGCTGGGCCTGTTTTTTCTGGTCAGGCTGCTGGGCAGGCGGTTTGACCACATGCTTCTGAAGCGAAGCGCTCTGGTGATGGTCATGGTCCTCTTTCTGAATGCGTTCTGGATCTTGCCGAACCTGTATTATGTGGCCAACTACAACGGGGACGTGCAGCTTTCCAAAACACACCGCCTGCTGTCCAATGAGTTTTTTCTCCGCAGTCAGAAGAGAGGAACATTGATGGATCTTGTGCTCATGACCAACTTCCCGTTCGACTGGGGGATATATGACTTTGGCCAGCAGGCCTTTGTGCCCCAGATGGGCGAGTGGGTGGAGCACAGCCAGACCCCCTTTGTCCGGATTTGGGGGGTGATGCTTTTTGCCGTGGCCGCTCTCGGGATGGCGACGGCCGTCAGGAAAAGACAGGGGACCCTGGTATCCTTCTTGCCCGTCCTGGCGGTGTCCGTCTTTTTTTTGGTGAACGCCAATCCTCCTTTTACCAACCTGTTCCTGTTATTGAGGGACAGCCTGTCCTTATTCCGGGAAAGCTTCCGCTTTCCCTTTACGAAATTCTCCCTCATCTATATTTTTCTCTACAGCGTCTTTTTGGCCTATGGCGCCTCAGTCCTGTTCTCCTATCTCAGGCATCTGTCCAAGACCGTCCGCCTGTTCTTGCTGTGCTGCTTTGTCATCGGGCAGATGGCATTCATGCTGCCCCTATTTAATACCGGCTACATCTCCCGGGAGATGCGAACGAACATCCCCCCGGCCTACTTTGCATTGTATGATTATCTGGACGGCCAGCCCAAGGAGCGGGTCCTGACCCTGCCCCTGCATTCTCCCTATGGCTGGGTCTACCATGACTGGCGGTACCAGGGAGCCGGATTCCTCTGGTTCGGGATGGAGCAGCCTTTATTGGACCGCGAGTTCGACCGCTGGTACCCGTACAATGAGCAGGCCTACCGGGAGCTCAGCCACGCCCTTTACAGCCTGGACTACGACCTGTTCGGCCGGCTGTTGGACAAGTACCGCATCGGCTACCTCTTAGTGGACTCGTCCGTCATCGATCCCGAACAGCCGTCGGCGAGCGGGGCGGTCTTTGGCCGGGAAACGGCCGAGATGCTGTCCAAGATGGACTCGGTGGTCCTGGAAAAGGCATTCGGCCCGCTGTCCCTGTACCGCATTCGGAACGGACGGAGCGAGACCGAGGTCATTACCGGCCTGCCGGCGGTATCGCCCGGCTACCGGTTCGCTTTTGTGGATGAGGCCTACAAGGATCTGGGCGATTATCTGTCGGTCGGGACGGGCGGCAACTACTATTATCCGTTCCGGAGTTTTTTGAATGCCCAGGACAAGCTCAGCCCCCAGATGACCATCGATGTGGACAGATATTTTTACCGGGCCGACCTTTTGAGCTCGGCCTCTGGTAACCTGGTGCTGCCGTCCTTCAGCGAGAACGAGACCTACCTGTATGCCAACCTGTATGCCGCGGCCCAGAACGGGGAGCTTTTGTTCAAATTCGAGTATTTCCTGCCGGACATCATCGTCTCCCCGGAGGAGATAGTCAGGGTGGGGTCCATCGGGCCGGATGGAGCCAGGGTCAGGTTCCAGGACAAGAGTTACCTCATCCCGGGGGCGCTGAACGGGAGCGGGGAATGGCTATATCTGGACCAGGTCCTATTGAGCACCCGTTCGGAGAACGTCATCAATGAGGCCGTCTCCTTCGTTCCCAAACTGCCGGGTGAGGTCAGGCACGCCATAGCGGTCCCGAACCTGAAGTCATTTTTGGGCGACATCCCCAAGCGAAAACTCCTTATTAGGCCGACAGACCTTGAGCCTTCGGCCGGCGTCTTTACGGACGCCCAAAGCCAGAAAGAAGTGCAGGGGGAGTTTGTCCGTTACCGGAGCGAGGGCACCATCATCGGCTCAGTCGTGGATCTCCCTAGCCTGTCACAGGAAATGGCGTATGCGGTCAGCGTCCGCTCCAGGAACAGCGCCGGGCTGCCTTTGCGGCTGTGCCTCCGCAACCTGTACTCCAGAAAGTGCGATATCTATGACGAACTGTCCCTGGGTAACTATGACAAGGAGGATTTCTTTGTTTTACCGCCGATGAAAGAGGGTTTCGGGTACCGGCTGGAGGTGAACAACATCTCTTTCGGCACACTGCCGGCGGAGAACTATCTCTATAGCGTCACCATGGTCCCCTTGCCTTACGAGTTCCTGAAGAACGTCCGGGTGGAACTGGAGGAGTATCGGAGTACGGCCGTCAGGACCGCCCTGACCGTTGGGGGATCGGGTTATCGTAAGACGGTTGAACTACGCGAGCCGGTCGGAGACGGCGTGCTTTTTCTGAACCAGGCCTATGAAAAGGGTTGGAAAGCCTATCTGAATGGCCGGGAACTGAAAGAGCACGTGCTTGTGAGCAACTGGGCGAACGGGTGGCGGCTGCCCGACCGGGCAGAGGGGAGTATCCAGATCATTTATCTGCCTCAGTACCTGGCTTATCTGGGGTTCGGTCTGGCGGCGGCGGCCCTGGCTTGGGCCATCCTATTCTACCGGCGCTAGGAGCGGTCCGCCTGGGAAATGGTGTTGAGCGTCCGCAATGGATATTCAATGAAAAAGGACCACGGTTTTCTCTTCAGCCTTCTTGCGGAGGAATGTACGACCAGGGATTTGTCGTACCTGATCTTACCGCCTATCTGCCAGATCTTCAAAGCCAGGTCGATGTCCTCGTGGACCTTGTGGTTGTCCATCTCGAGCGTCCCCCTGACCCGGCGCCAGATATCCCTGGTGATGGCCATGTTCATGCCCACGAGCGTTTCCCGGCCGCGCTGGACTATTTTCATGGCTTCCAGGTAGAGGTTGCTGTATACAGTGGTCTTGATGAGGGGCAGGTCGCGGAAGAGGGCTGTGCCGCCGACCGCGTCCACCTCGTAAGTGGCGAACTGCGTTTTGATCTCTTTGATCCAGTTGGGAGGCACGACCGTATCGGCGTCGCAGCGGGCGATGATATCGCCTTTGGCAGCATTGAAGCCGGCGTTCCGGGCGTAGGAGATGCCCTGCTGGGACTCGGTCACCACCCGGCAGTGGTGGCGTTTGGCTATGGCGGCCGTCTTATCGGTGGAGTTGTTGTCGACGACGATGATCTCGTCCGCCTTTTCCGTCTGTCTGGCCAAAGACCTCAGGCATTCGGCCAGGTATTTCTCCTCGTTGTACGCCGGTATGACCACTGATACCTTCATCAAAAAAATTATACCAGACTTTGTACTAATGCTATAATTTACTAATACTATGGCTACGGACAACGCTTATCTCTTGTTAAGACCGGCGAAGACAGAGGAGGTTACTCCATCGGCCCAGGTGGGTTTGCTGTCTTCATTTCTGAACATCGGCAAGAAGACCCTCCTGGACATGCTATTGTTGAGGAAGAACAAATATTTGAGCCTGGAGATGGCCTCCATCAATCAGAAAACGAGCTTCTACCTCCATACCGATCCCGAACTCAGAAGCTATTTCGTCAGCCAGGTGTTGTCGCAGTACCCGAAGACCCTGGTCCTGGAACAGAAGGAGGACCCTCTTTACACGGTGGTCAAGGGAAAGCGGACCATGCTCGCCTACCTGAGACTGACCCACGGCCACAACTATCCCATCAAGACCTTCAGGGCCTTCCAGGAGATCCCGCCACTATCGGCTGTTCTGGGCTTCATGTCCAAGCTGAAGGATGGGGAGGCGGCCTTTGTCCAGGTCCTCTTGAGGGTGCCCTGGTCGCAGGATGTCCAGCAAAAAAACATCCGTTCGACCATGAAAATGCAGACGGAAGAGGGTAAGGAATCAAGCAACCCCTACAGCAGCGTCATCCAGCAGAAGCTGGCCTCGCCGCTTTTGGAATCGCAGATCCGGCTGGTTTTCTCGAGCGCCAATGGGGATGATATCTCTAACCGGTTGACGGAACTCGCCGGATCGTTTGGCATCTACACCCTTTCGGAGGGGAACAGCCTGTTGTTCAGGAAGCATAACGGACTGATGAAAAAGGCCTTTTTCAAGAAAATTGTCGAACGCGACTTTTATATCTTGGAACCGAAACTGAACCTGAACCTGGAGGAAGTGGCCTCCCTTTGGCACCTGCCGGACAAAAAGTTTGAACAGCTCAAGGGCATCAACTGGGGGAAGATGTACCTCAGTGAGGCTCCGGAAAAACTGCCGGCCGCCAGCCTCCTCCAGGGCGAGGCTTTGGGAGAGGAGAAGAGGGAAGTGAACTTTTTCGGCAAAACCGAATGGCGCAACCGCGACGAGATCTTCGGTATCAAGCGGGAGGACCGCCGGAAGCACATCTACATCATCGGTAAAACAGGCGCCGGTAAATCCACCTTGATCGCCAATATGGCCATCAACGACATCCGCAACGGCGAAGGGGTGGCGGTGATAGACCCGCACGGCGACCTGTCGGAAATGATACTGGACTTTGTCCCCAAGCGCCGGCTAACGGACGTTGTGTATCTTGACCCGACCCTGAGCGAGGAACGGGCGTTCTCCCTGAACCTCTTTGGCCGGGAGGGGGCGGTCCACTCGGATTTAGTGGCATCGGGCATCGTCTCCGTGTTCTACAAGCTCTACGGCGACTCCTGGGGGCCGAGGCTTGAGTATATCCTTCGGAACACCATCATCACTCTCCTGTACCACGGTGACTCCACGTTTACCGACATCCTCCGGATGCTGTCGGACAAGAAGTTCCGCGACAAGGTAGTGGACAAACTTGGCGATCAGGACAAGATCATGACCGAATTCTGGCGGAACGAGTTTGACAAGATGACGGAGAGGCTGAGGGTGGAGTCCATTGCCTCCATCCAGAACAAGGTCGGTCAGTTCGTTTCCAGCCTGCGCATCCGCCGCATACTGGACAGCAAGCAGTCCACCTTTTCCCTGGACGAGATCATGAACCAGGGGAAGATCCTCATTGTCAACCTGTCCCAGGGCAAGCTGGGCGAGGATACAACCGCTTTACTCGGCGCCATGTTCATCACCAAGATGCAGCTGACCGCCATGCAAAGGGTGAACCTCCCCTCCGACCAGCGGAAGGACTTTTATCTGTACGTGGATGAGTTCCAGAATTTTGCCACCAGCTCATTCATCAAGATCCTGTCCGAGGCCCGCAAATACAAGCTTAACCTTATTCTGGCCAACCAGTATGTCGGCCAGGTGGAGGAGGATATCCAGAAGGCCATCTTCGGCAACGTGGGGACGCTTATGACCTTTGTTATCGGATCCAGTGACGCCGAGCTTTTCGAAAAGGAGTTTGGCAGAAAGTTCACGGCCGAAGACTTAGTTGCTTTGGGCAAGTTCCAGGTGCTTTTGAAGATGGCCATTGACGGGCTGACCTCGGAACCTTTCTTCGCCACTACCTTGCCCCTGCCGTCCGTCCGGAACAACAACCGGGACAAGATCATCAAACAGTGCCTGGAAAGGTACTACAAGAAGGTCAAGGCATAGAACCCGCCCACTGTTCGCTTGCTATCTATTCTTCACTTATTTATAGTTATATTAATGGGCATCAAGAAGGTATTGTTGGCTTTGGCAACGGTTGTCTTATTGGGCTTCTTCGTGGTTGGCAAAGTTGAGGCCCAGACCTGCGACCCGGCCTGTACCGGCACCCAGGAGTGCCAGAATGTCGAAGGCGCCTGGATGTGTGTCGACCCGCAAACCGGCGGTACCGAGCTGATTCCCGGCCAGGAAAAGTGGCTGTTCGATGCCAGGACGACCGAAGTGGGCAAGAGGGCGGAGCGCGCCCGGCAGTTCATCAACTGGGTCCTGACCCATCCGGCCATCCACAACCACTCCGTTTTCCGGCAAGTCTGGCTCATCTCGGCCATGACCACCCTGTTCCTGATAGTCCTGACGGTCTCCATTATGGGCATAGGACTGATAGTTGCCAAAAAACAGGACATTTCCGTCAAAGTGGACGTGGTGCCCATCCTGACCAAGGCAGCGCTTCTTCTGATATACGCCCTATTCTCCTATTGGCTCGTTTTGGGGCTTATCCAGATAACCGACATCATCATGGCCTTTTTTATTAAGCTTATGGACGCCGACAAGCTGTTCAGTATCTTCTTTTCTGCCGGCAGCGACTCCCTCTCGGCGAGCGAGAACGGCTACCGGAGCTTCGTCGGGTACCGCAACTTCGACCCCCTGGTGAACGAGATGGCCAAGACCTCCCTGTTCCTCATCGACGTTTCCTCGTATACCTACTTCGTGATGGGCCTGGTCATCGTGCTCAGGACGGTAGTGCTCTGGTTCCTCCTGATCGTGTCGCCTTTCCTGGCCCTCCTGATGCCATTCCGTCTTATCCGGAACATCGGCTGGATCTGGATTGGCGTCTTTTTCCAGTGGGCCTTTTACGGGCCACTGTTCGCCCTGTTTTTGGGTGCCCTGACCAAGATCTGGCAGGCCGGAATACCCTTCAGTTTCAACTTTTCCCGCATCCAGTCGGACGGAGTGGTCTACCCTCTGGCCATCAACATCCTTTACGGTGGTCCCCAGCAGACCGGGGAAGCCGGGTCTTTAGGGGCGGCGCTGTCGCACCAGAACCCCGTCAATACCTCGAACTACATTGACACATTTGCCGAATACGTCATCTCGCTCCTGATGCTGTGGGTGGTGATGATCCTGCCGTGGTGGTTACTCAGGATCTTCCGCGACTACTGCTGCGACGGCATTTATGCCGTGAAGAACATCCTGATGAACATGATGGGGAACGATCGCCGTCCCGGCGAGCCGCCCTCGCCGCCGGCCCCGGGTTTCCATTTCAGTCAGAAGATGCAGATTCCCAAGACCGAAAGCCGGCCGCAGGAGATCAGGACCAGCCTGAAGGTGGAGCGGATGGAGGAGATCAAGAACATCCGCACCGAGGAGATCTCCAAACGGATGGACCTTGAAGTCAAGAGACTGTCGGACATTGCCCGCTTTGAAACCCAGAAAGAAAAGCGCGAGTACGTCAGTAAGGTCAGGGACTACCTCAGGAACCCGATGACGGCCGAGCGGAAAGAGGACCAGACGCAGTTCACCCATCTCAAAACGGAGCTCCAACAAAGGGCAGTCAGGGGTGATGTGGCCGCCAAGCGGCTCATTGAGGCCCTGGGAAGCTCTACTGTCACCATGCAGGGCAAGATAAAGGAGCTCTCGAAAGAGCGGCCGGAGGTTATGCCCGTCTCGAGAAGCGTCTCCACCAGCCTCAAGGTCAGCGAAGAGCATATCAGCAAGGTGACGAGCTCCATTAGCGAGAAGCTCGTGCGCGAAGAACGGTTGGTGACGGACATCGCCGCCAGAAGCCAGGTCCAGAGGGAGCAGGCCCAGAGGGTCATCCAGTCCGTCCCCAGGGCGGTGGCGGAGCACAATGCCCAAACTCTCACCCAGAAGGTGGCCGAGACCGCCGGTCTGACCACGGAGAAGACCAGGGAAGTCCTCAAGAACACTGCCGAAAAGTCTACCAGCGAGGAAGTGGTCGGAGAGGTGGCCAAGAAGGAGAACGTTGCCCCAGAAGAAGTGAAGAAGATCGCGACCGGGGTTTTCCAGGAGGTCTCCGGCCCGGTTAAGCCCGCCACTATCACCACTCCCAAGACGGTCAGTATCGAGGAGTACGAGGAGATGCGCAAGATGTGGATAGAGCACTACACCAAGGGCGAGGTCCCGGTCACGCGGGACGTCAAGGACCGAAAAGACTGGATAGGGAGCGAGCTTATCAAACTGGACAACATCATGAACAAGATAGTGTCCGAGAACGAGGAAGTCCGCGCTGCCGGCCTGAACGAGGTGGCGGACATCATTCCCTTCTTCATCCTGGGCGACATGAACATCCAGGAAATCGCTGCGTATCTCAAAGCTAAGCAGGCAGCCGCCAAAGAGGTCCTGACAGGGATAGACAAGGAGTCCGCCCTGAAGGAAAGGTTGTCCGAGGCTGCGAAACCCGAGGAGTTCGTCGAGGTGAAAAAAGACCAGGCAGAAGCGGCCAAGACCATGGAAATGAAGAAAGAGCTCAATAATGATGCAGCTTGACCATCAACTCACCAGGTTTCTATTCGAGATGATTCCCCATACGCGCGCCCTGGATATCTTTTTCCTGGCCCTGTCCGCGGTCGGCACGTTCAGCCTTCTCTGGCTGGTTTTGGCAGTCTTAATGATTTTGGTTGAGGAAATCCGTCATCCACAATTTATCCGGGTGTTTTTGGCCGGGGTCATCCTGACCGTGTTCGTGGTTTATGGCCTGAAAGGGGCGGTCAGACGTGACAGACCCACTCCGCCGACCGGCCTCATCCGGGTAGAGGACTATTCCTTCCCGTCCGCCCATGCGGCCTATGCCTTCTACGGGGCGACCATACTGTACCATTTCCATAGCCAAACCAGAAGATCCAAGAAAAGCAAGAAAAGGTTGAACCTTGGAAGGTTCAACCTATTCCCATGGGTAGTGTTTGGAATGGCCGTCCTCGTGAGTTATTCCCGGATATACCTCGGGGTCCATTATCTGACGGATGTGGTCGCCGGTGCTATAATAGGCTTTATTATCGCCAAGATACTAGTTGACAGGCACATCCATGTTCGCCAAGGAGCTCAGAAAGGGAAAGGTCGAGCCTAGGGAATCCCGTCCCCCGGGGGAGATCTGCTTACTTTTGGATAACGTCTATGACACCTTCAATGTCGGAGGGATGTACCGCGTGGCGGACGCAGCCGGGGTCGGCCGGATATACCATTGCGGCGATACGCCCGTGCCTCCGGACCCGAAGATCGCCCGCGCCTCAGTTGGACTGTACCAATATATCGCCCATGAACACCGGCCGGATATCCTTGAACTTGTGGACAGCCTAAGCGAACAGGGGTACAAAATAGTTGTTCTGGAACAGGACCCCAAATCCCGGCCGTTTGATCAGGTTGCTTATGCAAAACACCTGGGAAATGGGCACCGGGGGATAGCCCTCATCGTCGGAAATGAGACCTTCGGCGTCCAAAAGGAGGTGTCGGACAAAGCCGACCTGATCGTTGAACTGCCCATGTACGGCGTCAACAAATCCCTCAACGTGGTCGTAGCCACAGGGATCGTCCTGTATCAGATCAGGAGGTCTCTGGCCAGTGTATGACCCTTAGCCGGCCTTCGCCAGCTTCTCCATGAATTCCTCGTTGGTCTTGGACTTTGCCAGCCTGTCTATGACGCTCGGCAGTCTTTCCTCATCCGACAGGAGCATGATCATGTGCCTGAGGGTATTGACCCTCCTCAGCCTTTCCTCGTCGAAAAGAAGCTCGTCGTGCCGGGTACCCGACCGCTCAATGTTGATGGCGGGATAGATCCTCTTTTCGGCATAGCGCCTCTCAAGATGCACCTCCATGTTGCCCGTACCCTTGAACTCCTCGTAGATCAGGTCGTCCATTCTGGAGCCCGTATCTATGAGGGCGGTGCCGATGATGGTGAGGCTGCCTCCTTCCTCGCAGTTTCTAGCGGCGCCCAGGAACCGTTTGGCCGGGTAAAGTGCCGCCGGATCGAAACCGCCGGACAGGGTCTTGCCCGAAGGCCCGACGTTCAGGTTATAGGCGCGGGCGAGACGGGTGATGGAGTCAAGGATGATGACCACATTCTTGCCCATTTCCACGAGCCTCTTAGCTCTTTCCAGCCCGAGTTCGGCCACGGCCGTCTGGTGCTCGGGTGACTCGTCGAAGTTCGAAGCCACCACTTCGCCCTTGATGGACCGCTTCATATCCGTCACCTCTTCTGGTCTCTCACCGATGAGAAGGGCCATGATATGCACGTCCGGATAATTATGCGTCAGGCCGTTCGCGATCTCCTTCAGCAGAGTGGTCTTGCCTGCCTTGGGAGGGGAGACTATCAAACCTCTCTGCCCGAAACCTATAGGCGCCATCAGGTCCATGATCCGGGTGGACAGGACCTTGGTATCGTACTCAAGCTTGATCTGCTTGTCGGGATAGATGGGCGTCAGGTCGTTGTACTTTTTCCTTTCCAGGGGCTCCCCGTTCTTGAGCTCCACGCCGTTGATCCTGATTATCTTCAGGAGGCCGTGGTAGCGCTCATTCTGCTTTGGAGGCCGGGCCATCCCGATGACTTCGTCACCCTGGCGCAGCCGGAATTTGCGGATCTGCGACATGGAAACATAAACGTCCTCCTTGGAGGAGGCGAAGTTCGGCCTCAAAAAGCCGTAGGTGGTGTTAACGATGTCCAGAAAGCCTCCCACCTCGAAAGCCTGCTTGAGGTCATCCTGGATCCTTTTCTCGAAATCCTCCTCGACCACGGGAGCAGGCTCTGCCTGCCTGGGAGTGATATTTTCTGACTCATTTTTGGCATATTTTGAGCCACTTTTTTTATCAGCTTTTTCTCCGTTTATCAGGGCGGAGACGTCCAGGATATCATCCTTGGGGTTTTTGTCTGAGTTATCTTTGACCATAATGGTTTAAGATTAAAGAATTTGTAATTAATAATTATGCTGTTATCGAAAATTCGGTACTTTTTGAAAAAACCAGAGGTATTACGAGATTTCGAGATCTTTAAATAAAATGCTACTATAAAGCGACTTAGCTTTGCTTTTTTCCCACTTTGGGAAATGGGTGGGCGCGTCCTGATCAGCCTGAAAGGCCTCAAGGAACTACGCCTGATAGCCCGCTCCCGAGAGGGGCGGGGTTACCCTAAACCTAGATTGTGTAGGAAAATATTTCAAAGCGCTGCCAACCTTATAGTAGCACATATAATATAACCCATGGTTTTCGGAAAGTCAAGGATAAGTGAAACTTGACAAAATCTTTCCTATCCTATACCATTAGGGGGTATGGGTATAACAAAGACAGAACTCCGGGTAAACAGGATCATCGGCCAGCTGAACGGCATCAAGAAGATGCTTAAAGAGAACAGGGACTGCAGTGCGGTCCTGTTGCAGATATCGGCCATCAAGGCGGCCGTCAGCCAGTTGGGACTGGAGATAGCCAAGGGGGAGATCTGTGAACTGGCCCCAGAGCATAAGGACAAACTGGAGTCGGTATTGAAAGAGATGGCGAGATTCTAAGGGCATTAGCAGTTAATCGATTATTTCATGTCAAACGGGAAAAAGGAGAATCTGGTTATTGTGGGGGGAGGCCCATCAGGCCTCTCTGCTGCCATTTATGCTGCCCGGGCAGCGCTTGGGCCTTTGGTCATTGAGGGCGTCCCCCCGGGCGGCCAGCTGATGCTGACGACCGAGGTGGAGAACTACCCCGGCTTCCACAAGGGAATCTTGGGCCCGGAACTTATCTCCATTTTCAGGCAGCAGGCCGAGCGTTTCGGTACCCGTTTTCTGACGGACAAGGTCCTGTCGGTAAAGCCGGAGGGCGAGTATATTCATGTCCAGACGGCGAATGCGCAGATTAGCGCCAGGACGGTGCTTGTGGCAACCGGAGCAGACGCCATGTGGCTCGGGCTTGCATCCGAACAGCGGCTTAGAGGCAAGGGGGTGTCTGCCTGCGCCACCTGCGACGGGTTCTTTTTCCGCGACAAGGTGGTCGGAGTGGTGGGTGGGGGAGACACGGCCATGGAAGAGGCCAACTTCCTGACCAAATTCGTCAAGAAGGCCTACATCATCCACCGCCGCGACGAGTTCAGGGCCTCCAAGATAATGCAGGAGAGGGCTTTGGCCAATCCGAAGGTGGAGGCCGTCTACAATGCGGTGGTTGAGGAAGTATTAGGCGAGGACAAGGTGACAGGAGTAAAATTAAAAATCCAAAATTCTAAATCCAAGATCCAAAATTTGGAACTTGATGGCTTGTTTATAGCTATTGGCCACAGGCCGGCCACCGAATTTCTCGACGGGAGCGGGGTTGAGCTTGACCGGAAGGGCTATGTGGTGACCTCAGAGCGGTTTGCCTGGGATTATGCCAAGTCCCAGATCCAAAATCCTAACTTCAAATATAATTTAGATTTCAAATATATGACCAGTGTTGAGGGCATCTTTGCCGCCGGGGACTGTGTGGACCATGTCTACCGGCAGGCAGGAACGGCCGTGGGGATGGGTATCGCGGCCGAATTAGAAATTGAAAAATGGTTGGAGGAGAAAAAATGAACCAAATGCTGGAGACGGCTCAAAACCTGATCAGAAAGACTGGAGCCAAGATAGGCCTGGACAAGGCTGTAATTGACAAGATCATCGAGCCGGACCGCGTGGTCGAGGCCGATATTGACATAAAGGCAAATGGCGGCCAAAAGAGCTACAAAGCCTTCAGAAGCCAGCACAACGACAACCTGGGTCCGTACAAGGGCGGGATTCGCTTCCATAGCGGAGTGACCAGGGAGGAAGTGATGGCCTTGTCCACCCTGATGAGCCTGAAATGCGCCGTGGCCGGCCTGCCTTACGGCGGTGCCAAGGGAGGTGTCATCGTTGACCCCAAGAAGCTGAATAAAAAGGAGCTTGAGGAGTTGTCTCGCGCTTATGCCCGGGCTTTCGCCTCCCATATCGGCGAGTGGAGGGATATCCCGGCACCTGACGTGAATACCAATCCCAAGATCATGGCCTGGATGCTGGACGAGTACGAAAAGGCCATCGGTAAAAAATCCCCCGCTACCTTCACCGGCAAGCCCGTTGAGCTTGGCGGATCGTTGGGAAGGACTGAGGCCACCGGCAGGGGAGGGGTTATTATCACTAAAGCACTATTAGGTAAACTTAAATCCAAAATCCGAAATCCGAAATCCGAAACGGCCAGGCCGACAGTCGCGGTGCAGGGATTTGGGAATGTGGGTTATTATTTCGCCAAGATCGCCGAATCCGAGGGCTTTAAGTTAGTGGCTGTTTCCGATTCCAAGGGGGGCGTCTATGTGAAGGAAGGCCTGAGCGTGGACACCACCATGGACTGTAAGAGGGAAAAGGGGAGCGTGGCCGGCTGCTACTGCAAAGGGAGCGTCTGCGACATCAAGTTCGGCCGGACGGTCACGAACGAGGAGCTTCTGGAGCTGCCAGTTGACATCCTGGTACCGGCCGCCCTTGAGAATGCCATCACCAAGGAGAACGCCGCCAGGATCCAGGCCAAGGTAATCATCGAGATGGCGAACGGACCGATAGCCGAAGAAGCCTATCCTATCCTGGAAAAAAAAGGCATCATCACCGTCCCCGACGTTCTGGCCAATAGCGGGGGAGTGACCGTTTCCTACTTCGAGTGGGTCCAGGGCCTGGCCGGCTATTGGTGGACGGAGGAGGAGGTTAACGAGAAACTGGAGAAGCAGCTTATCAAGGCCTTCGAGGCCGTCTGGCAGAAGTCGCAGGAGCTTTCTGTTAACATGAAAGAAGCGGCTTTTGCCGTGGCTTTGGAGAGAATAGCCTACAAATACCTACTGTAGGAAGTTCAGGGGGTTCAATATCGCGCCGCTCTGTCGGATCTCAAAGTGAAGGTGGGTGCCGGTGCTGCGGCCGGTCGAACCCATGACCCCCAGACCCTCCCCCTTGCCCACACTCTGGCCGACAGACACCCCAAGCACTGACATATGGGCATATAGCGTCTGGTAGCCGTTATCATGATCCAGAATTACGTGGCAGCCGTATCCCCAGGCAATGCAGCCGGCATAGCTGACCGTTCCCGAGTCGGCGGCAATGATTGCCGGGGCAGCGGGGTTTGCGATATCAAGAGCCATATGATACCAGACCGGGTACTGGGAGATGGAGCCTGTGGTGGGCCAGATAAAGGTGCCGGTCGAGCCTGTCTGGCCGGCCGTGTACTGGGGGGTGATGGCCAGGTCCTGCCTGCGGACGGGGACCTCGCTCGGCGGCACGCCGTCCGGGACGAACAATATCTGCCCCGGAAGCAGGGCAAAGGTATCCTGGTCGGAAAATTCGTTGAACGGAAAGTTTACTATCTTCTGGGCCCCCGTACCGTACTTTTCCGCGATAGAGTAGACATTGTCTCCCGACTGGACCCGGTGGACGATGCCGGTGACAGGCGGCACGTCCAGGTTATCCCCCGTAGTGATGGTATCCGATTTCAGGTCGTTGGCCCATTTCAGGGTGTCCACGGAAATATCGAACTTCGCGGCAATGGTGTTCAGGGTGTCGCCGGGCTGCACCTTATACCTGACAATGCTGTCGCGGGGCTTCTGGGATATCTTGGTGGTCAGCATGGGGCCGCCCGTACCCAGGGAATACATGGAGATGACCGTGTTGCTGCCCGAATTCTGGGACACTTCCAGGTTCTGGCCTATCAAGGGGTTGTTTTCGGCAATGATGGGTGCGGACACGTAGATGGTGGCGGCCAGAAGGAAGAAGGAGGCGTTTATGAAGGACTGCTGGTACTTGCCCCGTTGGGAGATGAGGACGGCTACCAGGAGTGACTTGAAGGCCTCGAATTTCTGTCCCCAGACAACGACCTTCTTCTTGATATAGACGCTGAAGAAAGCCATGAACTGCCCGATTTCCTCTTTGAGAGTGGACTGTTTAAGCATATAGGTACCCTTATTATACCAAAGTAGTGTTAGGGCAAAGGAGAGGGGGATGCTTCCTGGATAGGGTTCGAGACGGCAGGATCTGTGAGCATGGGAACAATGATAGGCTCTATCCTTAAAGCGGTGACCTCAGTAGTTGTCCCCACATCCTCTTCGGTAAAGACATTGATCCGGGTTCCTGTCTGTAGTTCGTTAAACTCGACCATAGCAGCCTGTTGGGCGGCAAAGTCAAAAAAGGAGATCTCTGTCTCGTCCGTAACCCGTACCGTATATTTTTTATAAGTAACGGAGCTTGCTGCTTTAGCAGGGTCACTGGGCGGGCCGTAAATTTCGGCTTTCAAAGTCAGAACAGGCCCGCTAATATTCTCTAATGTTCCGGTTAGCATGGTGTTCATTTCACTCAAGACAATGCTCGTAGCGGTGAATGTATTGTTTGTATTTAACCGCAGGTCTTCGTTAGCGTTTACCGTGACAACCTGCCCGAATTTCAGTTGGCTAGGCTCCAGAATATTAATAGTTGACGGCTGAGCTGTCTTAAAATAAAATCCTACCGGAGTGACGGCTTGACTGATCTTTGTGTCATCATCAAGCAAGACCTTATAGGTGATGTTTTTCTGTTCTTGGACCTGCGGTAATTGGGTACTGTTCACCACATTGGCCGGGATTACATCTGTCCTACCGGATACTTCAATCCAAATAGCCCCTGATTCCACTTTGGTTACGCGGCCGACCAGACTATATATCGGTTCGGTGATAGAGAGAATATCGGGTGAGACTTTTTTGGAGTTTGCATTTAAACTGAACCATGGACCAGGATACTTATTGTTAAGATAAAGCCCCAGAGCCAGACCGGCAATTACCAGAATGATGACGTCCACCGCCAGGTATTTTTTCAGCTTATCGTTCATATTACTTCTTTAGCTTCTCTATCTCTTCCCGGAGCGCTTTTATCTCTTGGGTTTGAATACTGATTTTGTTTTCCAGTTCCCGGAGTTTCTTGGCCACGTCGACGCCATCAACAACCAACTTTTTGACCTCAATGGCGCCGGCCCTAAGTTTGGCCACCACTATCTCGGCGAAGGCGGCCATTTTGTCTATGACCGAGCCGTTCTTGGTAGTGGCGAACTTTTCGGTGGTGCCGTTCCCAGTGATCTTCAGGTCGCCCGTGTCGGTCAGGTACATATCAGAGTCATAATAGGATACAGAAACGTAGCTGATTATCCTTCCGTGCCCGGCGGGCAGGGGACGGGTAAGAGCTTCGATGGTTCTTTCTAGTGATTGCACCTGGTCTTTATTGACGGGAGGTGTGTAAGTCTTATTAAGGTCATCTGCCGTCAACAGTTTTGTTTTAACTCCCACCTCCGTGGCTTCCGAAACAGGGGTGCCCTCCTTTCCTGGATAAGTGTTTATGGGTTTTGGATTTTTGGCTTCGTCAAGGTCCTTTCTTAGCTTAGCGATTATTTCCTCTACTCCTTTGGAGTTAACCCTTGAACCGTCAAAATTCTCTAAAGCTTTACTTACGACTGTGCCCTGCTTAATGGCCTTCATGCCCACGCCCGGCTTGGAGGAGGAGGTGATGGGGTCGCCGATAGAGATATTGCCGCTTTCCAAGTTGACGACCGTGGTCACCCGGCCGGCGAGGGCAATAGGTTTCCTGTCTTTTACTTTTATGGCTGCTTCGGGTGAGGTGTCGCCACCGATGGTCATGGAGGCCGTGTTAACGTCTGATAGGATACCAACGATACTGCCTTCATAGGCTTTTCTAGATCTTCTCAACCTGACGTTGTGCGACGGATCGGCCGTCACTATTTCACCGAGGACAAGGTTCTCGTCAGGATCGACTGGGATGATCTCCGCCAAATCAAAGCGGATGGCTCCGCCGGCAAATAACGCACCAACTGCTAAATCGTGATAAGTGTTTTGAGCATTGTATCTTACAAGTCTAAACCAGCCATCCAGAGCGCAACAGTTATGTTTGGTATAAACGCCATAGGATGAAGAGCCTTCAAACCAGACATTATCGCTTACACGAACCGCGCCTTGAGAATGAAAATTGTAAAGCGACGTTAAATGGCCAGTAACCATACTACTATTAGTTCCATTACTATATATTTGATTGTAGGAAATTCCGGTTGCCGGCGTTCGGAATTCAAATTTAGATCCAATAAAACTAGTAGAAGTGGAGGAATCTTTCCACATAACTCCATGTTGGTTATTGAAAGTGTCAGCAGCATATGTGCTGACACCGCTCAGGGTGATATAGTTGGGCCGGACTGCGTGAAGACGGGAAGTGGAGTTGGCATCAAGATAGTAGCTGGTACCGTATTTGTAAATAGCTCCGTTGACGTGAACCGGACTGCCGAAGTAAAAATTCGCCCTGTCGGTGGTGAAGTGGGCCCAAGAGGCGTTCTGTGGCCCAACGTCTACATAGCCGTTGCCAGTACTAATACGCAAGGAGCCGCCGGTGCCGCCGCCGCGGACGCTGCCTGCAATATGCAGTTTTTGGGCAGGAGCAGTGGTGCCGATGCCGACATTACCGCCGCCTAAAGCCAAAAAAGTGTTCCCAGCGGTAGAGAACTGACCGGTCGTCAGCTGGGGGCCGTTGTTGTCCACATAGCTGCCTACCCGGACGCCGCCATTATAAAAGGTCCAGCTGCCGTCGCGTCTTAGAACCCGCACCGAGTCATCTCCACCCCCCGAGCTGTCGTCCCAGTCCTGGAGCTGGATCTTCCTGACGTAATTGATCTCTCCGTTGTCCATATTGAGGTTTCCCCGGAGGATGCTGTTGCCATTAACATCTAGTCTCTGCGAGGGGCTGGTGGTGTTGATGCCGACGTTGTCTGACGAGTTGATGAATAGGGGAGTTGTGAAGGTGGTAAAATCTCCTGCAGCAGCGGTATTTCTTCTTATCTGGATGGCGTTGCTGACGGAAACTAGTGAATAAAGGCCGGTGGTAAGGGAATCATATGTATTATACAAGGAAAGCCCATTCTTGTTATTGGGTCCCCAAATTGTCAAACCTGTTCGCGGGTTGGTAGTGCCGATACCGACGTTACCCGAAGTGTTTATGTAACTATCGCCAGGTCCTCCATGCAGGAAGACCGTTTGCGTACCCGTATTGTTCCATAAGCTTAGCCTGGCTCCGGCAGTCACTTCCTGGTCTATCGCGGCCAGATAACCTGACGAGTTGTCGTCCTGGACGTAGAGGGGAACAGTACCAGGGCCGCCTGACTTTATGGCGATTTTATATACACTGTTATTCGGATTCATACCTACACCTAAGGCATCATCTACTCTGGCACTCGCTCCAACATGGAGTGCATAGGAGGGTGAGGTTGTTTTAATACCCACGTTGCCGTTGCCTTTCCAGACGCCCGTGCCGTTCCCGAAAAACGCGTCGTTCGTGTGTCTGACCTCACCGGTATAAGTGATATTGCCCGAGATATTGGCCGGAATGGCCAGCTCGCCCACAATGGCATCAACTTCGTGGAGATGCCGGCTGGTGAGGGTGAAGTAGAGGGCTAGGGTCAAAAGGACGATGGGAAGCCCTACAACGAACATAGACCTTAAAGACCAAAACAAGAGTTTCTTCCGCTTGGAAATTCCCATATCTATATATAAATGTAGAGAGGTTTGATTTTTTTGTCAAGAGACAATGTCACGCTTAAATTCCTGTTGACTTTTAAAGCCGTTTTTTCCAGAATGAGATATATGGACATTTCAAGAACCCTTCACAAACTGGAGCGTGTGCTCCTGTTTTTAACCTTTTTCCTGTTTCCGCTCGTATTTATGCCTTTGTTCCCGAACTTCTTTGCCACCCCCAAGCTCATTCTTTTGGCAGTGGTGGTGGGGCTGACCCTGATCATCAAGGCGGTGAAGATAATTGCCACCCGCAAGATGAGCATCTACAGCTCCGTCTTTGACAGCGCCCTCTATCTTTTAGTCCTGGCCTATCTGCTGTCGGTGCTCGTGGTCTCGCCGAACAAGGTGGAGGCTCTCATCGACCCCAACCGGGGGGTCCTGCTGGTGGTCTTTCTGACGGTGTTGGTCTTTGCCCTGCCCAAGGATAAGAAAGTGGTCCTCTGGGCAAGCACCGCTGCCATGGCCGTCCTCTTCGTCAGCACGATACTCGGCTACTTCACCCTGTTCGGTTTTTTGCCCGAATCGTGGCAGTTCATAAATATGAAGGGATTCAATCCCATGGGCAACCTGATCAGCCAGGCCTTGTACGGCGCCTTTTTCCTGGCCCTGGTCCTGGATTCCCTCAAGGACAGGGTAGCGGCCAAGGAGGTTCAGATGAGCGGCAAAAGCAATAAGGGACTATTGAACGTGCTTTTTATTGTCGCGCTCCTAACAACAGTCCTGTCCGCCTTTATGCTTTTGAAGGACGTGCGGCCGGTGTTCCTGCCTTTGGCGAACGCCTGGGCCATCACTGTGGACGTTCTGAAGACGGGCCGGACCGCCCTGTTTGGGGTCGGGCCGGCGAACTATGTGACCCTCTTTACCCGGTCCAAACCGCTCTCGGTCAACGCCCTGCCTGACCTGTGGAACGTGAACGTTGAATTCACCCGCGGGGCCGCTCTGCAGATATTTTCCGAGGTGGGACTGGTGGGGCTTCTGGCTCTTATAATGATCTTTGTCCACCTTTATTATGCGGCCAAAAGGTTCAACACCGTGCTGTCGTTCACGGTGCTTGTTATCTGGGCTCTCTTTTTTCCCCTGTCCCAAATTTTCTTTTTCCTTTTGTTCCTGGCGGTGTTTTTGAACCGGGAGGACAAAGAGGTCAGGGAGTTCGATCTGAGGGGACTGGATCTGTTTGCCTACGGCTCGGCCGCGGCCATTTTGGCAGTGACGGTTGGGACGGGCTATTTCTTCGGCCGGGCGATGGCGTCGGAGTACGTACTGAACGCTTCCTTCAACGCCGTCCGGGAGAATAAAGCCCAGCTGGTGTACGACCTGCAGAGACAGGCCTCCATCCTGAACCCGTACAATGAGCGGGCGAGGTCGAATTTTTCGCAGACCAACCTTCTTCTGGCCAGCAACATTGCCCAGAAGGAAAAGCTGACCGACGAGGACAGGCAGGTGATCACCACCCTTATCCAGCAGGCGATATCTGAAGCAAAGGCCTTGGTCGCCTCGAACCCGCAGAAGGCGGTCTTTTGGGCGCACCTGGCCGAGACATACCGGAACCTCTTGGGGATAGCCGAAGGCGCGGAAGAATGGACAATATCGTCCTACCAGCGGGCGGTCGCCCTGGACCCGAGGAACCCGAGCTACTACTTTGCCCTGGGTTCGGTCTATTATGCGCTCGGTAACTTTGACGAGGCGATAGGCTTCTTCGGTCAGGCTATTTCCCTGAAGCCGGACATGGCCAACTACTATTACAACATAGCCTGGGCTTATTACCAGAAGGAAGACTATCCCGCTGCAGTCGGTTCTTTGGAGACCGTCCTGAGACTGATTGAGGACAAGAAGTCCGACGACTACAAGAAGGCCAGCAAAGAGCTCGAGGAGTTCAAGGCCAAGCTGCCCGTAGAGGAAGCGACGGAGGGCGGCGAGGAACTTCAACCCGAGACATTGGTGCAGCCATCCCCGCTGCCCACAGGCGAAGCGGAGATAAGGCTGCCCAAAGAGAGCGCTCCGCCTTCGATAACCATCACGCCGGCCCCGACAGGAAGATAAACGGCAGCAAGGTGCGGACTATACTCGGTTGTTTGTCATTATCCGAACGGTTATTCTGTATGGATGGATATTCCACTGCGGCTGCTGGATGTCAGGCCACCTGTCAAGGAGATCCATGTTCGGGGACAATGGGATGACGACCTTTTCCGGCGGGCGGCAGCGGTGGTCGGGTCCCGAAAGATGACCGGCTATGGTCAAAGGGTGGTGGAGATTCTGGTGGCCGAACTCGTGGCAAATAAATACACGATAGTATCGGGAATGATGTATGGGGTAGACCAGGAAGCCCATAAACAGGCATTGTCATATGGCGGCAAGACCGTGGCCGTGCTGGGGTGGGGAATAGACTGGGGCAGGGAAGAGAAGAAGCTGGAGAACGAGATAGCGGCCCGAGGGGGCCTGGTGATCTCGGAATATGAGGGGGAGATGCCCGGCCGGCTGTGGACCTTTCCCCATCGCAACCGGCTCATTGCTGCCCTTTCGGAGGAAGTGTATGTGGTTGAGGCGGCCCTGAAAAGCGGCAGTCTGAACACGGCCGCCTGGGCCAGGAGGTACGGCCGGAAGGTTTATGCCGTACCCGGCCCGGTGACGAGCTCTGGTTCCGAGGGTACCAACTGGCTGATAGCCGAGGGCATGGCCCGCCCCTGGCAGCCCAAGACCCGGCCATCCCGTGCAAAAGACGGCCGTATATACCGGTTGCTAAAGGGCGGGCAGGAACTGACCATTAACGAGATCGCCCGGTCCCTGGGCAGAACCGCCGGTGAAGTTGCGGTGGAGCTGACCATGCTCGCCATAAAAGGCGAGATCAGCGAGAAGGAAGGGAAGTATTACTTATGAAGAAGTTCAACCGGCAGATTGGAGGAAGTGGTGAAGAGGTGGCAGCCCGATATCTCGCTGCCCGAGGATATAAGGTACTGGCCAGGAATTACTCGACCAAGTGGGGTGAACTGGACCTGGTCGTTAAAATGAACGACAGGATAGTTTTTGTGGAGGTAAAGAGCAAGCAGGGTAACAGGTACGGTTCTCCCTGGGAAATGGTCAACCGGAACAAGCTTGAACGGGTCAGACGCATGGGATGGCTGTTCCTGGTAAAGAATGGCCTTATCAACAGTCCCTGTCGGATCGATGTGGTCGGGGTGGTGTTCGGGGAGGATGCCCGGGCCGCGGTCAGCCATTGGGAGAACGTCACTTAAAAGACCTTTTCCCGGTACTGGATGGCTTCGGCCATATGAATTGGCGCTATCTGGGGGCTCCCAGCCAGGTCGGCGATGGTCCGGGCCACCTTTATTAACTTGAAGTAGCCTCTCGCCGAGAGTGAGTACTTCTGAAGGGCGAGTTTCAATATACCGGACGCTTCCGGAGTGAGGAGGCAATACTTTTTTACCAGCCGGTTTGACATCTGGGCATTGGTGTAGATGCCACAGTGGGAGCCGAGCCTATATCCCTGTCGGCTTCTCGCCCTGATCACGCGTTTCCTGATCGTCCGGGTGGACTCGGTGTGGGGCAGGGGGGCAGTCTTGGCGATGAGTTTATCTGCCTCCACCGGGTCAACAAATACATGCAGGTCTATCCTGTCGAGGATGGGACCGGAGATCCGGCGGCGGTAGCGGGCGACCTGCTTTGGGTTGCACTGGCAGGCCCTGGTCGGGTGGCTGAGGTAGCCGCAGGGACAGGGATTGGCAGAGGCGACCATCATGAATCCGGCCGGGTAAGTGGCCCTGGCCTCTGCCCGGGATATGGTCACCAGGCCGTCCTCCATCGGCTGGCGCAAAACTTCGATGCTGGAACGGGGGAACTCTGGCAGCTCGTCCAAAAACAGGACCCCGAGATGGGCCAGGCTGACCTCGCCCGGTTCGGGAGAACTGCCACCGCCCACCAAGGCGACGCGGGAGGAGGTATGGTGGGGGCCGCGGAAAGGTCGCTTTGAGATCAATGATTCCCCCGGTACGACCAGGCCGGCCACAGAGTATATCCGGGTCACTTCGAGGGCCTCTTCTTTGGTCAGGGGCGGAAGTATCCCCGGCAGCGCCTTGGCAAGCATGGTCTTACCCGCTCCGGGAGGGCCCACCATCAAGAGATTGTGCCCTCCGGCCGCTGCGATCTCGCAAGCCCTTTTGGCGGCTTCCTGCCCCGATATCTCGGCAAAATCTATCTCCGGCTCATCCCTTGTTTCCGGCTGGGGATGCATACCGACGGACAGGGGAGTTATTTTCTTTATCCCGTTCAGGTGGTCGATAAGTTCGGCCAGATCCTTCACCGGATAGGTGCTGACCGAACTGACTACCGACCCCTCATTGGCCGAAGGAAGGGGGACGTATACGCCGGACACACCCTGCTTTCCGGCCAGATGGGCCACGAGGAGAACGCCTCTGGTGGGCCGGAGGGTGCCGTCCAGGGATAGTTCGCCATAATAGTAGCCGCCGGCCAGATGGACATGGTCCAACGAGCCGCTCGCTGCCAGAATGCCGAGGGCGATGGGTAGATCATAGGCCGAGCCTTGTTTGGGAAGGTCGGCCGGTGCCAGGTTGACGGTGATTCTTTTTTCAGGAAAACTGGCGCCCGCATTGTTTATTGCCGTCTTGACCCTTTCCTTAGCCTCATCGATGGATTTATTGGGCAGCCCGACGATAGTGAAGCCGGGAAAGCCCCGTTCGGCCACATCCACCTCTACACTTACTTCCACCGATTCCAGGCCGATGTTGGCGACACTTTTGACGCAAGCGAGCATGATAGTACCATCCTAAATTGACGGTGGCAAAAGAACAACCGACTATAAACTGCAAACGGGGTAAATTAGCGGGCTTTGAGCTTTTGGACTTCCTGTCTGAGTTCAGTAATGTCCTGTTTCATTTTCTTGATCTCTGCCTGCTGCTCCTTCAAGGCTTCTACCAGGACGGCGACAATCCCGTCATAATTCAGCGTATACAACTTATCCTTTTCTATATAGTCGACCAGTTCAGGCAGTACCGGCTTAACCTTTTGGGCCACGAAGCCGATACTGGGCTCGCCACTGTTTTTCCACCGGAAGGACACACCCTCGAGCGCCTTGATCTTGTCCATGGCTTTGGTAATGGGCCTAATATCCTTTTTTAAGCTGGCGTCAGAGAACAAATCATAACCATTTGACTTAAAACGGCCGCCGGTGGTCAGATAAGCCAGAGTAGTGGTATTATTGGCCCACATGAAGAGATCGTCGCCGGCGGTGTTGATGTAAAGGCGAAAAATAGGAGTATGGGCCCCGGTATATCTCACGAGCGAGCCTGAGGAGTTGAAATAGCCGTTTCCGATCATGGCAAAAGCGTTTTCCCAAGCATGGGAAATGGAATTGGTGATGCCGTTGTCGTTGGCAAAGCGGATACCGGGGCGGGAAGAACCGCCGTCTTGAGCCCCGTACACCACTACGTCCGGCCCGTCGGAGAAATTGAGATTAGTGGTTCCCCTGACATTGATGCTGTTGATGTTGGATGTGCTGGCCGGATCCACGTAATATCCGGACCCTTCGTCCCTGAACAGGGTGCCGCTCATCTCCCCGGCCGCGGTTACCATCCCGGTCGCATGCATATTGCCTTCCACCCGGAGGCGGTCCCATAAACGGACGCACCGGGCCGTATCGCCGCAGCCTGTGTTGCCGCCGAAGACAGAGCTGTTGGTGCCGACGATCATCAGGGCCTTGTATGAGCTGTTTTCGTTGACTATAGTCGCCTGGCCGTCGCCTATGCCCGACCAGGAAGTATAATTGAAGCCCAGCCGCTTGACATAGGTGTTGGTTCCGCTAAGAGTGCTGGTGCCGCTGACGGTGAGGCCGCCAAAGGTGGGGCTGCTTGCGGTAGTCACGCTCTGATTTATGAAGGAGTGGCTGGAACCGTCGGAAGAGATGTGAGAGTAGGCCGAGTTGGCGTTGGCAGAACTACCGCCTGACCAGGTGATGCTGCCGGTGGTGTTGATGTTGCCGGCGACATGCAGTTTTTGGGCAGGAGCAGTGGTGCCGATGCCGACATTACCGCCGCCTAAAGCCAAAAAAGTGTTCCCAGCGGTAGAGAACTGACCGGTCGTCAGCTGGGGGCCGTTGTTGTCCACATAGCTGCCTACCCGGACGCCGCCATTATAAAAGGTCCAGCTGCCGTCGCGTCTTAGAACCCGCACCGAGTCATCTCCACCCCCCGAGCTGTCGTCCCAGTCCTGGAGCTGGATCTTCCTGACGTAATTGATCTCTCCGTTGTCCATATTGAGGTTTCCCCGGAGGATGCTGTTGCCGTCCACGTCCAGCCTGACCGCCGGGGAAGCGGTATTGATGCCCACGTTCCCGTTGGCTTTCCAAACACCCGTGCCGCCGCCGAAAACGGCGTCGTCCTGGAAGGTGGCCTTGCCGCTGTAGATTATTTCGCCGACTATCCGGGGAATGCTCAGTTCTCCTACCACCGCCTCCACCTCAGGAATTTGAATAACAATTTTGTACGAAAGAGCCGCGACAGTTAAAAATAGAGGAATAGTGATGATAAATAAGAACTTCTTCATTAATATAACGATAGATTTATTCTGGCTGCTTGTCAAGGTCACAGTATCCACCAGGAGAAACTGATATCCCTGGTATTGTTGTTGCTGTCGAGCTTCACCTTGAACCACTCGCCGTCCTTCTTGGATTCTACGTAGAGAATCCGGTTATTAGTGGCGGACAGGGGAGTGATATAGATAAGGGAGTTACCCTTGACCTTCGGGCTGCGGATGAGAATCTCCGTTTGACCGATTGGCAATACGGCTTGTCCGGAGGCTTCGCCATTCGTTTTAACGGAGGCGGTGTTCTCGCCTATTTCGGCGAATGTCTGTGAGGCCGCGATGACGGCCGAAGCGGTGGCAATATTCTTGTCGAACGTGACACCTTCTGCAAAATAGGCGCTTCCCGATGCCTCAATGGAGGCGACTATGTTTTCGGCCTCATTTTTGACGGTGATCTTCTTGGTCTCTACCTCCTTGGCCACCACCTTGCCTGTGGTGGTGATGGTTCCGTCTCTTGCGATCTGTACCTCACCGTCAAAGAGCACTATCCTGTCCAGGGCGGTCAGATTCAGGTCTGCGACCGAGGAGGCGATGGTGTTGGCAGTGATATTCAGCTGTCCGATATCGGCCGAGTTGGCCACCACCAGTTTCTGCATGTTGGCGGTGTCCGTGACGGTCAGGTTGACGGTAGAAAGACCTTCCACATCCATGTAGTATTTGGGGGCCGCTCCGCTGTTGTCTACGGTTACAACGTCGTTGATCACTGACTGCAGGTCGTTCACGCGGGCGGTGAGCACGGTCATGTCCGTTTTCAGAGTGTCCACATCCGTTTGCATCACATTGATATTGCCGGAGTTGATGGTCCCGGCGGTTAGGGTGCCGTCGACAGTGAGGGAGCCTTGGACGCGGGCAGTGGTTTGCACCACCAGTTCCTGGGTCCGGATGACGCCGGCCTTGAGGTTGGCAATGGTGCTTTCCGAGAAGGAGGCGATATCCTGGATGACCTCGTCAAGCGCATTCTTCAGGTCAAAACGGCTTTCTGGGGCGGAGGTATCTTTGACTAAAAGCAGGGCCTCGGGCGCTTCCAGATGGCCGGTGTCGCCGATATTGAGGGGGGTGTCCGGATTCACTATCTGGAAACCTCCCGATGCAGTGGGCGAGCGGCGGTTGCCCCATTTGGCATAATCATGGCGGGGGGCGGTCAGCCGGAACGAAATGGTCGTGGGCCGGCTGCTGTAGAACTCCAGTTTCAGGGTGTCGGGTTTGACCTTGTACCAGACGCGGGCATTGTTGGATGGGGTCAGAAGCGCGGTCATCATGCCTATATTCTGTTTTATATTGGTGGTCTTGGCAAAGAGCCACAGGTCGGAAGCCTCCGGCTGGTCGCTGAGGTCGACGACAGATTTGTAGCCGACTCCATCAACCTTTTGACTAACGTTGATGGTGCCGGTCACCTCTTCTTTGATACCGATCATGGAGCTCAAATAGGTGGCATATCTTTGGCCGTTGATGGTGTAGGGAGGGTCGATGGTGCCGGCATCGATCTTGCCGGTGCAGTTGCCCGGATCGGCCGCGTCGTCAATACAGACGGTGACGGCGTTAGCGTCCCCCGGAGCCCTCAAGATCAGGGTAGAGCTGGCGGCCGTGGTCACGATCATCGGGCTTGAGGCCTCCAGGGAGATATTGCCGTTGACGCCCAGTTTTTCCGTGGGCGCGGTGGTGCCGATACCGACGTTGCCGTTGTCTATCACGCTGAACAGGGCACCGGTGGTGGTGGTATCGGTCACGTTTCCAAAGACCTCAAATCTGTAGTTGGTTCCGGCATTTGCGCTGTCGATATAAAAGCGGGCGTGGCCGGTGGAGGAGTAGTTCATGGACGAGTTGCTGGAGTAGCGGCGGATGAAGTTGTCCGTGCCGTCCCAGTTGATGTTCCTGGTATCATCCAAGCGGATGTCGCCTGAGGCAACCTGCAACCTGGCCTGGGGGGCGTTAGTGCCGATACCGACGTTGCCGTTGACGGCTAGCTTGGCGTTGTTGGAGCGCGTGGTGTAGCCGAACAGGCCGGCCCCTGAACCAACAAAGGACAGGTCAGCCCCTCCGGGGTCCGCATAATACGAGGAGCTCTGGATATCCACAAACCTATCGGCATATAGATAGCCGTCAGCGGTGATCTTAACCCACTCGGTTTCATCGCTGCCATAGTCGGTGATGACCGAGAACACGGTTTGGGTGCCGGTGGACTCTTCGCTGTCAATTACCAAAGCCGGGGCGTTAGCCGCGTCCGTTTGGGCAACGGTCAGTCTGGCACTCGTGGTGGGGGTGGCCGTGCCGATGGTGACGGTTCCGGATGTATCCTGCATGGCCACGTTGCCGCCGGTGTAGTTGCGAATGGTATTGACGGTCAGGATGCCGGTGATATCGACGTTGTCGTTAAGCTGCAGATTGGCCGAGGAATTCCAGATATAGCCGCCGTAAACGTCAAGATTGTCGTTTATCTGCAGGTCTCCGCCTGAGTCATAGAGGTAGCCGGTTGCGTGCAGATTACCCTGGACGTCCAGTTTTTCCAAAGGAGCCGTGGTACCGATGCCAACGTTCCCACCCGTCTCATAAACCGCGCTATTGATGATAGTGTTGGCGTCCGAAACTTTCGTGAGGTAGTTCTGCGTCAGGGACGAGCCGTCCACCAAGCTTGTGCCCCAAACGCGCGTATCAATGCTCCGCTGCTGTACAACATTCCCCGAGTGGATGAGGACTGTATCCGTGGACCCTGTGGCCAAGGTACCTATTCTGACATCGCCGCCGACATCCAATTTGGCAGCCGGGGCGGTGGTGCCTATCCCTACATTACCATTGTTCAAGATGGTCAGAACCTCGGTAAGACCTGTGTCTCCGCCCACAGATGTTCTGATTCCGAAGTTCTCACCGTTCAATATGTTTATCTTGGGATCCGTAGTTCCCCTGAAGGTTAGCGTACCGGACGAGGAGGCGTTACCCGCGACGTCCAGGAGGGCGGTTGGTACAGTTGTACCTATGCCGACATTACCTGTCGCTTCCTCCATGAACAGGATCTCCTGGGCGCTGTCGTTGTAGAACCTGATGTCTCCCTCCCCGGCGGACAGTTGTACAGTATTGCCGCCTTCGTAAGCTATCTGGAGCGTGATGTTGGCATTAGTCAGCCAGCCACAGTTCAGTTCCGATGCGTTGCAGAGAAGGCGATTGCCCCAATAAAGATTTTCTGCCGTAGCCGAGCCGGTTGAGGTGTTGAGGCGACTGTTCGCGTCGGTACCTTCTCCCAACCTGATAGCTCCACGGACGTCCAGTTTGGTGACGGGGGCCGTGGTGCCGATACCCACATTGCCGGAAACTACCATGGCGATATCGGCTGCAGCCGGGTCCACGAAATAACTAGTGTTCTGCTCGTCCTGCAGGAGGTTGGCCCGGATGGTTCCCAGGACATGCAACTTGGTGGCCGGGGCGGTCGTACCTATGCCCACATTCCCGCCCGTTTCATAGACTGCGCTATTGATGATGGTATTTGCGTCCGACACTTTGGTCAGGTAGTTCTGGGTTAACGAGGAACCATCGACGAGCGTTGTGCCCCAGACTCTTGTGTCTATGGACCTGGTGTTGATGGTATTG
>DBQA01000002.1 GCA_002305675.1 Patescibacteria group bacterium UBA1406
TTTCAGTTCCCCGGGTTCCCTTCCGCGGCACAAATGCCGAGGATGCCCGATCATTTCTGAAAGGGCAGGTTTTCCCATTAGGAGATCGCCGGTTGATAACGACTGCTTAACGTCTCACCGACGGTTTCGTGGTCTAGCACACGTCCGTCATCAGCTTCTAGCGCCAAGGCATCCACCATTTGCTTAAAAATTCCCCAACTTCTGTATTTTGCCCACAGAAGTTGTTTATCTTTTGTTAGATTTTCTTAGCCTCCCTGTTAAAGAGCAGGCATTTTGGTGCCTCCTTAAGGGTAGTAGCGAGCTTGTCACTGACTACTACCCTTAAAGAAGCCGTTTGCCTCTCTCCAAACTGGTGGACCTGACCGGATTCGAACCGGTGACCTTCCGCGTGCAAGGCGGACGCTCTGGCCAACTGAGCTACAGGCCCGGCATTTTCGGCCACCTTTAACAGCCGAAAAAACAATAGATCCGTCAGGTCTACTTATTCGTCTATAAAATACCCTGTGGGGATTTTTTGGAAAGCCAAGAATGAGGGCTCTCCATCCTTCCCGAGTTACTTAATTCTCATAAGGTACAGGTATTATAGATAATGAGTTTGGCCATGTCAAGCAATTATTCATCTATTTTATTTGTTATAATCCCTACATGAATATTTTCGAAGTCCTCCTGGTTGCTCCGATTGTGAACGTAATGGTGCTTTTTTATAAAGTATTTGACTTTCTGAACATCCCCGGGCCGATGGGATGGGCCATCATCGGCGTGACTGCTGCAGTACGGCTGGCTATCAACCCCCTGATGCAGCACCAGGTTGAGCAGTCCCAGAATCTACAAAAGATCCAGCCTCAACTCCAAAAACTACAGAAAAAATACAAGGACCAACCCATGAAATTGCAGCAGGCCCAACTCGAACTTTACCGAAGCCACAAGATCAACCCCGGTTACGGCTGCCTGATCTTCATTTTGCAGATCCCGGTGTTTATCGGGCTTTATAACGCTCTGGCAAGAGTGGTGACGAACGGCGGCGGGGCCCAGGCTATTTCTGCCATCAACAGCATGCTTTACGCCGGTTTTTTGAAATTGGACAGCCTGGATGTCGGCTTCCTCGGCTTCCGCCTAAATAAAACTCCGGCCGAGTGGCAGGAAGTGGGCTGGTGGTATCTCCTGATCCCGGTGGTCACCGGCGCCTCCCAGTTCTACCAGGCCTACCTGAGCGGCAAGATGATGCCCAAGAAGGAGCCCAATCCCAAGGACAAGAAAAAGGACGAGCCCGACATGCAGTCCATGATGCAGAAACAGATGATGTTCCTTTTCCCGGCCATGATCGCCTGGATCTCCTTCCGTTTCCCGGCAGGACTCGCCCTTTATTGGAATATTTTCACCCTTTTTGGCATCTGGCAATACCAGAAGCAAATTTCCAAAGCCAAAAGTGAAGCACCCAAAAAGTAACCGCTGGTTGAGGTTTCTGGCCCTGCCTTTGTTTTTACCCGCTTTTTTGCTAGACTTAATATTGTTTTTCCTTAGCGATAAGGGAGGATGTCTTAACTGCGGAATCAGCGAGATAGTCAAGGAAGGGGTATTTACCAAAATCGTTCTTTCTAAAATAAAATGAACCAGAACCCGGAAGGCACACCAAGGAACAGCGAACGGCCCCCGGCCCCGGAGCCTCGCCCGCCCCAGGAAGCCGGAGACTCGCTGGTGGATGCTGTCCGGGAGGTGTTCCGGACCATGCGGGCCGATCAAGCCCAAACGGCAGAGGACTATATGAGAAAGCCCCCGGAAGATATCCGGGCCGACCGCGACAGAACTCCCGAGCAGCAGAACAGGCAACAAGAGCAGAAAAACAGGCTGGACAACCTGAAGCAGACGCTCAGCGGAACGGGAGAACCCCTCAGTAGGCTGATCCCCCAAAGGGTGGTGGAAAGCGCCAAACAGATATCTGCCGAACTGGCTGCTCATCCCCAGGCCATCAACTTCAACGCCCGCTTTTTCGAAAGGCTTTCAACTTTAAACATACCTGAAGAAGGGGCGCTGCCTTTTGCCCGTTTCGTAGCCCGCTCAGCCGAAAGAGCGATAACCACGGGAGACCCTTTATCCGAAGGTCGCAATAAGACAGCTCTGGCTCTGGAAGTATTTTTGGGCGAAACCACGGACCGGGCGACCTATCAGCCCATGGCCGAAAGGGTCATCCGGGCCGTCATGGAAACCCATAATCAGGGAGGTGGCTATGCCAACTACCTAAGGAGCGAGGAGTTCAAAACCCTGGCCGCCCGCTACGGCATCAACGAACCCGAGTACATCGAAATGATGAGAAGACTGGAGACGGCTGAAAGGCGCGAAACACCGCCGAGCGAGCGAAGGACCGCCAAGGATAAGAAAGAGGACATCCTCAATGATATCGCTGACAAAGACGAACGGGCCAGGATGGACCTGTTGCTTCTGTCCCTTTCCCCGGACCAGGTCCTCAAACTACTGCGGACCATCAACCAGGACGAGGCGGACGCGGCATATACCGGTAACTTGCGGGAGGGGGCCATCTATGACTATCTGGAGGGAGACTTAGCCCGAAGATATATGGAAGGGACAGATGAGTTCAGGTCCATCAACAGCTGGATAGACCAGTATCAAAGCCAATACGGCCTGGATCCTGAGATGAGAGGGAGAGTGCTTGAATACTTCATCAATTTCCGCAACGAGATATACGTTTCCAAGGTCAAGCGTTTTCCCCGCTCCCCCTACTTTGCCGAAGACCCCTTCCTGACCTGGCTGAACCAGTTCCAGGAAGAGATCATTGCTGCCGACCTGATGCTGGCCATGCAGAACACTTTCTATTTCACCGAGTATTTCAAAGGTAAAATTGCCGAGACCATCCGAAGGCACGACGCCCCGCCCGAGGACACGGACGCCATGAACCTGGACACGGGAGCGAACGCCAAGTTGCGCGAGTTCATGGAAGCTTCGGAAAGAGGAGAGAGATATATCGTCGACGGGCACACCATCTACCATGACCTTTTGCGCGATATCAGACTGGCGTACCTTAACCAGATTACCGCCCGGGAAAACCCGCGCTTTGCCCGGGCCGCCCAGGAGATCGAGAGCGCCATCCTGTCCATGAAGCAGACGCCCGAGGCCAAGGAGGCCACCTCCTTCGGCAAGACAAAGAAGGAGGGTAAACAACTCGGTGGAGTGGAGATATATTATAAATACAGTGGCCGGCGGGAAAGGAACGAGCTGACCGGGACATTCACCGAGGCCGACTGGCACTACGACACTTCCCTGGCCCATGTTACCGGCGTCTTCGTGCCGATGATGAGGGAGTTCTACGAGTCCTATGCCAACTTCCGCGGCTTTGTGGAAGTGGCTGAAGGTTCGGGCGATGCCAAGGAGCTCGTCACCAAGGCCAAGGGCATCACGAACGCCCTGATAGACGTGGCCGTGGAGCAGTCGCCCATCATCACCACCGCCATGCAGAGCTATATCCGGATTGTCCGATCCATCCTGGCCGCCAACAACAACCAGATCCCGCCCGATCTTTTTGCCCGTGGGGCTTATGTAAAGAGGCCGATAGACAAGCTTTTGGAACTTGAGGTCAAGAATGCCTTCCCGGAAATGACCGACCCGGAACGTGACGTCTACCTGACCATCGGCAAGGCCCTGGCCATCACGAGCGGCGAATTCGTGTCCATGATGGCGAATGCCCTGCCGCCCATGACCGGCACGTTCAAAGACATGCCGCCGGATATCATGACCAAGGTCATCAATGGTGAGAACTTGAGAGTGGAGGAGATCAAACAGATAGAAGTGGCCCTGGAATCGGAGTTCAAGGACTTTCCTTTCCGCGGCCTCCTGATCGCCATGAACCCGGTGAAATATCTGCACAGCTGGGTCAAGCACAACCTGTACCATGTGTTCAATCTGGGCTTTGTTCCCATGAAGCCCGGAGAGGCGGCCATGGATGCCGTGGATGCCTGGGATGTGACGCAGAAGGTCATGTTCTCCACCTTCTTTGGCCTGGACGAGGATGCCGTGCAGTATTTTGACGGTAAGCACCATATGCCCTTTTTTGAGATCTCCCGGATGAACCAGAACATCAGCCTTTATAAGCGGGGCGGTGTCCGGCGTCGGGTGATGCAACTCTTGGAAGAGGATTACATAAAGAGTCCGACCAGGGAGAAAGGTTACCAGGTCCTTGACGGCGAGAAAACTTTCCGGAAACTGATGTACAAGAGCCCGATGCTGGCCTATTACTTTATGATCGATCCCGACTCCCACAGCACGATTCGCGTTAGGTGGTCAGAACCAAAAGACAAAAATCCTAGTTTACCCAATGACGAACGAAAAGGTGGTGAAATAAGTCTAAAAGAAAAATTAATCGGGGAGTTGTTAGACCATATGCACAAGTACTTCCCCACCTTTTTTATGGAGATAGAACAGCCTCATTTCTTCCGCCGTCGGGAACTGACCTTCAACCAGGGCCTGCAGGAAAAGATCTTGGACGGCCTGCGTTCGAATGGGGACCGGAATAGTGGCTACTGGAAATTCCTCACGGAGGACGAAAAATCCGAGAGCATCGTCACGGAACAATCGGACCCGTTTGCCCTGGGGGACAAGTACATGCTGGAAAACATGGTGGCACCGAAAAGGGTCCTGCAACGGATGACCAATATTTTCCACGAGGCCCAGACCTGGCTCCAGGTCAACCAGCACCGGCAGGCCGGTGACGGCGACCGTTACAGCCTGGAGACGTTTTTTACGAGCGCGAACCCCCGAGAACAGAACCCGGACCTTTATAAGGCCATCCAGAAGGCCATTGGCAATACCGCCGGTCTGAAGGGACTGATGAAGAAGCCGGGCCCGGAAACCACCGCGGAACTGACCGAGATATTCATCCGCTTTGCCAGGGAAGGTTTTTACGGAGGGGACAGCGTTTACCATAACCGGACCTTTCTGGGCAATTCCAAACTGCCCGGCCACATTTCGGAACAGATCAAAAAGGGTAAAAGACTGGACGACTTTAGGGGATCGGACAGGGCCGCCATCGACAGACACCGGAAAAAGATCAGGGACTATTATATGGGATTCATTAATGCCAACTGCCTGGAAAATCCGTTCGACTGGGCCTATTTCGACAAGACAGACCTCTGGTTCCAGGGCACGGGAACGAACATGATCGGCCGCAACGTCGGAGACTTCAACGCCATTCTCACCTACTCCAGCAAATGGTTCGACTTCATCAACGGGGTGCAGGACGCGATCAGCCAGCCGGAAAAGAGCTTCGATATTATCAAGGGGACGACCGATAAGATAGAGGGGGCGGTGAAGGAGATCTCGACCGCCTACAGCAACCAGCTCGCCAGCCGGGCCGGCTGGGTGGCGAGCGCTTACCTGGCCTATCCCTTCGTGCCCGACCGTGCCCGGGACATCCCCCTGGCAGGTAAACTCCCCCTGTTCCATACCTGGGCCACGCTCGTGAACGCCGACGATATCCGGCGCCTGAATGCCTGGGACTCGGTCAAACGAAAACAGTACCTGGACCACCTGATCCATAAGGAATGGTCGAAACAGATACTGACGCCTATGCAGGAAAACAAGGCGTTGACGGACATTGCGAGCGAGGTCAGCATACTTGGAATAAAAACAAAGAATCCTCTCCTGAGGAGCCTCTTTGGCCGCCGCTTTAAAGAACATATGCCTCCAAGTGAGGCCTTCACCGTGGACAACTTCCGCAAGTGGACCAAAACCGAGGGCTGGTGGGTGGGAGAGCGCAAGAACTTCGGCATCGGCTACAATGTGCTCCTGACCGTCTTTATGGTCGGTTTCCTGATGCTTCTTTTCCAGGCCATCAAAGAAGGGGCAAAATCCGCGGAGATAAAATAAGGGTTTTATCCTGACCGGGGTTATTTCTTCCCGACCATCCGTTTGATCGCATCCCAACCCATAGAGGCCTGGTTGAACTGGCCCGCGAGCCCCACGCCCTGCATGGCGGCCCCCGTCACCGGGGCAAATATCATGCTCGGTCCGACCTGGAAGGCCGGCTTGGCGCCGAACATATCCTTGACCTTCTGTACCATCTGCGGGATCAAAAGGACGATCCCCAAGCTTATTAAGCCGATGGCCATCTGCGGGGCGCCCGCGCCATGGATGATGAACGGCGGGGTCCAGAAGGGTACGTTCTGGATGAGAGAGGCAATCGCCCACGCCAGGTAAAGCATGACGGCCGTGACGACAAACGAAAGCATATTGGAGGCAATGGTCTTCCACCAGTTCGAGAAGGTGTTGCGGCCGGGAACGGCGTTAATGAGCAGGATGGCCGGGGCAAAGACGATGTAGATCAGGATCTGGATGTAGTTTGACAGCAGCATGAAGAAGATCTTGAAAACGGAGAACAAAAGGACGATGAAGATAAGGAGTACAAAAATGGGGCTTAGGAAAGCCATTAGTCCTGCGCCTGCATCTCCGGCCGCTATCGCGGTACCGATCCCGGACAATGCCCATAGAACACCCCCTCCGATAACGAGGGGTAAACCTACGGGAGAGGCCAGAAGCGGGATACCCAGGAGCATGAGTGGTGCTGCTACATTGGAAATGTTACCTCCAATTCCGCTCATCCCGCCAAACTGTAAGGCCGGGGAAACGGTCTTGCCAAACAGGGTCCAGAAGCCGCCGGTGGTATAGTCACTGATGGCGGTGCTGAGATTGGGGTCTCCCACCGCCTTGCCGATGACACTGATGGCGACTGCGATCATCACGTACATGAAGTCGATGATCAATCCGGCGATGGGGAAAGACAGGGTGATGAGGATAATCGTGACCACCACTTTGGGGATGGTGTTCTCCACGTTCGCCACGGTCTGGGGATTTATCTTGCTCCGGAACATGATCATTAGCCCGATAAGGAGCATGACAATGCTCAAGAGGGCGTAGGCGATGTCCCTGAACACCTTCCAGATGGGCAGAATGGGCAGGAGGCGGCTGTAAGTCAGTCCCTGGGCATAGGTCTTGGGCACCAGGCCGGCCTTGTTGAACATATAGGCCAGGTATTCGCCGGTAGAGGCCCCGGGCTCGGTATAAAGGTAGGCGAGCATTTGCGAGCTTTGGGCGAGAACACTCTTATTGCGGTAATAGGCTTCCTCGGCCTCGTTCTTGGCGCCGCAGGTCATTCCCCCGAGCCCGCAGAGAAGGCTGCCCGGGATGTCCGTGTTGACCTGCTTGATCATCAGTCTTTCCAGACAGATGCCCTTATCGTCCTCGTCCCCCCGGCAGTTCTTGATGGCCTCGTTCTGCTGGGGGATGCTCGGCATGTCCCAGCGGTTCTCTATCTCCACTGTCATCTGGTCTGTTCCCTGGGCATAGGCGATGTTTATCTTCAAAAAAGAGCCCACAACGATAGACAATAAAAGCAAAAACAGGAACCTTCTCATCACCATTCATTCTGGCACTTTTTGAAAGTGATGTCAATAAAGACGCGGTATTTTGTTTAAATACAGTTAGGAAAAGAGTTAATGTCTTTGAAGGTCATCAACCCAGTCTACTAAATAGTCAGGACAATCCTTTGTTAGTAATTCCCAGATAATATTGCGCATAGTGTTTCTTAGTTCTCTAAGATCGTCTGGCTCATAGATATTATAACTTTGATCATACATGCTCCAACTAGTTTGGATACGGCTTTCTTGATAAACCGCTGGTTGAAATAGTCCGCCATGCTTTTTAAAACGATAAAACTTTAAACATCCTCCAGGTCTAGTTACAGTTTCATTCCCCGAATATTTATTAATTTTACGATTTGTATTTTCAAACCATAAAACTAACTGGTCTTCTAACGTTTCTATAGGAGAGTGTTTTTTTAACTCTTTCCATCTCTCATAAGCGTCTTGATGCTCACGTTCTTCGATTGGGTCAGCCGTAGTTCCAGAGGACGGACTGGTGTATGTAGAGTCTACATACAGAGACCCTTCACTTGACTGTAGTGTACATATATATCCTAACCGTGATGTACACTCCATTCCTCCATGATAAAATTGTCGTCCTTCCGTAAGCTGTTGAGCTCCGTAATGTTGATTGATTATTTTTTTTGTTACGCTACCTTCGCCGGCAATATCAACTAATTCATTGAGGTCATCCTCTATTTCCCATCCTATTTCGTCATCAACATAATCAAGTACCCTTACAGTTTCTTGAAATGCTGTTTCTCTTTCAAGTTCAGGCTCGGATTTATGGCTTGGACTAGTAGGGGTTGATGGCTGTACACTCTGAGTTCGACTGAGTTCATCATCAATAGCTTTTCTTCTAAGATAATCTTCCAAACTTCCAGCCATAACTAAATTATATCCTAATAGTGGTAATAAAACAAGTTATAGGCTTAAACACAAGATTATCTTATAAAAAAGTGGCGGCGTACAAAATACCAGCAGGCGTTTTTATGTATAATGAAAGGTATGCAGGAGCACCCGGTACCAAGACAAATTACCACCTTTGAATTCAAGCTGATTGGTGAGCTGACCATCAAACAGTTCGGCTACCTGGCCATGGGGTCAGTGCTTGCGGTCATCGTCTTTTTCCTGATCCCGAATTTTATGTTTCTGAATTATCTGGGAGCGGCCATTCCCGCTCTTATCGGGATCGGGTTCGCCTTCGTTCCCATCAATGAGCGGCCGATGGACGTGTGGCTCAAGAACTTATTCAAGAGACTGGTTTCCCCCACCCAATATTATTACCGCAAGCATAATCAGCCGCCCAAGATCCTTTTGGGCATCACCCTCCCGCCAAGGGAGGTACTTCTGGAGCATGTCAAAGCCCAGCAAAAACTGAACGAATACCTTTCGAAAAAGCCCAAAGGCACCTTCAAGGAGACGGGTGAGGAGATCGAGGACGGAATGGAGAAAAAAAAGCAGAAGCTGCAGTCCCTGATGGAGAGTTCACGCATGGCTGCTCCGGTCACTCCAGCACCTTCCGCTCCGCCTGCGTCAGACGCCGGCCGACCCGCGCCGGACTTCACCCCGGTGGCCGGGCCCGCCCCGCAACCGGCCAACCCGGTGAAGGATACGGATATCCTAAACCTGAACGGGGCTGTTTTCACCGCCACGGGAGTGCCTTTGAAAGGGATGCTCGTGTATGTCAAAAAGGATGGCGCCACCATCAGACTGTTCAAGACGAACGATCAGGGAGCCTTCCAGAACAACCTTCCTCTGCCGCGGAGCGATTATATCCTCGAGGTTGAGGACCCTCAAAAAAAGTACCAGTTTGCTAGAATGAAGATAGAGGACGATAAACGTGACCTCAGTGTTTTTGCCCAATAATGATCAAAAAACAGACCGCGCCCATCAAGTCGACGACCCAGGAATTCATCGAGGTGAAGGAGATCACCGATGACATTGTTTTATTGAAGGACGGCTCATGCGCCCTGGTCATCGAGACGTCGGCCATCAACTTTTCCCTTTTGGCCGAAGAGGAACAGGATTCGCTCATCTATGCCTTCGGTTCCCTCCTGAATTCCCTGTCATTCTCTATTCAGATAGTGATCGCTTCGAACCGGATGAACATCTCCGATTATCTGGATTATCTGGAGCGGCACCTCCAGAAGCAGCTGAACCCGGTCATCAAGGAATGGCTGGAAAAGTACATCACCTTTATCAAGAGCATCGTCACCCAGAATTCGGTATTGAAGAAACGCTTCTTTTTAGTGATCCCGTTCTCCACCCTGGAGATGGGAGCTAAAGGCGCCGTACCTTCCACCTACTCCTCCGAGTATGTGCTGCAGAGGGCGAAGACCGCTCTTTACCCGAAGAGGGACCACATACTGAGACTTCTGGCCCGGGTAGGTTTGCGGTCCCAGGTCCTCAACAAAACAGAGCTTGTGAACTTCTTCTACAACCTCTACAACCCTTCTGCAACCGGAGTTGATTTGGTTGACAGCTCAATATTTGAAAGTTATCTTGTACACGGAGAATGAACAACGACGGAAAGACCAATCCGGCGCCGGCCACCCCTCCTCCTACCTCTCCCGCGGCGAGTAGTCAGCCGCCGGCCAAGAGTATCACGACCGACAAGATCGCCAAAAAATTTGCCCTCGGCATCTCGAGCATCACGGACATTATCGCCCCCTCCTATGTGGAGGTGGATTTTTCACACCTCAAGATCAACGAGACATACTACACTACCCTGTTCGTGGTCGGCTACCCACGTTATGTGGGGCCGAACTGGCTGCATTCCCTCATCACGTTCGATCACCCGCTGGTCGTGTCCATGTTCGTCTACCCCACCCAGTCTAAAGTGGTATTGGACGACCTGAAGCGGAAGATCGCCGAGATGGAGGCAACCCTGGAATCCGAGATCAAGAAGGGCAAAGTGGTGGACCCGACCGTTCAGGTCGCTTTGGACGACGCGCTTTCCCTGCAAGCCGAGATAGCCAAAGGCGCCGAGCGCTTTTTCCAGTTCGGGCTCTACATTACCATTCCTGCCGAGACCAAGGACGAGCTTGAACGGATCACCAAGGAAGTGGAAAGCTCCCTCTCTTCGCTGCTCATTATTTCCAAGCGGGCGGTCCTGGAAGCTGAGGAAGGCTTCAAGTCCACCCTGCCCATTTTCATGGACAAACTGACCGTCTGGCGGAATATGGATACGACCTCCTTGGGCATGACCTTTCCTTTCATTACCTCCTCTCTGACGATGAGTGAAGGCATCCTCTACGGGATCAACCAGTCAGACTCGAGCCTGGTCATATTCGACCGTTTCAGCCTGGAAAACGCGAACATGGTGGTCCTCGGCAAGTCGGGCGGCGGCAAGAGCTTTATGATCAAGCTTGAAGTGATGCGGCAGCTGATGGTCGGCACGGAGGTCATCATCATCGACCCGGAGAACGAGTATAAGGGGATCGCCACCAGTTTCGGCGGCGAATTCGTGGAGTTCTCGGGAAGCTCCCCCATCCGGATCAACCCCTTCGACCTGCCGGTAGCCGAAGAGGGAGAGGATGCTCTCGCTAACAACGTCCTCAACCTGCACACCCTCATGCGGGTCATTATGGGCGAGCTGACCCCGGAGGAGGACGCGCTACTGGACAAAGCCATGATCCAGACCTACCAGCAGAAAGGCATCACCCAGGACCCGACCACCCACGGCAACGAGCCGCCGCTTCTCGAAGACCTGTACAAGGTCCTGATTGGCATGGAGCAGGAATCCGCCCAGACCATGGCCTTCAAGTTCGAGAAGTTCATCAAGGGTTCGGCCTCGGGCATCTTCAACTCCCAGTCTAACTTCACCTTCAAGAACAAGCTGACCGTGTTCGGCATCCGGGACCTGGAGGAAAACCTCAGGCCGGTGGCGATGTACATTGCCCTGGACTATATCTGGACCAAGATCAGGCACGAGAAGAAAAAGCGGCTCCTGATAGTGGACGAGGCGTGGTATCTGATCAAGCAAAAGGACACGGCCGAATTCATCTTCAACTTCGCCAAGCGGGCCCGGAAATATGGCCTCGGCCTGACCACCATTACCCAGGACGTGGAAGACTTCCTGGCCACGAACGAAGGCAAGGCCATTATCACGAACTCGAGCCTGCAGATCCTCCTGAAGCAGTCCCCCGTTTCCGTGGACAAACTGACGGACATCTTTTATCTGACGAGCGGCGAAAAGCATTTCCTTCTGTCCTCGGGGGTCGGCGAAGGACTCTTTTTTGCCGGTCCGTCCCACGTGGCCGTCAAGGTGCTTGCGGCCGAACACGAAAAGAACATCATTGAGGCCAGATAATTCCCGCAATATTCCCGAATTATTCCCGAGGGTCAGTCCCTGTCCTTATAGAACAGGGTTAGAAGAGGACTTAAGGCTCCAAACAGGATAAGCCACCAGAACGAGCCGCCCAGGCCGATGACCAGGAGAGAGACTAGAAGGACGATGATCTTTCCAGCCTGTACGACCATTTCCCGGCCGGTGATATAGGCGGTACGGTCTTCCGTGAGAGAGCGCAGGTACGAAACTGCTATCATCGGGATATAAAAGAAGGAACTTAAGATCTTATGGAAGACATCGAAAAGCACCACCTCGAAAAGACCCTGGGTGAGGAACTTCCCCAGCCAGGTGCCGCCGATGGAGAGGGCGCCGAAGAATTCGATCTTGTCTTTTTTGACCCGGTCGGTCATGACCCCGCTCACATATCTGACCACGAAGGCGATCAGGGAAACGATGGCGGTGACCGCTCCCACCAGGACCGCCTTCTGAAAAAGGACAAAGAGCAAGAGAGGCCAAAGCACCTCCGCCACGACCGTTTCCCCACCCACTCCGAGATAGGCGACGAACTCCTGCCTGAATCGCCTGATCTGCGACCATACCCCGTTCGGGGTCGGCGGATTGACCTTTCTTTTCTCTTCCAGAAGGAGAAGGGTGTATCCAAGGAGGAGGACCAGAAAAACCGTCGCCGCATATAGAGTGGGATAGCCGTAGCGGCTGATGATGAAGCCGGCGAAAAGCGGGGTAACCACCGCCGTCAGGATGCCGAAGGCCTGGCGCGTACCGATCTGTCGGCCAAATTCGGTCTTCTTTCCGGCCACGGAAAAATCAAGGTGGTAAAGTTCCCACCAGAAGCCGAGATGCACCCCGATGGCCAGGGCCGACAGAACGTTAAGGAGCAGACTGTTGCCCAGGGACAGAAGAAGGGCAAAGACGAGCAGGCTGGCCGTACTGAGGAGGAAGCCACCCCTCAGCGTATGGCGGGCGGCATACCTGGCGCCGGCATAGGCCGAAACGGCCTGCACGAGATAGATGGCGATGAAAAAGGCGATGGTCCCCATCCAGGCCCGATCCTCTGTGGCGCCCAAACCCAGGAAATACTGGAAGTAATAGATGGGCAGAAATATTGAGAGAAAAGAGAAGATGGCGGCCCGGATGACGTAGGCCAGGTACAGCAGGGTCAGGGTTTGGGGAGAGTGTGGACGGTGGTGCAACAGGTTATACAGAAGGTGATAGGTGCGCATATTTAATGTATATCATATATTATATAATTAGCTTCATGTCGGATACCCAAAGGCAGTTATTATTCCCGCATATAACCCGCATTATTACCGAATTCAGGGCGGTGAGGAAAAAAATAATCAAGGAGGCGGTGCTCGCAGGGCTTCGTTCCGCTCTGAAGTTTGTTCTGCCTGTCCTTTTGGTGGCGGGGCTTTTGGTGCTCGGGATCCTGAATATCGTTGAACAGAGGAAGTATCCGGCCGCCCTGAAAAGGGCATTGCAAAACCCACAGGACCAAGCTCTGCTGGTCAAGATCTACGAGCAGGCGGGAAATGCGGAGTTCAGGAATTGGCTGAGGATAAGGCTGAGCGGCCTGCCGAATGGAGAGCAGATATTGGCAGACCTAGACCATCGGCGGGCCCTGACCGAAGAAAAGAAGGTTGGCCTGGCAGAGGCGCTCGGGAAATCCCCCGAGTACCCGGACGGCTATGCCAGTCTGGCCATACTGCACCTGTCCTCCAGGAGTTGCGGCGAAGCGACGGCCATGATCAACAAGGCCATGGAACTCGATCCTAACCGGGCAGTTTTCCAGGAGATAAAGGACCTGGTGGCGGAGTGTCATTAGTTAATAAAGTAACAATATGCTGAATATAAGCATCATCACGCTGTTTCCAGAAGTCATGATGCCGTTTCTTAATCATAGTATTATTAAGCGTGCCGTGGACAAGAAGGCCGTTTCTTTCAACCTAATAGATCCAAGATTATTCACCAGTGACAAGCACAGAACAGTTGATGACCGGCCGTTCGGGGGTGGGGCGGGGATGCTGATGAAACTGGAACCTCTGGTGGCAGCCATTGAAGAGGTGGAGAGGAGGTCCGGTCCGGCTTTTAAAGTGCTTCTGACCCCCAAAGGCAAGTTATGGAACCAGAATATGGCCCGGCAATGGGTAAGGGACCTTCCTAAAAAGAGTCATCCCATTGCAGGGCATCTTTTATTGATCTGCGGACACTATGAAGGAGTTGATGCCAGGATCGGACACTATATAGATGAAGAGATCAGCATCGGCAATTTTGTGCTGTCGGGCGGGGAGGCGGCCGCGGTGGTGGTAGTGGACACTTTGGTGCGGCTCCTGCCGGGAGTACTGAAAAAGGAGGAGGCAAGCGTGGAAGAGACGTTCATGCAGCTAAAGAAGAAGGAGCTCTATGAGCTGACCGGCGACAGGTCAGTGCTGGACCTGCCCGGGGATGAGGTGACCCTTCTGGAATATCCGCAATTTACCCGGCCGGAAGAGTTCCGTGGTCACAAGGTACCCGAGGTGCTCCTGTCAGGAGACCATCAGGAAATCAAAATCTGGCGTATCAAGAAAGCCTGGGAAGAAACCAAAAAAAGCCGGTCCTGATTATTTCCTTTTTCTCAAAAAGAAGCCGGCTCCCCCCAAAAGGAAAGCGAGCGGAGTTAATAGAGTGGAAGCGCCTGTGTCAGGGATGGTGACTGCACCAGGGATTCCTCCCTTGGTTGACGGAGTGGGTATCCTGTCCTCGTCGACGATGAAGGTTGGCTCTACTGCCCGGCGCATGCGCGGCGTGGGAGTCACGGTCAGCGGTGGGCTCATGGTTGGAGTGGCCGTCGGCCTTCTGAAAATTCCCCTAAGCCTGTCCAAAAAACCCGGACCGGGGGTAGGCGAAGGGGTGGCGACCACGGTTGGGGTTGGCTGGGCATTGGCCGTCTGACGGGCCGGCAGCCGGATACGACCGATGGCCAGCCCGATAAGGACCACGAAAATGACCAGGCCGATGAAGAATGCCAACACAGACCTTAATTCTGACATATCTTATAGTATAGCACATTTTTATCTACAGTACAAGCCGAAGCCTTTTTGGGATATAATTAAAGCTTATGGAAGGCAATGTTCTGGAGGTCAATAACCTCGTCAAAGAGTTCGGCCAGGCCCGGGTGGTGGACAAGGTTTCTTTTGTGGTGCCCAGAGGCAAGGTCATTGGGCTTCTGGGGCCTAACGGCGCCGGCAAGACCACCACCATCCACATGCTTTTGGGGATAACGGCCTTCACTTCCGGCCGGATAAAGTATTTCGGCCGCGACTTTCCCAGGCACCGCGAATACTGCCTGCAAAGGATCAATTTTACCTCTTCCTTCAACAGCCTTCTGGGACGCATCTCCGTGTGGGAAAACCTGCTGGTCTTCTCCGGTTTGTACAATGTCAAAGATCCCGACCGGAAGATTGCCGAACTGGTGGAGTATTTTGATGCCGGGGACTTGCTGAAGCAAAAATACCATGACCTGTCTGCCGGGCAACGCAGCCGGGTGAACATCATGAAGTCCCTGCTGAACGATCCCGAGCTCATCCTGATGGACGAGCCCACGGCGTCCCTGGACCCGGACGTGGCTGACAAAACGCTGTCCCTGATAGAGGAGTTGAAAAGGAAAAGACAGATTTCTCTCCTCTATACCAGCCACAACATGGAGGAGATCAGCCGAATCTGTGACGAAGTGATCTTCCTTTCACACGGTAGGATCGTGGCCCAGGATACTCCCCTTAACCTGACCAAGCGGATCACGAACGCCGAGGTGAGATTGGTGTTCTTGGAGAAAAAAGCCGAGTTCGAGAACTACCTGAAAGAGAAGAAATACCGCTACCAGTTCACCTCCGACAACATTGTCCGGGTTCGGACGGAGGAGAAGCTTATTCCCAAGCTCATCTTCGGCGCGAGCAAGGCGGGGGTTTACATCACCGACATAGAAGTGGAAAAGCCGAGCCTGGAGGATGTGTTTTTACAAATTGCCCGGGAGGAGGATAATGTCGTTGTCTAGGATATTCGCTGTTTTCAGGCAGGAGATCTTTTTGACCCTCCGGTCCCTGGAGGTGATCGTCGACCTCGTGTTCTTCTCCTTTATCAATATCGTGGTTTTCGGCTTCGTGTCGTTGTGGCTGGCCGGAGGCAGGAACATGCTGAACGCGTATTACCTCTTGGCCGGGATGATCTGGTGGCAGGTAGTGTACATCAACCAGTATTCCGTGTCGGTGGGCAGCCTGTGGAACATCTGGTCCCGCAACCTGAGCAACATGTTCGTCAGCCCTCTGACCATCAGGGAATATTTGACTGCGCATATGTTGTCGGGCCTAATTAAGACGGTCTTTGTGTTCGCGATGGCGGGGGTCCTGTCCGCGGTCGTATTCGATTTCAATATCTTTGCCATGGGTGCGGTCAACCTGTTTTTCCATTTTCTCAACCTGACCCTGTTCGCCTGGTCTTTGGGGATCATTATCCTGGGTTTCATCTTCAAGTTCGGTACCCGGATCCAGGCCCTGGCTTGGAGTGCGGCCTCACTTTTCCAGCCACTGTCGGCCGCTTTCTACCCGGTCAAAGTTTTGCCGCCCGCCCTGCAGTCTGTTTCCGCCTTTCTGCCCTCGACCTATGTTTTCGAGGCGGTGCGGGGGAGCCTGACGAACCCAGTAATCAACTGGAACCTTATCGGGATCGCCCTGTTCCAGAACGCGATCTACTTTGCCATTGCCATGTGGTCGTTCCGGATGCTCTTCAATTCATCGAAGAGGACCGGCCAGTTTGCCCGGAACGAAGGATAATAAATGATGTCGCTCAAACATAAGATCGCCTATAACACCGTTGTCCAGTTCGGCGGCCGGTTCCTGACCTCCTTCTTGGGTTTCCTGACAACTGTCATTTTGGCACGTTATCTGGGAGCCACCGATTACGGGGTCTATGCCAAGATCTATACCCTGGCAGCCTTTTTTTTCCTGTTCATCGACTTCGGCCTGAACGCGGTTTATATCCGCCGCTATAAGGAAGACCTGGGACGTTTCCCGCTCCTGACGGTCACCCGGCTGATGTTCTTTTTCGTTTCGTTGTCCATGATCACCCTGTTTCTTCTGGCCACGAACCGCACCGTTTTCTCCCCCCGGGAAGAGGTGTGGGTATTCCTATTCAGCCCGACCATCCTGTTCTTCGGCCTGCTCACGAGCTTCAATGTGGTGTTTCAGCTGAAATTGAGGTACGACCTGTCGGTAACGGCCTCGGTCATAGGCGGTACTTTAGGGCTGGTGCTTCTGGCCCTGTTCATCCGACTCGGTCTAAGCTGGGCCATACTGGCCCTGGTGACGGGCTATATGGTGACGGTGCTATTCGCCTATCTTTTTGCCAAAAGGATCGGCCGGTTCCCGCTTTTGGAAAGGGGGATCTCCTGGGCCGATATATGGGGTTTCCTCAGGGAGGCGGCTCCGTTGGGGGCAATGCTTTTTCTGAACACCATGTACAGCCGGGTGGATGTCTTTATCCTGGCCGCCATAAAGGGAGATGCGGCCGTAGGTGTGTATCAACTTGCCTACAAGTTCTTTGAGTTCCCGCTTGCCTTTGCCACTTTTTTCGCAAACGCGGTCTTCCCGCATTATGTCAGGATACTGGCCGAGGACAGGGAAAGGTTCGCCCGGATATTCGCCAAAGGTACCAGGTACCTCTTTCTGTCGGCCTTTATTTTTACGCTCGGCGGTCTCGTTATCGCCCCGTACCTCCGCTGGATCAGGCAGGACTATCTTCTGTCCACCCGGCCCCTCCAGATTCTGGTTTTGTCCTACCCGGTCTTTTTCCTGACGAGCGCCCTCAGCTGGTTCCTGTTCCTGCACAAACGGGAAAAAGTGCTGATTTGGGTCTACGGACTGAGCTTTCTCTTGAATGCGACCCTTAACTTCATACTCGTGCCCCGCCACAGCTTCATCGCTTCGAGCTGGATAACGGTCTTCGGGGAGGCGCTGGTGTTTTTGCTTCTCCTGTCAGTGGCACTGCCAATTATCAGACGGAAAAGGTAAAATATAAACTTAATGCTGAAAATATATACCGACGGCGCCTCGAGCGGCAATCCCGGCCCGGGCTGGGCTATGTGGGTCATCGTGAACGCGATGCCCAAACGGGAAAAAAGGACCAGGTTGGAGTGGTGTACCAATAACGAGGCCGAGTACAAGGCGGTCATTTATGCTCTGGAGGACCTCTCGGCCAATCCCTCCTTGCATGAAGCACATACGGAGATTGGTTTCCACATCGATTCTAATCTGGTGGTGCAGCAGGTGAACGGGCTGTTCAAGGTCAAGAATGCCAAAATCAGAGAATATATTTTCAGGATCAATACCCTGGTTGCGCAGCTTGGCAAAAAGATAACTTTCAATTATATCCCCCGGGAGGAGAACCTGGCCGACCGGCTGAAGTACGATTAGCACTCTAATGAGCCGCTTGACAAAAAATCGGGTTTATGCTATCTTACTAATCAAAGCTAATTCGCTTTCGTTATTAATTTATTAAAAGTTAAAATTCAGGTCTCATATGAAAGGCAAAAATATCAAGCCTCTGTTCGACTACGTTCTGATCCGCCCTCTTGAGGAGGAGCAAAAAACCGCCTCCGGCATAGTTCTGCCCGATACCGCCAAGGAAAAACCCCAGATGGGGGAGGTGATGGCTGTGGGAGCGGGTGCTAGTGACGACTCGGGTAAAAAGACCAAGATGGTCGTCAAGAAAGGCGACCAGGTGCTTTACAAGAAGTGGGCCGGCAACGAGATCAAGGTCGGCAACGAAGAATGGCTTCTGGTAGAGCAGAAGGATGTCATGGCAGTCATAGAGTGAATATTAATTAACAGTTTATATATTTAATAAATATGGCAAAACAGTTGGCGTTTTCCGCAGACGCAAGACAAAAACTTATCAAAGGCGTGAATCTTTTGGCCAAGGCGGTCGTGACCACTCTTGGTCCCAGAGGGCAGAACGTGGCTCTGGACAGGAAATGGGGGGCTCCGAACGTGGTCCACGACGGCGTTTCCGTCGCCAAGGAGATCGATCTCGCCGACCCCTTTGAGAATATGGGCGCGCAACTTGTCAAAGAAGCGGCCAGCAAGACAAATGACATCGCCGGGGACGGCACAACCACTTCCACCCTCCTGGCCCAGGCCATTGTCAACCAGGGGATGAAGAACATCACCGCCGGCACGAACGCGATGATATTAAGACGCGGGCTCGAACTGGCGCTGGAGAGGGTTGTCAAGGAACTGAGAGGCATGGCCAAGACCATCAAGCTTGAGGACAAGGAAGAAGTGGCCCAGGTGGCCACCATCTCCGCCGGTGACCAGGCCATCGGGTCGGTGATTGCCGAAGCCATCCAGAAGGTCGGCAAGGACGGGGTGGTGACGGTCGAGGAAGGCAAGGGCCTGGAGATGGTCATCGAGTACAAGGAGGGCATGGAATTTGACAGGGGCTATGCCTCTGCCTATTTCGTGACCGATTCGGACCGGATGGTGACGGAGATAGAGAGCCCGTATATCCTTATCACGGATAAAAAGATCTCTTCCATCAACGAACTGTTGCCATTTTTGGAGAAGCTCGTCAAGGTGACCAAGAACCTGGTCATCATCGCCGACGAGGTGGAGGGCGAAGCTTTGGCAACTTTGGTTGTCAACAAGCTCCGCGGCACTTTCAATGCCCTGGTGGTGAAAGCCCCGGGCTTCGGCGACAGAAGGAAAGCCATGCTCGAGGACATCGCCATCCTGACGGGCGGCACGGTCATCTCCGAGGACATCGGCCGGAAACTGGAGTCGGTGGAGCCAGAGGACTGCGGCCGGGCCGACAAGATCTGGGCTGACAAGGAAAACACCCGCATCATCGGCGGCAAGGGCGACAAGACGGCCGTCTCGGGTCGCATCAAGCAGCTCAAGCGCGAAATCGATGAGACGACCTCTGATTTCGACAGGGAGAAACTCCAGGAAAGACTGGCCAAACTCTCCGGTGGAGTGGCGGTCATTAACGTTGGCGCCGCGACCGAGATCGAAATGAAAGAGAAGAAGGAACGGGTCAACGACGCGGTCGCTGCCACCAAGGCGGCCCTTGAGGAAGGTATTGTGCCCGGAGGCGGTACGGCCCTTCTTCGCGTGAGAAGCGTCCTTCTGGACCTGAAAAAGGAGATGAAGGATGAGGAGGTCAGGACAGGTGTGGACATTGTCTACAGTGCGCTGTCCGAACCCGTCCGGAAACTGGCCGAAAACTCCGGTGTCGATGCCGGCTGGGTGGTCAAGGAGATTGAGGAAAACAAGGACCTGGCCTTCGGCTTTGATGTCGGCACGCTCGAATTCGGCTCCATGTACAAGAAAGGGATCATCGATCCGGTCAAGGTAACCCGGACCGCGCTTGAGAACGCCGTTTCGGTCGGCGGAATGATCCTGACGACCGAGGCCCTGGTGACCGATATCCCCGAAAAGGAAAAGGAGCCCCCGATGGGAGGCCCCGGCGGTATGGGAGGTATGGGCATGGGCATGTAAGACGAAACGGGTAGATAGAAGTCAAGAAACGTCCCGCCATTGGCGGGGCGTTTTTTTAGGCTTCGAAGTCTTCAAAAAACCAGGCTTTTATCTGGTCCCACATGGCCGAAGCCGGACCGCCCCGGTAGTACTTCTCATACAGGGTGACCGGCCGTCTGGCCTCGTCGTCCGAATCCAGCTTGGGGCTGAAATGGGGTTTGACCCAGGTGCGCGTGTAGACCCTGACCGGCCGGCCCGTTTCCGGGTCCCTCAAGGCCGGATCCTCCACCGGCTCCATGGCTTTCTGGAAAGGCAGAGGGAGACTATTGACCTCCTTGAGCTTTTCCCCGCTGATATGAGAGAGATTATACCTGGCAATCTGCAGATGGTTTAATAGCATTTCCATTCTGTCAGGCTCGGCAGTTCTGATCTCCGCAATTAGTTGATCGCGGGCCCTGATGTACTCGCCGGCACCTGCCAGCCTTCGGGTATACATATCAACCGAACGGGGGGTAAATTCGCCCCTTTCCACCAGGTCTTTTTCGATCTCCTGCCGGAGCCTTCCGGCGCTCGTTCTTTCCGGTGCCAGAAAGTTGCGGCGGGGCAGGGGCCGGGAGCGGCGGCTTTTTCGCTCCTTGGCCAGGCTGGGGGCTTTCGGGGTTGTCCCAGGGGTATCCTTAGCCCTGGCTTTCCTGAGCTCCTGGCCTTTTCTCATCAATAAATCATGGAAACTGGTGACGATTACATGTTCCACAATGGTATGGAGTCCGGGATGGTGCGTCTCAATATCGGCGCTCAGGGAAACTTGCATTGTTTCCACATCCACATTCCCGATGATCTCGATCGGGGTGCTCTTGACGAACAACTTGAAAGCGACGCTCCGGTAGTCCTCCTCCGGAACAAAGAAGTGGATGGCTTCCGAGAAAAGTCCGGGCAGGGAGTCCTCTTCGAACTCGATCCGGTGTTCGGCTGCGGGATTAGGCCAATAGTCTATCGGGGTTTTTTGGATGTCGCCCAGGACAATGGATGAAACCTGCCTCAACTCCCGGTGACGCTCATCAAGCTTGGCCAGGAACGGCTCCCCCAAGGACATCTCCATGCTTTTGACCAGGTCGGCGGTATGAAGCTCCTCAAAAGGAGTTCCGAAGATGTCCTCGATAGCCCCTTTTAGAAACTCCGTGTTCTTATTCCCGACCGATTTGCCAAAACGCTCCTGGAAGCTCGACATTATGCCGGCCAGGTTCTGGTGGATGAAGTTGTGGATGATCCCGTCACTGAAGTGATAGGGACCGGTTTTGGGATTTGACTCGAAATGGGCCTTCTCGCTGATGGCGGCCAGGGGCAGCCGGCCGATGCTTTCCTCGAGCGTGCTTTCCGGGTGGAACACGCGCTCCGTTATCCTTTGCTGGACCGCCCCCCAGTAAACCGTTTCGATCAGTTGGCGCATCAAATGGGGACTGGCATTTTCCAGGAATCTGGTAAAAGCCCTGTCGAACGAAGGGTCATCAAAGATGCCCTCGCTGACCGGGACCAGGAAAAGTTGGTTGGCGATATCCTGCTGCAGAAGAAAGACGTTCTCCGTCGGTCCGGGTTCTGGAAAATCCATCGGGGTCATACCCGGCCTTGTTTCCTGTTTCGTTAGGAATAGACCCTTGACCACTGCCTCCCAGAACAGGTCGCCTTTGGGGATGCCGGCCATAAATTCAAGCGCCTTTGGTGTGGCCTCGGCCAGATGTTCGGTGGCAAAGAGATCATTGATACTTACCCCATTGAATTTAGTGTCCAGGGGATGGGGCAAGCCCTCTATGGGTGGCACTTCTTTCAGAAGGGCGAGCATTTCACCGGGAGTATAGGCGTTTTTGCCCGCCTCGTCGTTGGCGAGAGGCTTATTGATGATCTCGAACGAGGCGGACAGGAATTCGGGGCTCAGTCTCATTCTGGGCGGGTGGGAAATGGGCAGGATGGCCCTCCGGAGTGTTTCGGGTTCGTATTTCTTGAAAGCGGGTAAAAGCCTTTCCGTGAGGTAGTAACTTATTTCCGGGCTGAGGCGGGGAGGCTGGAATTTGCCTTTACCGTATCTGTGATGGGTTTCCATGAGATCCTGGAGGCGTTTTTCCAGATTAACGGAAGCGGGGTCCATGCTCCAGGGGTAAAGAGACCGGAAAACCACGACGTTCGTCCGCAGGTACTGATCCACGCCGTCCAGAATCAGGGCGCCTTGTTTGCGGCTCCTCTTGTCTCCGCTGAACTCGAGCCCCTGTTCCAGGGCCAGGACCAGGCTGAGGATGTCCTGTGACCCAACTGTCGCATAGCGCACCAGTTCCTCTGCCCGCCGGTCGCTAGGCTTGTTCCGGACTTCCCTCAGGAGCCGGGTGATGGCCAGTTGCTGGATAGGGACAAGCTTTTCCTGCTCATTTAACATGCGGAGATTATAGCATAAACCATACTATAGGTCAAAGAAGGTATGGAGACGGGTTCAGATCCTCTGGCTGAGAAGCATCCCGAGGGCAATTCCCACCAGGAGGACAAAAAGAAGCAGGAACTTCCAGTCCGTTTTCTTCAACTCCCGGTCAAGATTGATGGCTTTTTTCTTGCTTTTGGCCATGATTTTATAAAAATTACTAATATCTATTATTAGAATAGGTTGTCCGTATTTTTTTGTCAACCAAAATATATCCCGCCGTTCACATGGAGCACCTGGCCGGTGATGAAGGAGGCTTGGTCAGAGGCGAGGAAGGCGACCGCTCTCGCTACGTCCTCGGCCTTGCCGATCCGCTTCAGCGGGGTGTTTTCGATGCGCTCTCTTCTTTTGTCCGGGGTATCGTAAGCCAGTAGTTCAGTGTCAATGTATCCCGGGGCCACGGCGTTGACACGGATATCGGGGGCAAGCTCTCGGGCCAGGGTCCGGACAGCCCCTATGACGCCCGTCTTGGCCGCCACATAGTCCAGTCCTTTTTCCGAACCGATAAAGCCGACCACGGACGAAGTGAACACCACCGCGGCGCCTTTTTGAAAGTGGGGCAGGAGCGCCTGGGTCAAGAAGATCCCGCCTTTCAAGTTGATGGCCATGCTCATGTCATACGTTTCCTCATCGAGCTCGGTGAATTTCTGGGTGGTACGCCAGCCGGCGTTGTTGACCAAAACGGCTATCCGGGAATGTTTCTTCAGGGCAGCGTTAACTATCTTCTGCCTGCCTTCCCGGGTGGATATGTCGGCCTGGACCAGGCTGATGTCCCGTCCCTTCTTCTCAAGATTGGCCTGAAGCCTGAAGGCCTTGTCCTCGGAGGCATAATAGTTGACTACCAAAGCAAAGCCCCTACCCGAGAACTCCTCGGCAATGGCGCTGCCGATGCCCCTTGCGCCACCGGTGATGACGGCAACCTTATCCATAATCACAGTTTACCATGCCCTTGTAAGGAATTGAAAAAAATGCACGGCTTATATAAAATATTTTATGGCTCAAATACACACCCCCCTAAATTTCCGCAACATTACCGTCTCCGGCAAAATAGCTTCCGGCACTTCCACCCTTGCCAAAAACCTGGTCGAGGCTTTGGATTGGGAGTATGTGAATGTGGGCGCTATCCAGCGCGAGTTCGACCGCCAACACGGCATCCACGAGAACATGCAGGGGGCCTCCGCCAGAAGTGATGAGCATGAGCGGAGCATGGAGCAGATGACCAAGGACAAGCTCCTGAAAGAGAGTGGTCTGGTTTACGAGGCCTGGCTGGGCGGTTTTGTGGCCAGGGAAGTCCCCGGCGTCCTGAAGGTCCTTCTGTACTGTTCGGAGGATGCCGTCCGGATAGACCGGGTGGTGAACCGTGACCGGATCTCGGTCGAGGATGCGAAGCTATGGATCAGAAAAAGGGAGACGGAAAACATCGACAAATGGAAAAAGCTTTACGGCGATCATGACTTCTGGGACCCCAAATATTATGACATTGCCATCGACACGTTTTCCTCCGGCCCCCTGGAAACCCTGGGGAAGGTCCTGGACAAGCTCGGCTACAGAGGGAACCTGAATGGCAACGTGGCAAAATGACCTATTCCAAGATCACCATCTCGGGCAAGATATGTGCAGGAAAAACCACCCTTTATCAGGCTTTGCGACAGAAACTCGGCTGGCCGGTCTTCTCAACGGGCCAGTTTTTCCGCGATTACGCCCGTGAGCATAAACTGTCTTTGGAAGGGGCAGAGGAGCAAAGCGAAGCCATTACCAAGAAGGTTGACTATAAGGTACGGGACCTTCTGCGGTCCAAGGACCGCCTGATAGTGGAAGGATGGCTGGCCGGCATCATGGCCAACGATTATCCCGGCATCCTGAAGGTGTTTCTGACGGCCGCCGACGAAGAGCGGGCAAAGCGGTTTGCCGAGCGAGAAGAGGTCGATCGGGCAGTTGCGGTTGAGAATCTCAGGGAGCGGGAACGGAACTGGCTGGCAGAGATAAAAAAGATCTACGGTCGGTCTGATATCTACGACCCGAAGCATTACGACCTGGTCATCGATACCACCGGCCTTAGCCCGGCAGAGGTTCTGGATAAAGTGATGAGCGCACTTATTATATAATCCCCATATGTATTTCCGGAGTTATGAGGCAGCGTTGGACTTTTTATATACCCGGATCCCCCGGGGCATCCGTCTGAAATTCCCGGGAGAGCTGGGTCTCGCCCGAACCCGTCATTTCCTGACGATAATGGGCAGTCCCCAGGAAAAGATCAAGGTCGTTCATATTGCCGGCACGAGTGGCAAGGGTTCGACTGCCTATCTGGTCAGCCGCCTCTTGGCTGCCCACGGTTTCAAGGTCGGGTTGCATCTCTCGCCGCACCTGACAGATATCCGGGAAAGATTCCAGGTCAATAACCGCTTCTTAAGCCGGGAAAAATGGCTTAATTACTTCAACGAGGTCGGGGCCCGCCTGGAAAAAGTGGATGTCGAAAGATTCGGCCAGCTCACATACTTTGAGCTGTTGGTGAGCCTCGCATACCATATCTTTGCCCGGGAAGGGGTAGGTTATGCGGTCATGGAAACCGGCCTCGGCGGGCGGTTCGATGCGACGAATGTCGTGTCAAACAGGGATAAACTCGCGGCCATCACTACGATCGGGATCGACCACGCGCAGATTCTGGGCAAGCGGATTGCCGATATCGCCGGCCAGAAAAGCGGCATCATCGGGAAAGGAAATTTGGTAGTCACAGTCGAAAATAAGCGAAAGGCATTAGAAGTAATAGAAAAGGAAGCACATACAAAAAGAACAAAAGTAGTGAACATAAAATACAGGCAAAACTATGAAACTATAAGCCTTAAAGAAAGGAAGGTTTTATTTGATTTTCGGTACCCCAAAAAACGCCTGGAAAATATAAAACTGACCCTTCTTGGCCGGCATCAGGTCAGGAATGCCGCCCTGGCCTTGGGAATCTTATCCCTGCTGGGTGGAAGGGATGGTTTTGAGCTGAGTGAGCAGATGATCAGGGAATCATTATCTACCGCCATGTTCCCGGGACGGCTGGAGATAAGGCAGATAGATAGAAGGAAGGTTATTATAGATGGAGCGCACAATCCGCAGAAGATGCAGGCCTTGATGCGAACATTGGCCGAACTATACCCCGGCCGGAAATTCGATTTTTTGATTGCGTTCAAGAAAGGCAAGGATTATGGCCGAATGCTGAGGATGATAGTCAGGAAAGCAAACAGTGTTTTCGTGGGCAGCTTCTTTACCGCCAACCAGGATCTGGCCCATATTTCCGCTGACCCCCAAGAATTGATCCGAAAACTGCAGGTACTGGGTTTTCATAAAGCCAAGGCCATCCCGACAGATAAGCAGGCGGTCCGGAAAGTACTGTCCGGAAAGGGCGGGCCGCTCGTCATCACCGGCTCTCTGTACTACATTGGTGAAGTCTACCCCTGGCTGTGATATACTATAGGTTACGAACTTCTTAACGGGCCTGTTCTATGGCTTGGACAGGCACCGGAAGATCTTTCACAAGCGAGGATTGGCCTCTAGGAGGTGGCCGAAAATGAAAAGTATCGGTGATCTTCTGATTGAGGCCCTGGTGATTTTTCTGGTTCTCGGAATGATTATTGCCATGGCCTCACAGTGTGGCGGCCCGTCGACGGGTTTACCGACCAGTTATCCCATCCCGGAAGGGGCGTGGATAACCTACGGACCGGACAGCAAATCGCTGGATCCGGCTGTTGTGTCGGCAACCCAAACGGCAGCCGAAATACTGGCTGCCCAGCCGACGGAGACTCCTTTCCCCACCAGTACCCCCGAACCTCCGCCCACGGCGGTAGTTGTCCGGGAACCGCAGACTTTGGCGGAAGATTTCGAGTTGACGCCGGAGATGATCACGCGCGGCATTATCGCGCTGGTCGTTGTGGTTGTCCTCGGGGTCATCCTGGTCATGGCCGGAGCTCCTCTGGACTGGGGCTGCGCGATTTTCGTCATCGTCGCGGCCGCAGCCATTGGGTTTACGGCCTTTGGGCCTTGGGGTTTACTGGTTGGTCTATTGTTCCTCATTCTGGTGGTGGCCGTTGCCATGCACAACCAGAAATGAGATCAGGGAACGCCGCTGTCCTCGCGGCGGCGTTCCCCAAAACCCTTACCAACCGCCGCGGTTTGGCTGAATATATTCCACATTGACAATTCGGGCCACTATGTGTAAACTACATATACTATGGATGATAAGATCTGTATCAGGGTGGAACGGTTCTTTGAGCCGTGCCTCCTGTATCTTCTCTCCGTCCAGGAAAGTTATGGCTACGAGCTCTTACAGAAACTTAACGAAGACTGCGGTTGCCGGCTGGACACGGGTAACCTGTACCGGACGTTGGCCAGGTTCAGGAAGGAAGGTCTGATTGAGGAGAAGGCCGTTAGCCGTGGCCTGGGACCGGACAAAAAGGTATATGCGCTTACCGGCCAAGGCCGCTCTTGCCTGGCAGAATGGATAGCCAAACTGACCGAGCAGCAAAATATTATTAATAAGTTGATCGAAAACTATGAAAGAACAAAATAAGATCACCGTCTTTTCCACTCCGACCTGCCCTTGGTGCCATAAGGTGAAGGAGTACCTCTCAGAAAATAAGTTCGAGTACACGGATATCAACGTGGCCTTCGACCGGGAATCTGCCATCCAAATGGTTTCCCGAAGCGGCGAAATGGGCGTCCCCCAGCTCTGGATCAACGGCCGGGTAGTGGTCGGATTCAATAAACCCCTCATAGATGAGCTGTTGGGAATACACTAACCGATTTCTTACATCTTCCATGTTGACAGAAATCGGGCTTCATGATAACTTTGGCATATTGTATTAACAATTACAGAAACAGATATGCACACTCTGCCCAAACTGCCTTACGATTATAATGCCCTGGAGCCACACATCGATGAACAGACGATGCGAATCCACCACACCAAACATCACCAGGCTTATATTGACAAGCTGAATATGGTCCTGGAGAAATATCCAAAATTACAGGATCAGAATTTGAGCGACCTGATGATGAGCGTGGACGAACTGGAAATGGAGCCAGCCGACAAACAAACTTTTATCAATAACGGCGGCGGCCATCTGAACCATTCTTTTTTTTGGCAGATCATGGGTCCCAAAAAGGAGGCTGACGATGGATTGGTGGCGGAAATTGAGAAGAAATTCGGTTCCCTGGAAGACTTCAAGAAGGAGTTTGAACAGGCAGCTCTGAACCGTTTTGGCAGCGGTTGGGCCTGGCTGGTCCGGAATGTGGAAGGGGACCTCGCGGTGATGTCGACCCCCAACCAGAACAGTCCCTTTCTTGATCACCTGACCCCTATCATCGGCCTGGATGTTTGGGAACATGCCTACTATCTTAAATACCAGAACAAGCGGCCCAACTATGTTAAGGCCTGGTGGAATGTCCTGAGGCTGCTTCCTTGATATTGCCGGTCGGTATCTGCTATAATAGGCCGAAGTTATATACTTAAATGTCCACTGCCGAGGTCCGTACCTCTTCTGATTTAGGAAAATCCCTTACCGCCGGTTTGCTCGACGATTTCTATTCATCTTTGAACGGTAAGTCTCCCCAGATCAGACAGTTCGCCGTGCTCTGCGGCAAAATATATGCGGCCGGCAAAAGTGAAGGCCTAGCCGGGCGCGATCTGCCTTTCCCTGCCCATATCGGCGATGTCAAGCCGGATCTTATTGGCGGAGAAGGCGAGGAAAGGTTTGCCTACCTGAAAGACGCATTTGCCCTTCTGCCCGGGACGGAGGGACGACAGAGATTTCTGGAATATAGGGATGCGCTCGAACAGAGCATGAATCGGGAAGGGGTCTTTATGAGTTCATATGATCCCAAGGTCTTAGGCCTTTGGGCTTCCCGGGCTGCGGTGGCCGAGCATGCCGGGAGGATAGGCCTGGACGTTTACCCTGACAGCCACGTGATAATGACGGAAGGAGGGACTGGAGCCTGGTTGAGGACCTGTCTGTCCCAAGCTCAGTCGGTGGAGAAAAAATACGGCCGGAGCGCCCGTTTGCTTTCTCCGGTGCCGACTTATACCATGGCTTTTGAACCAGCGCTTCAGTCCGGTATGGAGATCCAGGTTGTCGATGTCAATGATGCTCCGGGGCAGCAGTTGACCGCCGAACGGCTGGACCACGAGTTACGCCGCCGGCCGAACGAGATGCCCGACTCTCTCTACCTGGTCCCGGCCTCAAATCCTATGGCCACGGTCTACGAACCTGACGGCTTAAAGGATCTATTGGCTGTGGCTATGCAGCATAACCCCGATATGTATATCAACCTTGACAGCGCCTATCTGATGATGATAGACCCCCAAAGGGCGAAGGCGCTTATCCAGGCCGTTGAGAAGGCGGAGGCGCTTGGCAACTCCTTTTTCCTGTGGTCGTATGCCAAGAGCATGCTTAGCCCGGGTTACCGCTATGGTGCCGTTGTAACCCCGGACGTCCGGAACCGTGATCTTGTCAACACCAACGACCTTTCCGGTGTTTACACCACCTACAGCCGCCACGCCGATCTTTCGTTTGCGGCGACCGCCGCCCTGGTGGGAGAGTATGAAAAAGAAGGACAGGACCCGTTCGCCGACGTCCGACTTTTATTCCGGCAACGCCAGGAGGCATTTATAGAGGTGCTGAAGGAGCTTGACCCGGACGGTCGTTTCTTAAAGGGACTGGATCAGGCGCTGACCCGACACGAAGTTCCTCTTTACCTCTGGCTGGAGACACAGGTGGACATACTACCGCGGGAAGTTATTAAAGAACTGATGATCATGGGTATCCCGGGTGGCGCTTTCGGCGAGCAGAGGGAACGTCATCTGCGGCTGTCCATGGGTGGCGTGTCGACAGAACAGATAAAAAATCTCAAAGCTTGACAAAAATCCTCTCTTCTGGCATATTATTTATCCCAGGATGCATAATACTCCTGGTTTTTTTATAGGACTTAAGCGTTATCGCTTAACAGCCCCGTTTTCGGGGCTTTTTTTTTGCCTGATTTTCCTGCCCAGGAAGGGGATGAGACAACAATGAGGAAAACAACCAAAACCACCCGGGTCGCTGCCGCCAGAAAGATGGTGAAACGGGAGGTCGGTCTGGTTCCACGGAAGGCGGCGGGGGGATATCTCCCTTATGAGTCACCGGAGCTCCCAGGTCTTTTGAGCCTAGGGTTCCAGCATGTCCTGACCATGTTCCCGGCGACGGTGCTGGTGGCTATCCTGACGGGTTTTGACGTTGGCGTCACCCTGTTCGCTTCCGGTCTGGCCACAGTCGTTGCCCTCTTGGGCTCCGGTATGCGCATTCCGATGTACTACGGCAGCTCTTTCTCCTACATTGCGGCCGTTTCGGCAGTAGTGGCTGCACAGTGGGGCGGGGTGAGAGTGGCACAGGTCGGCATTATGGCCACTGCTTTCGTTTCCGTCCTGGCCGGTCTGGTCATTAAGAAAGTCGGAAAGAAAGCCTTGGACAAGGTTTTGCCGCCAATAATCACCGGTTCCGTGGCCATCGTGATCGGAATCGCCCTGGCAAAAGCAGCTCTGGACATGGCTTCCGCCCAGTGGACGGTGGCTCTCGTCTCCCTCGTGGCGACGATCATGTTCTCTGTCTACATGCAGGGCCGGGGACTTTTAGGGATGATGCCCGTGCTTTTGGGGGCTTTCGTCGGATACCTCGTGGCCCTCAGCCAGGGGATGGTGGACTTTGGCCCTGTCCGGGAGGCTGCCTGGTTTAGCATTCCGAAATTCAGCTGGCCGGCATTCGAGAGTCCGGATGCCTGGAAGGCGGTGCTGGCGATCGCTCCCATTGCGATTGCCACCATTCCCGAATCGACCGCCCATCTTTACCAGATGTCGATCTATATTGACAACCTGGCCGACAGGATCAAGAAGCCGCGTCTGGAGATAAAGAAACTCATCGGCCTCAACCTGATTTTGGACGGGGTCGGAGACTTTATCAACGGTATGCTCGGAGGGGCGGCGGGTACGAACTATGGCGAGAACAACTCGCTCATGGCCATTACCCGCAACTATTCCGGACGGGTGTTGGTGACCGCGGGTCTTATTGCCATGGGCCTTGGCTTCATCGGCAAACTGGCCGCCATAGTCGGCACTTTGCCGGTGGCGGTGACCGGAGGGTTGGCCGTCTATCTTTTCGGTGTCATCGGCCTGCAGGGAGCAGCGCTGATGATTGAGGAGAAGGTCAATCTGTTCGACCCCCGACAGCTCGCTATCGGTGCGGTCATCTTGACCGTTGGCATCGGCGGAGCCGCGTTTGCCGGAGGGAGTATTCCGGCGTTTGGCATAGAATGGCCCTCTATCGCGACGGCAGCCCTCCTTGGGATCTTACTGAACATGGTCTTTATCATCTTTCCCAAGAAGAGCTGAAACAATGAAGGCTTCCTTAAACAAGAAGCCTTCGCCAATTAACAGTTTTCCGAGGTTATGAAAACTATGAGCAAAACATTGGTGGAAACAGGTTTTCCCGGTCAGGAGATAGCCTTTGCCGAGTCTAAAATAGACGTTTACACTGCCCCAAATGGTGGAATGATTGACGTCTCGCCATACCTAAAGCACCCCGAGGATTTTCATGGCGATCCGTGTGTCGACCAGGTGGTCTGTTTCGGGGGTGGTTTCGAGGGGTTGATCGGCCGGTTTCAGGGAGGTGGCGAATGGAGGGAGCAGGCCCAGGTGGAAAACGGTATCGTCGTTCTGGAAGACCATGTCCTTGAGGCCAGACAGCTGATGGACGGGGTGAACGACCTTGCCCAACGGGCCATTCGCGACCAGGGGCTCTACGACGACAAAGGCTTCTGTACCGATTATTTGGAGTTGGCCAGGCGGGGATATGACCTGCTCCAGGAATATCAGGAGCAAGCAGGTCTCGCTAACGATTCTTATCTACCCATCAGCTTGGAAAGGGCGGGCCTCGTGAGCACACGGCTGGCTTTGGGCGTGCCACTGGACGAAAGGTTGCCGGCAGAATTCAGGGTGGTGACCAAGCGGACGCACCTTAGGAATGAGCCGGATACTCACCTGAGCGTGACGGTCAAATGGCGGGAACCCGGGAGGTTCGCGGAGCTGGACGGTGAGGAACTACTACTTTCCGACTTTGTCAACCCGGCAAGCGGTGCTTCGGGTGCGGCCTTTGTCATGGGACTGGAGAGCCATGGGATAACGCCGGCCGCTGTCCACCACCGGTCCATCAGTGCCACCAAGCAGGGCACCCTGTTCATCAGGGAGGCTTTCAAGCGCCTGGGGATAGAGACGACGTTCTACAGCGTCGGGATAGCCGACGAACTGAACGATATGTATTATCTGGTGGGTGAGCGCGCTGTCGGTGATGCCGGCCATATGCTGCGTCATTTTTTGCCTTCTTGGTATCGGCCCTAAACCAACCGCTGCGGTTGGATAGAAAAAGTCTACCTTAAGTAATGAACTTTTTTATGAGCCCTAGTCTTCTCTGGTAATCTTTTCTGTTTAGCACAAATCCCTTGTATTCGGCCGGATCTTTAATGCTTAGTTCCGTTACATATTTACCTAATATATCGGGATTATTGATATATGCGGAATAGGAGGAAAACTCCCAATCCTCGGGTTTGTCTACTATATAGTCTGTAACGGGGTTCAGGTGTATATATCGGCTGATATGAAGCATTTGTTCCTGTGTATTAACTCTTTTACAAGAGAAGCGTGAAACCCACAACGGTCCCTTTCTGTCAATTTTAGTGTTCAGGAATCGCGTATAGCTGTTCTCAATATCGTTAATATATTTGGATATGAACAAGTCCTTAAGCGGCTGGATCAATAAATGATAGTGGGTCGGCATAATACAATAGGCTATATATCTGACTCCCATATTATTCGACGGAACGGAAGGAGTGGGGATGCAAGTAGGCCCGTGATTTTTCGACCTCCGATAGTGAGCGTAGCTGATCGTTATATCAAGACTATTGTAGTAGACAAGAATATCAAGGAATCTATGTATGTTGGTAGTATTTTGGAATATTCTGAAGCCCTCAATGCTTTTATTGTAAACGTGGAAGTAGGCGCCGGCTGGAAAAGAGCGTTTACCCATATTTCCAGAATGGCAGAATCATGAAATGAAAACCACTGTCTAGAATCTGCAAAATGTTAGCTACTGCCCTTTACCAGGCCCATTGGGGCCAGTAAACCAACCGCCGCGGTTGGATTGGGCGGAGATGCGGCGGGCTAGGGCGTTAACCGACTCCGGCTGCCAGTTGGGCAGGCCCCACACATGGATGGGAGAGCCCTGGAGACCATGCTCCTGGCGAATTTCCTCTTCCGAAAAGCCGAACCCGACCAAAAGAAGCTTCTCGTAAGCCGACTCCATCAGTTGTCTGTCCTGGGGATTTCTCTGTGAGAGGAGCGCTTTGGCCGCCTTGACCAGGGAGTCTGGTCCGTCATCGATGAGATAAACTCTTTCAACAGTTTCAAAGCTCCCTCCCTTGGACAGCCCGCCGTCTTCACCTTGGAGGAGCAGGCCGTTCCTGAGAAGCATCTGCCAGATCTTCTCTTCCGAACTGGTGGCGATAATGACTGCCTCCGGGTCAGGGAAATAGTTCTCCCTCAACCACTCCCTAGTAGATTCCTCGACCTGGGGTTGCCTCACGGTCAGATAACCGCCGAAGCCGAATTCGTCAAAGAGCGTCTGAACCCCCAAAGTGGCTTGGGCAATGACCGGAAAGCTCAGGTGAAGGACCTCATTGTTGAGTATCGCTTCCCTGACCGCTGCAAAATATTTTGGGTCATGATAAGGCTCTGCTGTGTTAGGAGGGATATAAACGTCATCGCCTTTTTTCCGGAAAGTCCGTCTCAGCCTGTCTTCCCGGACATTTATCTCGGCCTCTGTCAGCTGTTGGATAAGAGCGGGAGGGAGACCAAGCTCAAGGAAGTCACTGTAAAGCCGGAGCTGGGGTCCGACTATGGCCGCGAGCGTGGAATCGACGTCGTAGTAGCCGGTGACATTTTCGTTTCTGTTGGCTGTCATATCCCAGGTATTATACCAGCTCGGCTACAACAGTCCACCTTTTTTGTACATGATCCGCTTTACCAATTCCTTTGACTCTAGGATTGCTTCCGAAACAGGTTTCCGCTTCAGGATGGACAGGGAAAAGCCCAATGCGAAGATGTCCCCGGCACCGGTGGCGTCAACCGCTCCGGGCATATTATCGGCTATGAAGTCATGGGGTTTGCTGCTTCGGTGGAGAACTGTTCCGCCTTTTTTTCCTTTAGTGACCACGACATAATCGGCCTGTCCCCCGAAAGGCTCTTTTTCCAGGACCAAAGAGGCCTCTTCCTCATTTGCGAAAATTATGCGGGAATTATTTAAAGCCCTTTTTGATAGATAATCCTTTTTCAGGACGATCTGGGGGCCGGGAATATAGACAAGATTCTGGGGCTTCAGGGAAGCCACTTTCTCCACCAGCGCCGGGTGGGCGTTTGCCAGAAAAACCGCCCGGAAACGGCCGAGGTCCTCGCTAGTGAGGCCGATCAGGCCGATACAGGCGTTGGCCCCATGGTCGTCCCACTCTCTGAGGCTGCCGGTGCCGTGCGGATGAGTGATAGTGCATGTTGGCAGGAATGGAGCCTCCCGGTAAGAAAGATTCAGGTCAACTCCCCTGGCGCGCAATTCGTGAGCGTATTGTAACCCGTTCCTGTCTTTGGCGAGAACGGACAATAAGGAGGCCTTATGTCCGAGAGAGCGGGCATTCATGGCCATGACCGCCGCCGCCCCCCCATAGGACTGTTCGCCTTCAATGATGTCCATGGTAGCATAGCCGGCAAAGAGGAGTTCCATATCTGGTATAATTATAACAAGCTAAAGCATTGACTTATGAACTTCCGTGACAAGCTTAACTCTATCATCGACAGGCACAGGTCCGTACTCTGCCTTGGCCTTGACCCTCTGCCCGAGAAGATCCCGGCCGTTCTCAAAGGCAGGAAGAATCCCATCTTCGAATTCAATCAGGCCATCATCGACGCTACCCACGACCTTGTCTGTGCCTATAAGCCGAACTCTGCCTTCTACGAGGCGATGGGTGAACAAGGGATAAGGGAACTGAAACTGACCTTTGATTATCTAAAAAAACATCATCCGGAGATACCGGTCATATTGGATGCCAAACGGGGTGATATCGGTAGCACCAACCTGGCCTATGTACGGTTTGTCTTTGAGTATCTGGGGGCCGACGCCGTCACCCTGAATCCGTACCTTGGGGAAGAGGCTCTCAGTCCGTTCCTGGACCAAAAGGACAAGGGCCTTTTTTTCCTGGTGAAGACATCGAACCCCGGGTCAAGCGAATTCCAGAACCTGACGGTCGAAGGGGAACCGCTTTACCTGCACATTGCCAGGGCGGTGGCCGAAAAATGGAATAGGAACGGCAATTGCATGCTGGTGGTAGGGGCCACGTACCCCGAAGAACTGAAAAAGGTCCGGGAGATGGCTCCTGACACTTTTATTCTGGTCCCGGGCCTCGGAGCGCAGGGGGGAGAGCTTACCGCGGTGCTCGGGATGGGTAAGGTCGTCATAAACATGGGCCGGAGCGTCATCTATGCCTCCGGGGGTCCGGACTATGCCCGGAAATGCCGGGAGGCCACCCGAGAATGGTATAATTCCCTACAATATGTTTAAGTCGGCGGAAACATTGTCCGAGCTGTCGGCGGTCGAGGACCGGCTGCCCGGGCTGTTTTTTACCAAGGAGGATTCCAGTCTGGCTCAACTGAACAGGAGCTTCCCTGATTTTTTAGGCCGTCCGTTTGAGGATTGGGTCAGGATTCTGGCCGCCCGAAAAGGCGGATCGATACTGGAGGTGGGCGGCGGGCCGAACCAGGTGGCGGCCCGTGAGATCATGGCCAGATACCCCGGAGCCCACTTCACCGCCATCGAAAGGCGTCCGTTGTCCGATGAGGCGGCGGCAGACCTCTCCGGTCACCTGGATAATTTCCGCTACCACCAAGCGGGTTTCTCCGAAGCGGGTGATCTTTTGGACGAGAATGCTTACCGGCTGATCTTTGCCCATAACGTGGTGGAGCATCTGCCAAACCCATTCTATTTTGTGGAAGAGGCACATAACCGTTATCTCAGACTGGGTGGTCTGCTCTTTGTGAATAATATTCCCGTCTACCAGGATGTTTGGGAGAAAGTCCGCGACCATCTGGAGAAGAGGGAATACCGACTGAACTGGAGCACTACCATGCCGGAAAGCGTCAAAGCTAAAAAAGGCATCATTTCCGTAAACCTGGCCATGGAACGGGCCATGCCCGTTTCTTTTCCTGTCAGGGAAGGCGACAGGTTCATGACCGACTTCTATGGCCACCCGATGGCCACCCGGGAATTTTTCTACCAGAACCCCCAGTCTTAACTAACCTTTCCGCAAAATCTGTAGTTATGTATATAATGAGGGTATGGACCACCAGACCCAGACCTTGCGGGAGAAGGTCATCCAGGCAAAACTGCCCGAAGAACTCGAGGAAAAGCTTCTGGGGCTTTTGGAAAGGCTTAACTTTGCCCTGAAGGTGGGCGCGGCCGCGAGTTACGGGTTTTATGAGCAGACGGTGGCTTACGTGGAATGGGCACTAAGCCTGCCCTGGAACAGGCGGAGCGAGGATGTCTTGGACATCAAGCGGGCCAAGGTCATTTTCGACCGCAACCATTACGGGCTGGACACTTTGAAAAAACGCATCCTGGAATACCTGTCGGTCATCATCCTTCAGAAAAAGGCTCAAGGAGTTACCCCGGCCGACAGCACGCCCCCGAACTTTACTTCCCTGAAAAAGGGGGAAACAAAACAGGAGGGTTTATTGAGGGCGCCCATCCTTTGTTTTGTTGGCCTGGTCGGTACCGGCAAAACAACTATGGCGGTCTCTGTCGCCGAAGCACTGAATAGGCAGCTCATCAGGATCCCTTTCGGTGGACTGGCCTCGGCTTTGGACCTGAGGGGACTGAGCCGGATACATCCCGAGGCGGAGCCGGGCATAATCGTCAAATCGCTCCGGCGGGTGAACGTCAAGAACCCGGTCATACTCTTGGACGAGTTGGACCGCGTTTCTGACGAGAGGCGACAGGAGATCATGGGCGTCCTGGTTGAGCTTTTGGATCCGGAGCAGAACAAGGCCTTCACCGACCATTATCTGGACTATCCTTTCGATCTCTCCGAGGCCATTTTCGTGGCCACTGCCAACAATGTTAATAAGGTGGCGACGGCCGTCCTCGACCGGATGGAGATCATCCAAATGCCTTCCTATACCGACGAAGAGAAGATGCATATCGGCAAGGAATATATCCTGCCCAAAGCCCTCCAGGAGGCAGGACTCACGGCCGACAACCTGAAGATAGACGACGGCCTCTGGCCGGTTCTGATCAGGCCGCTCGGGTTTGATGCCGGTATACGTACTTTGAAGCGTATTACCCAAGGAGTGGTGCGGCGGGTGGCCTGGAAGATATTGAATGGCGAAGGGGATAAATTCGTTGTTAATACCCAAAACTACCGGGAATTTCTGGACTAGATGGTATATACTGAAAATATGAAGAAGAACGGTCTGATATTCCTCCTTATATTTGCCTTTGTGGCGGTCATCGTTTTCATCCAGGGCAAAATGCTGTTCCAGATCCGGAGCAAGATCCAAACCCTGGAAGTTCTGGAAGCGGCCATGAAGGACGAGAAGCTCTGTTCGCTGCAGAGCCTCGAATCATACGAAAAAATGCTTGGCCGCGGGATCATCACCTCCACCCAGGTGAACTCCACCTACCAGAGCGAGATCCAGGCTATCGACCAGGAGCTGGACGAGACGTACAAAAGCCTCGGCTACCAGGTAAAACTGAGCCTTAAAGTTCCTCCCCGGGATGCTGCCGAATTCTTTTTCACCCCGTCAGACCTGACGAAGATGAAAACATATGAGCTGGTCAACGGGGTGGAAGAGGAGATGTCCTTTGCCGACCTCTCGGCAGGCGACACGGTGGCCATGAGGATCATCAAAGAGCTGGACCAGAACAAGAACGCCAAAATTGTCGAAGTGGTTATTGTCAAGCTGAAATAAGCTAGTTGACGCAGCCAATCCCCTCCTTTTTCATCAGGAAGAGGTTTTTGACCCTGATAGTGCTTTCGGGAGAAACGGACAGTCCGACATATCCTTTCCGCTCAGGCAGGAAGCCGAAGGGAAATTCCATGTCCTCGAGGCTCGGGAAATCGATCTTCTCAAGCACTTTGCCGCCCCCGTCAGTAACTTCGAGCTCCTTCCCGAAGGGGTCGAGGAAATTGAGGATCAGCGTCTGTCCGGGGGTTTCCAACGCATAAAACCGGGTCGAATCCAGGGAGCGGCCGTCCCTGATCTCAAGTAACAGAGCGCCCTCGGCATCCTGGTGGATATAGATGCGCCTGAGGTCCCTCCACCAGTCCCGGCCCCGGCTCAGACTGCTCGAAAACGTGACGGAGGAACGGTCGCCGGTGTTGGCAAAGCCCGCCATCAGTTTGAAGGGGCAGTCCATGACAATACTTCCGCTGTTATACTCTACCCAGTCTTTGGGGCTTTTGTTGACCACCTTCATATTGCCTCTCTCGTCAAAATTGACTCCGGGATTGTTCCGGAACAGGTACGAGAGATCCTCGGTGTCCATCATCAGTGCCATGTTGCGGTAGTCCTTGAGTCCGAAGAGATTGGCAAACTCCGAGAAGGAGAAACCGCCTACTTCCCGGCTTCCGGGGGAGAAGTTCTGGTAGGACAGAAAAACGATCTGCAACAAGAGGATGACCGCCAGAAAGAAGGCCAAAATGGCCAGTTTGACCGTGCCCATATCACTTATTGTAGCTTATCGATAAGGGAATATGTTGCTTTTTTTCATTTTTGTGCTAAATTGAAATCAGTGCTATGTCCCTAAAAACGCTCATCAGTCTGTTCATAGTCCTACTTCTGATAATTTTGGCGGAGCTCGTGTTCTATTTCTTCCTGTTGAAGGAAAACGCCCGCTATCTGACCTTTTCGGAGACGACCACGGACATCGTGAACTTTTTTGACAAGTTTGAAGACAAGTCCTCCGTCGTTCTGAATATCACGGCGGAATACGAGGGATATGTCAGGAATGTCGTTACGGACAAGAACCGCAACAAGATCAGCACTTTTTCCATCGTTGATGACAAGGGAGCGGTCATCACGACCTATCAAAGCGAGAACTCCATGAAGTTCTGGATCAGCGGCCAAGACGGCAGGCTGGAGCAGGTCGACATAAACCATATCAAGGAGGGGCAAAGGGTGCATGCCAAAGACACACTTGATCTCGTGACCCACGAAAAATTCATCGGATTCAGGCTATACGATTAAAATGTTAGAATGGGGAGGATGAAGACACTCCTCAAAACGCTCCGGACCAAGCCAAAATTCTCATTCAAAGCAGAGGGCAGAAGCATGCTGCCCATTCTTCAGCCGGGCGATATAGTCTATCTGAAACAGGCGGATTTCCGGCAGGCGGCCGTGGATGAGATTCTGCTTGTCTTGAAAGGCGGCCAGGCATTTATCCACCGGGTGATATATAAAACGGGACGCTATCTTGTCACCCGGGGCGACAACAATCCCCAGTGCGACGGCCGGGTCTACCCCCGCAATATCATCGGCCGGACTTACCTCGTCAAGCGGCAGGGACAGGCCTTTGACCCCGAAAGCCTATATCTCATCCAGTCCACGCTGTATTTTCCCGAGATTGTGAAGGTCAAGCGGGCCTTTGAGGAGGCGGGAATAGAGTTTGTTTTCCTGAAGGGGCTGCCTTTGCACCTGTATTACCGCCGCACCCACCCGAGAAGGGTCTTTGCGGACTGCGACATACTTATTGACAAAAAAGACTTTCCCAAGGCGGGACGGATTATGACCAAGCTGGGATATCTGCGTGCCCGGAACGAATTATCGGCCACCCATAAACGCTTCAAGGACAAGGAAAGCGAGTACGGCTATTACAAGGAGGTGGGGGGTGTGCGGGTGGTCTTTGACCTGCACCTTGAGACGGTCTTCATGCTGACCCAGATAGGCAAGCTCGAGGCGCTCTATTCCCAAAGCCTGATCGACCGGATGACGGCCGAATTTCTCAATTCCAAACGGTCTATCAGGGTCCACCGGGAGGCTTTTCCCGTCCTGGACCCGAGCTCGCTAGTTGTCTACCTCGCCCTGCACCTCTTCCACCACAACTTCAGCGGCACATACAGGTACGAGCTCATGGACAAGGTGATCAGGAGGAGCGGGTTTAGAAAGCCGGACTGGGAAAAGATGGCGGAGATGGTCGGGCGATATCAGGTGAGTGGCTATGTCTACCCGGTCTTTGTGCTGCTCAAGAAGTATTACCATACCCCGATACCCGGTTTTTTTCTGGGCCGGATCCGGCCGGCCAAGGACAAGCTCGGATATCTTAAGCCTCTTTTGCAGAATGACACGCTCATCTTTGATGACGAACCCCGTTTGCAGGCCGGGAGGGAGAGGTTCAAACACCTGTTTCATTTATCGCCCAAACCGCTTTGGCAAAAAATGGGGGTTTTTATCAACCGGGCGGTTATTTATTCGGTCTGGTGGTTGTTCTGGATGCGGGCAAGACGATTTTTTTGGCCGACAGGTCTCCAAGGAGGGCACTAAGGTCAGCCCGGGCTTTTTCCGGGCTGATGCCGTATCTTTTGACCATGGCTGCCTCTATCTCGGCCAACTCCCACCCGAGCTTCAGCTTCTGGAAAATGAAGGAGGCCGTTTCGTTGAAGGTGTAGAGGACAGATGCCTCCCCGTCAAAAATGACGGTCTTGTTACCCATTTTTTGGACGATGACGCCTTTGTTGATGCTGTATCTCATTTTCTTTTCCCAACCCTGACCACCAGGCCGGCGACCAAAATAACGGTCTTCGCCAAGACCCCCACATCATACCAAAAACTGCGGCGTCTCACATAATCCAGGTCCGATTCCATCCACTGGGAGAAGGTCAGGCGGTGCGCGCCCTGCACTACCCAGGGGCTCGTCATGCCGGGCAGAGCGGAGAAGCGGCCCGAGTATTTGGCCGGGACTTTACTGGCTTCGTCCACGGGCAGGGGCCGGGGGCCGACAAAGGCCATCTCCCCCTTAATGATATTGACAAGCTGGGGCAGCTCGTCCAGCGCGAGGAACGAGATGTATTTGCCCACCGCAGTGAAGCGGGGGTCGTGCCTGATCTTAAAGACCGGGCCATCCGCTTCATTTAGGTTTCGGATTTTGGATTTTAGACTTTCTGCATCTACAACCATCGTCCGGATCTTATAGATCCAGAACGGCCGCCGGTTCCTGCCGGCCCTTAATTGTCGGAAGATAAAAGGGCCGCGCGAACTGAATTTAACGAGGACCAAGAGGAACAAAAAAAGGGGCGACAGCAGGATCAGCAGTAGCAGGGCCAGTAAGCGGGCGAACATACAGGTATTATAATATGCTAAAATAAAAGACACTTATGATTTTCAATCGACTTCCCCAAAAGTGGCGCAAACTGTGGAAGTTTGCGGCTGCGAATTACTTTCTGATCCTTTTTATCGCTATTGTCGGCTTCGTCGGCCTGGTTTCTGCCTACCGGATGTTCCTGGTCAAGCCGAAATACGTATACGCCAAAGTGAAAGTTTCCCAGGGCCTCTGGTGGGCCAATACCGGCCGGGCACCCATCTGGTTCGTCAACGGCCTCAAAAAAGACATGGCCAGAAAAAGCCCGACCACCCGGAACCCCAAAGCCAAGATCGTCAGCATGAGGTATTACCCTTACTGGGGGTCCAACCAGTACGACATCTATCTTCTCCTGCGGCTTCGGGTGAACGGTAATTCTGTCACGGGTTACAGCTTCAACCGGTCCGGCCTGGTGGTCGGCTCGCCGATAGAGTTTTCCTTGCCCTCGGTAGAAGTGACGGGAACGGTCCTCGACATCTATGAGAAACAGCCAAGCCGGAACTATGTGGAAAAAACCATTACCCTGGTCAAGAGCAACGCTTATCCTTGGGAATATGACGGCATTACGGTCGGCGACCGTTATTTCAACGGCGAAGAAGTAGTGTTCGAAGTCCTGTCGAAAAGCCAGGCCGACAATGCCTTCTATAATACGGAAAGCCTGTCCAATAGCATTTCCTTCTATCCGGAACCGAGAAAAGTGGTGACGGTCAAGGCAAGGATCAAGCTTCAGGAGAACGGCGACCAGCTCGTCTACGGCGAGGAACAGGAGATAAAACTCGGCAAAAACATGAATATCGGCGTGAACAAATTTCAGTTTGAAGACTTTCAGATCGCCGCCCTGGAATAACCCCGTTCCCGTTTCCGGCGTTTGTTGCTACAATGATCCTATGACCGAACGCATGGAGATGCCCACTCCCCCTCCTCCCCTAGAATCGAAAAACTCGCCCGTGGCCGGCATCTTAAGGCGCCTGGAGGCCAGACTGACCGAGAACAAAGAGGTTAAGGACAGGAGCCGCCGGATAACGGAGCTGAGGCAGGGTTACCGGACGGACAAAGAGCTGTGGGAGGGCTCCCCAGGACGGATCGGCCGCCTGCGGGACAGGTATGTCAAGGGCGGGGAGTTCACCTATGAGGAACTGGTGGATGACTATATGGCCGTCTTCGATCCGGAGGGCGTCCGGGTGGATTACTTCATCAGATCGGAGCGGGGCGAGGGCGCTTTCAGGCTGAAGGCGCAAAGGGAACTGCGGCGTTATACGGAGGACTCCCTGGCGGCTTATTTGGTCACGGCCCTGGAAAGGGACAGGCAGGCAGAGAATTTCGAGGTCCGTCCGGATCAGATAGAAGGGATCGCCGCCCTCCTGTCAGGCGAGCACCTGCACGCGCCTACAGGCTACGGAAAGTCCAGCGTCGTCATCCCTATCGCGGCCCTGGTCAGGCAGCTCGTGGACCCGGACCGGTCGGTCCTGGTCACCACCGCGAACAACAAACTCAAACAAGAACTTATCGGCAACTTAAAGCGGCTGAAAACCCTTTTTCCAAAGGAATTGGAGGGGGACCTCGCGATCAACGAAATTACCGGGGCCAAGGACATGGAGGCGACAGACGAGGTAGCGGCCCTGAAGAGGTACCTGGAGCACGTGGACTGCCTGATAGAGATCCAGGGATTGCCTGAGGAAAAGAGGCGGTCTGTCAGGCTTCTCCGGAACACTCTCTATCAACTGTACCTCTCCAAAATGACCGAGGGTAAAGAGAAGGATGTCGCCTCCCGCCTGCCCGAGGCGCCGGGGGTGGTAGTCACGGACGACAGTTCGGCCATCTTTGAATATCTGGAGGACGAAGGGGTGATGGCCAGGCTGTCCAGAGTGATAGCGGACGAGGCCCATGTGGCCTATGACCGGGGCTCCGAGTTCATCTTTGCCAATGGGGAGCTCTTCGCCTCGGCCGACAGCGCCGATTTCATCTACCATTATCTCCTGTTTCGCAAACTATTCCGCCTCACAGAAGGACGACAAAAGGATTTCTTCGAAGTGTCGGACAAGCGGGTGGTTTTCCGGGACGACAAGATCGTCGAATTGGCCACTCTTGTGCACAAAACGCTTGCAGAAGACCCGGCCTTCTTTGCCGACGTGGCCGGGGAAGTGACGGAATACTTCTATGGCCGCCGCAGCCCACTTTACAAAGACCTGCCTGATCTCTCGGCCGAGAAGATAACCGCCTGGTTCAGGGAACGCCTGGCAGAGGAGGTAAAGGGACAGGATATGGGCGAGATGGAGGAAGCGACCCCGGAAATGATGGCCGAAACCTACCTCCAGAGGTTCATTCCCAGCCTGGAGCAGGCCATGAACATGCGGGAGGGCAAGGAGTACTACTATGGGGATGGCGAGCGCCTGGTGGTCAGGGATTCGTATCTTGGTCTGGCCCTGAAGGATCACGAGTTCAGCGCCTTTGACCGGATAGCCGTCATGGCCAAGGAGGGCAGGCCGGAAGTGGCAAACCCCAACCTTCTGAACGAGCGGTCCATGAGCTATCAGTCTTGGGTGGCCAATCTCGGGGCCAAATTCCAGGCCGTTTCCGGCACGCTCCTGTCCTATTCCCTGAAAACTCCCCGCCGGGTGGTCCCGTCACCTTTTGCGGGTTTTCTCCATACCCTGGACAGGCGCCGGCCTTTTTCAACGGAGAAGCGGACTCCCCCTACGCCCAGGATGGAATATACGGCCGAAGGATACTTGCCCCGGCTAACGGAGGCGGTACGAGAGTGGCAGGAGGGAGAGATCAAAAAACCGGTGCTTGTCAGTTGTTTCAGTGAACGGGAAGCGGCCGCCCTCGAAGAGCATCTTCGGCAGCAGGGGGTAGTGGCGGTCCGGGTCATGCCGGATATGGCCGAGACCGAGGAAGACGCGGTTTACCGGACCCTGGCCGACCAAAAGGGCGTGGTCATCAGTTCCGGCAAAAGCGGCCTAGGCGTGGATATCAAAGAGTCGGGCGGCGGCTTCCCCGACTTGAAGACGGCTATTGTCGGCCTGCCGGAGAGCCGTTTGCAGTTGTGGCAGGTATTGGGGCGAAGGCGCAGGCAACCGACCGCTCCCGAAGACGCCCTCTGGCTGGTTTCCCCGGACCATCTGGAGAACGAGACCAGTTACCTCGACCTCGTGGAGAAGAAAAAACCGGGCTGGATGAGGAAGTTGGGGTTGGATACGCCCAGCCGGGAGGATATCCGCGCCGCGCTGTCATCGGGGGAGGAAAACAGCGTCCTGGCCGCATTGGATGGGCTTATCTCAGGCAAGGAGAGCCTGAGGGCCGGCTCCGACGAGTTCAGGCTGGTGTATGACGTCCTGACCCAAAAATACCTCCAGCCGTATTACCGGTCCCGGGTCAATGAACTTTTTTCCCCGGATGAACAGGCCAGGATCAAGAGGTTCGGCCTGGACGAGTATATCTCTCCCGAGCTTTTCGGCCGGGCCTTGCAGGGCATTTACACCTACCAGGCCCAGGGACAGGGCATGGCCAGGGTCCTGCAGACTATAGGCAGGGCTTTTGAAAATCTAGAGGAAAATGCGTTTGACGGGGAAGTGAGAAATTATGTAGAGTATTTACTAGGGTTAACGGAGGAATTGAATAGCGGGATGAAGATTAGGATAATGTTTCGTTGACAATAAATAACCGTTTGATATAATTATAGGATATGAACCTCACATCCACCTCCGAAAGGGGAGTCGGACTAAATAAGAAACTTCTGGTCACCGAGTTGATGCTGGCCGCGGCTTTCCTGGGTGGTTGCCGTGCCCAGGCCGAGGCCACCCCGCCCGTTCTTCCCACCACTCCGGCCGTGAATACGCCAGAGACCGGTATCACTCCCGAAGGGCCCGGCATGGTCCAGGAGGTCCGTTTCAACAGGGTTGACCTTGGCAACATTACCGATCCTTTATTGAATGAGGAAGCCGTTTTCGCCCGCACTTACGGTGAGCATTACGGGCTGACCCTTGGGAGCACCGGCTTAAGTTTAGAGGGTGAAAACAGGCAGGATCCGGACAACCCCACCAGAATGCAGTACCTTCTCACCGGGACGAACGCCGAGACCGGCGTGCCCAGATTGACCTTATCGCTCATGACCTACAAGGACGGGGAGGGCAAAGTACATTCCAGCCCCGTTCTCGACGGCCTGGTGGAGGTGGACGGGAATGGCAACCAGTCCATGGTGGCCCGC